>NZ_PVBQ01000007.1 GCF_002980525.1 Sphingobacterium haloxyli
AGATAGGGATCAGAACGCTGATATACAACAGGATAGATGAATAAAATATCAACAAAAAATAGAAATAATGTGGAGAATAGTAGAAAATAAAAAAAGGCTGCTCAAAAATTACTTTTGAGACAGCCTCCTTTTCTTTAGTAGACTTTCACGATATACACGTAATCCTGTAACTTTTTAATCTGGTCGGTTCGCGACAAATTGTATAACAAGTTTTTGTTGTTAAGAATCACGTTTTTACCTTTAAGAGAGTCGGCTGGGATGCTGTTCAGCGTTTCCATTAGTGCTTTTGTCTTGATTGCAAAAGCTGCACCGTCTATTCCCTTCTGTTTTCCGCTGATAATCCCAATTACATTCCCCTCTTTATCTAATAAAGGGCCACCGCTGTTACCCGGATTTACAGGGATTGATATCTGATAAGCAAGCGTATCGCCGGCGTATCCAGTGGAAGAGCTGAGATACCCCTGTCCGTATACCGCTTCATCCCTAGGGAAACCAATCGTATAAACGTCTTCTCCGATATCAGCATCCTGTCTTTTAAAAGTATAGGGGATGCTCCTGGTCGATTTAAAGGTAGAGTCGTTAATATGCAAGATGGCCAGATCCTTTTCCGGATTGGTAAACACAATGTCTGCTTTAAAAGATTCCCCCTTATGGTTTTGTAGATGTACCGAGTCAGCTCCGGTGATAACATGGTAATTCGTGACCACATAACCATTTTTCGTAATCATGAATCCTGTCGCACCGTAATGCATCGTTTCTTTAACGTCGTCTTTGCTGTTGTGGATGTTCCGAATAGCCGCATTCTGTGCGTTTACATTACGCTTTACAGTGTTCATATCCCTTCGTAGAGCACTGTAATCTGACGTTGTTTTCTTTAGGTTCTTATAATACCCCGTCAGCCACAACGTAGAGAATACCGAGACAATGGCGATCGCAGCTGCCACAGCCGCGTTAAGTTTTAACCTATCCCATATACTGATAACCTTAGTCGCCGGTTTTGATGCATGCGCCTTGTCGTAATCTCGTGCAACACGTTGTAATTTTCGCTTAAAACTTGATCGTGATTCCGCTTTCACCATCGTGGTTAAAAAAGCTTTGTGTTGTGCGAAAAGTTCTGCCTTTCCAGGATTCTCCGCACAATATGCCTCAAACAGCAATTGATCTTCACGGGAAAGCTCCCCCCGAAGATAGTTATCCGCCCACGTTATAAACTCCTGTTGATTTAAGCCTTTCATGCCAATTTAATTGTAACTACTTTTTGAAAAATATCTTTTTTAAACGTTGAAGACACTTATATTTTTGCGTCTTCGCATTATCGGCGTTCGTGTAACCAAATTTCTCACAAATAGCTGCCATTGATTGTCCCTGTATATAAAAATCGTATAGGATCGTTTTACACGGTTCTCCTAATCCATTTAATGCATCTTCCATTTGGACAAGATTGGCTTCTTTACTCTCATGATCGTCGATCGCTTCTTCAGCCGTTAGCGATTCTCCATAGTCGTCTATCGAATCTTTACGATATTTCGCTTCGCCACGAGTAAGGTGTTTTAGCCATAGCCGTTTTGCAACTGCATACAAGAATGTTTGTAATTTGCTGCTCAAAACAAAATCATTATCAACAATTTTGTTATAAAGCACCATCACTGTTTCTTGGAAAATATCCTGTGCTTCCTCTCTGCTGCCACGATTGTTTATGATCATATGGGCAATGGGCGGAAAATGTATTTGATATAATTGCTGGATAGCAAGGTTATCTCCTTCCCTGATGCCGTTAATGATTTCGGAATCAATCTGTATATCGCTTTTTTCCTTACTCACTTATTAATACCTTTTTATTCAAATAGTAACCTGTTGCTTCCTATAAATTTTAAAGTTTTTGCCAAACCGATGATAGGTCAAAAGTAGCAAATAAATTTTTGTATGCTCTTTTTTTTCGTCGGGGAAAAGAAAGGAGTAACTTCGTACTATGATGAAGATAAAGGTAGGATTTGGTTTTGATGTCCATCAAATGAAAGAAGGGCATCCGTTTGTAATCGGAGGAGTGCAATTGGAACACCATGCAGGTGCATTTGGACATTCAGATGCGGACGTCTTAGTACACGCAATTTGTGATGCCATTCTTGGAGCAGCAAACCTAGAAGATATCGGCTTTCACTTTCCGAACACGGATCCTAAATGGAGAGGCGTCAGCAGCCTATTGCTGTTGGAAAAATGCGTAAAGCTTCTAAAAGAAAAGGGATATACTTTAGGTAATATTGATGGTATGCTGTGTCTGGAAGCTCCGAAGATTAAGCCGTATATCCCAGCCATGAAAGAGAATATCGCTCAAGCCGCAGGCATTGATGTGGACGACGTCTCTATCAAAGCCACCACCAATGAAACGATGGGCTTTATAGGGCGTCAAGAAGGCGTTGTCGCCTACGCCGTTTGTCTTATCGAGAAATCCTAGGTTGTATAACTCGCTATCATATAGCTAGTCTAAAATCGTCCGTTATAAAATAAGTAATTTGGCTAAATGTCGAAGTTTAATATGATGTCGTTCTAACTTTTTTAAAACTTATTAAGACGAGAATGTTAACTTTGTACTAAAACCGTATCATAGGTGCAATGAAGAGAGAATCAAAGCAGAAATTGACAGACATAGATATCAAACGATATACCAGAAATTTTTGGACGATATTATGTGGTATAGTTGTTCTTGGAGCACTTTTCCTCGTAAGTGTGCGTTTGGGAGTATTCGGGAAATTACCATCCTTTGAGGAACTGGAAAACCCAAAGAGCAATTTGGCTTCTGAAATATTGACGGATGATCTCCAGGTATTGGGTAGATATTACAAACACAACCGCTCCAATGTAAAATATAGCGAGTTGTCTCCTCACTTGGTCCACGCTTTGGTCTCGACAGAAGACAAACGTTTTTACGACCATTCCGGTATCGATTATTCCCGGACGGTAACCTCGGCAATCTACACGACACTACTAAATAGAAAACAAGGGGGGAGTACGATTACCCAACAATTAGCTCTAAATCTTTTCTCTGAGCGGAGAGAGCGTAATACCTTCAAGCGTATCATGCAGAAATTCCAAGAGTGGATTACCGCTGTTCGTTTGGAAAGGAGTTATACCAAAGAAGAAATTATTACGATGTATTTCAATACCGTCGATTTTGGAGCTTACAATACATTCGGTATTAAATCGGCGGCTAGAACGTACTTTGATACGACCCCTGATCAGTTGACCCCTGAACAAGCGGCGACATTAGTCGGAATGTTGAAAGGAACCTATATCTATTCGCCAGTACGATTTCCGGAGAATTCCATGAACCGGCGGAATACCGTGTTGAATAATATGATCGATCAGAATTTTCTGACAAGGGAGGAAGGGCAGCAAGCCAAAGAACAACCATTGGATTTGAAACTTCGTATAGCTAATTATGGAGAGGGTATGGCTCCTTATTTCCGCGCTGTATTAAAACAGGAATTAAAAAAGGAATTTAAACGTTTGTCCATTACTAAGCCAGATGGGACTCCTTATGATCTGGACCGTGACGGACTGAAAGTTTATACGCCGATCAACTATACCATGCAGCGATATGCAGAAGAAGCGCAACGCGAATGGATGGAGAAATTACAACGGGATTTTGATAGACAATTTCGGAATTCCGACCCGTTCAAGGGAACAAATGCCCAGCTGTTAATATCGGGTATGCGTCGTTCCGACCGTTATCGTGTATTGAAAGAGACAGGTATGTCGGAAGAGGAAATTCGGAAAGAGTTCGACAAGAAAGTGCCGATGACTTTGTTTACCTACAAGGGAAATGTAGATACGGTTATGACTCCGATGGATTCCATCCGGTACAATAAGCTTTTCTTGCGGAACGCCGTAATGTCCATGGAGCCAAAAACAGGTCACATCAAAGCTTGGGTCGGGGGAACTAGTTTTGAACATTTTAAATTTGATCATGTAAAGCTAGCACAAAGGCAAGTAGGCTCAACAGCGAAACCATTTACGTATGCTGCTGCGATTGATAACGGATACTCGCCTTGTTTTCCTGTGCCCAACCATTCCCGTACCTATGGTAACTGGACACCTCGTGGAACAGTACAAGGAGGCGACCCGATAACCTTAAAAAATGCGTTAAAGTATTCGCAGAACTTTGCTTCTGCCTATGTTATAAACGAAGTGACTCCTGCGACGGTTGCTTCATTGACTAAACGTATGGGCATTACCGCTAACGTTCCGAATTATCCGTCCATTGCATTAGGAGCTTATGAAGCGTCTGTGTATGATATGGTGGGCGCTTATGCTGCATTTGTCAATCACGGCACGTGGATCGAGCCTACTATGATCTTACGTGTCGAGGATCAAAACGGTACACCTATCTATGAAAAAACGCCAACAGTAGTTAAGGCTTTGAACAGCGAATCGGCCTACATTATGGTAGATATGTTGAAAGGTGTTGTTGACGGCGGTACAGGTTCTCGTCTAAGACGAGCAGAGTTCGGTGGGTTCAAAAATCCAATCGGAGGTAAAACGGGTACTACAAATGATAACTCCGATGCCTGGTTTATCGGTATCACTCCAGAACTGGTGACGGGCGTTTGGACTGGTGCAGAAGATCGTGGCATCCGTTTTTATAGCATGGCATCTGGACAAGGAGCACAAGCCGCGCTTCCTATATTTGGATTGTATATGAAGAAGGTTTATGGAAACAAGAATTTACATTACACCCAAGAGGATTTCCCGCTTCCACCGGGGGGATTGACGCGTGAAATTGACTGTAGTCAATATCGAGAGTTCTATGGGGTCCCATCCAACGAGGACGTTTTAGATGACGATCGATTGGGATTCTAAATATTTCGCGCGGGTTATTTAGATTTATAAACGCCGAACAGCGGATTTTAACGAAATTTGTTGTCCGGCATTTTTTATGATATGAGTGTATTCGATTACAAAGAAGAGTTAAAGAAAATACCCCATAAACCAGGTGTTTACCAGTATTTTGATAAAAATAATGAACTCATCTATGTGGGGAAGGCTAAGGATTTACGCAATCGAGTAGGTTCTTATTTCATAAACGAACACCAACTTAATAGTAAAACCCGTGTATTAGTACGGAAAATAAATCGTATTGCATTTACAATCGTTGATACCGAGATCGATGCGTGGCTTCTGGAGAATAATCTCATTAAGAAGCACAAACCTCGTTACAATGTGATGCTGAAGGATGACAAAACATACCCATGGATTGTTATTAAGAACGAACATTTTCCCCGTGTTTTTTGGACACGAAAGTATATTCGAGACGGATCACGTTATTATGGACCGTACGCTTCGGTCGGGATGATGCATATCATTTTGGATATGATTCGTGAACTTTTTCCTTTACGTACCTGTAACCTAAACTTGTCTCCCGAAAACATAGCAAAAGGCAAATACAAAATTTGTCTAGAATATCAGATAGGCAACTGCAAGGGTCCATGTGAGGGGTATCAATCTGAAGAAGACTATGATCAGAACCTTGCTGATATAAAAAATATTTTAAACGGCAAGATCGCTGTCGTTACAAATCGTTTGAAAATGCAGATAAACGATGCGGTGACGGCGTTGGATTTTGAAGCTGCGCATAAGGTCAAGACGAAATTAGAAAAGCTTTCTAATTATCAAAGCAAATCTACCGTTGTCAGCTCGTCGATAACCAATGTAGACGTATTTAATATCGCATCGGAGGATAATTACGCCTTTGTAAACTATCTAAAAGTGGCACATGGGGTTGTCATCCAAACCCAAACGTTAGAGATGAAGAAGCGTTTAGACGAGTCCGAGGAGGAACTGTTAACGTTGGCAATTCCAGAGTTTAGAGAGCGTTTTAAAAGCACGTCCAAAGAAATCATCGTACCCTTCGATATACATATCGAAGGAGATATCGCCCTGAAATTTACAGTACCCAAGGCGGGGGAAAAGAAAAATCTGTTGGAATTGTCTCGTAAAAATGTCGCTTATTTCAAAAAGGAGCGTATGTTACAATACGAGAAGTTGAATCCAGAAGTGAAAACAGAACGCATTCTAAAGCAGATGCAAAAAGATTTACGGTTGAATGTGCTTCCGAGGCATATCGAATGTTTTGATAACTCCAATATACAGGGGAGCTTCCCTGTATCAGCGGTGGTGGTTTTCAAGGATGCGAAACCCGCAAAAAAAGACTATCGACATTTCAACGTCAAGACCGTGGTCGGACCAAATGATTTTGCGACGATGGAAGAAGCGGTTTTTCGACGTTATAGAAGATTGTTGGATGAAGACCAACAGCTCCCTCAGTTGATCGTGATTGACGGCGGAAAAGGACAGCTAGGGGCAGCTGTGAAAAGTTTGAAGCTGTTAGGAATAGCGAATAAAGTGACCATCATCGGTATTGCCAAGCGTTTGGAAGAGATATATTACCCCGGGGATCAATATCCACTGTATCTCGATAAGAAATCGGAAACATTAAAAATCATTCAGCATTTACGGGACGAGGCGCATCGTTTTGGGATTACCTTTCACCGTAATCAGCGCAGTAAAAAAACATTTGTTTCCGAGCTGGAACGAATCCCTGGAATAGGGAAGACTTCCGTAGAAAAACTTTTGAAGGCCTTTAAATCAGCCAAACGTGTGAAAGAAGCGTCTGATGAAGAACTCAGTACGGTGCTTACCCGGAAACAGGTTATCGCGCTCCGCGAATACTTTCATGCCTAGTCATCATATCCAAATTTTTTAAGGTAATTCTTTTTGCGGCGCCAATCGGGAATCACTTTAACAAAAAGTTCCAAAAATACCTTTTGGCCGATAAACTCTTCGATATCCTGCCGGGCGTACGTACCTACTTTTTTAATCATTGATCCGGCTTTTCCAATAAGGATGTTTTTTTGAGAGTCGCGTTCTACAATAATTTCACCGGCAATTCGCGTAATGTTTTCTTCTTCTTTATAAGACGTCACGATCACTTCTGTGCTGTACGGGATTTCCTTATCGTATAGCTTAAAAATCTTTTCGCGGATCATTTCAGAGACAAAGAAACGAAGGCTTTTATCGGTTAGCTCATCCTTTTCGTAATAGGGTGGGTGGATCGGCAGTTTCTCTTTAATATATTCCATGATTCCTGCTACGCCATGATTGAGCAAAGCAGAAACCGCAAAAACAGCATCAGGATTTAGTTTCTCCTGCCAGAATGCTATTTTGCTCCGGACTTCTTCTTCTGATGACTTATCAATCTTGTTGATAAGCACAGCCACCGGAGAATTGGTTTTATGCAATCTTTCGATTACATCGCTTTCGTCGAACCGCTCATGAATATCTGTCACAAATAGAATTACATCTGCATCGATCAAGGATCCCTGTACAGAATTCATCATGGATTCCTGTAAAGAATAGTTTGGCTTAATAACCCCGGGCGTGTCCGAAAATATAATCTGGTGATCTTCATCATTCACAATCCCCATAATCCGATGTCGCGTCGTTTGTGCTTTAGGTGTAATGATAGACATTTTTTCACCTACCAACGCGTTCATTAAGGTGGATTTTCCCGCATTGGGTTTTCCGATGATACTGACGAATCCTGCTTTATGCGACATGAAATGTAATTTATTTGAAATGTAAAGGTACGAAATTTATGAGTATTATGGGCTGTTTTCTGGCGACTAACAAGTTGTAATGGTACCTGAAAGAAACGACAACGTATAATCTTGTTAAAAATTGTTAAAGGGCGAAAAAAAGACAGAAAAAGTATCGAACTGTAGGTCAAAAAAATTAACTTTGTTATATATCACCTTTACACTACTTACTGATGAACATTTAACATGACAGGATTAAGGAAAAAAATAGCATTATTTACTCTCGCAAGCATAGCGATGCTTAGCATAGGGAACGCTATGAACGTCCATTCTGTCTTAGGAAAAACACATACAGCGTCCTATGCTGTATCTAAGTTTTCCATGGATGCCATCGATCAGGAGAGTGAGAAACTGATCAATAATGTAAAGGTTTTTTATAACCCTGTTGCAGAACAGATCACCTTAAATTTTACGCTCAGTGAACAAAATACTGTCGTTATTAAAGTAATGGATGCTTTAGGAAACGAGGTTTTGAACTTAATGAATGGGCGATTGGATGCAGGCCTACAAAGTTTGTCCTTCGATACGGATGGAAAACTCACGACTGGCTTCTATTTTGTGCGGGTAACTTCTGGTTCCGAAACCGTAGTCAAACGTATTTCCGTAAGATAACATCAAAGGCTATACTCACCCTCATCTATCCACAACCCGTCGTTTTTGATAATCTCTATCAACTCATCTAAAGCATTGGCCGCGCTCACATTTCTCTTAACGACTTCCTTGCCTCTATAGAGCGTTATCTTGTCAGGCCCAGCCCCTACATAGCCGTAATCTGCGTCGGCCATTTCGCCGGGGCCGTTTACAATACAGCCCATAATACCGATTTTCAAACCTTTTAAATGGTTGGTACGGCTTCTGATCATTTGTGTTGTTTCTTGTAAATCGAAGAGCGTCCGTCCACAACTTGGGCAAGATATATATTCCGTTTTCGAAATGCGGGAACGAGTTGCTTGCAAAATTCCGAAGGATAGTGAAGCCAGCTTATCCAAGGGAGTAGCGGGCGAATCTATCCAGATTCCTGACCCCAACCCGTCGATCAATAAAGCACCCATATCCGTAGCAGTATATAGCTGAATCTTAGAGATCGGCTCTTCAGGATCCATAATCTCTCCGACGGGTCCAGAAAATTCCTCCACGGGATAACTCCGCTTGATGATCACGGGATTATTGACACCGATTGCTTGCAGGTTGTTGAAGAACTGCCGTTGGTCTGCCATTCCATGGGGCTGATTAGTTTCTAAAATAAAGACAACGGTGCTGTCTATTTGTAAATCTGCAAAATATGTCCCGTCGAGGTCATCGTTTGTCAATGTGATCAGATTTAAGGAAGAATCGAACACCACAGCGTCTTGATAGCCTTTCAATGAATAGACAGGGTGTTTATTAGCTTTATCTTTTAAATTTTTCCAAACTTCATAATCATATAGTACTTTGAGGTTTCCCGGAAGCGTAAACGATGGTAGTTGGGAGCCGAGATAAACAAAATCTACCGACTGATCACCCATGTGGTATTTATCGTTGAGTGCGTCGTATCGATAACCCACAGCTGTCAATACGAACGGGTCTTTTAAATTCTCGCGGGAGATATCCACAACTACACGTGGAACCAAGGAGCCCCCGATAAATGTGTTGACTTCCATTGCCTCATAAGGGCTGACATTTGTATGATCCGCCAGATTTATAATTTCGCGTGTAGTGGAATACGCCTGTCTTTTTTTGCGGTCCGTATAACGATTAACTAAAGCTCGGGCAACAGGTATCTCGTTTTCTGGTTCTTCCGTTAGCGAGACCCGTATGGTATCACCTAGCCCATCCTCCAATAATGTTCCAATGCCTACAGCAGATTTGATTCGCCCATCCTCACCATCTCCAGCTTCTGTAACCCCTAAGTGAAGCGGATAGTTCATATTCTCGGCAACCATTTTTTGGACCAACAAGCGATAGGCTCGTACCATTACCTGCGGATTAGAGGATTTCATGGATACGACGAGGTTGTAATATCGTAAGTCTTCGCAAATACGTATAAATTCTAGTGCAGATTCTACCATACCCTCAGGGGTATCGCCGTATCTACCCATAATACGGTCAGAAAGCGAACCGTGGTTAGTGCCAATACGCAGCGCAGTACCGTACTCTTGACATATTTTAACCAAAGGCGCAAACTTTTTATAGATACGTTCCAATTCATCTTGGTAGGCCGCATCGGTATATTCTAACTGGTCAAATTTCTTTTTGTCGGCATAATTACCGGGGTTGATACGCACTTTCTCCACGATACGCGCCGCTACTTCTGCTGCATTGGGCGTAAAATGAATATCCGCCACCAAAGGGACACGATAGCCTCGTATTTTCAGCTCTTTTTTAATGTTGGCCAGGTTTTCAGCCTCTTTGATGCTCGGTGCTGTAATTCGTACATATTCACAACCGGCATCTACCATGCGGATAGTCTGTTCTACAGACCCCAATGTATTCATGGTGTCGACCGTGGTCATACTTTGGATGCGAATAGGATGGTTTCCTCCCATAGGAACATCGCCCACGCTTACTTCTCGTGTCAAAAACCGACTATAAGTTGTTTTGGAATTACAATATCCTCCGGGTAAAATGATTGTGTTCGTTGTGTCCATACCTGGATACAAAGTTAATGCTTTTATGTTCTTTTTTTCCTCAAAAAAGAACCAAAACCGAACAAAGTGAGTTCATGGACACCAAAACAAACACTTGTTCATAAAAATCGTCGCTTCAAATCTTTGAGGAAAGGGGTAGTACTAAGGATGGGTTTCTACAACCTCAAAAATTTGTATGCGACCTGGAAGGTTAAGGGAGGGATTGTGCAAATGCGCCATTCCGTCTCTAGTATCGAGTTATAGTGAAATTATTCGCGGCTCCTTCCAATTCGATATCAAATTTGTTTTCTGCGTTCTCATAATTTGCCGTTTTTGCGATACCGTTTTCGCTGGTTTCAAAGCCCTCAAAAGAATTTTTCGATAAAATAGAAGTATATTCAACTTTAACGGCAGCGTCCTTTGGGATGCGGAAATGGATTTTTGACGCGCCGGTAGCAACATCAATTTTAGATATGCCGATTGTTGGTTCGCCTAACGTGAGATCCATGGTGCTTGCTCCCGTGTTTACTTCCAACGTTTTAAACCGCAACGAGGATAAATCACCTTTAAAATTTGCCGCACCATAATTTAAAATCAAATGCCAATTTACTTCGGGATTCAACCCAATCAGGACATTATTCGTTTTATTCTTATTCTTAGAAGTGATCGGCTTGGCATTGATAACAACAGTTTGTTTATCTCCTTCCTGCTTTGTTTTGATGTTCATGCCCATGTCGTCTGTCTTTGCTCTGGCCGAAACCAGATTAGTGCCCGTTTCTACCGTCATTTCAAATTTTCCAGCTCCGCCGTTAAATTCCAAGGTTGACTCTTTCACTGTCGGATCAAATGGCGTATGCACAGCGTTCAATAAAGGTTCATCGTCATTGACGTTGTCTATGCTGATGTTTTTTCCGTTAAAGAGTTGTTCTGACCAGTCTGTTTTAGGAGCAGTTAGGCCAACATAGAAAATCCATCCTAAAAACAGGACATTGCAACCGATTTTAATATAGTTTCCAAATGCCTTATTTTGAGCGATTAAGTTGATTCCAACAATAATAATAAGTAAAGGCCAATATTTAATTGTAGCCCAAAAGTTAAAATGTAGAATGTCTAGGTTATGCAATAGCAGAACCAGTCCTATAAAGACAAACCAAATGCCGGATGTAATCTTATTCTCCATACTTCTGTAAATATAACAGCTCAAAACTACAAGTTACGATTTTTTTACTAAACTACTTTTAGGTTATATTGTTAATAGGTTCGGTGAAATAAACCGTTCTATCGGTGAAATTTCTTCCACGCAATTGTGTATATTGCAATAGTATTTAACGAAAGGTCGATTATTCTATGATATTTCATCATTTTGGCTCCTATATCCTGTTGTTGAGAAAGGTCTTCAAAAAACCTGAAAAATGGAAGATATATTTAAAAGAGATTTTTCATGAAATGAACGAAATAGGCATAGGCTCCTTGAGCTTAATTTTAATTATTTCTACCTTTATTGGTGCGGTTATGACATTACAGATCGCCTTTCAGCTGGTGTCGGATCTTATTCCAACCGCTGTCATCGGGCAGATCAACCGAGACTCTAATATTTTAGAACTAGGCCCCACCATTTCGGGGCTGGTATTGATGGGGAAAGTTGGTTCGGCCATTTCTTCGCAAATAGGCTCGATGCGTGTGACAGAACAAATAGATGCGCTGGAGATCATGGGAATAAATGCACCCGGGTTCTTGATTTTGCCCAAGATTATCGCTGGTGTTATCATGGTACCTGTATTGGTCATCATTGCTATTTTCTGTGCTATTACCGGCGGGCTAATAGGAGGCAGTTTATCCGGGGCCGTCGCCCCCTCGGACTATATACAAGGTATACAAGAAGGTTTTAATGGTTTTACTGTGACCGTAGCAATAGTAAAAGCTATCATTTATGGGTTTATTATCACATCTGTTCCTGCGTACAAAGGTTTTTATGTCAGGGGTGGTGCATTAGAGGTGGGGCAGGCTGGAACAAAAGCAGTAGTTATTGGCTGTATCGCAATTTTGGTTTGTGATTACATCATTACTGCGTTGATGCTATAACCCGAGGGTCCAAAAAATCCCTGTGCAACAATAAATTTATGATTGAGATTCAGAATATATATAAATCATTCGGTAACAACGAGGTACTAAAAGGAATTGACGCCATTTTCGAACCCGGTAAAGTGAATTTAATTATCGGAGGGTCGGGTTCCGGCAAAAGTACGTTATTGAAATGCATTGTCGGCCTGCATGATCCCGACCAAGGCAAGGTGTTTTTCGATCAACAGGAGTTTACGGAAATGGACTTCGAAGAACGTATACCCATCCGCCGGAATCTCGGTATGCTGTTTCAGAACTCCGCTTTGTTCGATTCCATGACGGTCGAACAGAATATTATTTTCACGTTGAACATGTTTACCGATATGAGTCAAGCAGAGAAAATAGAACGGGCCAATTTCTGTCTTGATCGCGTCAACCTGAAGAATGTCAATAAATTATATCCATCCGAACTTTCTGGAGGAATGAAAAAGAGAGTGGGGATTGCGAGAGCAATTAGCATGAGCCCTAAATACTTGTTCTGTGACGAACCTAACTCCGGTCTCGATCCGGCGACCGCCATATTGATAGATGAACTGATTCAAGAGCTAACGGAAGAATATCAGTGTACGACATTAGTCGTAACACACGATATGAACTCGGTGATGGGAATAGGGGATTATATTCTGTTTTTGTATCAAGGACAGAAGTTCTGGGATGGATCTAATGAAGAGATGCTACGTTCGGATGTACAGGAACTGAATGATTTTGTCTTTGCAAGCCCATTAATGAAAGCAGCAAGGGATTCTATTAAGTAGTGCAACATCTCATATCTAATCTTTATCTTTGTGACGTTTTAATATCTGACATCTAATAGTTAAAATTGAGTTCAACAACAAACATACAACTTCTTACGCCACAGCACTGGAATGATTACGAGCTGATCGATTGCGGTGATTTCGAAAAATTAGAACGATTTGGCGAAGTTATTTTAATTCGACCCGAGCCACAAGCCGTATGGCCTAAATCCTTATCGGAAACGGAGTGGACGCAGAAACATCATATCCGTTTTAAAGGTCGGTCAGCAACTTCTGGAGACTGGGTAAAGAAAAATCCCCAAACACAGGACCGTTGGCATGTCAGTTATAAAAACAAAGACGCATCCATTAAATTCCGTTTGGGGTTAACTTCGTTCAAACACGTCGGCATATTCCCAGAACAAGCCGTGAATTGGGATTATATATCGGAATCCGTCAAGTCTTTTAGGACACCCAATCCGAAAGTATTAAATTTATTTGCCTATACAGGTGGCGCATCGTTAATTGCGAAAGCGGCTGGGGCAGATACAACACATGTTGATTCGATCAAACAGGTTGTTACTTGGGCGAATGAAAATCAAGCATTATCTGAATTGGATAATATCCGCTGGGTGGTAGAGGACGCGCTTAAATTTGTAAAAAGAGAATTAAAGCGTGGCAATAAATACCAGGGCATTATATTAGATCCGCCGGCCTATGGGCATGGTCCCAAAGGAGAAAAGTGGAAGCTTGAAGACCATATTATGGAGATGATGCGTGATGTGGTACAATTGCTCGACCCGAAGGAACATTTTCTTATTTTAAACACCTACTCGTTAGGATTTTCCTCGGTCATCGTGGAGAATCTAATAAGAACGGCGTTCCCGCAAGTGGAAAATCTGGAAATAGGAGAACTTTATTTACAAGCAACGGCGGGATGTAAACTACCCTTAGGCGTTTTTGGAAAATTTAAGAAAATAAAATAGTTATTCTATGTCCTTTTTACAAAAAGGTGCACAGAAATCGACTTCGGGTATTTGAGATAATGGAGCGTGTTAAGGGGCGTGCTGTGCATTCGTATAAGTTATGTTTTTCAAATCTTGTTCGTAACTGTCTAAGGCAGCTATAAAGCGTGGTATTTCTTTAAAACCAAACTTCTCCAGCTCGACGGTTATTGTGCGATAATACGCAATACCAAGCGCGAGTTGGTTTTTAAATTTCTGAATAACTTTCATCTTTTTTACGTCGTCGGCACTATTTCTAACCAAGTTTCTGAGATAGTCGACGTAGAGCTGCAATTCGTTCAGAAACATGAGAGGCCTATTTTTCAAGTCTAGTGCTCGACGACCATATATATGATCTACCATTTTCTGTAGCGTGTATGGTCCTTTGAAATAGGCCGTATTGGGTCCCGGGCAGATAGAAACGGCCGTAATCTCCTTAGTTTTCTGTATATTGTATTTTAAATAGGCCGAAGCGGCAAGCCCTTCACACAAGCAGGTTTTTGCTGTAATTTTATCAAACCGTTCCTGAAATTCCGTTTGTGAAAGCTGGAGATTTTTTAACGATCTGATTTTAGCATGTTGATAAACACGGGAAGCCGTACATACGGGTTCATCTGAAAATTCCGTATTAGACACCAGGTATTTCTTTGTACAAGGGCTTCCAGGAATACCCTTAACGATACGTTCGATCCGTTTTTGCTCTGCTGTACTTCCTTTGAAATTATTAAAAGGAACACCAAGTGGGGACGAGTCGCTTAAATAGAAATCTTCCTTATTCGCCTGCACCAATTTCGTTAATGTGCCATTATCGACCGTAGTTGCTTCGGGTACCAATAAAAATGGTGAGCCCCAGCCGACGCTATCAAAACCGTAGTGGCTGAGGAGGAACAGCTGTTCTTCCGCCGTTCCTATTCCTCCTTGCACACTGAATCTGATAGGAAGGGTGTGGACGTTGAGTACGCCCTTTTCGAGGAGGGCTGCCCGATAAATGCAGGAAAGATCCTGAACGAGGCCTTCTTTCTGGTGTTTAAATTCTTCCAGAATTGGTCCTAACAAATAGCCGTCTGTTGCAAAAGCATGCCCTCCACAATTCAAGCCCGACTCGATACGGAATTCTGAAACCCACAACCCCTTTTTTGCCAAATATTTTGCTTGAATATAGGCAGAGCGATAGTCTGATACCTTCAAGATAATCCGCTTCTCCAATACACCGTGTTGATTTGGGAAAAAAGAGGGTAGCTCGGTAAGATAATTGTATAAACGGGGATTCATACCGGCTGAAAGGACAACGGATGACCTTAAGTCGGATCGAGCGAAACCTCGGAGTGCGGCAGAAGCATCGGAATATGTTTCGTCTAATGCTTTACCTCCTGCGTCAGTATTGAGTTTATCGACTTTTGCCATAATGTTGACATCGATTTCCCCCGGAACCACCATGGCTTTTAATTCTTCCGCTAGAGCGACTTTCAGATGGAGATCAGTGGCTTCTAGCATTTTAGTATAACGTCGTTTGCTCCAGTCTGTATCAGGCAAAAGCTCAAAATATTTTGTTAAGTCGGTATTTGGCGAGAACTCACCGTTCTTGATACGGAAAATCTGCATATCAACAATCTGTTGTACTAAGTTGAGGTAAGCCGTAATTCGCTTAGCGCGATAATCGGCTTCCGTCTTCTTGATAGGAACATAATGAAGTTCGTTTTCTCGGGCATGAAAAGCTCGTATACGCTCGATCAGCTCGTCGTCTACAATAGACATCACCGAAGAGATACCGAATTTTGCAACTTTTAACGGCGTGTCAATGGAAAAAGCTAACCCTAATACGGGAATGTGGAAATTGTGTTTCATATAACATCGAATGTCGGTACGAAATACGACAATTTCACGCAAGTATAAAGTAACGGAAGTGCGCTGAAAAAAT
Source organism: Sphingobacterium haloxyli (assembly GCF_002980525.1). GTDB lineage: Bacteria > Bacteroidota > Bacteroidia > Sphingobacteriales > Sphingobacteriaceae > Sphingobacterium > Sphingobacterium haloxyli. Next base: position 16,036 of record NZ_PVBQ01000007.1, read on the forward strand.
GATTTAGCTCATTTTTAACAAGAAGGGGGTATAACGGCGGAGAAAGATAAAAACGGCATCCGGGCCACTATCCGAAGAACAGCGGCCGAATGCTATTTCGGGAGTTTATCAAGAAGCTACATCGAGTGTAATCGTGCCTATATCTTTTGCAATGCCTGTTTCGACGGTAACCCCGTCGATGGTTCTGTTTCCATATGCGTCGTTTTCAGGCTCGATAATAATCGTGTACGTTCCATCTTCAATACCGGGAAAATAGAACCTGCCCTCTGCATTCGTTATGGCACCAATACGCTCATCTCCGATCTCGATATAAATTTTCGGGGCGGCCTCCAAAGGGAGCACGACGCCGTGAATAACACCGGAAACCGCTTCTGGTATCGCACGAATCACAGGTTTTAGACTATATCCACCATTACCTTGCTGTACAATCGAACTAGCTACGTCAAAGTCTAATAAAAGGGTATACGCTACGTTCGGAATCAATTCATCCTGAACCTTGATCTTGACGCCCGAAGATTGTCCGCTTGGCGTTGTCAATGCGTGAGGTTGGCCGTCAACAATGATTTCGTTACCCTCATCGTCGAGTATTAACCGCACTTCTTGTAGGCGTCCAGAAGCTATTGTTTCATTTGCTAACAAGGTGTCTTTACCCATCGAGAATTCCAAGATATCGAAAGGTTCATTGTCATCAACATCAAGTGTGGTACGCCCGTTACTAGTCAATATCTCGATCTTATCAATATTCAGTAGTACCGCATCATATCGTCCCGGCGCATCCGTTATTTTCACGGATATGGGCGTCGTACCTGTTTTACCGTCATCATCGCTTTCACAGGCGCTTAGCAGCGCCAAAGCCGCTATACCTGAAAATAATACTGTTCTCATGCTAAATTATATTATGTAAATCATCAAAACTGCAAAACAAATGCCAGAACGGTCAGCCGCTACTCAAAAACAATTGTCTTATTGCCTTGCAACATCACCCGGTCTTCTGTTAGCAAATGGATAGCTTGACTTAATACCGCCTTTTCGATTTCTTTTCCTGCTGTAACCAGATTGGGAACGTCGTAACTATGGTTGATGGATTTGGTACGTTGCACGATGATCGGACCTTCATCTAAATCATTCGTAACATAATGCGCTGTTGCGCCGATAATCTTTACACCTCGTTTGTAAGCTTGCCGATAGGGATTTGCACCGATGAACGCAGGAAGGAAAGAATGATGGATATTGATAAGCTTGTTTTCGAATCTTGCCACGAAGGAAGGAGAGAGGATACGCATGAACTTGGCCAACACGATATAATCGGGTTGGTACGGAGCAATAGTTTCTGCTAGTTCCTGTTCAAAATCCTCCTTGCTTTTATTCTCATGCGAGACGAAATGATAAGGAATATCAAACTTCTCCGTAAACGCCTTCAGTACTTCGTAGTTGCCGACCACCGCTCTTACAGAAGCATTAAGCGTTTGGAAAAAATGACGTACGAGGATATCCGCAAGGCAATGATGTTCTTTCGTTACCAAAATAACAAGCTTTTTTTCACGAGCAGGATTAATGGATACCTGTGCCTGGGGAGGTAAATTGTCTTCTAAATCCTTTTGCAATAGCGGAGTAGCCGCTGGAACACCACTACATACCACACGGACAAAAAATTTTCGGTTTTCTTCGTCCACAAACTCCCGCATGGTTACGATATTCAAATGATGTTTAGCGATAACATGGGCGACATTGGCAACCAGGCCCACCGCATCATGGCACTGGATAAGAATTAAGGTTTGGTTGTTCATTATTTACGTTGTAATAAATGCCGTCGCCTTTTAGGAGGCAACGGCAGCTTTAGCAAGTTCTTCTTCTAAATCGATTTCAATACGTAGGTTTTCCACGATATGCTTTTGCCTGTCGGGCGTATTCTTACCCATATAATATTCCAACAACTGAGGTAGTTTGTTCTCTTTAGAAAGAATAACAGGATCTAAACGCATATCTTTACCAATGAAAAGTCCAAATTCAGAGGGTGATATTTCTCCTAGACCTTTGAAACGGGTGATCTCTGGTTTACCTCCTAATTTGGCAATAGCTCGTTGGCGTTCTTCATCCGAATAACAATAGATCGTATCCTTTTTGTTCCGGACGCGGAACAACGGCGTTTGTAAGATAGACACATGCCCGGCCTTCACCAAGTCGGGAAAAAATTGTAAAAAGAAAGTAAGCAACAGCAAACGGATGTGCATACCATCTACGTCCGCATCTGTGGCAATGACGATGTTGTTGTAACGTAGTCCGTCGAGTCCGTCTTCGATATTGAGGGCATGTTGCAATAAGTTAAACTCCTCATTTTCGTAAACAATTTTCTTCGACATACCGTAGGAGTTTAGCGGTTTACCTTTTAAACTGAATACGGCTTGGGTCTGTACATCGCGCGATTTGGTGATGGAACCACTCGCTGAATCTCCCTCTGTGATGAACAGTGTCGTCTCTAAGTTGCGCTCGTTTTTATCACTGAAGTGGATCTTGCAGTCACGCAGTTTTCGGTTGTGTAACGATGCCTTCTTAGCACGCTCGTTTGCGAGCTTCTTAATGCCAGCAATATCTTTCCGCTCCCGCTCTGATTGCAAGATGCGTTTGAGCAGGGCATCAGCCGTGGTCGCGTTTTTGTGCAGGTAGTCGTCCAGGGCTTTCTTAACAAAATCGTTGATAAAGGTACGTACAGTTGGACCTTCAGGGCCGATACTCTGTGAACCCAGTTTCGTTTTTGTTTGCGACTCGAACACCGGTTCTTGTACCTTGATGGCAATTGCCCCGATAATAGAGGCCCTAATGTCAGCAGCATCGAACTCTTTCTTATAAAATTCACGAATAGTTTTTACAAGAGCTTCGCGGAACGCCGCCTGGTGTGTGCCCCCTTGTGTGGTGTGCTGCCCGTTGACAAAAGAATAATATTCTTCACCATATTGCTGACCGTGGGTCAGCGCTATTTCAATATCGTCTCCTCTTAAATGGATAATCGGATAACGCATAGATTCCGCGTCAATATTGCGCTCAAGCAAATCTTTCAATCCATGCTCTGAAATAAACTTTTGCCCATTGAAATTGATCGTTAGGCCGGCGTTAAGAAACACGTAATTCCATATCATGTTCTCTACAAACTCCATGCGGAATTTATAATTCCGGAAGATTGTTTCGTCCGGATAGAAGCTGGTTGCTGTACCGTTTCGTTGTGTGGTGTCTTTTTGTTCGTCGCTGACTAATTCACCACGCTGAAACTGTGCAATGCGGGTCACTCCCTGACGATATGACTGTACGATAAATTGGTCGGATAGCGCATTGACGGCCTTCGTACCCACACCGTTTAAGCCTACGGATTTTTGAAATGCTTTGCTGTCGTATTTACCACCGGTATTGATTTTAGAAACCACATCCACGACGGATCCGATCGGGATTCCGCGGCCGTAGTCACGTACGGCTACTCGATTGTCGTGGACGTTGATGTCGATCGTCTTGCCGGCACCCATTACAAATTCATCTATGGAATTGTCGACAATCTCTTTTAACAAGACGTAGATTCCATCGTCATAAGCAGAGCCATCTCCCAATTTCCCTATATACATACCCGGACGCAGACGGATATGCTCTTTCCAGTCCAAGGAACGTATACTGTCTTCGTTATATGTCGTCATACGGTTTGTCTAAGTTTTCTTTGCTAACAAAAATAGGAAAAAGATTAGATAATCTTGGCAAGCTCTTTGCCTAATCCTCCTTGTAGAAAGGTTATGAAAGGAAAAGTCATTGTAAGTAAGTTTTGGACAAATATCTTTTCGGAAAGAAAGGCGATTGCAATTGTTGTTTTTCCCTTTATCTTTTTATTGGATCAACGTTATAAGGAGGATAAATTTTTATTAAACCACGAAAATATACATATCAAACAGGCCACAGAAATGTTGGTTGTTCCCTTCTACATATGGTACTTTATCGAATTTTTGATACGTTTTTTGCAATACAAAAAATTTCGACAAGCTTACCTTAATATCTCTTTTGAGCGGGAAGCCTACCGAAATGAGCGAAACTTACACTATCTAAAAAAGCGAAAGTTGTGGGCTTTTAGTAGATACTTTTAGCAGTCTCTTACTTCACCAGCCGTAAATAACTTGCTACTTTGTTCTTAAGGTTCCGGCGATCCACGATAAAATCTAGAAAGCCGTGTTCCAAAACAAATTCAGATGTCTGGAAACCTTTAGGCAGGTCTTTCTTGATCGTCTCTTTGATAACCCTAGGTCCTGCGAATCCGATTAATGCGCCCGGCTCAGCGATGTTGATATCTCCCAGCATGGCATAGGAAGCGGTTACGCCACCTGTTGTCGGATCGGTTAATAGACAAACATAAGGGATTTTAGCTTGTGCTAGAAGCGCCAACTTTGCCGATGTCTTTGCCATTTGCATCAAGGAGAACGCGGCTTCCATCATACGTGCCCCGCCTGATTTGGAAATTAACATAAAAGGAATTTTATGCGCGATACAATAATCGATAGCGCGAGCGATCTTTTCTCCGACAACGGAGCCCATGGAACCCCCAATGAAGGTGAAATCCATACAAGCAATTACGATATCCTCACCTTCCATTTTGCCATGTGCACAGCGAATGGCATCTTTTAATCCTGTCTTGGCTTGGCTGTCTGCCAGTCGGACAGGATAAGGTTTGGTATCGGCGAATTGAAGGGGATCACCAGACGTTAAGTTTTCAAATAACTCAGTGTAGTTGTTATCATCGAAAAGGATGGAAAAGTAGGCAGCAGAACCGATGCGGATATGATAATCACAATACTGACAAACGTATTGGTTTTCAATTTGTTCACTGTTCAATAGCGGCTTTTTACAGTTCGGACATTTATTCCACATGCCGTCAGGCGCTTCTTTTTTATTCTCGGTTGCGGTATTAATACCTGCCTTGTTTCTTTTAAACCAACTCATAAGTTCACGATCATTCGGACTACAAAGAAACGAAACCATCGTGATTTATGCAAACGCCACAAGGAATGAATAAACCTGATCACTTCACTGCGCTGAAAAAACAAGCCGCGTGTAACGAACTCGTCTGTACAATAGCGAATGAACACGTATAGACAGATCAATTATGCTAGTGAAAAATAACGTAAAAAAAGAGTGGGAGAATAATGTAGGATATAAAATAAAAAAAATAGGCAAGCTACTCCTATCGCACCGCTCAACCTAATACCCTTGCTTTGTTCCCAACCTGGGGGAGTCAAAGGGAGCTGGTCGTAGGAGACTTGCCTGCGACAAAAGTAGCAAAAAAATAGTTCTCTGGAAAACTTTTTATTTGACTTTGTTTAGACCCTTGATTGTCAGTTAAAAATAATGGCTTTCCCCTAGCGCTTTAGCATATCCTGTAAATTTTCCCCGGTAGGGAGAGCAATATATTGTTCATTTCCATTTCTAGAAGTATTATCGCCAATTTGCTCGTAGGCCAACCCAGATGAAGTGCAATTTCATCCACGGAAGCCTGTTGTCTTTCTCGCAAGAAATCATACACCCGTTGTTCATTTTTGCTAAGATTATTTGTTAATAATGGTAGTTGCACTCCTTCTTGTTTAGGTTTTGGTTGTTCCCAACCCATGAGGTAGATCAGATCATCCGCATGCCGAATGAGGTGTGCACGGTGTGTTTTAATCAAATAATTACAGCCTGCAGAATATTCTTGGTCTACACCTCCTGGAAAAGCACACACATCCCGGTTATAGCTGTTTGCAATTTCTGCGGTAATTAGCGCCCCGCCTTTTTTTGCAGCTTCCACAACGATCGTCACGTCAGCCAGCCCGGCGATGATACGGTTTCTTGCCGGAAAGTTGTTGCGGTCGGGGATCGTTTCGGAAGGATATTCCGTAAGTAGGCCACCATTTTCCAACATGCGGGACGCAATATCCCGGTGGGCAGATGGATATATCCGATCAAGCCCATGCCCCAGTACGCCAATGGTGGGAATGTGATGCTTGATCGCTAAGCGATGTGCTTGTACATCTATCCCATAAGCTAAACCGCTAATAATCTGCATATCATATCCCTGTAGTGTTGAAATCAGTTCTTCGCAAATACGCTTTCCATAAGCTGTTGCATTCCTGGTGCCCACAATACTAACGCATAAAGAGGGGTTTAAATCCACCGTTCCTTTATAATAAATTAGGAGTGGGGCATCTTCACACTGCTTCAAACGGCGCGGATAGTTTGCGTCCTCAGCCCAAAGTATTTCTACATTGTGCTTTTCGACAAAAGCCAGTTCTCGTTCTGCGTCGTGCATATAGTTCTTCGAGAGAATTGATTCCACTGTTGTGTTTCCGATACCCGGAATAGAAAGTAATTGCTTTTTGCTGGCATCGAAGATATTGTCGATCGAACCACAGCAAGCTAGCAAGGTGCGCGCCGTTTTGGGGCCTACGCCCTTAATCTTTGTAAGTGCTATTTTTTTGAGCATGGTCATAATTCAGAGACCTAAAGATAAAAAATTTATATAAAAGTTCTAACTTTGATTAAAAAAATAGAATACAATGGAATTACAAGGCGCTCAAGAACCATTTGATATAGAGATCGGCGACATCGTATATGCTGTTTTTCCGGAAGAAAAGGACGTTTACCTTATTTTTAAGGAGGGAAAAGAATATGTTAAGATTATAAAAGATACCGACACCTCCTGGTTAAAACTACATCCAGAAACTGAATTACCCATGTTCGGGATGGATGAGGAAGTGAACCTTATTGGACAGCAGATTTCGGAGACCAGCGGTGGGTGATTAGCTAGAGATAAGCGTCACATTGGTACATACACCACGTATTTTGTGTCAAAAAAATCTTCGCTGAAGTAGGATGATAGGGGATGTAGTTCCGCTTTGAGCCGCGATTCTTTAATTTCATCCCGAAGATCGCCTCCTTTGAGGTATATAATGCCATTTGGAACACCATTTTGATCTTGTTTTTCAAATTTATTACGAACCCAAGAAGCAAATTCACCTAAACGAGTTACAGCGCGCGATACCACAAAATCGTATTTATAATCCAATTGCTCTGCACGAATATGGTCAGCCTCTACGTTTTCTAAGCCGAGCGCCTGGGCCACTTCACGTACCACTTTAATTTTCTTCCCGATAGAATCGACTAAGTGGAACTGTACCTCCGGAAAAAGGATGGCTAAAGGTATGCCTGGAAATCCACCTCCTGTTCCAACATCCAGTATTCTCGTGCCGGATGTAAACTCCGTCATGAATTTGGCGATACCGAGTGAATGTAATACATGACGCAAATAAAGGCCATCGATGTCTTTTCTGGAAACGACGTTAATCTGATCATTCCAGAATGGATATACCTCAGCCAGTTGGGCAAATTGTTGTTTTTGCTTTTCCGTTAAGTTTGGAAAGTACTTGTAGACGATATCGACAGTTGGGTTCATGTTAGTCATCACCATGATGTTTGTTTTTTGCCGCGGTTAAACAGGCCATTAATACAAATATAAAAATAATACAAAACGTCAAGCAGCGGAAGCCAAATAAGCAAGTCCCGAACGACCAGTTTAGTATAAATACGGTTAAAAATTACAAGTTGGCTGAAAAGCCGTACACCATAGATACCCAACGGAATGTACCATAGGTTAGGATATAGCACGAAGCATACGGTCAGCATCAAATAAAACAATACGGCCGACAACAACTGTGTCGCAAGCATGCGTTTGTGCTTGCTTCTGTATAGCGTGGAAGCGCCAGCGTGACGCGCTTTCTGTTTATAATAACTTTTCCACGTTGTTTTAGGAACAGATAATACATGCGCATCCGCGTGTATAACGATATTAACGTTTGAGTTCGTTGCATTGTGGTTTACAAACAGATCGTCATCACCCGATTTGATATGCATATGCTTATTAAAGCCCTTGCCTTTGTAAAAAAGAGATTTTGTGTACGCCAAGTTACGACCTACGCCCATATACGCATTTCCCTTTAACGCGTACGACAAATAGCTCATCGCCGTATGAGTTGTCTCAAATCGAATTAACTTATTCAAAAACCCATTCTGTTTGAAATAAGGGGAGTAGCCCAAGACAATTTCTTTTTCAGATGAGAAAGCGCTGGCCATTTCCGCGAGCCAAAAAGAACTCGCGGGTTCGCAGTCGGCATCCGTGAAAACAAGGTGCTCATGTTTCGCCGCCTTAATGCCCATGGTGAGCGCAAATTTTTTGGTGTGTTTCAGACGGATATGTTCTTTGATTTCTACAATCTTTAATCGCTCAGGATATTTGGACGAGAATTCTTTGAGTATCCATTTCGTTTCGTCATCCGAACAATCATCGACCAACACCACTTCAAATAAGGGGTAATCTTGTTCTAAGATTGGCGGAAGAAATGATTTTAAGTTTTCTTCCTCATTGTGCGCACATATAATAACACTTACCGGAGGTTGAAGAGAAACCTCCCGAAATGATTTTGTCGAATAAAAGGCTAATTTTCCGTATACAAAACAGATATAATAGAGTTGGACAAGCAGCAAAATGCCCAACACCCCTACCGGTGCATACGGAAGATAAGATAAAAAATGTTCCAATATCGTCATATAAAACAGCAAAGATACAGTGTTCCGCCAAGATAACCGGGAGAAAAAGTTAAGTTTTATTAAGATTTTGGTACGCACTCGTTTCCTCGCAATTTTTATTTTACTTTTGCATTGATTTTGCTCAAAAGGGCACGAGGGATATTATTTATGAGATTTACGCTTCAGGCAGAGGATATAGCATCTAAGGCACGTGCCGGTGTATTGGAGACCGCACACGGAAATATTCAAACACCTATTTTTATGCCTGTTGGAACGGCAGGAACAGTCAAGGCCGTTCATCAGCATGAACTGGTACAGGATATCCAGGCACAGATTATCTTGGGCAATACCTACCACTTATATCTTCGTCCTGGTCTGGATGTTTTGCATAAAGCAGGCGGTCTTCATAAGTTTAACCATTGGAATGGACCTATATTGACGGATTCCGGCGGGTACCAAGTGTATTCACTAACTGAGGTACGTAAGATTCGAGAAGAAGGTGTTACTTTTCGTTCACATATCGACGGCTCGAAGCACCTTTTTACACCAGAAAATGTGATGGATACGCAACGTGTCATCGGGGCTGACATCATCATGGCGTTTGACGAATGTACACCCTATCCTTGCGAATATAGTTATGCTCGAAAATCGTTGGACATGACCCATCGCTGGCTAAAACGTTGTATCGATCAGTTTGACAGTACCGAACCGTTGTATGGCTATGAACAGACGCTCTTCCCCATCGTTCAGGGATCGGTATATAAAGATTTACGAGAAAAATCAGCAGAAGTGATAGCGTCTTTCAATCGGGATGGTAATGCTATCGGCGGGCTTTCTGTCGGCGAACCTGCAGAGGAAATGTATGCCATGACAGAAGTCGTGACCAACATCCTGCCACAGGACAAACCCCGCTACCTCATGGGGGTCGGTACACCGATTAATATTCTCGAAAATATAGCATTAGGTATCGATATGTTCGATTGCGTCATGCCGACACGGAATGCACGCAACGGTATGCTGTTCACACAGAATGGCATTATCAATATCAAAAATGAAAAATGGAAAGACGACTTTTCGCCCATTGAAGCAGAAAGCGACTTGTTGGTCGACCAAGTACATACGAAAGCTTATCTTCGTCATTTAATTAGGTCGCAAGAGATTTTAGGTGCGCAGATCGCATCGCTGCATAACCTTCATTTCTACTTATGGCTGGTAAAACAAGCCAGGGAGAAAATTATCGAGGGTACATTTTACGACTGGAAAGAAAAGATGGTAAAAATTCTAGGGCAAAGATTGTAGATCATGAACATCATTGACCGCTATATCATAAAAAAATACCTGAGTACATTCGTGTTCACGGTCGGTATTTTTATTGTCGTGATTGTCGTTTTTGATGTTTCAGAGAAACTAGATGATTTCTTAAAGTATAAAGCCCCCATGTCTAAGGTATTCTTGGAATACTATGCCCTGGGCAGCATCCCTTTTTTTCTCAATATGCTGACACCGCTCATCAATTTCATCGCCGTGATCTTCTTCACCTCCAAGATGGCAGATCAAACGGAAGTTGTGCCTATTTTGAGCGGAGGAATGAGCTTTAATCGTTTCTTGCGACCCTATATGATCGCGGCGAGTATTATCTTTTTATTTACCCTTGTATCGAATATCTGGATTATTCCCTATACCAATAAGATCAAAGTAAATTTCGAAAACGTCTATGTGAAGCCGCATAAGATTAGTACATCCACGATGTCTACGCATATGCAGATTGACTCCAATACGTATGTGTACATCGACAATTTTGATACGAAACGAAATATAGGTTATAATTTCTCCATGGAGAAATTTGATGGTGACCAACTAACGGAAAAGCTGATGGCACAAAGTATCACATGGGATTCGGTAGCTACAAAATGGAAAATCAAAGACTATACCGTACGGACTATTGACGGCTTGCGTGAAACAATGGAGAAGGGTATAGACCGTGATACCACGTTAGATATGTTGCCCAGGGACTTCGAAACCTACGACAACGTATTTACCGCCATGGATACCGAAGAGCTGAACCAACGCATTGCCAAGGAAGAAACCCGCGGAACGGGCATGATGACCGATTTGTTGTTAGAGAAATATAAGCGCTATATCGGGCCTTTTTCAGCGTTTATCTTAACGCTAATGGGCGTGTCGCTTTCATCCAAAAAGGTGCGTGGTGGCATTGGTTTGAGCCTGGGAATCGGTATAGCCTTGAGCTTTACGTTCCTTGTTCTGGTACAGTTCTCAACGATGTTTTCTTTAAAAGGCGGACTGCCACCCTTAGTCGCTATCCTGATTCCGAATGTAATGTTTTTAGTACTGGCACTCTGGCTGAAATATAAAGCACCGAAGTAGTGAAACCATCATGATTTATTCAAACCACTTAGGGGGATGAATAAATCTGATAGCTTCATCACCATCAAAAAGCAAGTTATATACAGATGAAAAATAAAAATGTCCTAATCCTGCATCTTACCGTGCTAATTTGGGGATTCACCGGCGTATTGGGAGGCTTGCTATCTATATCGGCAGTTCATTTAGTGTGGTATCGGGTCCTGATCGCCGCGCTTTCCCTTTTTATTTATTTTATCTTTATGGGTAAATCCATACATGTCGCTAAGGGGAAGCTGATCCAGTTTTTAATGGTAGGAGGTATTGTGGGCGTGCATTGGGTATTGTTTTTTCATTCGATCAAGATTTCCACCGTTTCTGTTACCTTGGTAACGTTATCATCACTGACACTATTCACGTCTATCTTAGAGCCAATCATCAATAAAAGAAAAATATCCAAAGCTGATGTGGGCATAGGCCTGATTATGATACTGGGTATTTACCTTATCTTTAAGTTCGAGTTTCAGTACGTGTGGGGAATAGTGTTTGGGCTTGGAGCGGCTCTGTGCGCCAGTATTTTTTCTATTCTCAATGCCCGGCTGGTGAAGGAGACCAGTCCAACCGTGATAACGTTTTATGAAATGTTGGGCGCGTTTTTCTGGGTATCCGTGATCATGTTGTGTACGGGTGATTTCAATGAAAAAATGTGGTTACAAGATGCTGATTGGGCCTATATTTTGTTATTGGGGATTGTGTGTACGGCGCTAGCTTACGTACTCGGCGTTGCGGTGATGAAGGAACTAAGTGCTTTTACCGTTGCGCTAACAACCAATATGGAACCCATATACGGTATCATTCTGGCAATACTCATTTTTGGACAGCAGGAAACCATGAGTTTGGGTTTTTACACAGGAGCGGTCATTATTTTGGGTGCCGTGTTCTTATATCCTTATGTGAAAGTCAAAATAGAGAATAGAGAAAAAAGATTAATTAATCGCAAGTTGCATTAAAAAAAGCCGGGTGTCGCCCGGCTTTTCTCTTTTGTATATGTAAAACTTAAGCGTATGAAACCGTTTGATCTTTACATTCCAATTCAGAATATCCCATTAGGAATTCATCGACTTTTCTAGCGCATTCACGGCCTTCAGAAATCGCCCAGACCACGAGGGACTGACCCCGACGCATATCACCTGCTACAAACACCTTGTCAGCAGACGCTTTATATTCGCCTTCGCTTGCCTCCACGTTGCCTCGTCCATCAAGCTTTACACCAAGTTGCTGCAATAAACCTTCGTGTTGCGGATGAAGGAATCCCATGGCCAATGTGACCAATTCGCATGGGATTTCGCGTTCGGATCCTTCTACTTCCTTGAATTTCGTGGGTCTGCCGAATGTATCCGTTTCCCATTCCAAATCGACAACTAGCGCTGCGCGAACATGGCCTTTATCATCACCCAAAAATGCTTTTGTGCTAACACTCCAATACCGTTGACAGCCTTCCTCATGTGAGGTGGTTGTCTTTAACAGCATGGGATAAGTGGGCCAAGGCATAGCAGAAGTACGCTCCTGCGGCGGTTGCGGCATCAACTCGAATTGCGTCACACTTTTAGCTCCGTGGCGATTGGATGTTCCCACACAGTCGGATCCTGTATCACCACCACCTATAACCAATACGTTCTTATCCGTCGCTAAGATTTCTTCAACATCGATAGGAGAGTTGCCTACGCGTTTGTTCTGTTGTTTTAGGAACTCCATCGCGTAATGAACACCTTTCAGCTCACGGCCCGGGATAGGCAGGTTACGCGGGATAGTTGAACCTCCGGCCAATACAATCGCATCGTAATCCTGTAATTCACTGCTGGGGACGTTGACGCCCACTTCTGCATTTGTCTTAAATACCACGCCCGATTGCTCCATGAGGTCAATACGACGGTCGATGACCGACTTGTCTAATTTAAAATCAGGGATGCCATAACGAAGCAAGCCACCTACTTTATCATCACGCTCATATACAACGACGTCATGCCCAGCTTTGTTCAACTGCGCAGCAGCAGCCAGACCAGCAGGGCCAGAACCTACTACGGCTACGCGTTTACCGGTTTTGATATAGCTTTTATTGGGTTGTACGTAGTTTTTCTTGAAAGCAATTTCAATAATGTGCTTCTCGATCTCTTCGATAGCAACCGGCGGTTTGTTGATGCCAAGCACACAAGCTGCTTCGCAGGGTGCCGGACAAATTCTCCCCGTAAACTCGGGAAAGTTGTTGGTTGATACCAATATATTGTACGCTTCTTCCCAACGACCATCATATACGGCATCGTTGAACTCGGGAATAACATTCCCTAGTGGACATCCCGAATGGCAAAAAGGAATGCCGCAATCCATACAACGTGCTGCTTGATGATTGAGTTGGTCATCCGTGTAGCTATGTACAAATTCCTGATAATTTTGTTTTCTGCTCTCCACAGATTCTTTCTGCGGAAGCGCTCTCTCAAATTCTAAAAATCCTGTTGGTTTTCCCATGACTACTATTTCCTCCGCTATATTAAGCTACCACTAATTTTTTTCGTAACACATTCTTGTATTCCCGTGGAAATACTTTGATAAACTTGCTCTTTTCACTTGCCCAGTTTTGCAAGATGAAATTGGCCCGCTCGCTATTGGTCAGATGTATATGGCGCTTCAGCAAAGCGATGATTTCGTTTTCATCTTCTGTGTCTAGCGGGTCAAGATCGACCATCTCCTGGTTGCAATTTTCGCGGAAGTTGCCTGCTATATCGTAAATCCAGGCGATACCACCACTCATTCCGGCAGCGAAGTTACGCCCTGTTTCGCCTAGAATTAACGCACGGCCTCCGGTCATATATTCACAACCATGGTCACCTATACCTTCGACAACCGCTGTAGCTCCGGAATTTCTTACCGCAAAACGTTCACCCGCCATACCGTTGATAAAAAGGTAGCCAGATGTTGCGCCGTATAGGGCGACGTTGCCAATAATAATATTTTCGTGTGCCACCAACGGGCTATCATCGGTTGGGTAAATAGCAAGCTGTGCTCCCGAAAGTCCTTTCCCGACATAATCGTTCGCTTCACCTTCCAGTTCAAAAGAGAGCCCCTTCACCGCAAAGGCACCGAACGATTGGCCAGCAGAGCCCTCAAACTTGAAGTTGATCGTGTTGTCTGGAAGGCCATCCGCACCATGTGCTTTTGATACTTCGTTTGATAACAATGTACCTATCGTACGGTCTGTATTTTTAACCTTAAACGTACCAAATACAGGTGTCTTTGTCTCGATGGCAGATTTCGCTTGGTTGAGTAAGCCCCAGTCTAAAATCATACTCATACCGTGATCCTGCTCCTGTGTATTGTATAAGCTTTCAGATGGCTCATTTCGAGCAACGTGCAATATTTGTGAGAAATCTATCTTCGCCGCTTTCCAGTGGTCGATATTTTCACGTTTCTTCAAGAACTGCGCGCGGCCTACCATCTCGTTTATAGTACGGAAACCAAGCTGCGCCATTGTCTCCCGTATTTCTTCTGCAAGGAAGCGGAATAAGTTGACGATGTCTTCTGGTTTTCCGGAGAATAACTTCCGTAATTCGGGATCTTGTGTAGCGACGCCGACAGGACAGGTGTTCAGATGACATTTGCGCATCATAATACAACCACCCGCAATTAAGGCTGCTGTAGCCACACCCCATTCTTCCGCACCCAATAAGGTGGCGATAACAATGTCGCGTCCGGTTTTCATCTGTCCATCAGCCTGTAAAACCACACGGCTACGCAGTTTGTTCTGTACAAGCGTTTGATGTGCTTCCGCCAGCCCCAATTCCCATGGTAATCCCGCGTGTTTAACAGAACTCAACGGCGATGCACCCGTACCGCCATCAAATCCGGCGATTAGGATTACATCAGCATGTGCTTTTGCCACCCCCGCAGCTATCGTACCTACGCCAGCCTTTGAAACCAGTTTCACATTGATCCTCGCGTGTCGATTTGCATTTTTCAAATCGAAAATCAATTGGGCAAGATCTTCAATAGAGTAAATATCATGATGCGGTGGAGGGGAGATCAATCCCACACCTGGGGTTGCATGGCGTAAACGGGCAATAAACTCATCTACCTTATGTCCCGGCAACTGACCACCTTCACCTGGTTTTGCACCTTGTGCCATCTTGATCTGAATTTCGTCTGCTTCCGTCAGGTAGTGTGAGGTTACACCAAAACGTGCAGATGCTACCTGTTTAATGGCCGAGCGCATCGAATCACCATTAGGCAATCGGTTAAAACGAACGGCATCCTCACCACCCTCACCTGTATTGCTTTTCGCGCCAATACGGTTCATGGCAATGGCAAGCGTACTATGCGCTTCCGTGGAAATGGAACCCATGGACATGGCTCCTGTGGCAAAACGTTTCATGATGTTTTCCGCAGGTTCCACCTCTTCCAATGGAACCGGTGTTCTGTGTTTCGCAAAATCAAGCAAGCCACGCAACGTATACATCCGTTCTTTTTGGTTGTTGATTAAAGCTGCGTACTTCTTGTAAGACTCGAAATCACCTGTACGACATGCTTTTTGTAAAAGATGCACCGTTTCAGGATTCCACAGGTGACGTTCTCCACGACGCTTCCACTGATAAATACCACCTTCTGGCAATAGTTTCTGTTCTACACGTGTTTGTCCGAAAGCCCTCCAATGTTTGGACAGGGCTTCTGTTGCAATATCGTCTAAAGTTAATCCGCCGATCCGGGAAACTGAACCACAGAAATAGGTGTCTACCACCGATTTTTCTATACCCAACACCTCAAATATTTGGGCGCCATGGTAAGATTGCAAGGTGGAGATGCCCATTTTCGAGAATATCTTTAATAGGCCGGCACAGATGGCTTTTACATAATTTTTCCGCAGTTCTTCCCAAGTCAGTTCTGTTTCGATCTGACCTAATTCTTTCATGGTACGGATCGAGGCCAAAGCCATATAAGGATTGACTGCCGTTGCCCCAAATGCTAATAGACAGGCAAAATGGTGTACTTCCCAAACATCGCCCGCTTCTACTACTAGCCCGACAGCACCTCTGTTGCCTGTTTTGATAAGATGGTGATGCACCGCAGATACCGCCAAGATGGATGGAATCGCACAATGCTGCGAGTCAATAGCACGGTCGGAAAGAATGATGACTTCAAAACCGTCACGAACCGCGTCGTCGGCGTATCGACATAACCTTTCCAGACCGGCTTCCAAAGAGCCTGATTTGCCATCAGCCTTGAAATAAGTCTGCAATGTTTTCGCTTGGAATATACCGGTATCGATCGAACGAAGTTTCTCTAACTCACTCGAGGTCAAAATTGGATGTTCCAATTTAACGCTGTGGCAGAATTTTTTGTCTTCTACTAAAATATTGCCCGCATTGCCGATGAACGTCGCTAAGCTCATCACCAAACGCTCCCGGATTGGATCAATAGGCGGATTGGTAACCTGTGCAAAGAACTGCTTGAAATAGCTGGACAGATGTTGTGGTTGGTCTGATAGAATCGCCAACGGGACATCTGTTCCCATGGAACCGATCGGCTCATAACCAGTCACGGCCATCGGCGTGACGATGTTCTCCAAGTCTTCACGAGAATAACCGAAGGCTTGCTGGTACTTGAATACAGATTCTTTTTTGAGATAAGTATAAGTAACACGTGGTTTTTCTAGCTCCTCCATCCGGATTTTGTAATTATCTAGCCATTCCCCATAAGGTTGCTGACGGATGAGTTCGCCTTTGACTTCCTCGTCGGAACGAATACAACCTTTTTCCATATCCACGACGAAAATTTTTCCGGGCTGCTGGCGACCCTTTTTAATAATGAGGTTCTCCGGCACGGGTAGTGCACCAGCTTCTGAAGCCACGACGACGCGGTCATCAGATGTAACGGCAAAGCGTAGTGGTCTCAACCCGTTTCGGTCCAATGTTGCACCAATGGTGTTGCCATCGGTGAAACACAATGCCGCAGGACCATCCCATGGCTCCATTAATGTCGCATGGTATTCGTAGAAGGCTCTTTTGAGAGGATCCATTTGGGTATTGCCATCCCAAGCCTCCGGTACGAGCATCAACATGACATGCGGCAAACTTCTTCCGCTATGTAAAAGTAATTCTACGACGTTATCTAAACAAGCAGAATCCGATTGTCCGCGATCTACTACCGGAAGCAGTATTTGCATCTCTTCTTCCGTAAAATAAGGAGAAGAAAGTGCTCTCGCGCCAGCATAAAACCAGTTTAAGTTTCCGGTCAAGGTGTTGATTTCACCGTTGTGTGCAATATTGCGGAACGGCTGCGCCAACGACCACGAAGGAAAAGTGTTCGTCGAAAAACGCGAATGAACCAATCCGAACGCTGATACGACACGTGGGTCTTTCAGATCTTCGAAGTACGTGCCGACTTGATAGGTAGTCAATTGTCCTTTATATATAATCGTTTTGCAAGACAGTGAAGCGATATATAAAGGTAATGGATATGCTTGATGTTCTTTTATTTTTTGAATGATGAGACGTCTGAGAACGAAAAGCTTCCGCTCGAAATCTTCCGTGGTAGAGACGCCGTCTGGACGGGAAACAAAAAACTGGACAATCTCAGGTTCTGCGCTCAATGCCGTTGGGCCTATGCCCTCCCGGCTGACCGGAACGTCACGGAAGCCTAAAAACTTCATACCCCGTGCTTCCGTTGCCTCGATAATGGTGTTGCGGCAAAGTTCGTTTAATGCTTCCTCTTTCGGAAGAAAGACCATGCCTGTTCCATAATAACCAGGCTCTTCCAATTGGATGCCGAGCTTAATACACTCCTCCCACAAAAATTCATGGGGCAGCTGAATCATAATCCCTGCTCCGTCACCACTTTCCGGGTCACAGCCACATGCCCCCCGGTGTTCCATGTTTTCCAACATCGTCAACGCATCCTCTACTTGTTGATGCGATTTTTTTCCTTTGATATGGGCAACGAAGCCAACACCACACGCATCATGTTCAAAGTCAGGATTATACAGCCCTTGTTCCGGTAATCTTTCGTTTGTCATTTCTCTCCTCAAAATATTAGGTTGCTAATATACGAATAAAAAATGTTTTTTATTATAATTTCTTTAAAAAAAATGATTCGACGTTGATGTATTTGTAATTAACGGAGGTTTTATTGCGGAAATTGTATTTGTTATTTGGAATCTTTCTAGGGTTGGTTAGGAGGCAACGGAAAGTGCTTATTGACGTATTGCTGTATCCGCAACGCTCGCTGGTAAACTTCTTCGGATTCATGTTGTACGCGCGTGTATTGCTCAGAAACCTCTTCACCATATTCGAAATATTCCCGTTGCAGTCTACGTATCTCGGCAATTACATCAAAAAACTCCTGCTGATCCCGGTCCAGCGAGACGATATCTACCGAAACGTCATCATAATGGCGGAAAATCTGCTGTATCAGTTTGTCGCCTTCGTCGTCCTGCTCGTCAAACCAGTCCTCGTTTTCATAGATATAGTCTGCCCAATCGTTGAGCCACCGTAGTTCAGCTATAATCTGTTGATGCAGCGTTCGGAGATCTTCGTTATGGCTGTCTACCGCCGTGTAGAAATCGACGATATCAATCGAGAACCGTTCGCCCATATCGGGGAGTTCCACGTTTTCTTCCAGCTTAAAGGCCGCTTCCAGAAAAACGAGCTGCTGCTTCACCCAAGACAGTCGGTATTCGAGTTCGGTTGTGTTCATATCAATCTCCGTAAGCGTATTTTTATGCTGTAAGAGGTTTTGTTTGGTTTTCCAGGACTTGTCGTGCATGCGGTAATAGGCTTCCAACGCCTTTACCTCGAAATCCAATGCTTTCTTTTTGGGGTCAAACTGGAGGATGATAGGGCGCAGGGGGTGTTCTTTTACAATCTCTTTCATATCGGTCAATGTAAAGGCATCTGTCTAGGGATGCAAACGTTTTTACAATATACGTTTTTTGCGAAAATGGCCGCCGTTATCTCTTTCTCGTGATGAGGATCAGAGATAACGGCGCCTTTCTTTTTGTTTATGATGCTTCTGCATATTGTTTTCTTACTTCTATGTTGTAGAAGTTCATTTAATTATCTCAAAAAAATCTTGTTCCGAAGAACGGTTTTAGACGACGTAGCTTGCTACGAGGTTACTGTAGTTAGGCTCGGGGCTGATGCCTACATAGGTGGCACGGAATTCATACTCCTGAAACATCTCCAAGCCTTCCAATACGCAGGTGGATTTACTGCTGAATTGCGTAATCCATTCGGTTTCACCTTTTTTACGGAACTGGAATTGATACATACGGGCACCTTTCCAGCGGTCAACTTTCATTTTGATGCGCCGCGACCCGACTTGTTGCGGTTCGGCTCGTAAGTGTGTCGCCTTCGGGACCGGTCCAGCATAGGATTGCGCTTCTTTAGGTAGGGAAAAGCCCGAGGCCAGAACCACGTTGGCGTCTTTATTGGCTATCGTGTCTACATACTTGGCGAGCTCGCTGAGCAGGTATTCCAGTTGCTTTTTCTTGTCTTTCCTGATCCGGATTGCCCGTGCATCCCGATAAGCTGCTTCCGTAGCCGACAGGCGAAAGTCTATGAGTGCTGCTTCAACGACATCCAGGCCCGGTACCGGCTCTGGAAAGATCGTTGCCGCCGCTCTCATGTTTGTAATAATCTGCTCTACATACTGCATTAGATTGTCATCCTTCAATCTTTGCGATAATGTTGTGGGTTTACTCATTGTTTTACTTTTTTGAATTTTAACATATTATTATTTAATTCTTGTTGCAACGATACAAACATAGAACATTGGTTTGGCGCTGATATGGTAAAATCCTGCCAAAAACAGAGGGATCCTAAAAAACTTTTGGCAGGATTTTACCATATGAAAGTCGCAGTTTTATTTGATTTCTGCTCCTAAAAACAGCTTCTAAATGGTGCTAAGGAGTGATTTTTTAAAAATAAAAGTTGAAATATGACAAATAAAAAACGCGTTACAATGGAAAAAAAGAATGCTACAATGGAAGAAAATATTACTCTTTTTTTGCAAAAGCACGATACAAACTCTTTTTAAATCGATACTACGGAATTGGTTATCGCTCCTTTTGCTCTTAATAAGGCTATAATGTGATAATATATCAATCATATCTTGCGTCTTATGAATAGGATACATATTTGTAGGGATACTTTATCATATTGTATGAATACTATACAAAATGAGAGTCGTATTAAGCAAAAAAATAGGGATGCGACGGGAAATAATAGTGATACTGCGCAAAAATCATCTCATCCTTTTTCGTGTAATACACATATAATACGGTAGTATATCGTTAAGTTTTTTGAATGTAGCCCAGCTAAATAAAAAATGTAGGCTATAATAGGCTGAACGATCGATAAGTTTTTGTGTTGTTCAACGCTTTTTCTTCTTTTTTTGTTTTTGATGCAACTCCCGTTCTTTGGAAGGAGAATGTCCGAAGCTTTGTACGAATTGCTTGTAGAAATAGTGCGCTGTTGAGAAGTTTAGCTGGAAAGCGATGCCGTCTACAGACATGTCAGTTTCCCGCAGCATTTCACGTCCTTTATGTAAACGTATTGTCTGTATGGCTTTGTGAACGGTGGTGTGTTTACCCTGGAAGGCCCGATATAGTGTGCGCGAACTGACATTGATACGTTCAGCAATGGTGTCAATGTTGATATCCTGGTCCATATAGTGTTCGACGATATAGTCGATGGCTTCATGGTAGATCACGATATCTTCCTTGTGAAGCGAACGATCTTTGTCGTTCAAGTCCTGGTGATATACGTCTATCAGCTGACAGAAATGGTAATGCATGTTGTGGTGCAGAGAATAGGATGTGTCCTTACACTGTTGGATTTTGTCAAAGATTTGCTTGATGCGGTAGCCGATATGTATACTGGAAAAATAGGGTTGATCTGCTGTTTTAGGTTTTGCAAGCCGTGGCCACTCCGATGCAAGGGCGGCCGTATTATTCATATTTATGCCCAGCAGTACCATCGAGGTTCTTCCGGTCTTCACCTTTATTTTGTGTGCTTCGCTTAAACTATAAAAGCCTCGGTATTCATTGTCGGACAAAGCGGTATGTAACTTGGAATCTCGTTCAGAACGTCCCATGAACTGAAAGTGCAGCCAGAAGCATGCTGGGGAAAGCAAATCCAGGTTCCAGTCCGTCTCGAATGTTCCCTTAGCCTCAATGACCTGGAGGCCTTGTAGTTGTTTGGACGCGATATACTGCTTTCCGTTCCAAACGCTAATATCATCTTTTGTCAGAAAATTCAAATGTAGATTGGGCAGCTTCTTCTCGGTTGCTATGCCAGGTTTAAGGAGGGAGATGCGGAAGATGTCATGCGGGATATACGTCATGCGGCTTAAAGTGGGTTGTCTTTACGATGGAAGGGGTGTACGGTTATTTTTGCGGAAGACTGTAGGGCTGCAAGTGTATTTCCTGGAGAAGGCCCGGCAAAAGTAATTGGCGGTTTGAAAACTTGATCTACTTGCTATGATATGAATGGGGAGGGCTGTCTCCATCAATAAAGAGCATGCATGTGTTAATCTCAAGTTTTCAACATATTTATGGATATTAATTTGATGTTGGTTTTTGAAGGCACGCTGTAGCGTCCGTTCGGACATGTGAAACCTAGCACATAGGTTAGATTTATTAGCAATGTCGGATGTCAGAAAGTTCGCTTTTAGGTATTCTGTTATAAATGGTATTTTTTCAGTATTGGAAAGTAGGTGAAAATAATCCTTGTATTGCAATGTATCATGGTAGCCACTTAGTAACTGTCTTATCTGGTCATCCATTTCCTTTTCAAAACTGGTACGGCCGTTAGGGGAAAGTTGCCAAAGATGCATTAGATTGCGACCTGTATCTTTATCGATGTAACGTTTATCCATAAATAGGAAAGATTCATTGTATGTGCTGTGTTTCTCGATACCATGGATAAAATAGGGAAATTGGTTTTTCTGTTTTCGTATCCAATCTAAGCGCGGGGTGATGCAGGCGATAATGTGCGTGTCGGCATCGAAATGAGCTAGGCAGTCAGCTTCGCTGTTGATGCTGGCATAGTAGCTGCCCGCCCATGCGCTGTATAGCAGGTTTTCGTACGGTGTTGTGAACGTGACCTCGCCTTGCAACATATACGTTTGAAATAAAGCTTGATCGAGGATACGGAAGGGCAGCGTAAGTTTGTGTTCCAACCGCAGTTCAAACAACTCCATATAGTACAGGTAACTACTATAATGCTGATAGATAAGTGTCCCTTCGGGATAGGGTAGGATTTCGGTTTTAGCGTAAGGGATATTATAGCGCGGTCGCATAACGGCACCTGTAAAATTCGTCTTGTTAGCGTCTACTCCTTTGGTTAGTAGAATCTGGCTTTTCATAATTTGTCACCTTGTTTCCTTTAAAGATAAATAATTTTTTTTTGTTTTTAAACATAAATGAGAAAAGAGCCATTGCCAACCCAATTGAGCGATGACGCTGATCTAAAACATGTATCCGTTGATTATAGTTTAAAACGCAGGCCAGCCGATAGGTCTATGCGGGAAACATTTTCACGCTCGTCATTATCTTTGGCTTTTATGATCTCTGTCATCCCCGCGTATTCAACTTTGAGCGTGCCAAAATTACCCCCCAGTAGCGTTGCTCCAGCTGAAAATGCCAAACGTCGCCCCAAAGGCACAACAAGATCTGCTCCAAGGGATACTCCAAAGCTACGCGCGGTGATTACTGGGTATCTGCCGTTAAATAACGGATTGTTGGTATAGGACAGATATCCTACGGCGTAGTGCATCTGTAACGCCGCTTTTCTGTTAGGAAAAATATACCGATAATTGAAGGCGGGTGCGATAAAATTCACCACGATGTCATCGCTCATCTCACCCTCGCCTATAACCTGTCCCGTTGCTATATCTGTATAGGTTACGTATTCTTCGTGTTCCCTAGAGCCGAAACGCGAATACCTCAGCCCCACGCCCATGTTTTCCCGCCAGAAAAAATCCAAGCCGGCACCAATGTGATATCCCGAGCGTAACCTTTTGGCGTAGTCAACAAAATCGGGTGGAACCTGTTCGTTTAGTTTTGCGATTCTATAGCTCCATCCGCCATGGAAAGATAATTCCCATTTCCGCGCGAAGGGATCGTCTGTCATGTGTTCTTCTTGTGAAAAATGAGCGGGCAGACTGTCTGTTTGTACCTGCGCAGTTAATGGTCCCGCGCTCAGCATGAATACGCAGGCTATCAGTTTGAATTTGTTCATATAATGTGTATTTAGGCCTTATAATATAGTCGGTAATATGTTTCTATTGTTCAAAATACATATCTGCCGTGAGGGTCGTTATTTTTTTACCTTTATCTTTCATCTCCTTAAATTTTTTCAGATTTTTCTCCTCTTCCGGTATAATTATGTTTTGATAATGTTAAAACGTTCGCGTTTACCATCAAACATCTCCATTTCACTGTCCAAAAATCACTTGATTATTTCCATTGCGGCTCTGACCTGCAAAAGATCTGGTTCCCGGCTATCGCATTCCTGTACACCTTCCGGATACTTGTCCTGTATGAAATCGTTATAATCCTTGCAACTTCTAAAAATATTAAATTCTTCGTTTTTAAAATCCCAAACAATCCCTTTAGGCTGAATCGCGTTCGAAGCAATCACACCACCGACAGCCCCTCCTAAGCCATGACCTAGATTTTGCTTCCATGCGTTTGCTAACTCAAGTTCGGTATAAAGAAAGTTTTGTCCAGCAATGCGTACACGGCAAAAGGTGTTTGGAAAATTTGTTGTCTGCGATTTGTCTTCTTTATTCCTGTGCTTCAATATGAACCCTGCCTGGAAATAAAGATTTCCTCGGTAACAGATGGCAAATGTCTTTTTTACTTTTTTGTCGTTTTCTTTATAATAGAATGCGCAGTGATCTGGTATCGTATCGATAACCTTTCTGCCACTCACATATATCGTTTTGGCGACCAGTTCTTTTTTTTCGGTGGGGATCTTTTTTAGAAAATCTTCTTTTGTACGATAAATGCCTTCTGGATAATCCATCCCCGAACTTGATGTAACTTGGCTCTGACAGTACAAGGCTAAAGCTGTTAACATGGCAATGAGTAATGTTTTAATCATAATTTTATGTCGATTTGTCAATATATTCTTACTTAATATATTCTTGGTCCCACTTTGGTCTTACCTAGTGTATTCGTTACAATCTCACGCAAGTCCCTGTCAAGAGATCAATCCGGGAAAGGTTTTCGCGTTCCCCGTTATCCTTCCTCCCCCAACTGTTGCGTAAAACTCAGTACCTCACATTTTTGCCATTGACCGGTATCTCATTTATGAGGTTATCGGTAGCCGCAATAGTTTCAATATAGGGGTGATTTTTTTGGCTGCTATCCAAAATACAGTTCACCAAAATCCTCTCTTTTGTGGGAGTAATGTCTTCTATTTTGATACGAAACCGTCTTTAGATTCTTTAGTTGTGTTAGCGGAGATAAATCGCCGTCCAAAATATTAGTAGATTCATAAAATAGAAAGTCTTTTAACTCAGTCAAGTACTCAATACCGTGGATACTCGTAATATCCCCTAGGTCAATAAGTAACAATCGTTTAAGTTTAATTAATTTAAACACTTCGGATACATCGAGAATTCCTTTACATCTTTGAATTTCTAACTCTTCTATTCCTTGTAAACTGCCAATCCCATGAAGAGAATTCAAGTTTTTTAGATTCCCCAACCTCAAATAGTTCAAACTCTTTAGTTTGGATAAACCTTCTAAATTTTCAATCGGACTATTCAAGATGGATAATTCTTTCAGGTTAAATAATCCGGAAAATACGGTACTGTCTTTCTTTGTGTATTCATTGATGAACAATTTTTGTAGGGTCGATGATTCAAATAATGTCTCTGAACCCGCTATCCATTCGAAGCTACATTCCAAAAGTTGAGGGAAATCGGTGAAATTTATAGGGTCATTGCTGTACGTATTTATTTCAAGCTTAGTTAATCCGTTGAGACTGTGGATAGGTTCAATAGATTTAATATTTAAATCTATTATGATGAGCGATTTTAGATGCGGGAGTTGTTCAAGAAACTGTACATTGTCTCCATACCATCCCTTTCCATCGTTTAGTTCCAACTCCTGCACTTTCTTTTCTAGCAACAACGCTAGATATTCTTTTTTCCAAGGGCCTTCTATAGTCGCCTTTGTTCCTAATAGCCCCTCGTTGAATATAATTCTGTTTTTTTCCATCATTTCGGTATTTCAGATAGTAAATATTGTCTTGCCGCTCCGATAGGGTTGCGCACATTTTCCAGGACTTTAACTCCTCCTAATGTATTAATTCTCAATTGTTCGGCGATCTCTCTGGCCGTTTTCCCCCCTAATATTTCGGTGGTCTTTACCGCAGTATTTGGTAATAATTTACCCGATTTAATATGTTGTTGAAGTCTCGCTGGGATATTCTCTGATTGTCCTATATAAGTTTTACCTGAAGCAGCTTTGAACTCATATATACCCTCAATGGCGTCTCCTCCTCCTTGGGAACTGCTGACATAGTCCGAATTTTTAGGGGTAGGGTTGCTATCAAGTGCAGAAGACTTAAGAACTTTCCCATCGGGCCCTTGAACGCTTGTCTGGGCGGGATTCTCTACAAAAACGGATGGCCTGTTTTGCTTTCCTGTCCAAAAATTGGTCCCTTTTCCCCATATCTTGTTGGAGACACCTCCAATAACCCCACCTCCTACGGCGCTTGTCGCAAGACCTATAGCAAAATCCTTACCGGACATCAACGGATCACCAAAGTAAACATGGTTTCCGACATTTTGTACGATGCCTCCCGTAGCAAAGCCGGTGACTCCCGTTATTGCTCCACCTAGAACGCTGGTGGCAGAAAGTCCCGTAGCAGCCAGCGCAGCACCTCCGGTGGCTGCTGTTAACGCTCCACCACCGGCGCCAATACCAAACGCAGCTATACCGTCCCATACATTATCAACCTTTCCTTGAACGAGCTTGACGGTCAAATTTACTGCACCTCCAATAATGGCCCCTACGATGATATGGATAAACTCCCCATCCGGGTCCACATACACCAGCGGATTGTTCAGCGCATAACTGTACCGGTTGAAGTTCTGGGTGAAATCCGGCATCTGCACATAAGGATCGGGGCTCAAGAAGCGTCCGAGTGCCGGGTCGTACAGCCGGGCGTTCATATTCACCAGCCCAAACCAGGTTAGGTGTTCATGCCCCGTGTAGCCACGACCGAGGAACAATGCCGGTTCACTTCCCGATGCAAAGGCCACCTGCGTAGCCGGATTCCTAAGCCTTCCCCAGGCGTCATAGCTCAACTCCTGTTTCAAAGAACCATCCGCATTCGCAATATGCGTGATACTACCGAGGTAGTCCCTGCAAATATAATAAATTTTCCAGCTGCCGGCTTCCTTTACATATACAGCAGGAGCGGAATAGGCATCGCCCCCCAGATACAGCCTTTCGATATTAGACGTTGCGTCCAGCTCGTATTGCCCGCCGATGTAGTAACGTGTCAATACGGGTGTGGTACCGTTCAGTACGTGCATCTTCACCCTATCGCCGTCTGTATTATATACGAACGAGGCGCTCACGCCGTTCTCTTGAATACTGGATGGGCGCTGGAACGAGGTGTATTCCACGCTCTGCTCGCGTAGCGGAACAGCCGTTCCCTCCGGACTGAGCATGGTTACCTGATAGGGTTTTGCGGTGTTACCATAGCTCATCGTGCCGACACCCTGGATACGCGTAATATTACCATTGGCAGCATACGTAACCACCTTACCGGCAGCATTGGTCAAGCGGTTGAGGTTGTCATAGGCAAACGTCTCCGTCTTGTTGTGCTTATTGTCTTTCCTGCTCAACAGGTTACCTTTCTGCGCGTCAAAACTGTAGGTAAAGCTCTGTATACTGCCCGCCGTCCTGCCGGTAGGCATCCCGTACGTCGTATAGCTGTAGGTGCGCTCCATAGTACCCGTAATGCCTTTGGTGAACTGACCTAAAGCATTCTCCTCGGTCAGTTTCCAGACCGACGTCGAGCCTAGCTTTATCTCTGTATTATGCCCGTTGACGTATGTAAAGTTTTCCGTGCCGATCGTACCGCTCTGCGCGACGTATTGTATAGAAGATACATTGCCGCCACTATATGTATATCTTTTTTGCAGCCATTTGTTATCAGGAACGGTATCTCTTTCGGTCAAGATCCGGTCGTAGGTGTCATAGGTGTACGTTTTCGATGTACCGTTTGTTGAGGTCTCGTTGGCTAACTGTCCGTTGGTATTATATGTATATGTTGTGTTAAATTCTCCATGACGCTGCAGGCTGGTGATGCGGCCATATTTATCAAAAACAGATATATTTTTTCCCTTTGGATTTGTTTCTGTCTGAGTCAGTACGCCAGCAGCCGTATAGGCATAGGCGAATGTCTGTTGTCCGGCACTCGGATCGATCAACTTTGTCTGCCTCCCAAAGGCATCGTACTCAAATGAAGTCGTTACAGCACCCGGAGCGGTGATTGACAGCGGCTGTCCGTCCGGCCGTGGCAGGTAGGTAATGGTACCGCCGGGGTCGGTTACGCTTACCAGAACGCCTGTAGCATCCGTTGTCCTGGTAGTAGCCATACCGTTTTTCGTCTCGGTGGTGCTCAAACCGGAGTAACTCCATGACGTCATTTTTCCCGACGCTTCGGTTATCACTGTAGGGCGGTCGTAATTATCATACGCATAGGTATTCCAATGCGCAGCCGATGCACCCCGGAAAGGAAGCGACGTCCTGTTGATACGGCCAAAAGTATCGTATTCCGTATCGGTATATTGCCACTGGCCGTCAAACCGTTGGTTACCGGTGCGTACCTCGCGGTTCAGCGCATCGTATTGAGTCACCGTAGCAGGTGTTCCCGTCGACTTGTTGTTCACGACATACAATCCGGCACCTCCCCAGGCAAACGTTGTTGTGTCGGTCGTCGCGTCGGGATATCTCGCAGTTGCTGCTCCGCCCCATACGTTAAAGGTTCTGGTCGTAGCCTGGTTCTTATAGTTTCTGACGGTCCGCGGGTTGCCGTAAGGATCGTAATTCGAATAAGTCGTCGTCTGCGACAAGGCGTTGGTTACGGTAGCGATATACCGTCCTGCGGCATCGTAGGTATACGTGTCCCCTAAAAACTCGGTGACATTGTAGGGTGCTGATAGTTCAGAAAGCACATTGCCATAAGTGTCGTATGTCCATCTGGTCTCACCGGTCTTCTGGTTGCCGGCAGTTCCGGTATGTGTAAGCCTGGTCGCAGGGAGCCGCACCGTGTTGTATGTGAACGTCTCCTTGTCAATCCAGGACGATCCGCCACGCGTGTTGGTGACCGTCTTGACCAACGGCTGGCCGATCAGGTAAATGCTTCCCGAGTTGGAATTGTAATACGTCTGGTCGGTGACCATGGTAAGCCCACCGCCATAGTTCACAGTCGCCTTAGTCACGTTACCGTAGGTGTCATGGAGGTATGTGGAGGTTACCGTCTGGTTGGTCAGTCTGTTCAGGACGGACTTGCCGGTCAGCCTTATCTTTGCAATTTTGTTGGACTGTACGTTGACCGACCAGGTGTTTGTCGTCCTGCCTCCCGGCGAGTCGTCGACTTTTAGGATACCGAAGTTATAGGGATCATACTCCTGTAGGTACGAACGTCCCCGGAGGTAGTCGGATGTGGTTATCCTACCAAAACCCCGGAAGCCAAGCCCTTCCTTATGGATAACGGCGTTTTCGTAATAGTAACCCCGGTGTTCGTCGCGTTGCCCGTTGACATACCGCTCGTCGTTCACCACCACGGAGAACGGCCCGTTGAAGTTTTCAAACGGATATACCGCTCCGCTGCCCATGCTGTAATGGTCGTATGCCTCGTTGAGCATCAGGTAATAGTTTTTCTCTACCACGCCAAAACTGTTGATTGCGCCGGTGAGCTGCTTCTCTTTCGTATCGTTCCGGGGAAAAGAAAACCGGGTAACCTTCCCGTTCTTTAACGCGACCAGCTGGTGGAAATAGTTTCGGCTGTTGATATTCGTGGGAACCAGCGCGGCACCGCTATATACAAATGAAGAATAGTTTTCGACTGAAAAGCCTACCCCCGGTTTGTTCAGGTAGGTAAAAAACCCCGATGATCCGGTTTTTTTAATGACATCGGTCAGTCCGTCACTGTTCACGTCCTGTACCAAGATTTCCTCTGTACTGCCTTTATTTGTTATCGAAACGGCTACTCTTTCAAACTGTCCGTTGCCCATGGAGTAGTAGATGGCCCAGTCCGATCCGTTTGTTTGGGGCGTCAACAGGAAATCGGGCTTTCCATCTCCGTTGAATTCGCCAAGGAGCAGCTGCCTGCCGGCCAAGGTCGATTTCTTCAATGCCGCATAAGTGGCAACATGTCGTACAGAATAGGATGAGCCATTCACATCGAAGGTATATATATAAGTGCCGGTGTTAGTGATCAGACATATGTCAGTTTTACCATCGCCATCGTAGTCAAAAGCAAATAACCGGTCGGAATTCTGTGCAGCCGCCACCGGATCAGGTTGCTGGACGCCTACGAACTCTCTGTAGAAAACGAGCGGTGCACCATCATATAACTTGCTGCCGGTTTCGAGATCGAATAGATAGCAACGTCCGATTATATTGGTCCAGCCAAAAGGGTGCTGGTTCGACACCGATAGCACCTCTATTTTTCCATTGCCGTTGAAATCACCCGTCAAGTGCAACTTCGGATGGATACTCTTCCCGCCATCGGCATCGGTCAGCACGGTCGGAAAATTGAATACACGGGTGTATTTGAGAGCTAGCCCGGTATAGAGATTGACCGAATAGACCTTAAATTGCAGACGATCGTTGCTTCCAGAAACAGTATTATTGACCTTGATGACCTCTTCCTCGTATTTCCCATCGATATTGGCGCAGAATATATCTGTGAAGCCCGTTTCTGTCGTCAGATTAGGCATCGGTGAGGCGAAGCTGCTGTTCAGTCCCGCATACAGAAAGATCTTCTCTGTTCCACTGTAATGGTTATCGTACCGGTTTTGTGAGCGT
The DNA here is from genome assembly GCF_002980525.1 of Sphingobacterium haloxyli. Lineage (GTDB taxonomy): Bacteria > Bacteroidota > Bacteroidia > Sphingobacteriales > Sphingobacteriaceae > Sphingobacterium > Sphingobacterium haloxyli. Next base: position 46,088 of record NZ_PVBQ01000007.1, read on the forward strand.
CTAAATGCTGTTGAATGACGGTAATGCTGCCAGTAGGGGTTTTTGTTGGGAAGTGAGATAAGGCCATCATCGTCCGTCCCGTAGTCGAACTTGCCCTTGCTCACGATCAATTCGCCCGGCTGGGTAAAGTTGTACCATTCCAGAAGCTGTGTTTCTGCTTTGGTGTATGCGGTGGCTGTATTACCCTCACCATAGTAGAACCGCAAGGGGTTCAGAGAGTTCCCGGAAGCCGTACTCCCGATTTGGGTCAGTGTAGATACATTCTGACGCGTCTGGGTCTGGTAGGTGAGTTCATATGAGCGGAAAATGCCACCGCCCGACTTGCAGTCGATCTTTTGCAATAGCCTGCTGTTCGTCACTTTCAGCCCGCCTTCATAATTCACCACCGGATCGGGCCGGGTAGTCGCATATCTAAAATTGATCTCCGCACCTGTATATGTGATCGAGTTTATATAGTAGTGGTTGTTTGAAAGAACGTACGAGTAAGTAATCGTATTTCCACGAAGATCAGTGAGGCTGGTGAGTGGATAGCTCAGCCGGTTAACAGTATTGGTGGTAGTTCCAAAAACGGCTTTATTCCCGTCCGGATAGCTGACTTCAAAATACTGGATAACGCTGCCGCTTAAAAAAGCCGTTACCTTGATCAGTCCCTGCTCTGTCTCGTAGCGTATCTGGGTTGATGTTTCCGAAAGCTTGATCAGGCGTATACCGTCCAGTACGAAAGCATCGGCTTTGGAGAGGTTCACGCCATGCGCCTGGCTATCGTAGTACTTACTGCGGACAGAGCGTGTAATGGACGAGAGTCCGCCTATACTCCAGCCCATGCCCATCGTTCCGTTTCCGCCCAGACTATTATACACAAGTGAAAGTTGCGGCTGAAAGCCCTGCCTCCCGGGCGAAATTTCAATGGGTACAGTGTACATCTTGGCCCCAGTGGGTGTCGGGGATGAAGACATTGGGATCTCACCTACATCTTTAATCGTATCAACAGGATAAGAATTGGGGACATGGTTATTGTTGAATGCCAAGGGGGCGGCTTTGGCCTTCGGAGCGGCCTGTAATGCCTGTACGCCCTCTTCCGGTATAAATTCTATGGTAGGTTCGGGGTAAAGTGCTTTTTGTAGAGAGTCTTCCCACTGGACAATCTGCCCCTCCGTCCATTTTTCAAGATCGGGGATACTCCTTTTTATGGTGTCCTGTGTATTTTCCTGCGCAAACAGCATAGCCGTGCTTGGAAGCAGGAAGAGAAATATCGATATTAACGCTTTCATAACGTGCAGGTTTAGTCTATAATTTAACTAGGTTCCATGTGGAGGATCGGTGGTTTATATGGATCTGAAGGGTGTAAGCACCACTTGGTAGATCATCCAGTTTCACTGATGTGGTCTTACCGGAGAGTTTTTTCTTGGTGATTAATGTACCTTTCTCGTCCAAAAGGGAGTATTCTTGCTTGGATGAACGATCGTGTTCTTTTGCAGAGAGGCCAAGTGTCGCATTGCTGTTATCGATACGGATGACAAGCTCTTTCCCGTCGAGTGAATCCCTATAAGTTTGCGAAACCTCCTGTTGTCGATCAGCGGAAAATCCCTGAGTACCCACTACGATGGTTCTGGTGGTCCGGTTGCCTGCGACGTCGTAGCCGTAGGACAATTGCTGCGCGCAGGCCCCGTAGAAGTTGCCCGCTAGTGTGATAAGGATAATGGATAGTAGCTTCATAGTATACGATTTTTGATCTATGTACCGAAGTTCGGTATAGATTATAGCACAAATCAGACAAAACAAAATTTGTCTCGCTGACATTGGCTGATTTGTGCTTGTTTTTAAGCAATCGATTGCTTAAAACTTCTTTTTGTAGCCTTCGTTTATAATATGTAATATTGATTTTCATCTCGTTATGTGAAAACCTTGACGAACCATAATATGAACAACAGAAGAAATTTTCTAAAACAAGCTTCCCTACTTTCTGTAGGGGCTTTTACAACGAATATTGCAACACCGGTTTTCGCCATTGCAAATCGTAGGCAGGAATCCGCTAGGGCCGATAGCCTTACCGTTCCGCCTTATTTGCAGAACCTCACCGCGACGTCTGTATATGTCATGTTTATCACCGCAGTAAAGTCGTACAGTTGGATAGAGTACGAAGGGCAAAATGGTGCGGTGCAAAAGGCCCATATGGAAGAGGATGGCTTGTATGACGCATACGTAAAGCTGAATAAAATTTACATCTCGGGTCTGCAACCGGGCAGAACCTATCGCTATAGGGTCTGTTCGAAACCTATCACGTTGTTTGAACCCTATAAGTTGGAATACGGAGAAGAGGTACGGACTGCATGGTTTACGTTTAATACACCCGCTACCGATGCGCAGGAGGCTTCTTGCGTTGTGCTGAACGATATACACGACAGTCCGGAAGCTTTTGGTAAATTGCTTTCTTTGGTAAAAGACAGACCGTATGAATTTGTCGCGTTGAATGGCGATACGTTTCATTATCAGACAGACGAACAGCAGATTGTAGACCATCTCTTATTGCCATGTACTAACATCTTTGCCAGCCAAAAGCCGTTTTTGATGATACGCGGTAACCACGAGACGCGCGGTAAGTTTCGCCGTGAATTCAAAAACTATTTTGCGCTTCCTGACGATAAGTACCATTTCAGTTTTGAACAAGGTCCTATCTTTTGGGTCGTATTAGATACAGGCGAAGATAAGCCCGACGACCATCCGGTTTATGCAGGGATTGTTGATTTTGACGGGGTGCGCGAACGTCAGGCAAAATGGTTAGCAGAAGTAGTAGAAACAAAAGCTTATAAAAAAGCAAAATACAGGGTAGTCCTGATGCATATTCCTCCGCACCATAGTGGCGACTGGCACGGACCGATGCATTGTCAAAAGTTGTTTTCGCCGATCTTTGAAGCGAATAATGTTGATCTAGTAATAGCTGGCCACACACATCGATACGGTGTACATCCGCCCGATAGCAATCATACCTACCCTATCGTTATAGGTGGTGGCTCAAAAGACGGTAGCAGAACAATCATGCATGTTGCGGCTAATACTCAACAGCTGCATCTAGACATGATTCGAGACGACGGGGAGAAAGTGGGAGAATATACCGTGAAAGCAAGATAGCGGGTTTTACTGCGCGGCAATATGAAGGAAGAAGCATATTTCGATGAGGCTAAGCTTTTGGAAGAAATGAAGCAAGACAGTAGTGCAGCATTTAACCAATTATATAGCAAATATGCGCCAGTGCTATACCAACGACTGTTGCGGTTGCTAAAGAATCCCGAAAGCGTTGAAGAGATTTTGCAGGATGTATTTTTAAAGCTATGGAACAAGCGGAAAGAAATTATACCAGATAAAGGTTTTAAAGCCTTTATTTACCGTATGGTCGATAATATGGCGATTGACTTGTTCCGAAAGATTGGCCGTGACAAAGCGTTGCAACTGGAACTTTGGGCAGCTTCTATTAGCTTTTGTGTATCTACGGAGGAACATCTGTTTAACAAAGAGAAAACACGTATGGTGCAGGAAGCTATTCAGAGCCTTTCTCCAAAAAGAAGAGAAATTCTGATCCAATGTAAGTTCGAGGACAAAAGTTATAAGGAGGTAGCGGAGATGATGGGAATTTCTGTCTCTACGGTGAGCAATCAATTGGTGTCCGCCATGAAGGATATCAAAGCGTATATCGTAAGAAACTACCGTGAAGACTATATCATCAATCTTGTTTTTATTACTGTGTTGGCTTTTTAAAAAAAATTGAATACCCAATAGTGTATTTCGTTCCGCCGTTCGTATAGGAATATAAACAAGCGATAAACCTCACGATCGATGGCTTTGGACAAGAATGATAGAACCTATGCGCTTTTACGTGCTTTTATAAACGACCGACTGGAAAAATCAGCGTTGGAAGAACTGTTTGTGCTGTTGGAACAGGTAGACGAGAAACAGCTGAATAAAGCAATACGTGCCATTCTGGATGAAAAAAGCACCCACGAAGATCATGATTTTATACACGAACGTGTAGAACTCCTTCAAGGAACAATTTTAGCTAAAATAGCTCCGGTGCAACCGCCGTTGTCGCAAAGAAAGTGGCGCCAGATGTATCTAGCTATAGGTATAGCAGCCATGTTGACTATTGTATTTGCTATTACTTTCCTATGGCAACAGCGTCAAAACGTATTTCTCGAAACAGATCACGGTATCGCTTCGACCATTATGCCCGGAGGCAATAAGGCTACGGTTACGGTCAACGGACAAGATTTCGAGCTGGATAGTAATCAAGGCGAGCTGACATTGGGTTCAGATAGCCTTTTTTATGGCGATGGACAATTATTAACAACTACCGGCATTCAACAATCTGTTCAAGTAAAAACACCACTGGGCGGACAATACCAACTTATATTAGCAGACGGTTCACAGGTATGGCTAAATGCCGGAAGTGTATTGACTTACAATACCGGATTCGGGACAGATAACCGTGCTTTACGCTTGGAGGGAGAAGCTTATTTTGACGTGACGAAAAACCGCGATCTCCCCTTTACCGTGGAAATTAACGGACAGCATGTAGAAGTGCTCGGAACAGCTTTTAACATCAGTGCATATGCCGAAGAACCTGTCGTCAAAACGACGCTTCAACGGGGATCGTTAGCGGTAGCCAACGGCGATCAAAAGTTGGTGTTAAAGCCCAATCAACAAGCGATTCTGGATAACAATGAAAAAAAAATAACGACACGCGACGTCAATGCAGCCAGTATTGTCGCTTGGAAAGACGGTATATTCGATTTCCATGGAATGGACGTGGAAGAATGTATGCGCGTTATCGCAAGGTGGTACCAATTAGATATTGTCTATAAGGAAAAAGTTCCGTCCGTCCTGCTAGGGGGTAAAATGAGTAGAGGGGTGCGGCTGTCGACGTTTTTGGATTTTCTCGAAGCAAATTTTAATATTCATGGTGAAGTGACCCCTGACCGAAAATTGATCGTAACCGCAAACAATAAATAAACCTTAAAAAATGATGTCATGATAAAGATAGCCCGCCGTCCACCTTAATCTTATTCATATAATACCGAAAAACTACCCATAAAAGAGAATATATTCTAAAAGAGCTATTATATTAACTATAAACCTTATTCAGTATACTATGATGAATAAACAAAAGAGTGGAGCATGCTTGGTTGTTGCAAACCGAAAGAGACTGCTATCAGATTTACGCCGGAGATTGGTCGTACTCTGCCGGGTCGTTCCGTTGTTTTTAATGAGTAGCTTATCGCTACACGCAGAAACGTTTTCTCAGACGCTCTCGCTAAAAGCGAAATCGATTAAGTTAGAAAACGTGTTTAAGCTTATCGAAGAAAAAACCAATTACGTTGTGCTTTACAACTATAACGAGTTGAAAGCGATTGAACCTATACATGTCAATGTGCAGCATGCACAACTGAACCGGTTCCTAGACGTAGTATTAAAAGATTTACCACTAAACTATACTATTGATGATAAAACGATTCTCATTAGCAATAAGAAGAAGGGCAAATCGCTTACAACGGCAAGACAAAGCACGGGTAGCACGATGACAGAATCGGAACAACGCGTCATTACAGGGACTGTAGTAAATGAAGAAGGTGTACCGTTGTCGGGCGTTACTGTCGCAGAGAAAGGTACCTCGAATGCAACATCGACGAGTGGTGAGGGGGAATTTGAACTGAGAACGTCAGCTGCACAGGTCACGTTACACTTTTCGTTGGTGGGGTACGAGCCACACGACGAAATAGTGGGTAGCCGTGGCGGTGTCCGGATTACGTTGAAAGCTGCTGTCAGTGACCTCGATGAAGTAGTCGTTGTAGGTTTTGGTACGCAGCGAAAAGAAAACTTAACTGGATCCGTGGCTTCCGTAAACATGTCGGACGTGGTCGATAGCCGTCCGATAACCTCGCTTTCGGCAGGATTGGCGGGTCAAGCTCCCGGTCTATATGTAAATCAGGGATCCGGCAGACCCGGGAATGATGGCGGTACGCTACGGGTTCGTGGGCAGGGAACGCTGAATAACGCCAATCCGCTGGTGGTTATTGACGGGGTGGTTGGCGACATGAACCTGATCAATCCCCAAGATGTAGAAAGTATATCCGTATTAAAAGATGCGGCATCTGCGTCGATCTATGGATCACGTGCTGCAAATGGTGTCATCCTGATTACGACAAAACGAGGTAAGACCGATCAGTTCCGCGTGGTGTATAACAACTATTTTTCGACACAACAGCCATCTAATACGATTAACACGGTATCAAATTATGCCAACTACATGGAATTGATAAATGAAGGATACAAAAACGGCGATCCGAATGCAAACCCTATTTTTTCACAGGGCATGATTGATTTGTGGCGTGCAAACGAAGGGCAAGATCCGTTGAAGTATCCGAATACAGATTGGGTCGACGAAGTGTTCCAACGTAAACTTAGCCAAAATCACAACTTGGCTTTTAGCGGTGGAAGTGAAAAGATAAAATTCTTTGGTTCGTATGGACTCTTGGATAATCCGGGCGTGATCGAACAGGCAACATATAAAAGACATAGCGGACGGATCAATTTAGAGGCAGATGTTAAACCTTGGCTAACACTTGGTGCGAACGTTAATGGGGTCGTCTCGAAAACGGATATCGGGACGGATGTTATTGGGGATGTATTCACCTATGCTGGCGCAAGTACACCCGGTATGGTGCTGCGTGCGCCTGATGGACGTTTCGGTTCGGTTAATAATCCAGAAGACGATCCGCAGGCGAATAACGTGTTGCATCGTTTGTACGGCCGAAAAGGCGATATTAATAAAAACAGGTTGGTGTCCCGTTTTTTTGCAAAACTAAAACCGATAGCGGGTTTGTCTATCGAAGGGTCATATACCTATACCTATGATGATGACTTTATCTACTTCCAACCGATGTTTAATGACCGCTGGAACTTTTTGTCTAACGCGGTGGCTTCGGCCGGAACAGGACGCACCTCGGTTACCAACGAATCGGTCAAAACATACCGGTATTATATGGACGGTATCGCACGCTATGAAAACAAGACAGCCAATGACCGGTTGGGTTACGAGATTATGGTCGGCGCTAGCCAGGAATATTATAAAGATGGTTGGTTCAGGGCTTCAAAACTCGATCTCATCGATCCTAGTCTTTCTGTATTAAATGCAGCGACCATGGATGCTGCAGCTGCCGGCAACTTGACGGACTGGGCTATGCGCTCCTTTTTCGGTAGGATAAATTTGGCTTGGGACGATAAATACCTATTGGAAGCTAATCTGAGAACAGACGGCTCGTCTCGGTTTATGACGGGCAAGAGCCGCTGGGGCACATTCCCATCGGTATCTGCGGGATGGAAAGTGTCCTCAGAGGATTTTTATAACGTAAGCTGGATGCCTAGTTTCAAAGTAAGAGCCTCGTACGGTGCGCTGGGTAATAATGGAACGATTGACACGCGGTTTAGGTATGATGCCAATATTAATAACTACGAATACCTCACGTTATATAATGCCGCAAATTATGTGTTAAACAATCAGCTCTTTGTCGGGTTTGCGCAGACCGGCCTAAGCAATGCACTCTTGACGTGGGAAAACACCTACATCTTGAATGGAGGGGTAGATTTTGACTTGTTCGATTATAAACTATCGGGATCAGTAGATGTATTTAATAAAACGACCAATAACATCTTGATTGACCTGCCTGCTCCGCTGGTTGTGGGTGATGCGAGCATTCCGCGCACGAACGCCGCAAAAGTTCGAAATGTCGGCGTAGAGCTTACGATGAATTATAAGGGAACTATCCGTGACGATTTCCGCTACAATATCGGGGGAAATTTCACCTTTATTGATAATAAAGTAGTGAAATTCAAAGGAGAAGATAGATCGATATCCGGAGCTAATCTTATCCAGGAGGGCTATCCTATCAATACGCAATATATTCTACTGGCAGACCGAATCCTCCAGACCGATGCGGATATGCAGTTGGTACAACAGATGATAGACAACGCGCCTATTAATCCGGATACCGGTAATCCTGTTAATCCTTTCGCAGCGTATGGTACACCCCAAAAAGGAGATTTACTCTACCGGGATTCCAACGGTGACGGCGTGATTAACGATGAAGACCGCGTTGCAGTGGGAAACGGGACAGCTCCTCGTATAACTTACGGTATCAACATGGGGTTTGACTACAAAGGGTTTGATTTCGCGATGTTGTTGCAAGGCAACGCCGGTAACAAAGTGATATGGACTGATAATTATTTTACACCAAACGTACGATGGGGTTATCAGATCAACCAAGATATTGCCGACGGTAGATGGATCGAGGGAAAAACCGATGCGCAATATCCCCGACTGCTTCCCTATACCGATACACGGAATAGCCGCAACAGTGATTTTTGGTTGCAGAATAAATCATTCATGCGCGTGAAGAATATCCAACTTGGTTATACGTTGCCGAATAACATATCCGAGCGTTTTGCCGTACAAAACGTGCGCATATTCGGATCGCTTGAAAATTTCTGGACATTCACCGATTACATGGGGTTTGATCCAGAAGTTGACGGTACGCAATACCCAACCATGAAACAAGCGGTGTTTGGCTTAAGTCTTACTTTTTAATCGTTTAGAGATGAAGAAATTTTCAATATTGTTATTAGGATGTTTAACATTTAGTTCCTGTTATAAGCTGGATACAGCGCCTTATGACAGGGTCAATTCAACCACGTTTTGGCAAACAAAGGAACATGCCCTTGCTGGGGTGTTGGGATGTTATAATGCGCTAAAGAAGAACAATGTATTCGGGCTCCAGTTTGCTTACGATAATCTCACTGATGTGGGGATGGGATACGATGACGTTGGTTTTGGAGATATCATTGCAGGCACGTTTACAGACCGCTCAGGGGGTGTAGTGAATCGCTGGAAGTCGGGATATGATTTGGTCCAACGTTGTAATCATGCGATTGCACAGATACAACAAATGGAACTCGAAGAAGAAACGAAAAGCGTATTTATCGGAGAGGCTAGATTTCTACGGGCACTTGTGTATTTCCAATTGACGAATCTATATGGAGCATTACCGCTTTACGATGAAAACGTGGATATCAATCGGGACTACGCCGAACTGAATAAACCACGTTCGTCGGTAGCCGATGTCACGACGTTTATTCGGAACGACTTGCAATTTGCGATTGCTAACCTGCCAGTCTCCTACGATGCAGCGAACCTGGGAAGAGTAACAAAAGGGGCAGCCTACGCACTTCGTGGGAAAGTAGAACTTTATAATAAAAATTGGGGGGCGGCGATATCGGATTTCGAAGAAATTGTACGGAATAGAAGTAACAACTATGGTTATTCTTTATCTGAGGATTATGCTTCCCTGTTCACCATGGAGGGTGACAATCAGCCAGAGATGATTTTTGCTATCCAGAATATGGGCGGAACAGGTTTTGATTACGGTATGCCGATGGCTTTATATATGGGAACCCGCTCCACCTTCGGTAGCTGCTGGAACAACAGCATGCCAAGTACTCGTTTTGGCGATAGTTACGAAAATAAAGATGGTTCTCCATTTAATTGGAACGATCACTTTCCAAACTACAATGAGGATAATACGGTAAAGCGGGAGGCGATGGTTTCTACGCATAATAATGGCGTGCTGACGCATGTTCCGGACACGGCAAAACTACTGGATATATACCGGAATAGAGACCCGCGTATGATGCAGACGCTGATTGTTCCTTATTCCCGTTATGTCGGGTGGAATGCCAATGCGGAACGCGAAATGCAACTTATTTTGGCTACTGGCGTAAACGAAAACTTTGGGCAAATCCGTAACAACAGAGGGTGGATGACATATGTATGGCGTAAATTCGTTCCTGAGGGAAACATGAAAGGTGCCATCACCAATAGAGAACATGTACCCATTAATTTTCCTTTAATCCGCTACGCAGACGTGTTACTGATGCTTGCGGAAGCATACAATGAGAACAACCAACTGGAACAGGCCATTGTCGAGCTGAACAAAGTGCGGGAACGTTCGGAAATGCCAGGATTAAATAGTGGGAATCCGTATCTTGCGGTAGCTGGCAAAGAACAGATGCGCCAGCGTATCAGCCATGAACGTAAGATCGAACTCGCTGGAGAAGGTTGGCGTTATTTCGATCTAAAGCGTTGGGAACAGTTAGGCGTAGTATCCAATGGCTTTATTGAGAAAAGTATTGTCGGGGACAATCTGGTCACTAGGCAGTATCAAACTAGACATAGAATATGGCCGATTCCGGGGCAGGAGATTGAAATTAATCCGGCTTTGGATCAAAATGACGAATGGAAATGATAAAAAAATGTATTATAATCTTATGGATTAATATCTTGGGTCTGAGTTTTATTCAGGCCCAAGATATTAACCTGCTGACTAGCAGTTATGCTAGCGAAGATGTCCGGAAATACCTCGCGGCAGGTAATGACTGGGTGGCTTATCCCGACTACACTGATCGCACAGCATGGAATGAATTGGTGGGCCCTTTTTACGAGCAACTCCTGAAAGAGGGGGACAAGTACCTGAATTACGAGTGGCAGGTCGTAAAAGCAACCGATTATCTGGAATATGAACGATCTGGCTCTCGTGTGATTATGGAAAAGCCGCTCAACGACAATCTTAAAGCGCTCATGGGTTTAGTTATAGCGGAGTTAGCGGAGGGGAAGGGGCGCTACTTGGACCAAATTATCAACGGCTCGTGGTACATGACCGAAATCAGTACCTGGTCGTTGTCGGCTCACTTACCCGCATTTCAATCATCCAAGAGGACGCTTCCGCAACAAGGAACACATGTCTTTGATCTGATGACCGGTGATATAGGCTCGTTTATGTCGTGGATATACTATTTCCTGCAGCCCGAGTTCGATAAGATTACGCCCATTATCAGTCAACGTATCAAGCTCCATATCCAGGAACGGTTAATAGAGCCTTATCTGTCACGGAATGATATGTGGTGGCAGGCATTGGAAATAGATGAGGATCAGCTCGTGAACAACTGGAATCCCTGGTGTAACTTCAATGTGTTAACGGCACTTTTGTTAGTCGAAGATGATGCTGACAGAAAGTTGCAGGGCGTCTACAAAACAATGACTTCCGTGGATCAATTTATCAATTATGTGAAGGCTGACGGCGCCTGTGAAGAAGGTCCTTCCTATTGGGGGCACGCCGCCGGTAAACTTTATGATTACCTTAAATTGTTAGCGTACGCTACAGAGAATAAAGTTTCCGTATTTGAACATCCCATGATAAAAGACATGGGGGAGTATATTTCCCAATCATATATCGGGGGAGACCGTTGGGTTGTCAATTTCGCTGATGCGTCAGCCAAAGGTGGAGGAGATCCGCTATTGATTTTTCGATATGGCGAAGACGTGCATAGTATGGAAATGATGCAGTTTGCAAAATACCTCACGGAGCAGCAATCGTCGTTTTCTAATATGGTACAGGGAAGAGATGTTTTCCGCACGCTGGAGAACTTTGTGTGTTATCCGGCTCTTCAAAAACAACAGGCCCAACTTCCTCAAAATAAGTATAAATGGTACCCTGAGACGGAGTTTCTCTACCTTAAAGATGCGGATACTTTTTTCGCAGCGAAAGGTGGATACAATAACGAAAGCCATAACCACAACGATATTGGTAGTTTTATTTTGTACAAAGATGGGAAACCCCTGTTTATTGATGCGGGTGTAGGAACGTATACTAAGAAGACCTTCAGTAAGGAACGTTACGATATCTGGACAATGCAGAGCGGCTATCATAACCTTCCACAGATTAATGGTTATGATCAGCGTTTCGGCGCCTCTTATAAATCAAGGGATGTATCGTTTGATCCGAAAAAGGGTGTTTTCAAATTGGATATCGCGGGAGCATATCCGGCGGAAGCACAGGTCAATAAATGGTTCCGTTCCTATAAGCTGAAAAATGGTCAGTTGGTGATTTATGATGATTTCGATCTGCCACAAGCGAATACGGCCAATGTCATTCATTTCATGGTGGCGGAAAAGCCGGTGATTTCAAAAGGAGTAATATCTTTAGGTGCCGGACAGCATTCGTTGGTTTTTGATATTAATGCGTTTGACGCTTCCATTGATACGATAGAACAGGATGATCCACGTCTCGGCAACATATGGGGTTCATACCTATATCGGATAAACTTAAAAGCGAAAAACATACAACAGAAGGGCATTTATACCTTTACTATAAATTAAATAACGATCATTGATATAATACCATATATATGAATAAAATAAAGGGCATCTATAAAGTTAGCAAACGGTTAGCACTGGTCTTAGGACTAGGAATATCTCTTTTCGGTTGTCAGTATGAGGACGGAAAAATGGATTTTGTAGAACAAAGTTTTGCTGTTGCAGAAGAGCAATATAAGGTGCTGGGCACCGCAGGAGAGCGTATTCAAGCCTTTCCTCGCACCTTGGATAGAGACGGTAATGTGATTGGTACAGATGAATGGGATTGGACAGGAGGCTTCTTTCCAGGAGCATTATGGTATATCTATGAGCACACACAAAATGGAGATATAAAGAAAGATGCCATAAGTTGGACGGAAGCACTGGAAGCAGCTAAAGATCTTGATCAACATCATGATATCGGATTTGTGATGTATTGTGCATATGGCAATGCCATTCGTTTCATGGAGGATAAACAAAAGAGGAAGGAATACCAGGATTTGCTGATTCACTCTTCGGAAACGGCATTGAAGCGCTATGACCCCAAGGTGGGTGTGATTAAATCATGGAATGAAAAAGCGTCATGGGATGGCGAGACGTTGTGGAAATATCCGGTTATTATCGATAATATGATGAACTTGGAGATGCTGTGTTATGTATCAGATCTCACCGGAAACCCGAAATATAAGGAAGTGGCCATCAACCATGCTACGAAGACAATGGAAAACCATTTTCGAGATGATTATAGCACTTACCACGTGGTCGATTACGATAGCGCTGGCCATGCTATCCATCTACAAACCAATCAGGGATACGCGGATAATTCGACTTGGTCAAGAGGGCAAGCATGGGCTATTTATGGTTTTACCATGATGTATCGTGAAACAAAGGAGCCTAGCTTTTTGCAGACAGCACAACGCGCGGCGGATTTCTATATCAACCATCCAAATCTTCCAGAAGATAAAATTCCTTATTGGGATTTCAATGCCAAACAGGAGGGATATAAATCGGAGGTCGACTTTTCTTCCCGGGAGTTAGATTATATCCCACGAGATGCTTCTGCAGCAGCCATTACAGCCTCAGCACTTCTTGAGCTAGGACAATTCACCGATGGCGAGCAGGGCAAAAAATATATCGATTTCGCCAAACAGACGTTGGCAATCTTGTCTGGACCGGCATATTTTGCAGAGAAAGGATCCAATGGTGGATTTTTATTGCAGCATTGTGTCGGGAGCCTGCCGCACAATTCCGAAGTTGATGTACCGTTAATCTATGCGGATTATTATTATTTGGAAGGATTGTACCGACTGAAAACATATGGGGAGTGATTAATAACAACGAAGTACTCCTGGTGATTTTTTACATTTAGTCATTATGCATTTTTGCTTATTTTTAAAGGCATGCATGAGCTCATTTAAAATTCGGTTCGTGAATGTAGAACATTTTTTCTAAGTTTATCCGGAACGATAGTTTTTATGCAGCAAGAATTAGAAGAAAAATACAAGATTGGAGAACCAGCAGCTTGGGTGACTCCATTGTCAGAAGAAGAATTGTTGTCCAACATTGTAGAAAGCGACTTTTCTCAGCAGCAATATGATGAGGGTAAAGACTATTGCTATTTTCTGCGGAAAATCCAATATACAGACGATACACAAAATGCGGAATATAACTGCATGGCCTATAGTGTGCAACAACCGGGTACACTGGAGTTTGCTGCTGTTAATGAGTTTGTATTATATCCGTCGGAGCAAATGATCTTCCATCGTATTGCAATAGTGCGCGATGGGGTATTGATCGATAAGCTTCCCGATACTAAATTCAAAGTATTGGATAACGAGGGGCAGAGTCTGGATGGCGTTATCAACAGTTCCAAGAAAGTAAATATCAGCATTAAGGATGTTCGGCTCTATGACATTATCATCGTTGAAGATACCCGTGTGCTGACCTATACCGACAAGGATTTCTTGCGTAAGGAATTGACGAAATATGTATGGTCAAGCCCGGATGTATACTGGGCGTATGGAAGTTACGCATTTGACTTTATAAATAAACGTTCAAAGCCGGTTGCTTATAAAAAGCAGTTTTTCCGTGATGAACAGGGGGATTTATTGCCTGCAGAAGAAGGGTTGGTAGGATCGGGAGACACGTTTTCATTACGCTATGAGCATTATCTCAACCCAGTAGACGTCAACCGGGAGCTATTTCCTTTTATAGACTTTGCCACACAGTATACATATGAGGAGTTGCTGGATTTGGTGGTTCCTTACTATGAACAGGCGCTGACAGCTAAACCGCTACCGGAATATGCCCCCGATCTGGTAGCCAAGCTGGATGCACTTGGTGACGATATCGAGGCAAAGATTCAGTTGGCAATTGAGTTCGTACAGAATCATGTTCGTTATATATACAATGAAGAGGAAATGCACGGACATAAACCGCAAGATCCTTGGGTAACCTATGCATTCAAACAAGGGGATTGCAAAGCGAAAACTGTACTGCTCAAATGTGTGCTTGATTATTTAGGTGTTCATTCATCAATTACATTGGTCAATTACAATGCCGACTATTATTTAAAATACTATTTGCCGTCGTTGTTTAACTTTAACCACGTCATCGTCAAGGTAAACCACAAAGAGAAAGATTATTTTGTGGATGCGACCTACCGCGATGAATACGGGACGCTGGAGAACCGCACGTTTATCAGTTTTCTGAATTACCTGGAAATCAAACCGAAAAGTTCCTTAAAGAAGCGCGAAGCTTATAAAAGTTTCGAGTTTTCGATTTTTGACGAAATTACACTTGATGTCAAAGATGAGGTGGGTACGATTACAATGAAAACTACGTACCGTTACGGTCGTGCAAACGGGATGCGCCGCTACGTGAAGACCACGAATAAAAAAGCCGTAATAGACAATACAAACAACTTTGTTTTCAGTTGTATGGATTTTGTCGAAAGTGAAAACGGAAATGATAAACGTCAGGTATTTAAAGATGCATCACTGACCGTAGTGGACGACGATAAGGTGAATAATGTCTTTGTAACGCTGTATACGGCGACGATTGATAAACCATATTTCCTGGGTAATGATGGACGTAAATACCTGAAATTTTATGATGGTAACGTCCTGAAAAACCATTTGAAGGACTACGTGCTGAAAGATGTCAGTTTCTGGCATTCGTATGATAGTGAACGATACTCGATTACTATCCGTTCCGATAAACCGATAGACGTGCAGGATCACTATACGAACCGGCAAATGGAGGTAGATTATGAACTGTTCAAATATAGTTTAAAGAAAAAAATAGACAAGTATGGCGCTACGGCAGTGATTGAATACATCCCCCTTTCCAATGTAGAAGTGCCTGTGGAAGATATTCCGAGCCTGCGCGATAAATATGCGGCAATAGGAAAAGAAAGCGCATTTGGATTAGGTGTAGCCATCGCCAAACCGAGCTTTTTTGATACGATTAAAGCATTGTTTGGAGGTAAGTAGCGAGCCGCTACTTACCTTCCGAAATCATCCTCTACCCGCACGATGTCACTTTCATCAGATGGATTGTTGGCATCCGTGTGCTGCCATATTTCTGCTACCACGCCATAAGTTTTCAAACCGATCAAACGGTGTCGTTCACCTTGGGAGAGACGAATAACGTCGCCTTCTTTTAATTTCTTGAGTTGATTCTGCTCATCTGTAGCACTGGTAATGATTCCAACTTCGCCCTGTGTAACGCGCCATATTTCAGCGCGGCGGTGATGGTACTGCCAAGATAGACGTTTCTCGGGGGCAACGACTAAGATTTTCGGACTTAATTTGCCCCCTATTTTGAGGTTTTGGACATCTAGTCCATCAAAATAGGTGTTCGCAAATTGCTGCGCTTGTTCCTCAGCGATCACAAAGAAACCTCCCCAGGGACGGGTTTGGTCTATATGTTCAATTGTGAACCCCTGTTCTTTTAATTTTTCTTCTATCTGGCTAAATAATTCGCCTTTATTAACGTATTCTTCCGACATATCGCTTCGTGTTGATAAGTGATGTTTTGTTGGTGAAGTTATGAGTTTTCTGGAAATTACGCAATACATGTTCGAGACCTCCGTAACTTTTCTTACATTTGAATCTCGGTAACATGCTTGACAATCCAAAAAAGAAAATCGATGACACAGTTAAAATTTGATAAACAAAATGAAGCTTTTTTACAGGCAGTTTCTTTTGTGAATCAAACGAATCAGCATTTGTTCCTAACGGGTAAAGCAGGCACCGGTAAAACCACGTTCTTAAAGTACATCAAGGAGAACTCGCATAAGAAGATGGCGGTTACTGCCCCTACCGGAGTGGCAGCGATGAATGCTGGAGGAACAACGCTTCATGCTCTCTTTTGGTTGCCGTTCGGGACATTTATCGAAGATTTTCCCTTACAATGGAATGAACAGGATAGCCATATCTATAATAAGAGTCGACTTTTTTCTACCATTAAGCTCACCAAGCAACGACGGGCTATTCTACAGGAACTCGAGCTGTTGGTTATTGATGAAGTTTCTATGGTACGCGCCGATACGTTGGATGCTATTGATGTTATCTTGAAGTCGGTACGTCGGGATATGCGTCCGTTCGGTGGTGTACAGATGCTTTTTATCGGCGATCTCTATCAGTTGCCACCTGTTGTCCGAGAGCACGAATGGCAGGTGCTGCGTGACCATTATCGCAGTCCGTTCTTTTTTGACGCCAAAGTATTGCGCGAACATCCTCCCGTTATTTTAGAGCTTAGCAAGATATATCGGCAAAACGATGATTATTTTATTGATTTATTAAATAATATCCGAAATAATAAATGCTCGTCAGAGGATTTGGCGAAATTGAATGAGCACTACCGACCCGATTTTTCGCCGGCCGAAGGAGAACAATATATCACATTAACCTCGCATAATAAATTGGCGGAAGCGATTAACCAGGAGGAACTGGCGCGATTGAAAGGGACGATGCATAATGTGCGGGCTGTCGTGAAAGACGAGTTTCAGCAGGCTTCTTTTCCCGCCGATGAAATGCTCCCGTTAAAAATAGGTGCACAGGTGATGTTCATTAAAAATGATAGTGGAGAAGATAGGAAATTTTTTAACGGAAAAATAGGATCGGTTAAGGAACTGAACTTAGATCGTCACCAAGTGATTGTGGGGTTCAATGATGGTTCGGATGACGTCGTGGTACGACGTGAAACTTGGGAAAATATTCGCTATAAGTATAATAAAGGCGAAGATAAGATAGAGGAAGAAGTCATGGGGACATTTTCCCAATTCCCCTTGCGACTCGCATGGGCAATTACCATCCATAAAAGTCAAGGGCTTACCTTTAATAAGGCCGTCATCGATGCCGGCACCTCGTTTGCAGCAGGGCAGGTGTATGTCGCATTAAGTAGGCTGACTGGATTGGAAGGGCTGGTGTTGAAATCCAAAATTCCGATGCATTCCATCCGGACAGACGCCCAAGTGGTCGACTTTATGCAACAGATGATCGCGCGTGCAGAGGTGGCTAAGATACTGGAGTCGTGCCAACGTAACTATTTGGGTCAGATTGTACTGCAGAGTTTTCGCTGGGGGACGCTGGTCGAAAGTGTCGAGGAGCTAAAAGAATCGTTGGAAAACCGAAATATTGACGGTAAAGATGCTGCTTTAGCTTATCTAACGGATATTTCTTCCATACTGAAAGAGCAAGAAAAGGTAGCGAATAAGTTCGTGACCTTATTATATACGATGTTACGCGATAAGGAGGCACTGGATTATGGCAAGATCTGTGAGCGAACAAAAGCTGCGGTAGCTTGGTTCTTACCTCGACTCGACGAAGAGATATTGCTAACTATGCAGGAGCATATCGAAGCCTGGCAGATGAAGAAGCGCACTAAAAAATACGTGCAGGAACTACGCTCTATACTGTTGGATTTTAGACGTAAGAAGGAGCAGTTGGCACATTGTCTTACGATTGCAGATATATTGACACATGAAGGCGACCTTTCGCAGCAAGTGCAGACGTTCAGCCAACAGGAGAAAACAAAAGATAGTGAAATCAAGGAAACAGCAGAAGAAGGTTCGGAAAAAGATACAAAGACTATTTCTTTAGATTTATTTCTGGACGGTTTGTCGGTGGAGGACATAGCACAGAAACGTAATATGGTCGTGGGCACGATATATGGGCATCTTATCCATTTTGTGGGGAATGAGGTGGAAGCGGAAGATTTAATAGATGGTCCTAAACTGGAGGTCCTATTGGATGTATTGCGTAAAAATGAAGGGAAGTCTTCTTCGGAGATAAAGATGATACTCGGTGACGACTATTCGTATCCGGATATAAAGTTGGGGCAAAAAGTGTTGGAAGTGGAACATTTAAAAGTAGATAGTTGAATGTTGATCTTTTACAATGGAAAAATCAAATCGCAGGAAGATGGCTACATGGATCGGTGTGCCCTTCCAGATGTTAGCGACTATCTTTGCGGGTTACTGGCTCGGAAGCTGGCTGGATGAAAAGTATACGGTAGAAAAAAACTGGTGGACAATAGGGCTGACCTTGTTCGAGGTGTTGATTTCCTTATATCAGCTTATTGTGCAGGTGCAACGTATGGGGAAGAACGGAAGATAAATTAATAAGACATTGGAAATATTAAAAGCCACGGGGCAGTTTGCCTGGAAGCTATTGTTAGGAAGCGCATTCGTGTTTGGCTGTGCGTATATAATGCAGCAGTCGTTAGATCTCCGTTTTTTAGATAGCACTTTTGTGCCACTTTGTATATTGTTGTATTTGGTTACGGTATTTGCGTATGCCGTCTCGTACCTTGGAATACATAGTAATCCGGAACTTGGCGTGTATGCCATTCTCGGTGGTGTCATGATAAAAATGCTGGTATCGCTGGGTATTTTTATGGTTTTTCTATATGGAGTTAAAGTCGAAAATAAGGTGTTGTTAGGACTGAATTTTTTTTGTATATATTTATTAATGTCCTGCTTTGAAGTTATCATTTTGTTGCGTAACTTGCGGCGCAAAATAAAATAGCTAAAAATATTGTATAGATGGAAATAAGCCACTTTTTAACTTCAGCCAAAATCAGAACTTTGATGATTTTGTGCGTTTTTCTAGCTTCTTTCTCTTCGTTTGCCTCCTCTTTAAATACCACATCTGCACCGGAACAGCATGCCGAAACAGCGGATGACCATGCACACGAGAAGAAGGGTTTTGACATTACAGCTTTTATTTTCCATCACATAGGTGATTCGCACGAGTTTACCTTTTTTGGCGGTGATCCAGAAGGTAAATCAAAGTGGGTAGGTATTTACTTGCCTGTTATATTATATACAGAAAATGGGTTGGTAACGTTTTGCTCTAGTGAATTTGCGCGGAATGACGATGGTACCCGTATCGTTGAGAAAAAAGGACAGCAATTCGTAAAATATCACGGTAAGATTTACTATGCGGCGGATCAAGCAAATGATCACGGTTCTTATATTGTATATGATGAAGAACATCATGCTACAAATAAACGTCCATTAGATTTTTCTATTACAAAAAACGTATTCAGTATCTTTTTAGGATTCATCGTCTTGATTCTGGTATTCTTTTCGGTTGCGAGGGGATATAAGAAAAATGCGGGAAAAGCACCAAAAGGCATACAGTCTTTTATGGAACCGATTATCCTTTTTGTGCGGGATGAAATTGCCATTCCAAATCTAGGACATCGATATGAGCGCTTTATGCCTTATTTATTAACCGTATTCTTTTTTATATGGTTTATGAATATGTTGGGGTTAGTGCCGTTCTTTCCTGGTTCTGCCAACGTAACAGGAAATATTGCCGTGACGATGGTGCTTGCAGTCATTACGCTATTGATTATTTTATTTAACGGGAACAAATATTACTGGGGACATATCTTTAATCCACCGGTACCTTGGTGGTTGAAGCCTCTTATGATCCCTGTGGAGATTATTGGTGTGTTTACGAAGCCTTTTGCGTTAATGATTCGTTTGTTTGCAAACATCACTGCGGGGCACATTTTGGTGTTATCTCTATTGTGTTTACCGTTTATTTTTAACGCAAGTGCTGTAGCCGGAGGCTCGGTTATATTTACTATCTTTATCAGCTTGATCGAATTGTTAGTTGCTTTTATACAGGCGTTTATCTTTACGATTCTTTCTGCGTTGTTCATCGGTATGGCTATCGAAGAACATCACGAACATTAATAATAGATTAACGGAATAATTTTTCAACTAATATATATTTTAAAACTATGACTGGTACATTAGCCGCAATTGGAGCAGGTTTAGCTGCTATCGGAGCTGGATTAGGAATTGGTAAAATCGGTGGTTCTGCAATGGAATCTATCGCGCGCCAACCTGAAGCTGCTTCAAAAATCCAAACTGCCATGTTGATCGCTGCTGCCTTTATCGAGGCGGTTGCTCTATTTGCAGTAGTTGTTTCTTTGATCGCTTCATAATAGCCTCAAGAAACGTAAAGGACTAAAAGAACCTGTTTTGGGGTTGCCACTTCGGGTTCTTTTATTTATCCAAACTTACATAAGTTTACTTTTCTCTTCATCCAGTAAGGGATATGCATAGAGGAAATCAATAGTTAAAAAAGAAAAACTTTAAACGTCATATATAGCATTATAATATGGATTTATTAATTCCCGAAATTGGTCTGATTTTTTGGCACACCATTAGCTTCTTGATCCTGTTATTCTTGTTGGGTAAATTTGCTTGGAAGCCCGTGCTAAAAGCAATTAAAGAAAGAGAAGAAAACATCCAAAACGCGCTAGATTCGGCAGAAAAGGCGAAACTGGAGATGGCTCGTCTAACCAATGAGAATGAACAGTTATTAAAAGAAGCACGTGTTGAGCGGGATAATATCTTAAAAGAGGCGAAAGAACTGAAAGATAAGATTGTCGCTGATGCGAAAGATGAAGCACAAGCTTCTGGCAAAAAGATATTGGAGCAAGCAAAAAGAGAAATCGAAGAGCAGAAAAACAAGGCCTTGGCTGAGGTTAAAAATCAAGTTTCTTCTTTATCTTTGGATATCGCCCGTAAAGTTTTAACAAAAGAATTTGAAGATCAGGGTAAACAAGACGCTTTTGTAAGTGACTTACTGAAAGATGTGAAGTTAAACTAACTGGTTGTTCAGATTTTAAACTAAAAATATGTCAATTTTTACAGTTGCATCCAGATACGCTAAATCCTTATTAGACTTAGCGCAGGAACAAGGACAATTAGATGCCGTGAAGGAGGATATGGAAAGTGTGATTTCGGTGTTGAAGTCTAATTCCGAGCTGTTGGCTGTCCTTAAAAATCCGATTATTAAAGGTGATAAGAAACGTGCCATCCTAGCAGCGATTTTCGACGGGAAAATCAATTCTACCATACTTTCTTTCTTTTACCTATTGGTGAACAAAGGACGTGCAGCTATCTTATTGGATATTGCGCAAGAGTTTGTTCGTGAATATAACGAAGCAAAAGGGATAGTGAATGCCTCGGTGACGTCGGCGACGGCTCTTTCCGAAGTAAATCTGGCGGCGCTTCAAGAGATAATCGCAGCGGAAATCAATGCAACGGTTATTCTTAAAAATGTCGTAGATCCATCGTTGATCGGCGGCTTTACAGTACGTGTAGGAGACAGGCAAGTCGATTCAAGTATTGCTGGTAAGCTGAGTAAATTAGAAAAGCATTTTGCAGCACAAGGTGTATAATCCTTGGTATTAAATTGAAATAGAATCAAAAACCCCTTATAATAATAACAATGATAGAGGTAAGACCAGATGAAGTTTCGGCAATTCTTAGAGAGCAATTGTCGGGCTTTAAATCAGAAGCCGAACTAGAGGAAGTGGGTACCGTACTTACCATTGGTGACGGTATTGCTCGTATATACGGCTTAACTAAAGTTCAGTCCGGTGAATTGGTTGAATTTGATAATGGATTAGAAGGTATTGTATTAAACTTGGAAGAAGACAACGTGGGTGTCGTTCTTTTGGGTTCTTCGGACGAGATTAAAGAGGGAGATACCGCTAAACGGACCAAACGGATCGCATCTATTAAAGTAGGTGAAGGCATGTTAGGTCGTGTTGTAAATACATTGGGTCAACCTATGGATGGTAAAGGACCTATAGCAGGCGAGACGTACGAAATGCCAATTGAGCGTAAAGCACCGGGTGTTATCTACCGTCAGCCTGTGACTGAACCGTTACAAACTGGTATCAAGGCGATCGATGCGATGATTCCAGTGGGTCGTGGTCAGCGTGAGTTGGTTATCGGTGACCGTCAGACAGGTAAAACAGCGGTTTGTATCGATACGATCTTGAATCAAAAGGAGTTTTACGATGCAGGTGAACCTGTATTCTGTATATATGTTGCCGTAGGGCAGAAAAATTCAACGGTAGCGAACATCGTACGTGTGTTGGAGGAAAACGGAGCGATGGCTTACACCGTTGTCGTTGCTGCTTCAGCCGCAGATCCAGCTCCGATGCAGTTTTACGCGCCAATGGCTGGTGCTGCAATTGGTGAGTTTTTCCGCGATACGGGTCGCCCAGCGTTGATCGTGTATGATGATTTGTCGAAACAGGCGGTAGCGTACCGTGAAGTATCATTGTTATTGCGTCGTCCACCGGGTCGTGAGGCTTATCCTGGTGACGTGTTCTATCTGCACTCCCGTCTATTGGAGAGAGCAGCGAAAATCAATGCATCAGACGATATAGCGCGCAATATGAACGATTTGCCTGAATCTATCAAACACTTGGTTAAAGGTGGCGGTTCATTGACAGCACTTCCGATTATTGAAACACAGGCCGGTGACGTTTCGGCGTATATTCCTACAAACGTTATCTCTATCACCGATGGTCAGATTTTCTTGGAATCGAACTTGTTCAATGCAGGTATACGTCCGGCGATTAACGTAGGTATCTCCGTTTCACGTGTAGGTGGTAACGCGCAGATTAAACCAATGAAAAAAGTATCTGGAACGTTGAAGCTCGATCAAGCGCAGTTCCGTGAATTGGAAGCTTTCGCTAAGTTCGGTTCCGACTTAGATGCGGCGACTAAAGCGGTATTGGATAAAGGTATCCGTAACGTTGAAATCTTGAAACAAGGCCAATATTCGCCTGTTTCGGTAGAGAAACAAGTCGCCATTATCTATGCCGGTACAAAAGGATTGCTTCGTGCTGTTCCAGTAGATAAAGTTCGTCAGTTTGAAGCAGAGTTCTTGACACAATTGGAGCAACGTCATCCAGAAGTTTTAGCAGCTTTCAAAGCCGGCAAACTTACGGATGAGTTAACAGATGTTTTGGAAAAAGTAGCTAAGGAATTAGCGTCAAAGTATTAGATTCTTAGGAGCTAGGAATTAGGAGTTAGGAACTATATAGAAATCTAACTTCTAATTTCTAACGCCTAACTACTAAAAAAAGAATGGCAAATTTAAAAGAAGTAAGAAGCCGGATTAGTTCGGTAACATCAACGCAACAGATTACCAAAGCCATGAAAATGGTGGCTGCGGCGAAATTGAAGCGTGCCACCAACGCTATCGTACAGTTACGCCCTTATGCCAACAAATTAAGGGATATTCTGGCACAAGTTTCTGCTTCTGTTGAAGGGAATGATTCACCCTATACACAAGATCGTATACCCACAAAGGTATTGGTTATTGTGTTGACTTCCAATAGGGGTTTGGCGGGAGCATTTAACGCAAACGCGATCAAAACAGCTAATAGCCTGATTTTCGGTAAATATGCTGAACAACATGCCCGAGGTAACCTAAGCATTATAGCCATCGGTAAGCGAGGACACGATTTTTTTCAAAAGCGCGGGTTTAACGTTATTGGTAATTATAATGAATTGTATAGCGACCTTAACTTTTTGAATGTGTCCCAGGTGACGGAATATGCTATGCAGGAGTTCAAAGCTGGAAACATTGATCGGGTAGAAGTCGTGTATAACGAGTTTCGCAACGCGGCTGTTCAGGTGCTGACCACCGAACAACTGTTACCGTTAGTACCTCAGGACAAACCGGAAACCGAGGTAACTGCCGAAACGGACTATATTATAGAGCCGTCCAAAGAAAGAATTATTGAAGAGCTCATCCCCAAAGCCATCAAAACGCAACTATATAAAGCGGTTTTAGATTCTAACGCATCTGAACACGGCGCGCGTATGACAGCTATGGATAAAGCAACTGAAAATGCAGGTGAGTTACTTAAAGCGTTAAAGTTGTCTTACAACCAGGCAAGGCAAGCTGCTATTACAACCGAGTTGACAGAGATTGTCTCTGGTGCAGCAGCGTTATCAAATGGATAAGATATATTATCAAGTTAAAAAAGGGAATCCGTGAAGATTCCCTTTTTTGTTTTTATGCGATGTCATATTGTGCAAACGTTTGATGTGCTCGCCGCTGCTTTCTTCTGAAAGAAACTGATTATGTTTACTGTAAAAGAGAATAGTATGCAGATAATAAGAACGATTAAAACCTTTACATTACTGAGTTTGTGTGTGGTTTTACTATCTTTTTGTTCTAAGACAAAAGAGGACGCGATAAATGATAAAGTGGAATTAGCTGACTCAACGCTGTTTGAGGTGCCCTTAGCGGGAAACGCTTTTCTTACCAATAAGCCTGAGCGTGCCACTGAAATGATAACAGCGAATGGATTGGCAAACTGGACAAACGCCGAGACTATCTCCAGTGTTTATTTTCGTGTAGGACAGGCTGGTCGCCTCTATATGAAATTGCGTGCTAAAGTTGCTCCAGCAGAGAATTCCAGTACCGTACGTGTATCGGTTAACGACGTTTCTAAAAAGGTAACGCTGTCCAGTGCCGACTACGAAACCTACCATGTAGGCTATTTCGATGTAGATTCGGGTTATGTTAAGGTAGATTTGCAGGGATTAACGAAGACAGGCGAATATTTTGCTGACTTATCGCATATATTAGTGGGAGGCGAGTCGACCACCGCTATTTTATACGCTAATGACCCAGACTATTACTATTGGGCAAGACGAGGGCCTTCTTGTCACATGGCCTACACGATTCCGACAACCGATCCTGTCGAATATTATTATGGTGAACTGACTGTACCTACTGGTGAAGATGCCATAGGTTCCTATTTTATGAGCAATGGCTTTAGCGAGGGATACTTCGGTATACAGGTTAACTCTGCCACCGAAAGGAGAGTGTTATTTTCTGTTTGGAGTCCGTATAATACCGATAATCCGGAAGAAATTCCACCACATCTACGTATCGGCCTAAACAAGAAAGGCGATGGGGTTTATACCGGTGAGTTTGGCAATGAAGGTTCGGGCGGCCAGAGCTATCTGAAATATAATTGGAAAGCAGGAGAACCGTATAAATTTTTGCTTAAAGGACAGCCGGATAATGCCGGTTCAACCGATTTTACAGCTTGGATTTATTTGGAAGATAGAGGCGGTTGGAACCTAATCGCCAGTTGGAAGCGACCTGAGATTTCAAAATATTTAACAGGTTTTCATAGCTTTCTGGAAAATTTTAATCCCGATAACGGACATCTTGGCCGACGTGTTTTATTTGCTAACCGATGGGTAAGAACCGCGGCAGGCAATTGGCTGCCCATCCAATCGGCTAAATTTACTGTCGACGCGACCTATAAGGCTCAACAGCGTATAGACGCGATAGGCGGGGTTGAAAATGATCATTTCTATTTGCAAAATGGCGCCTTTTTCTCCGAAGTCGTTGCTCCAAATAGTAGTTTTTCGATTAATCCACCAAAGGAGGCACCGGATATCGATTTTGATAGTTTGCCTTAGTTAAGGGTAGCATTATAATGCCATCTATTTTATGTAACTTTGTAACCTTACAAAAAGATAGAAACGTGACGGTGCTTAAGCGAGTATATCAATCTTGAGCACCGCTTGTATAAAATAAATATGGCAAATATTGTGGCAATTGTTGGTCGCCCTAACGTGGGGAAATCGACGTTATTTAACCGTTTAACAGAAAGTAGAAAGGCAATCGTTGATGATTTCAGCGGTGTTACGCGTGATCGCCATTATGAAATGGCGGAATGGATAGGGAAGAAATTTACGGTTATTGATACGGGCGGATTTGTTCAGGGCTCGGACGATGTTTTTGAAGAGGCTATTCGTGAACAGGTGCATATCGCTATCGAGGAAGCATCCGTTGTCCTTTTTATGGTGGATGTGACCACCGGTATTACGGATCTAGACGATGAAATTGCTGATTTACTCCGTCGTGCGTCGAAGCCAGTTTACGTAGTCGCCAATAAAGTAGATCATGCTAGAAGAACCCATGAATCAGCAGAATTTTATGCGTTCGGGTTGGGTGAAATTTATAATATATCTTCTATAACAGGGTCGGGTACCGGAGAGTTGTTGGATGCCGTGGTGTCTCATTTTCCGGAAGAGGAAGAGGAGGAAGATGTCGCCTTGCCGAAGTTAGCTATTGTCGGTCGTCCGAATGTAGGAAAATCTTCGTTGACGAATGCGTTGTTAGGTAAGGAGAGAAATATTGTGACCGATATTGCGGGTACTACCCGGGACTCTATCCGTATCCATTATAACCAATTTGGTAACGAGTTTTTGCTTATCGATACGGCTGGGCTCCGGAGAAAGAATAAAGTGAATGAAGATATCGAGTTCTACTCCGTTATGCGGACTATTAAAGCACTGGAGGATTCCGATGTTATTATTCTGATGCTGGATGCCAATGATGGCATTGAATCGCAAGATATTAACATCTTCCACTTGGCGGAAAAAAACAAAAAGGGTGTCCTTATCGTGGTCAATAAATGGGATACCATCGAAAAAGATCACAAGACTACAAAAGAATTTGAGACCCGTATTCGGGAGAAAATATCTCCATTTACCGACGTGCCGATTATTTTTACTTCGGTAACGGAAAAACAGCGTATTTATAAGGTCGTTGAAAAAGCTATGGAGGTATACGCCAATAAAACAAAAAAAATAGCGACCTCGAAGCTAAATGATGTTATGTTGGAGATAATTCAGCACTACCCGCCGCCAGCTATCAAAGGAAAGTATATCAAAGTCAAATATATAACGCAACTACCTGGGCGCTCGCCGATGTTCGCGTTTTTCTGTAACCTACCGCAATATATCAAAGAGCCGTATAAGCGGTTTATCGAGAATAAATTGCGCGAACATTTTGATTTTACTGGAGTACCTATTCAAATATATTTTAGACAAAAGTAAGCTGATTATAGATTTTTATGGAACCTAATCTTGTTCTTTATAACACCCTTACCCGAAAAAAAGAAAAATTTGAACCCCTTAACCCGCCTTTCGTAGGCATGTATGTTTGCGGTCCGACGGTGTATAGCGATGTGCATTTAGGAAATTGCCGCACATTTGTGTCTTTTGACATGATCTTTCGTTACTTGCTACACCAAGGATATAAGGTAAGATACGTAAGAAATATCACGGATGCGGGGCATCTAGAAGGTGACAGGGATGAAGGAGATGATAAATTTTCCAAAAAGGCAAAATTGGAACAGTTGGAGCCTATGGAAATTGTGCAGAAGTATACGCTAGGTTTTCACGAGGTGTTACGTCTTTTTAATACCTTACCACCTAGCATCGAGCCGACGGCAACCGGACATATCCTGGAGCAAATTGAGATGGTGCAACGCATTATCGACAATGGTTATGCTTATGAGGTCAACGGTACGGTGTATTTCGATGTAGAGAAATATGTAAAAGAACATGACTATACGATTTTAACTAACCGGAAGCTGGAAGACCTTCTAAACAATACACGGGAATTGGGTGGACAGGACGAAAAGAACGGACGTTTGGATTTTGCCCTATGGATTAAGGCGAAACCAGAACATATTATGCGTTGGCCGGCCCCTTGGAGTGTCGGTTTCCCAGGCTGGCACATCGAATGTTCGGCAATGAGCAGCAAGTATCTCGGTGCTCAGTTCGATATCCACGGTGGCGGAATGGATCTCGCCGCTACACACCACACCAATGAAATAGCTCAATCGGAAGCCTGCCATCACGTCCAGCCTGCAAAATATTGGATGCATACGAACATGCTGACCGTGAACGGTGCACGGATGTCGAAATCTGCCGGAAATGGCTTTTTGCCTCATGAACTGTTTACAGGCAATCACCCCCTATTAGATCGAGGATATTCACCTATGTCCGTTCGTTTTTTCATGATGCAGGCACATTACCGTAGCACATTGGATTTTTCCAATGAGGCATTGGATGCTGCAGATAAGGGATATAAGCGTTTGATGAGTGCGATTACATTGTTAGAAAAGATAAAGCCATCGAATAAAAATAACGGCGGATTTGATCTCTCCTTATTGAAAAAGCGATGCTATAAGGCGATGGACGACGATTTTAATACACCGGTACTCATCGCCGAATTGTTTGAAGCAGTCCGCTTTATCAATGCGGCATACGACGGTAAGATGGCGATGGATCAAGTGACGCTGGACGAGCTTAAATCGTTTATGCAGGTGTTCGTAGTAGATATATTGGGGCTGAGGAATGATGCGCTAGCGGGCGACACCGACGATACAGAAGGTTTGATGCAGATTATCATCAATCTGCGCGATGAAGCAAAGAAAAATAAGGATTTTACGACATCAGATCGCATCCGTGAAGATCTCCAGTCTATTGGCGTTCAACTAAAAGATAGTAAGGATGGAACGCTTTGGAATAAGATTTGATTGTAAAACGGCAAAATTGTGTAAATGAACTTGACAAAAATCTACTCATTAATAGTTACGTTAGTATTCAGCATGGCATTCGTTGATGGCCAAGCACAGTTACCTGATAAAGTGGGAAGCTTGATTACGGCTGACCGGACGGCCTCTAGTATTGCGAAAAGAGAGAATCCGCACAAAGCGTTTATGTCTATCGTGGACAAAGAATCTACCTTGTATGTTCCATCACCGGTAAACGCATTAAATTACTTGAATAATCGGCCGAATATTCCGGATATCATGTCCTGGGAGCCAAATTTTGCGTCGGTTTCGAAAAGTTTGGATTGGGGGATTACATCTGGACCGATGGAGTTTCAAAAGGTAGGTGCGATTAAAAGATATGGACAGTATCTTACGGTGTGGCGTCGTGATAAGAGGGGGAATTGGAAAGTGCACATAAGAGCGGAAGTCGAGAATTTTGGAAAAGGGCCGAAATCGGATTTGGTATACTACGAACCTGACGATTCCTGGTACCTAAAACATCGCTCGAAGGTTCGTTTGCAACAAAGAGAAGAAGTAGTAACACAAAGTGACGAATTGTTTTCCACGATTTTGAAAGCAAATAATGAAACGGCCTTCAATGAATTTCTAGCAGATGACGTACGTTATTACTACCCATGGACGACAGAGATAGAAGGTAAGAAAAATGTACTTGCTTTTCTAAAGAAAAAGAGAATCGAAATTACAACAGATCCATCTGGTGTTGGCCGTGCTTATAGCGGAGAATATGCTTACACTTCTGGAACAGCGACCGTGAGGTCTAAAGAAAAAGTCGTTAAATTTAACTATATCCGCGTTTGGCAATTAAAAGACGATTATCAGTGGCGGGTTATAATGGAAATGATGTTTGAGCGATAACGCCGTCTGTATTATTCAACCAAAGTTTCAGCTCGTCACATGTTAGGAAATCTTCTTTGATGTCAATAAAGGTGCCCACCTTGCGTTGTTCGAACCATTCGCTAAGTGTTCTGTTGACTTTATCTTGACTGGCTGCTTCTTGTATCTTAGCAAAATCTTGCTCTAAATTTGCTTTATGCGGTGCTATACGTGATTTGAGATAGATGAATTTATATACCTGTTCACCTGTCTGGTCTGCAGAAAGGAAAGATTTAGAATATTGCCCCACTCCCAATGGGTCAATCGCGGTAAATGTCTCTTTGTCCAGTCGATCTATTTGGATTAGGGGAGAACCGTCTTCCTGATTGGTAATCATCCCTCCAGAAAATTTAGTCTCGTTGTTGTCTGAATGCAGGACTGCTGCCGAATGAAATGTTAGTTTCCCTTCGGTTACGTTATCGTAAATGCTGTCGATTTTTGCCTTGGCGCGCTGCAAGCTGGCTGATGTAGGTTTCTTTTTTATAAGGACATGACGTACATTCACTTCCTCGCCGCGCCGCTGTAAGACCTGTAAGAAATGAAAGCCAAATTGTGTTTCGAAAACAGGCGAAACTTCTCCCTCTTTAAGTTTGAAAGCCATCGCTGAAAACTCTTTAACATAGCTGTCACGAGTGGCAAAACCTAGCTCTCCACCATACGGAGCGGAACCATCTTCCGAATACAAGCGCGCCACCGTTCCAAAGTCCGAGCCGTTTAAAACTTGTTGCCTATACCCCTCGGCTTTATTTCTAAATTGCTCTTTTTCTTCTTTTGTTAATTCGGGTTTGATAACAATCTCACCAATCTCCACTTCCGTGTTAAAATAAGGAAGGCTATCCTGATCTAGGCTTTCAAAATATTGTTTTACTTCTGCGGGCGTAACGGCGATTTTAGAAACGATGGTCTGTTGCATTCTTTGTGCCTTAAGCTGTTCGGCAATATTGGGACGCATCTCTTCCTTATATTGCAGAAGTGAACGATTCA
This sequence comes from Sphingobacterium haloxyli, assembly GCF_002980525.1. Taxonomy (GTDB): domain Bacteria; phylum Bacteroidota; class Bacteroidia; order Sphingobacteriales; family Sphingobacteriaceae; genus Sphingobacterium; species Sphingobacterium haloxyli. Next base: position 76,920 of record NZ_PVBQ01000007.1, read on the forward strand.
AAAACTCCTCCAACCGCTCTTTTCCGCCTGCTTGTCTCACCATCATCTGCATCCGTCTGTTCAGGTTATCGTCCACCTCTGCTTCGGCCACTTCGATAGAGTCGATCGCAGCTTGTTGGGACAACAGCTTTTGTGTAACTAATTGTTGGAGTATATAGCATTTGAAATCGTCATCCGGCTTCATTCCTTGAGCAAGGTTTTGCGCATACTGCATTTCTACATCGGATTGCAGGATAATGCTGGAACCCACAGTAGCGACTACACGGTCTACTAATCTCCCTTGACCATACACCGATTGCAAACCAAAGATGGTTGCGATTGCTATACCCAGTAAACTTATATATTTCTTCATCATAAACGTTGCCTCTGTGCAGTACAAAATTACCATAAATAGCGAGTTTGTATCGATTTTCTTCTCGGCTAATCTTGGTAAAATACTTTGTTGTCAAAAGTACTAAAACTTTGCTCGTTAATTTGTTAAAAATGTTAAAAAATGAAAGGGGGGTATTTCACGTGCTAAAATGTGTAATTTAGCGATATACTTCATTAACACAATAATAATGAGAGCAGCAATGATATTTATGTTAAGTTGTTTAGTCCAATGTTCGATAGCACAGGAGATTCCCATGTTTATCGGTACATACACCCATGCAGGCAGTCAAGGTATCTATCTGTATATGTTTGACATGAACACCGGAGATGCAACGATGTACTCGTCGACGGCTAGTGAGCATCCTTCCTTTTTAGCGAGGTCAGCAAAGGGAGATATGTTATATGCTGTTAACGAGATAGGAGATACTACGGCCTCGCTGTCCTCTTTTACCTTTGACGGGGATGCCTTGTCTTTTGTTGACGCTATCCCTACCGACGGAGCTTCTCCGTGTCACGTTGCCGTTAGTAAGCGCCACCCTCTTGCTGTTGTGTCGAATTATGGTGGAGGTTCCTTGTCGGTATACCGACTCGATAAAAATGGTGGTATTGAGCAGATACAGCATATCCAACAAGAAGGAGCCGGGCCGAACAAAGAAAGGCAAGAAGCCTCACATGTGCACTCTGCTTTCTTTAGCCCGGATGAGCATCGTGTATATGTACAAAATCTCGGTACGGATAAGGTCACCATCTATCGGTTAGATAAAACGAATGATGATTATAGGCTGGTGGAAGAAAGTTACCTATCAACCCCGGCAGGAGGAGGACCGCGTCATTTGGTATTTGACGAGAACGGACAAAACATGTATGTTCTATTGGAAATGGCAGCCAAGATTGCTCATTATGAAAATGTTGACGGAAACTGGGCGTTAGTCGATACCGTTTCTATTAATGAAGATGGTTTCGAGGGAGATAATGGCGCGGCGGAAATTAAGCGTTCAGCTGACGGAAAGTTTCTCTATGCATCTAATCGTGGTGATGCTAATACCATTACGCTATTCGCAATAGACAATTCGGGCAAGCTGGAACGGAAAAAAGTATATGCAACAGGGGGGGAGGGACCTCGGAACTTCAATATTTCTCCTGATGGGCGTTTTTTGCTCGTTGCAAATCAGCAAACAAATAATATTACGATTTTTGAACGTAGTCAAGAAACTGGAGAGCTAAAGGACACAGGCAAACAGATTGAAGTATCAACGCCCGTTTGTATTGTTTTTTAATACAGAAACGAAGGCCTAACCCCTATTCCGTTTCTTCATCGGTCTTAGCGACGTTAGGTGCTTGATCTTTATTATCACCTTCGGTGTCATTCCCATCGCTTTCCAGTTCGTGTGTTTCTTTGTTGTACTTGCCGGCGAGCTCATCAATGATCGTACCTTTCCAAAGTGGTGTTCCGGTAAAATAAGCCGCTCTGCCGATCATGTGAGCACCAATTGGAGCGGTAATAATCAGAAAGAAAATAATAGCAATGGCTTTGGTCGTTACAGACATATCGGGGAACATGATTGCTGCACAGATGAGCAGCAAGCCTACTCCTAAAGTAGAGGCTTTGACTGTTACTGACAGACGCAAATAGAAGTCTGGCATACGCATTATTCCAATCGATGCGAATAGGATGGAAAGTACACCAACAGTGCTTATGAACGCTAATATAATATCAATCATTTTTTTTGTTTTTCTATATAGTAAGCGAAGGCCACTGTGCCTAAGAAGGCAATCAGGGCAAGAATAATAGCGACATCCAAAAAAACCTCCTGGTTAGAACGGATGCTATATACGGTTATAATCCCGATACCGATTGTGATGATCAAGTCAAGCGCAATCACACGATCGACCAAAGATGGACCCCTGAACAGCCGGACAAATACCAGCATGACAGAGATAGATAATATCGGGAGGATAACGTAATCGAAATAGGCTTCTAGTGTAATCATCTTAAAATCGCTAATAGTCTTCTCTCTAAACCCGATTGTGTCTGTCTGACAAATGCTTCTGGGTCTGTTAGATACATTACATGGATATAAATTGTCTTTTTGTCATCACTGATATCGACGATGAGTGTGCCAGGCGTAAGGGAAATCATGGTCGTGAGCAGGCTGATCTCGAAGTCTGTCTTGGCACTCATTGGATACCTGACAATGCCCGGCTTGAAGAAATATTTCGGCGTAATCACATCAAATGCAACTTGGACGTTCGCTTTCAGGATTCCGTATAGAAAGTAGAAAACAAAACCGATAATCTTCGGAACCCGATAGAAATACCGCTGATCCGTTTCGTTGCGGTTCATAACCCAGAGGATAAAGAACCCGATCATAAAACCAAATATAAAGTTGGTGTAAAACAGTGAACCGGTAAGTGCTATCCATATTCCGGCAAGCAGCAGGTTCATTAAAAAATTCTTAATCATATCTTAATCCGTTTTATTTCCCAAAACAGCATCAATATATGCCGAGGGGTCTATTAACTGTGTCGATATTATATCTGCTATTTTTACGATAGCTTCCGCATTTAATCCTATATAGAGTGTTACAAGAGCCATTAGTCCGATAGGCAGTACCATCAGGATTTTTTTGTAGGGAGGCATAGGAGCAAACAGATTCTCCGTCTCCGCTGACGGAGGGATATTTTTCCAAAATACTTGTACCCACATGTTGGCAATAACATACAGCGTTATAAAACTTCCGATGATCAACGCAGCCACGTAAAAATATTGATGCTGAGCGAAGGCTTCCTGGAAGAGAAATACTTTTGGCCAGAATCCCGATAATGGCGGTATGCCTACCAAAGAGAATAAGACGATGGCAATGAGAAGTGATATTTTTGGATAGTTGCGGTATAATCCGCCCAGTTTGCTCATATCCATTGTGCCTCCAAGCTGACGAATAAGTCCGGCTACTAAAAACATATTGGTTTTGACCATTATGTCGTGTATCAGATAGAATACCGCGCCCATCAAGGCGACCTTGCTGAACATAGCGATGCCGCCCATCATAAAGCCTATATGGCAGACAATAAGATAAGAGAAAAAGCGACGTATATTCGTTTTGATCAATGCTCCGAGCGCTCCGGTCAAAATAGTGAATACGGCGATGACCATCAATAATGTTCGGATGAAATCGTCGGGGACGAAGATCAGGCTAAATACACGCAGCATAGCATAAATTCCCACTTTTGTCAACAGTCCCCCAAAAGTTGCAGCAACAGCAGAGGGGGGAGTATGATAGGAGGAGGGAAGCCAATAATACAATGGAAATACTGCAGACTTAATGCCAAAACCAATTAGGAAAAAGCAGGATGTGATGCCTATTAGTGCCTTATTTTGTACTTCCTGGATTCTAATAGACAGATCTGCCATATTGAGCGACCCGGTAATCCCATACAGCATGCCGATTCCGGTTAGAAAGAACATGGACGCCAGAATATTCATCGCCATGTATTTAACTGCTCCTTCTAACTGCGCTTTTCTACCCCCTAGGGTCATTAACACAAAGGAAGATATAATAATGACCTCAAAATATACATATAAGTTGAAGATATCCCCTGTCAGAAATGCACCGTGCAGTCCCATGATAAGAAAATGAAAAATGGGGAAATAACCATAAAGCATCCGTTGTCTGCTAAGCCCAACCGACGAAAAAAGGGATACCGCGAAGCAAGCGATTGATGTAAGCAGGACCAAGGTCACGCTTAGCATATCGGCCACAAAAACAATCCCGAAGGGAGCGTCCCAGTTTGCCGCGTTCATGGTGAGTATGCCACTTTCCTGCACGCGTCCAAAAAGACGAAAGGCAACCATAAGCCCGATCAAACTTCCTCCCACGCTGAGGTAACGTTGGGTGACCGTCTTTCGCCAGCATATGAGCTGAATGATTGCTGTAAACAGCTGTACAAAAATAGGTGCTAAAATATGGTTGTCTATCATATGTCTTCTTCTTCAGGTGTATTTAAATCGTCCAGATCGTCTGAATCTACTAATGCGTAAACGCGCTTTAACAGCACAATAGCAAAAGAAGTTAAACCAAAACTAATCACAATGGCGGTGAGTATTAATGCTTGTGGAATAGGATCGGCGTATACCTCCTGAAAAACTTTTTCCATACTACCGATTACCGGGGGGCTCCCTTTCGTAATATTTCCGATCACGAAAATTAAAACATTAGCCCCGTTACTTAACAACATAATGCCTAATAATAACCTCACCATACTCCTACGAAGAACAAGATATATACCCGCAGCATACAGTAGACCTAATACCAAAACCAATAATAATTCCATGTCAATCGTTTAGAGCAATGGTAAACAGAATAGTTAATACGACGCCTATGACCACCAAATATACCCCGATATCGAAGAACAGCGCGGAACCAATCATCCCAATAACTGGTATAGGTTCTTCAAACCATAGTCCAGTCATAGGCGGAAGGCCAAACAATAAGGGAACCGTAACGCTTACCGTCGAGGTTGCTAATCCGATTGGGATCAATGAAAGTGGTTTGTATCCAAGGATTTTCATCGTACTCTCTGTGCCATTGGCGAAGCTGTGCAAGACAAATGCAATGGATGCGACTAATCCACCTACAAAACCGCCTCCGGGGTAATAATGACCACGGAGGAGTAAGAAAAACGAAAACAACAATAGGATGGGTAGTAAATACCGCGTAGCTGTTTGTAATATTATACTCTTCATTTTTTTTCTCCTATTTTATAACCTAAGCACCCGGAGTGCCGTATTAAATCTCTTAACTCGGGGCCTCCTACTCTTTCTCCGAGGATTTTAAACGTAACTTGATTAAACTATAAACCCCCAATGCCGCGACCGCTAACACAACGGTCTCAAACATGGTGTCTAGCCCTCGAAAATCTACTAATATCACGTTGACGACATTTTTACCCTTCGCCAATATATATGCATTCTCACCGTAAAAATCACTGATGTCGGTCGTGACAGGCTCGTAAAGTACGCGTAGCACAATCATAGAAATGATGATGCCGAAGCCCAGCGCTACGACTGCATCCCGGATAACCACGCCCCGGTTCATGAAATTGATGAAGGGAGGGAGCTTATACAAAACGAGTACGAACAATACCGTCGTTAACGTATCAATCGTAAACTGCGTCATCGCGAGGTCGGGGGCGCTATAGAAGACAAACATTAAACAGAGGCAATATCCGATAACGCTCGTGGAGACAACGGCGGTCAAGCGGGATTTCGTGGTCACGATAATATACAACGCACCCATTAAGATGGCTACAATACCAAACTCATACCAGGACAAGGGGGTTAAATTGGCATAGTCAATTTGGATAGGTCCGCCTAGCCAGAGTTTATATCCTAATAAAAGTTCCGCAAAAAGGATTATCTTGAAGTGATAGGAGCGGAGATAGCCATTGTGGATCTTGTTCGTATACCAACTGGACGCTCGTCGGATCCCCTTCCCAAGTTGACGGAAAAGGTGTTGCGACGAAATGATATTAAAGCGTTCCAGGGCAAGTAATTTTTCTTCAGTAGGGTTGTTGGCAAAATATAAAGCAATTCCTGCAGCTAGCGTAGCGCCGCTTAAGGTAAGAACGGTGTTAAACCCATGCCATAATTGGAGGTGCATATCTGTTTCTCCACCAGCAATTGCGTCTGCCGTTTGGTGGGTGACGTAATTGCCGACGACGCCTGGAAACAGGCCGAACAATATGCCCAAAACCGCCAAGATAAGTGGCGGAATCCACATAGAGTGGTTCGGAAGGCTGGCTTCCTGAAACATTTCCGGTAATTTTCCAGAAAAGGGTTTTATACCCGCCCGGAAACCAGCTGTTACCAATCCTATATTCGTAAGAACAGCAAGGGCGGTTAACCAGATAGTCCAACTTTCTCTAAAGTTTAACGTTGCTTCGTAGATCAAGTCCTTTCCAATGAAGCCGAAAGTGGACGGTACTCCCGCGCTGGATAGTGCCGCCAATAAGGCCGCTATAAAAACAGGCATCATCACCTTACGCAGCCCTTTCAGTTTGGTGATATCGCGCGTGTGTGTTTCATGATCAATTATCCCCGTCACCATGAACAGCGTGGCTTTGTATAGTGCATGTACTAAAATAAAGACGCTGACGGCAATGATTGCGTCCGTTGTACCAATACCTAGCAAAAAAGTTAAGATGCCTAACGCAGAAACCGTGGAATAGGCCAGAATTCCCTTTAGATCCGTTCGGAATAGGGAATGGACAGCAGCGAAAATCATCGTAAAACCTCCAACGACCATGAGTGTGATCTTCCATAATTCGGTGTCACCAAGTATCGGGGTGAAACGCGCCAGCAAGTAAATTCCCGCTTTTACCATCGTTGCCGAATGGAGGTAGGCGGATACCGGCGTCGGCGCTTTCATGGCACCGGGTAGCCAAAAATGAAATGGAAATTGCGCCGACTTAGTAAAGGCACCTATGCATATGAGCCCGACAATTAGGGGGTATAGCGGATGACTAACCAGTTGATCGTGGTATGCAAATAACTCGCTGATAACGAATGTCCCTGCAATGTTACCGACTAATATCAAACCCGCTAACAAGAAGAACCCCCCCATTCCGGTAATACTCAATGCCATCAACGCGCTGTTTCGGGATGCTTTGCTGTCATTATTGAAACCAATAAGAAAAAACGAACTGATACTGGTCAGTTCCCAGAAAACAAATAATGTTAGGATATTATCTGATAATACAACGCCTAGCATTGCGCTCATGAATAAGAGCAAATAAGCGAAAAAACGATCGAAGTAGATATGCCCTTTTAGGTAGCTGCGGGCATAAAAGAAGATGCCCGCTCCAATGCCTGTAATCAATAATGCAAAAAGCAACGATAATCCATCTAAACGGAAGTCGAAGTTCACGCCTAAGCTGGGAACCCAAGTAAGATGCTGGATGACGTTCGTCCCATTTGCTATGACAGGCACATGCCATAAATAGAATAGAAAGAGTATTACGGGTATAAACGGGAGTACAATACTCCATTTCGTTTTAATAAGCTTGCCGAAAGGAACGAGAAGGCTCGATGTTATTAACCCTGTTAAAACAGTAAATAGCATGCAGTCTTTTGTTTAAACAATGTTGGAACGTTATAAAATTACAAAAAATTCGCAATTTGCAGCGTTGTTTTTTGATATTAGCGTCTAAACATCCATTATCAGGATAAAGAAGAAAGCCCCTCGTTCTTTCGAGAGGCTTTTTAATTAATAATACTTATTTGCTGTCACGCTATTTCTTCATTTCTTCTGCTCCTTTGATGATCGCCTCAACCACTGTGGGATCTTGAAGGGTAGAAGTGTCGCCCAAATTATCGATTTCGCCTTCCGCAATTTTGCGTAAAATACGGCGCATAATTTTTCCCGAACGTGTTTTCGGTAGATCCACTACAAACTGAATAATATCCGGTTTTGCAATCGCGCCGATCAAACGTGTAATGGTTTGTAAAATATCCTTACGCGTACTTTCGGCATCGATATGATGGTTTGCAACAATGACATACGCATAGATACCTTGTCCTTTAACCGGATGTGGATAACCAACAATAGCGGATTCCACGACGTCAGCGTGCATGTTAATGGCATTCTCCACCTCCGCGGTGCCGATACGATGTCCAGAAACGTTTAATACATCATCCACACGTCCCGTAATTTTATAATACCCTTCAGGACTTCTGTAACAACCGTCACCCGTGAAATATTTGTTTTCGTACGTAGAAAAATAGGTCTGACGACAGCGCTCGTGATCGCCCCAAGTCGTACGCAGCATGCCTGGCCAAGGAAACTTAATACAGAGGTTACCGGATACGTCATTGCCCTCTATCTCTTTACCATCTTCATCCATCAAACAAGGTTGCACACCGGGTAGCGGTAGCATGGCGTATCCCGGAACAGTTGGTGATATACCTGCTATCGGAGCGATCAAGATACCACCGTTTTCTGTTTGCCACCAAGTGTCTGTAATAGGTGCTTTCTCTTTTCCAATTTTTTTATTGAACCAGTGCCATGCTTCTTCGTTAATAGGCTCTCCTACAGATCCCAATTTTTTAATACTGCTTAAATCTTTACCCTTCAGGTACTCGTCTCCAAACGCCATTAGCGAACGTATTGCTGTAGGGGCGGTGTATAGAATGTTCACCTTATACTTATCTACAATGTCCCAAAGACGACCGGCGTCAGGGTAGGTCGGTGTTCCTTCGAACATTAGCGACGTAGCGCCTTGTGTTAATGGGCCATATACAATATAGCTGTGTCCTGTAATCCATCCGATGTCGGCTGTACAGAAATACACTTCGTCTGGTTGGTATTGAAATACATTAGAGAAAGTATATCCGGTATAAACCATATATCCGCCTGTCGTATGTACCACACCCTTGGGCTTGCCGGTCGAGCCCGATGTGTAGAGTACAAATAGGGGGTCTTCCGCATCCATTTCTTCGGCAGGACATGGAGGGTTTCCTTGGGTTTCCACTTTTTTAATTTCGTCTTCCCACCATACATCACGACCTTTTATCATGGAAATCGGCGTACGTGTGCGTGTCAACACAATGACCCGTTCCACAGAATCACATTGCATAAGCGCATCATCTACAATAGATTTTAACTCTAGCACTTTTCCTGCGCGAAACCCGCCATCTGAAGTAACGACTAATTTACAAGCTGCATCGTTAATACGGTCTGCGATGGAACGTGCTGAGAAGCCTCCAAATACAACCGAATGGATGGCGCCGATGCGAGCACAGGCTAATACGGCGATCACCAGCTCAGGAACCATCGGCAGGTATATGCATACGCGGTCGCCTTTGACAACGTTGTTATTCTTCAGTACGTTAGCGAAAGTTTCTACCTTTGCTAAAAGTTGTTTATAGGTCAGGATACGATGCGCCTCGTTCGGATCGTTAGGCTCCCATATGATGGCGGGTTTGTCCCCTAGTTTATAAATATGCCGATCTAAGCAGTTTTCGGTAATGTTCAGTTTCCCGCCTTCAAACCATTTTATGTTAGGCTCCGTAAAGTTCCAGTTTAATACATTTGTCCATTTCCGCTTCCAAAAGAAGTTTTCTGCAATTTCTCCCCAAAATGCTTCCGGGTTTTCGACGCTATGTTTATACGCCTCTTCGTACTCCTCAAAACTCTTAATTTGTAGGTTCATATTCTTAGATGCAAAATTTAATGATTAACTTTTATCCGATGCAGACATTTATTTATTGAAAACTGTCTGTATTGGATATGCAAACACTAATTTAGCTTTTTTTGCCATTAATATCAATTTTTTTACCGCCAAGTATTCGTATTTTTATGTGCGATGAGGCTATTAAAGCGCGTATATTATTTCCTGATCTACACTAACCTGCTTATCGCGGGTGCGGCAATAGCACAATCTGCGCTTACCTATTTGTTCTTTGAAGCGCTATTTGATTATCCGATCATGATGATAGAGGGGGCTGCAACCTTACTTTTATATAATTTTAGTATGTTGTTGTCTAAACCCCAGAATCCGCAAAAATCAGTATATAGACGTACACGCTGGCTATTCAGAAATGAATGGTTATTATGGTTAAATAGCGTAATAGGATTGATTATACTGATATATGCTGCTTGTCATATTCATTTATATAGTTTACTCTTCTTGGTGGGGATAGGGGGTATGAGCGTCGCATATTCTGTTCCGATAGTACGATATAATGGGGAATGGGTAGGGTTTCGTCAGTTACCCGGGATGAAGATATTTCATATTGCGTTGATCTGGACATTAAGCTCTGTCTGTTTGCCTGCTTTGGAAATGCATCTCGATGGACTCACGGTTGATCTGCATCTATTCCAGCGGCTTTTTGTGCTGAAGTTTCTTTTCTTGCTTGTTTGCACGTTACCTTTTGATATCAGGGATATTCAACAAGATTCCTATTACCATTTAAAAACGATTCCCAATATGCTCGGTGCAAATAGGGCCATTCTATTGTGTTATGCTCTTTTAATTACCCATAGCATTATTGTGCTATTATCAGCTATCCAATTGAACGTACAAATCGGAATATTGATAACGAATCTATTAATTGCAGTGGTCCTCAAACAGGTTGTGTTTCAAAATGCGAACCGCTATCATTATGCCTTCTTGTTGGACTTTGCGTTAATAGCACAGTTTTTAATTGTTTATTTACTTGTATAAAATCCTATAATTTTATCCGCGATAATATCTGACAGTTTATAGTAACTTTCAAATGTCCATCCGGCTACATGTGGACTTAACAGTACGTTGTCTCGGGAAGCAAGGTCGGCATACCAATCTGTTTCGCTGAGCGCCGGAAATTTTTCGGTAGGCAATACATCAAATGCCGCCCCTAAAATTCTGCCCTTATCCAGGTATTTTAAGACCGAGGGGATGTTGGCTATAGCTCCCCTAGCGCCCATCAGAAAAAAGATGGGTTTGCGGAAATGAAAAAGGTATTCATCGTCTACCATGCCTCTGGTTTCACGTGTCAGTGGAATATGAAAACTCAACACATCCGCTTGGCGCACAACTTCTTCCATGGAAACTTCTATGGCATAGGCATCGGAAAAGCCAGTTTTGTATTTATCATAGGCAATTATGTTAACCTCGAAACCCGAAAGTTTTTTCGCCATTGCTTGTCCATTATGACCATATCCGATCAATGCTACGGTTCGTCCTTTTAGTTCATATCCTCGATTTTCTTCTCGGCACCACTGTCCGGTACATACCTCCCGGTGACCACGGTGTAGGTTATTCATTAAGCTTAACAGCATGCCGATCATGTGTTCACCGAGGGCGTCCTTATTTCCTTCATTCGCCGAAAAGAGACAAATACCTTTAGAGGTGGCATAGTCTTCGTCGATATTGTCCATCCCCGCTCCCGGACGGGCAATAAACTGTAGGTTGGCGGCGAGGTTAAGAAAAGATTCGTCGACTTGAAATTTGGAACGAATGATCAGTCCAGCAAATTGTTCAATGACAGCTTCGGCGTCCGCTTTGTCGAAACTCGGCTGGTAATCGTATGCGATTCCTGCTCGATCCAGTTTCTCTAATAGTATGTGATGTATGTCGTCTACAATAAGAATGTTCATTTGGCTAATGTTTCATATGTAAATAAATTGATCTTTAAAGACCATATGGGATATCCAGATTATCTTCGATGAGCTATGGATATTTCATAAAATCTACAGATAATAATTTGTTCAGGTTCTTTTGAGCTAATCTGGCAGGCATAAATTTCATCAGCACATTACGTATCGTGATGAACACGGGACTATCCCACTGCGCTATTTCACCAATTCGCTTGGAAGTATCCGTGATGTATTTTGTCCGAGACAATCTCCTTTTTTCAAACGAAGAGAAAGCTTCCCTTATATTCTTTTCCAGTTTTAATTCATCTAATAGGACAGCAACGTCCTCTAAAGCCTGACAGGCTCCTTGTCCCATATTGGGTGTAGTAGCGTGCCCCGCATCGCCAATAAAGAGGATATTATCATAAGTCAGATGTTTAAGTGGTTTGATATCCGTAATGTCATTCCAAATCAGTTCACTATCTTTGGTCTGTGCTAAAATAGCAGGAATAGGCTCGTGGTAGGACTGGAAACGCCTTAATAAATCGTTGACTTTATAACCTCTATAGATTGGATTATTAGGCGTAGTATTTATACATGCATACCAATAGATGCGGTTATTGGTTAAAGGAGTCATTCCAAATCTCCCTAATTTCCCCCACGTTTCTGTTCCCTTATCTAATATTATCTCGGTATTGTCAATGGTCGCGCGCCAGCAGGTATATCCCGAATAACGAGGCTTGGATGATGGTATGAGTTGTTGGCGAAGTGGGGACTTCACACCGTCAGCTATAATTAAGAACCGAGATGTATGCTGCGTGCCGTCTTCAAAAAATAGGGTAACAGCATCTGCATGTTGCTCTAATCGGATAGCTTTTTTACTCAGTTGTAGTTTTTGATTTTTGATCTTAGATAGCAGGAAAAAGTGCAAATCCGCACGATGAATGGCAAAATTTCGTTGTTTATATCTTTCACTAATAGTATGGGTGTGGGGAGATACCAAAAGCCGACCTTTATCATCTAAAATATTGTAGCTGTCTAGATAATAACCTATTTGTTCTATTTCATTTCTCAGGCCAAGTAAATCTAAAGCACGCATAGCGTTTGCTGCTAGACCAAATCCTGCGCCTATTCCTTTTAGTTCTTTTGCTTGCTCGAAAAGCACGAAGTCTTTGTTGATTTGTTGAAAAGCTATAGCCATTGCCAGCCCCGCAATACCACCGCCGACGATAGCAAACTCACTATTTATCGTTTTGGTGTATCGCATTGGCAATTTCATCTGTTAAAACGACAAAATCTTCGACCGACAACCGCTCCGCCCGGAGCTCATACAAGGGATTGTCGCTCATCCTGTCTTTTGGAACAACGGCAGATAAGGCGTTTCGTAATGTTTTGCGCCTCTGGTTGAAAGCAGCTTTTACGACACGCCAAAATAATTTTTCGTCACAATCAAGCGTATCACAGGCGTTCCTTGTTATTTTAATAACGCCAGAAAGTACTTTGGGAGGCGGATTAAACGCCCCAGCTTTAACCGTAAAGAGATATTCCACATCATAATATGCCTGCAGGAACACACTGAGGATGCCGTATGCTTTACTCCCCGGTTTTGCCACGCAACGTTCAGCGACCTCTTTTTGAAACATCCCGACCATTTGTACCACACGCCCGCGCTCTTCTAAAATCTTAAATAGAATCTGTGAAGAGATATTATAAGGGAAATTACCAATAACTGCCAGCTTATTTTCGAAATATTGACTGAAATCTAGTGTGAGAAAATCACCGTGAATAAGCCTGTTGTCTAATTGCGGATAGTTGTCCGCAAGAAACGTGATGGATTCATCGTCTACATCAATCAGCCAGGTTTCGTAGTCCTCTTTTTGAAGTAAAAAATCGGATAGCACGCCCATACCGGGCCCGACTTCCAACACTTGCTTAAATCCCAATGCAGGTTCAAGGGCTTCCACAATCTTCTGTGCAGCGTTCTTGTCGTTTAGAAAGTGTTGTCCTAAGTGTTTCTTTGCACGTACGGTATTCATTTGTTGTGTGGGATGTTAGACAGCAAAACTAAACATTATTATGCAATTTTCATTGTGGCTCAAAACAACGGCAAGAAAGCTTTTTATTTACGCCGAATTTTGTAATTTTGATTCAAAGCTTTCGGACAATGAGTGAAAAACTAAAAATAGGTATTACCATAGGTGATGTAAACGGCATCGGATTAGAAGTGATTATAAAATCGTTGATGGATAATCGGGTGTTGGAGTACTTTACACCGGTTGTGTACGGGAATACCAAAGTTGCTTCATTTCACCGAAAAGCGATTGGCATCCAGGATTTCAGTTTCAATGTAATCCATCACCCAGATCAGGCAAATCCTAAGCGCGCCAATATGATTAACTGTTGGCAGGAAGACGTAAAGATTACACTCGGCGAGCAGAACGAAATCGGAGGGCGGTATGCTTTTCTTTCTTTGGAGAGAGCTGCAGATGATCTCCGTAATGGTAAACTGGACGCTTTGGTTACTGCTCCTATCAATAAACACAATATACAACAAGATGGCTTTCATTTTCCGGGACATACCGAATATCTTCAATCTAAGGTAGAGGCATCTGATGTCTTAATGTTTATGATTGCTGATGAGCTTCGTATAGGGGTTGTCACCGGACATATTCCTGTCAAGGAGATCGCGGGTGTAATAACAGCAGATGCTATCTTACAGAAACTACGTATGATGAACGAAAGCCTTAAGAAGGACTTTTGGATTGAAAAACCTAAAATAGCAGTATTGGGACTAAATCCCCACGCGGGAGATAATGGATTAATCGGTACGGAAGATGAAGAGATTATTGCGCCGACTATCCAAAAAGCGAAGGAAGAAGGTATTTTCTGTTTCGGACCTTATCCTGCTGACGGTTTTTTTGCAAGCGATACGTATACCAAATATGATGGTGTTTTAGCCATGTATCATGACCAGGGCTTGATACCGTTTAAACATATTGCTTCTCGTAAAGGCGTAAATTATACGGCAGGATTACCTATCGTCCGAACATCTCCAGATCATGGAACAGGCTATGATATCGCCGGAAAAAACTTGGCGTCACATGAATCATTCTTGGAAGCCATTTTTTCTGCCGTCCATATCGTGAAACGTCGTCGGGAGCAAGAAGAGCTTGCTGCCAATCCGCTGCCGTTCCGTCGCCTATCAAAAGATAGGGATTAGCAAGGGCAGTTTGTACGAAATAATCTGTATTTTTGCCGTCTGTAGGCGTTGAGCCTAGAGAAGAAGCTATGCGAGAAAATTTACAACATCCTATTTTTCAAATAATCAGAGATTTAGCGGATACAGAACAAGTCGAATGCTATGTGGTAGGCGGATATGTCCGTGATTGTATCATGAAACGATCTTTTAAAAACGACGTGGATTTGGTTGTAATCGGAAGTGGGATCGACTTTGCTTCTAAGCTTGGTGACGTTTTGCATACTAAGGTTGCGGTCTACAAGAGTTTTGGAACAGCGATGCTGGTGCATGACGGTGTCAATTTAGAGTTCGTAGGTGCTCGTAAAGAATCTTATCGTTCCAATTCCAGAAAACCCGTTGTGGAGGACGGTACACTTGAAGATGATCAGAACCGCAGGGATTTTACAATTAATGCTATGGCATATTGTTTGAACGCTGACCGTTTTGGCGAGCTTGTAGATCCATTTGGAGGAGTCGAAGATATTCAAAACCGTATTATTCGGACTCCACTCGATCCAAACATTACGTTTTCTGATGATCCTTTGCGGATGATGCGCGCTATTCGTTTCGCCACACAGCTTAATTTTAAAATTGATGTGAAAGCAATTCAAGCTATAGCAGAAAATGTGGAGCGTATTAAAATTATCTCCAAAGAGCGGATTATAGATGAACTCAATAAAATCGTTATGGCAGCTAAACCGTCTGTCGGTTTCCGATATCTATTCGATACAGGGTTGTTGAAGATTATTTTTCCTGCTATGTATAATTTATATGGAGTCGATATAATAGATGGACGTGGACATAAAGACAACTTTTACCACACATTGGAGGTGCTTGACAATGTTGCAGCCATGTCAGCCGATTTATGGCTGCGCTGGGCGGCGATTATGCATGATATAGCAAAGCCCGCGACGAAACGATATGATAAAAGGATAGGGTGGACCTTTCATGGCCATGAAGATCGTGGTGCCAGGATGGTGCCGAAGCTTTTTGCGGAATTAAAACTCCCGCTCCATGATAAAATGAAGTTCGTCCAAAAACTGGTACAATTACACCTGCGGCCCATTGTGCTGGCACAAGATATTGTAACGGACTCTGCAGTGCGTCGGCTGCTGTATGAAGCAGGGGATGATATTGATGCGTTGATGCTTTTGTGCCATGCTGACGTGACAACGAAGAACGAGTTTAAGAAAAAAAAATACCGAAATAATTTTGAACTGGTAAAGCAGAAACTAAAGGACGTAGAAGAGCGAGATAGGATTCGGAATTGGCAACCTCCTGTATCTGGAGAGGATATAATGGCACTTTTTGGAATTGGTCCGGGACGTGTCGTTGGTACAATCAAAAATGCCATGAGAGAGGCTATCTTGGAAGGGGAAATTCCTAATTCTCGTGAGGAAGCATTAGCTTTCATCATAAAAAAAGGAAAGCAGATGGGTTTATCAGGCAAAACGAATACGGTTCTTTAATTTTTTAAAAATTATTGTAATTTTAACCTTTGTATAGAAACGATAAACTAAACGATACGATCAAGAATGGCTATTTACAGATTTCGGGTAACTTTTGAGGACTATGAGGACGTATATCGAGAAATAGATATGCCTTCGAAAGCTACATTTTTAGAATTGCATCATGCTATCCATAACGCCACCGGCTACAATCCAGATGTTTCTTCTTCCTTTTATGTTAGTAATGACCAATGGAAGAAGGGTACGGAGATTGCTTTTCTTCCTACGGAAAGAAAGCGAAGTAACGGCGTGCTGGCAATGGAAGGTATTCGCCTGAGTAAGTTTATCGATGATCCGCACCAAAAATTTTATTATATTTATAATTTTGACCGCCCTTATGACTTTCATGTCGAGCTTATTAAAATTTTAAAAGAGGAGGATGGTAAAGAATATCCGCTCATATTCAAAGCAGTTGGAACAGTGCCTAAGCAAGTTGCCGCTGCGAATTTCCCGGTACCAGGAGTAGAAGACGAGGACGACGAGGAAGAGGACGTACCGGCAGATGAAACGGAATATGGAGTTGACGAAGATGAAGATTTTGACTTATTTGACGGTGAAGAAGAAGGAGAAGAAGAAAAAGGGACTGGTGGAGTTGAAGACGGATATTAGGTTTTATAACATTTAGATAGCTTGGATACCTTAAGTGCACGCTTAGGGTATTCTTTTTTTATGAGATGAAAAGTAATAAAAAGCGATTAATTGTAGTGGTTGGGCCTACTGCGGTGGGAAAAACTGCTATGGGCATTGCGTTGGCAAAACATTTCAAAACGGAGGTCGTCTCGGCGGATTCCAGACAGTTTTATAAAGAAATGTCCATCGGAACGGCCAAGCCTGATGCAACTGAGCTCGCTACAGTAAAGCATCACTTTATTGATTCACATACGATTGAGGAAGAATATTCAGCGGGTGATTTCGAACGAGATGCTTTATACCTACTGAATTCCTTGTTTGAAAAGCATGATGTTGTCGTGATGGTAGGCGGATCGGGGCTCTTTGTGCGTGCGGTGTGTGAAGGTTTGGATAATCTACCCAAAGCCCCCGCTGTTATACGTGAACGTTTGAACGATCTTTTTGAACGGAAGGGGCTAGAATCATTGCAGCAAAAACTTAAAGAAGTCGACCCCGATTATTATTACCATGCGGATATACAAAACCCGCAACGCGTTATCCGTGCATTGGAAGTGTACGAAGCGACGGGTCGACCCTTTTCATCCTATCGTGTGCGAGAAGTAGCATTGCGTCCGTTTGAGATTGTAACTATCGGGTTAAATATGGAACGGCAAAAACTATACGACCGTATAAACTTACGTGTGGACATGATGATAGAAAAGGGGTTGGTGAATGAAGTACGCTCGTTATTATCCCATCGGAACAAGCCAGCGTTGTTGACGGTTGGCTACGCGGAGGTATTTGATTTTATTGATGGGAAAATTACACTGGAAGAAGCGATTCACCGCATTAAGCAGAACTCCCGACGTTATGCAAAAAGACAGATTACCTGGTTCAAAAAATACGGAGATACTGTGTGGTTTGATTCGGAAGACTTGAAAGGAATTTTATCTTTTTTAGCGTAGGAGCGTAGCCCCTACGCCAAAAAAGACAATTATACAATAAAATTCCATCCAAACGGATCGTCGATTTTACCGTAACGAAGTTGATTTAGATAATCCAATACTTTATTGGAAAACTCTCGCCCCTCTACAGGTGGTAATTCGTAATCTTGTCCTTCGTAACCAATTTTGGAAATATGGGTGACTGTTGCGGCGGTTCCAGCTGCGAAAGCTTCGGAGACTTTCCCTTCTTTGATGCCCTCAACTAATTCTTGTACGGAGACCTTACGCTGCTCTGCTTTGTAGCCCCATTTTTCGGCAAGCTCCATAATCGTGCGACGGGTAACACCGTGTAAGATCGTATCACCGTGTGGCGTAATTATTGTATTACCGATACGAAAAATCAAATTGGCTGTACCAGCTTCTTCCACGTATTTATGCTCATTGGCATCAGTCCACATGATTTGGTCATAGCCTTCGTCGTTTGCCAATTGGGTAGGGTACAAGGAGAGTGCATAATTTCCCGCATTTTTCGAAAACCCAACTCCACCTTCTGCCGCACGTGTATAATGCGTTTCGACCTTTAAACTAATAGGCTTGCTGTAATAGGCGCCCACTGGACAGGTAATAACGGCAAAAGTATAGGACTTGGAAGGGTGAACACCTAATGCCGCTTCCGTTGCAAACATGAACGGACGGATATATAGCGATGTACCTTCAAGAGATGGTACCCACTCACGATCTACATCCAATAACGTTTCCAGACCGTCCATAAAAATTTCTTCCGGAACTTCGGGCATTTGAAGACGTTTTGCAGATTTGTTGAAGCGTTCCCAATTTTTATCCGGACGGAATATGCTCACTGTTCCGTCGGCAAATTTATAACCCTTAATTCCTTCAAAAATAGCTTGACCGTAATGCAAGGCCGACATCGACGGATTGACCGTAAAGTCTCCATAGGGGACGACAGCCACATCTTGCCACGCTCCGTCATCATACGTAGCAACTAGCATGTGGTCAGACATGATAGCACCAAACTTCAAATTACTGAAATCTACTTGCGAGAGTCTTGATTCTTTTGTCGGCTCTACGCGAATGGAATAGGTATTCGTATCGCTCATCACATTAAAATTTTAATGCGTGCAATTTAGGAAAAAAGTATGAATATAATTAAGCATTCATTATTTTCAATAAGGCATCCAGATAGGTTCTTTCATTAGCGAGGCGCGGAACCTTATTTTGGCCACCAAGTTTTCCACGGCTTTTCATCCATTTATAAAAAGTGTCTTTTTCCGCGCGGTGAACAATAGGACAGGCTAATGCTAAATCGTTGAAGCGCTTGGCGTCGTAGTCGGAATTGATTTCCCGTAGCGTACCATCTAATGTATAGCAGAACTTTTGAAAATCGGCCGGCTGTTTCTCAAATTCGATAATCCATTCATGCGCACCGGCCTCCCCGTCGCTGAAATAAACAGGACCCGCGGTATAGTCTCGGATAATAGCATCCGTTGCTCGACAAGCCATTTGCAGTGCGTGTTCCGCATTATCTACAATAAGTTCTTCTCCAAAGGTATTAATATAGTGTTTTGTGCGTCCGGATATTTGAAAGCGGTAGGGTGACAAAGAGGTAAATTTGATCGTATCTCCAATCTTATAACGCCATAGACCTGCATTCGTCGATATAATTAACGCATAATTCTTTCCAACTTCTACTTCGTCTAAGCGCAGGGTTTTAGGGTGCTCTTCAAGAACATGTTCCATCGGGAGGAACTCATAATAGATACCGTAGTCTAGCATGAGCAAGAGATCCTCGGAATCTGATTGGTCCTGCAATCCGAAATACCCCTCAGAAGCGTTGTAGTTTTCGAGGTAATACATGCTATCCGATGGAATCAATTGCTTAAATAGATCACGATACGGCTTGAAGCTTACCCCTCCATGTCCATAAAATTCTAGGTTAGGCCATACTTCCAAAAGGTTGCTTTTTCCAGTAATTTCCAAGATTCGTTTTGCCATGACAATATTCCAAGTTGGAACGCCCGCTAGGCTGGTGACATTTTCCTTAATGGTGATTTGCGCAATTTGTTCGATCTTTTCTTCAAAATTTGGATTTAGGGTCACTTCCAAATTGGGTGTGCGTTTAAACTCTGCCCAGAATGGGAGATTGCGAATAAGAATGGAAGACAAATCGCCGTAATAAGAATCCGGACTGAAATTATTGATTTGGGAGGAACCTCCGATAACGACAGATTTACCTGTAAATACTTTATTTTCTGGTTTATTGTGGCAATAAATAGAGAGCATGTCTTTCCCTCCCTGATAATGGCAGTCTTCTAGAGCTTCCATACTTACAGGTATGAATTTAGAGCGATCCGATGTCGTACCCGATGATTTGGCAAACCATTTGATGTCCGAAGGCCACACCAGATTTTGCTCTCCTTTGATCATGCGATCCACGTAACCTTTAATATCATCGTAGTCTTGGATAGGAACACGTTCTTTATATTCCTCTGGTGTTAGAATACTGTTGTAACCGTATTTTTTTCCCCACTCGGTAGCTTCCGCCGTCGAAATCAGACTTTGAAACCACTCTTCCTGTACGTCATGGGGATATTTCATGAAAAGCTCAATCTGATGAATGCGCTTTTTCATAATCCATGTGAAGAGAGAATTCAATAATACCATGTTTAAAGGGTCCTGTTCGCTAGTTTATAGTTTTTTCCTTCTCAACTCAAAATGACGCCCTAAATAAAATTTACGAGCTAATTCATTATCCGCGATTTCTTCGGGAGTACCCGTCAACATAATTTTTCCCTCGGTCAACAGATAAGCTCTATCGGTGATAGATAATGTCTCTTGTACATTGTGGTCGGTAATCAGTACACCAATGTTTTTCCGTTTGAGTTTTGAGACGATTGTTTGGATCTCTTCTACCGCGATTGGGTCTACACCGGCAAAAGGTTCATCCAACAGGATAAAATGTGGATTCGCTGCTAATGCCCGCGCAATTTCTGTCCGGCGTCTTTCTCCTCCTGATAGAAGGTCACCCCGGTTCTTACGGACTCTGTGTAAACTAAATTCTGTTAATAGCTCTTCCAGTTTCTCCAAACGTTCTTCTTTATTCTTATAATGTATTTCTAAGACGGCAAGGATGTTATTTTCCACGGATAGCTTTCGGAATACTGATGCTTCTTGCGCTAGATACCCGATTCCTTTTTGCGCACGCTGAAACATAGCATCTTGTGTAATTTCCTGGTCGTCGAGAAAAACATGACCATCGTTTGGTTTTATCAACCCCACAATCATGTAAAACGAAGTTGTTTTTCCAGCACCATTTGGGCCCAACAATCCGACAATTTCGCCTTGTTCGACATGAAAAGACACATCATTAACAACTGTTCGTTGCTTATATTTTTTGATTAAATGTTCTGCCTTTAAAATCATCTACTACTTAGCCGTTTTATACACAAATATATTTTAATATCGTATTGCTTTGATATTTAATTGTAAATTCTTTTTACCTCGCCAGTTATTCTCTTCGATAGTATAGCAAATATCAAATTCATGCCCCGCATTAATGTGGTCTACGTGCTGCGCTAGGCCAAATCCTATACAATCGAACGATGTCGAATCTTCCTGTTTTAACGATATTTTGATGTGATTTGTACCTACGATATATGCAGACCCCTGTACTTTACGCGTGAGAAGGATCGGGGCTTCGTTCTGTGGTCCGAAGGGTTCAAACTGTTTGAGCAGACGGCAAAACTTGTTGTCGATGTCTTTAAGATTCAGTTCCGTTTCGATGAGCACTTCCTGCTGAAGCATTTCAGGCTTAATGCTGTTCTGCACTACTGCCTCAAATTTTTCTTGGAAGGCAGGTACATTCTCCACGCGCATGGTGAGGCCTGCAGCATATTTATGCCCGCCGTATTGATCTAGCAAATCGGCACATTCGCTCAATGCCTCATAAAGATCAAAACCCAGTACCGACCGTGCCGAACCGGCAATATGTCCATTGGTTTGTGTGAGTATAACAGTGGGTCGATAGTATTTCTCCGTTAGACGCGAAGCGACAATCCCGATTACGCCTTTGTGCCAATCTGCCTTAAAAAGCACGGTAGACTTGCGTTGTTTCAACACCTCATCCTTGTCCAAGATGTCCAATGCTTCCTCGGTTATCTTAAGATCAAAACCCTTGCGTACGGTATTTTGATCATCAACTGTAGTTGAATAAACTTTAGCTTCTGCTAATGATTTTGAAGTCAATAGGTTAACCGCATCCTTGGCGTGTTCAATACGTCCAGCAGCATTGATGCGGGGGCCAATCTGAAAAACAATATCTCCTACAGAAAAATGTCCGGTTTTATTGGAAGAAAGATTAATCAGTGCTTGCAGCCCGCAACTTGGGTTAGTGTTTAGTTTTTTTAGCCCAAAATGCGTGAGCACCCGATTTTCGCCTGTAATCGGTACAATGTCTGATGCGATGCTTACTGCTACTAAATCAAGATACTGGTAGGCAAGTTGCATGTCCATATCGTTTTTCTGAACAAACGCTTGGATTAATTTAAAGCCTATGCCACATCCCGATAGTTCTTTATACGGATAGGGGCAATCGTGACGCTTCGGGTCTAATACAGCAACCGCGTCTGGTATGGTATGGCCGGGGAGGTGATGATCTCCAATGATGAAATCAATACCTTTCGCTTTCGCATAATTGACTTTCTCAATGGCTTTAATACCACAATCCAAGGCAATAATCAGTGTGAAGCCGTGTTCTGCGGCATAGTCAATTCCTTTGAAAGAAATGCCGTATCCCTCTAAGTATCGGTCGGGAATATAAAATGCTAAACCAGAATGGAAATCACGAAAAAAGCTATAGACAACGGAGACAGCCGTCGTCCCGTCGACATCATAATCTCCATATATGAGTATCTTCTCTTTGTTGCCGATTGCTCTTTCGATTCGGGATATAGCTTTATCCATATCTTTCATCAAAAATGGATCGTGCAACAAGTCAAAGCTTGGACGGAAAAAATGCTTGGCCTGCTGATAGGTTTCGATGCCACGATGGAGAAGTAGTTCGGCTATTACAGCGCTTATACCCAACTCGTCACACAAGCTGTTGGTTTTTCGAACATCGTTTTTTGGCTTAACCACCCATCTTTTTTGCATATCGTTGCCGTTGTATTAACGTGTAAATATACATTTTGTAAACGGGTTTACCTAACCGCTGTAATACGAGTAAAGGGAATATGTTGTGCGTTAAGGTATTAGGAGGATAATTTTGTTGCTTGCTAACTTCCTGTTTTTTTTGTTAGTTTTGCTTGAGACAAGTGTTCTAAGAAGAATACGAACGTTGTATTTAATTTTTTTTGCTATGTCAATAGTTAGAGAAAGCGACCTGATCGGAATAGGTAAGAAATATCAAATCGAGACGGAAGCAGGCGACAATATGGTTGTCGTTATTCACGATGACGGTAAACGCGAACTTTACCGCTCAGAGGGAGATGATAGTGAAACGCACTGTGTTATGACTCTTTCGGATGAGGAATCGCGACAGGTAGCGGGTATTATTGGAGGATTATCTTATAAGCCCAAGGCGTTGGAAACCATGGAGCTGGCATTGGATGATTTACGGATTGAATGGTATAAAGTAGACGCTCCTAGCGATGGTGTTAATAAGACTATTGGAGAGTTAGGCGTGCGACAACGTACTGGAGCATCAATTATCGCGGCTATCAAAGAAGAGGACACAATTATTAATCCTGGCCCAGATTACGTGATAACATCTGGAATGACGTTGGTCGTTGCCGGAAAGAAAGCGAACATTAAACTATTAAAAGAAATCCTAACATCCTAACTTAACCCTATGTTGTCACATACCTTGGTATTAGAAGTTGGTATTGCTGTATTGCTTGTTGCCATTGTGGGCTTGCTAGCCAACAAGTTGCGGTTTTCGGTGATACCATTTTTCATCATAATTGGTATGGTAGTTGGTCAACATGCTCCTCAATTTGGGTATATTGATCTTACATTTACGGAGAGTAAGCCCTTTATAGATTTCATGGGGCGTTTGGGCGTCCTTTTTTTGTTGTTCTATTTAGGACTGGAATTTTCCGTAGGGCGATTAATGCAGTCCGGAAAATCAATTATTACAGGAGGGACAATCTATGTGTTTCTCAATTTTATATCGGGTATTCTGATAGGTTGGCTAATGGACCTTCCTTTTAAGGAAATGATGGTGCTATGCGGTGTGATGACAAGTTCATCTACAGCAATTGTTGCTAAAGTATTAACCGATCTAAAACGGACGGCGAACCCGGAAACGGAAATTATTATGGGGATGATTATGTTTGACGATCTCTTTATCGCTATGCATATCTCATTCCTGTCGGGTTTGATTCTAACGGGAGGGTCTTCCTTCTGGTCCGTCCTCGGAACATCCTTGCTCGCCTTGGGTTTCATTTTGACTTTTTTGATATTGGGAAGGAAGCTGGTCCCGGCTATAGATCGACTTTTGCAGGACAAATCTCCGGAGCTTTTTATTTTAATCATATTCAGTCTTCTTTTTATTATAGCAGGCTTTTCAGAGACGATACACGTTGCAGAGGCTATCGGAGCTTTGATGGCGGGGTTGGTCTTTGCGGACTCTCGTTATATTAAAAAAATCGAGGGCGTTGTGCTGCCCTATCGTGATTTCTTCGGAGCCATGTTCTTTTTTAGTTTCGGACTATCCATTGATATGTACACTTTAGGGGGAGCTGTAGGATGGGCTGCTTTGGCAGCGTTTATTACTGTCATGGGTAATGTGGCGTCGGGCTATTTTGCCGCCAGATTTTCAGGTCGAAAACCCAAAGCTTCGTTTGATATTGGGTTTACGCTTTCTGCTAGGGGAGAATTTTCCATAATTATGGCAAATATTGGAAAAGCAGGAGGCTTGCTCCCGATTCTCCAGTCTTTTGTTGTCGTATACGTACTTATCTTATCTATCGTATCGCCGTTGCTGACAAAAGAGTCACGTACGTTATGGGCTGCGCTGTTTGGAAAGGATACCCCTCCCGTACAGCCCAAAAAAACGTTAGAACAATTAGAAGAATCAGCTGGGGCGTCGTAGAGAACAGGTGGCACGTTGACCTTACGTCCTACTTTGTTGGCGCTTCAAGATGTTAGTAAGCGGATGCTGGCGTACACCATTGCCTGCATGGAAGTTCTAAACGAATCCTCGTCCAGATTAAATTTTGCATTATGCAATCCGTATTGGGGTTCACGTTGCGCATTCCGGATACCCACTAAAAAAAACAAGGATGGAAAACGATGCGAATAATAGGCGAAATCTTCTGCCGCCATCCATATGCCGATATCTTTCACATTTTCTTTGGATAATATTTCTGCCATATAGGTACTTATATCTTGCGACAAGGACGGATCGTTATATAAAAAGGGATAGCCATTTTTTAAGGTTAACTCGACTTCCGCACCAAACGATTGCGGTAGCTCCCGGATTAAATATTCAATTTGCTCAAGCGCCTCTTTCCGCCACTGCTCGTCCATAGTTCGAAAAGTACCTTCCATATATACTTCGTCTGGAATGACATTGACCGCACCATTCCCGATAAAGCGGCCAAATGTAAGAACAGAGGGAATTGCCGGATTTGCACGCCGGCTGATAACGTGTTGCAGAGAGGAAACCAATTGCGCACCAATATACACCGGATCAATAGCACGATGCGGTTCTGCTGCATGTCCGCCCTTGCCTTTGATACGAACATAAAACTCGTCGCTCGATGCCATAAATTTTCCAGGGCAAACCCCCACTTCCCCGACACCAAGCTGAGGACTCACATGTAATCCCAAGACAGCCTTTATGCGGCTTTCATATTCATCAAAGACTCCTGAACGCAATATTTCCTGGGCTCCTCCGGGAATACGCTCTTCTGCGGGCTGGAAAAGCAATAATACCCGGCCTGAAAACGAATGCTCCAGTTCTTGCAACACCGTCGCGACCCCCAATAAGTTACTCGTGTGAAAGTCATGCCCACAGGCATGCATCACGCCGTCGTGATTGGATTTATACGAAATCTCGTTTAGTTCTTGGATGGGTAGGGCGTCAATATCTGCCCGCAAAACGATGACATCATCGGATAGACTTTTTTTTCCCGTTATCCACGCCGCTACACCTGTTTCGGCAACGGGTAAATACGGGATAGATAGTTTATCCAAGACAGTTTTAATGTAAGCAGCTGTTTGATATTCCTGAAACGACAGTTCTGGATGTTGATGCAGCTCCTGTCTTCTAAGCACAGTCTCATTAAAATGTGCCTCAACACGTTCTTTTATGGTATCGATTAAATCCATATAACCTAAAGGTAGCAATAGCAGCGAGGTTCGATCTATAGAAACCCCAGCTCCAGTTTAGCTTCTTCACTCATCATGTCCTTGGTCCAAGGCGGATCGAAGGTAAGCTCTACGAGGGCCTCTTTAATACCCGGAACACCTGCTACTTTTCTTTGTACCTCTTCCATAATATCACCTGCAACAGGACACCCCGGAGCAGTCAATGTCATGACAATCTTTGCTGTGCCATCTTCTTTGGTGATAATCTCGTATACCAGCCCTAAATCAATGATATTTGCAGGCTTGAGTTCGGGATCATATACTGTTTCTAGTTGTTGCCGTATCTCAGTCGCGAGATTTAGCTTGTCCATGATAATAATGTTGCTCATGTTTTTATTGTTTTTTCATAAAGATCTGTCAGTTGGTTCATGACAGCGGTCTTTGTGAAGTTTTCCTTATATAATATATATGCGTTTTTAACAATGTCGTCTTTTTTATCCGAATTTTCAAATTTCTGAATGGCAAATAGTACGCTTTCTGACTGATAGGGGTCAAATAGCCAACCGGTTTTGTCAGGTATGACTGCACTAGGAATGGCCCCCACATTACTTGCTAGAACGGGCGTATGGGTAGCCATTCCTTCCAATATTGTTAAAGGAACAGCTCCCTCGTAACATACCGATGGTACTATAAGTGCTTTACTATTTACTAATAACTGCATCGTTTCCTGTTTGTTTTTCGGTCCTAACAGCGCTATGTTATCGCAAGTTTTGACCATGGTTCGCACCTTGTCTGTAAGAGGGCCTTCGCCAACTATCTTTAGTATCTTATCGCTTCCTTTTAACGATTCAATCAGCGGTATGATTCCTTTTTCCGAAGATAACCTGCCGACAAATAAGTAGTAGTTACCTGTGTGTAGACCATCTATCGAAAGGTCAACAAAATTGGGTTTAACAATAAACTGTTCGGGAGCAAAATTTTTGCCAGCAGAAAGAAAGAGTTGTTTAGCGAAATCCGTAAGCGTTATGAAGCGGTCTACAGATTGCCATGTGCCTAATCTCCAATGTAGAAAATGAGTCAGCACTATCCAAAATGTTTTTACAGGAGAATGGTCCAACACCCCCAATCTTATTCCTTTCCATGGAAAGCTTTTCGAGATGCTATCTACGTATCGCTTACCTTGGAAAAATAGCGTCGCTGATGGGCAGAGCAGTCTAAAGTTGTGCAAGGTTATGACCACCGGAATATCCTGTTTTTTCACAGCTCTAATAACAGCAGGGCCTGCAGCGTAGTATAGGTTATGAATATGGACAATGTCCGGTGCAAACCTCTTGATAAACTTATTAACTTTTCGAGTTGCGTAGATATTACAAGGGTAAGCTAGAAATTGTAGTGCGCCTCGCCAACCTTTTTTGTTGTTAAAGGTTATCGTTTTAACAGTATGCTTTTTTTTTAATTCCTCGACTTCTTGCCGGAACACGGTGTCTTCTCCGCCGGCATGTTGATAGAAATTATGAATAACAAGGATGCGCATATGCCACTGGGTTTCTACAAAGATAGTATTTCCCATTTTATCCTTATCTTCGCGTATCATTTTTTAGCTATGTTCCAAGAGTTAGTACACGCGAAAGCATTTCAGAATTATTTAGAAAAAGCCCATTTCCCGCAGACCCCTCAATATCTGTATGACCCGATTCGTTATATATTATCCTTGTCTGGTAAACGAATACGCCCGCTATTGGTATTAATGGGTGCGGAGCTTTTTGATAAATCCGTTGTAGAACAAGCATTGCCGGCAAGTGCGGCAATTGAATTTTTTCACAATTTCTCTTTAATTCATGACGATATTATGGATGTCGCGCCCTTGCGTCGGGGAAAGCCCACTGTGCATCGAAAGTGGAATGACAATGTAGCGATATTGTCGGGTGATGCGCTGCTTATCAAAGCTTATCAAGAACTAGCGAAATGTCCTGGCGAGAAGATTCCGTCTTTATTGCACCTCTTCAACGTTACTTCGTTGGAAGTATGCGAAGGACAACAGTATGATATGGATTTTGAAGTGCGGACACAAGTAAGCGAAACGGAATATATAGACATGATACGGCTGAAAACTTCGGTATTGCTCGGTTGCGCCCTGCAAATGGGAGCTATTATTGCTGGAGCAGATGAGCGGTCGCAAACTTTGCTTTACGACTTTGGTGTAAATCTGGGAATCGCTTATCAGTTGCAAGACGATATATTAGACGTATATGGAAATCCGAATAGTTTTGGTAAGCAGGTAGGCGGTGATATCCTGTCAAATAAAAAGACGATTCTTTTCGTAAAGCTACAAGAGCTTATTTCTCCGACAGATCGAGAAGAATTGGATTGTTTACTTATGCAGTCTGTTGATGTCGAACCAAAAAAAGTAGAGAAAATGATGGACTTGTATGCTAAATATGATATTCAGACGTTAGCTATATATCAGAAAGAAAAATTCACGACTATTGCTTACGAAAAACTAACGGAAATTCAAGTGGAGGCAGACCAAAAGGAGGCTCTTTTTTCTCTTGCGAATGCACTGATGCATAGAATACAATAGTGTTTTGTTGTTAAAAATTGATAAAACGCTAGTTTTTTGGTAAATTGTCAAAACATCAACATAAACAAAAATAAAAATTGCGCATGACAGATATGGAACCGGTAAAAATAACGATATTCCAAGCATATTTATTTTGGGAAAACGTAGAAAAAAATTTAAATAACCTATCGTTGCGGTTATCCGCATTGAAAGAGAAAACGGATTTAATTCTATTGCCTGAAATGTTTAATACCGGCTTTACGACCAATGTCGAAAAATGTGCAGAAAAGATGGATGGCGCAACAATGCATTGGATGTATGAACACGCCAAAGCTTATAATTGTGTAATTGCAGGAACGCTAATCATTGAAGAAGAAGGGCGCTATTATAACCGATTTATATGGATGTCTTCTGATGGTAGTTTTGTACATTACGACAAGCGTCATCTATTTGGAATGGCGGGAGAAAATGAAGTTTTTACGCCGGGGAATTCCCGTATTGTTTTAAATCTCAAAGGTTGGCGAGTTTGTCCTATGGTGTGTTACGATCTACGGTTCCCTGTTTGGTCTCGGAATTTAAGAAACGCTTATGATTTATTAGTTTACACTGCTTGTTGGCCAGACAAACGTTCCGCACATTGGCGAGCACTCATCCCTGCTCGGGCTATTGAAAATCAAGCGTATGTAATAGGTGTGAACCGTGTAGGATATGATGGTAATGAAATTTATTATTCAGGTGGGTCGATGTGTATTTCGCCAGTAGGTGATGTTGTATATTATAAACCTGAGGATGAAGATTTGTACACATTTACCCTAAATCCTGCTGATTTGGTTAAAGCCCGAGAGCAATTTCCATTTCTAGCGGATGCTGACGATTTTTCAATAAAAAATCATTGATAAGGCCTATTCAATATAGCTGATTGTATAATAGCTTCGCGTAAGTTGAAAGACAGCACCTCGTCTTTTTCCTCTATTTCGGGTACGACTTTTGACGGGATTTTCTTAAGGAGCTTTGCTTCTGCTGACCTTTCTTCCCTTGTCTTTCTGACGACTTCTGGTATATCCAACGAGCGTTCTGTTTTTTTAGCGGGGATTGGAATAGCAGCGGGGTTCGTAGATTCAGTAACCCTACGGTGCATTTTTTGCTCGGCGTCGGATATTACGGGAGGTGTCGGCGGCGGTACCTTCGGCAAACGTCGGCGTGCTTTCTCTTGTTCTTTCTGATATTCAGAATAGATCTTGTAAATCACGGCGCCGATAATCAATAATGCAGGCAGAAAGTTCTCCATAAGGGTAAATCTAGTCAAAATTTAGAAGAAAATGATGAAATATTAAATTTTACTTGCATAGTATTTAGTTTTTTGGTTTGTTTGTATATACAATTATTCTAACCCAATATTATCCGATATGAACGACAATTTTGAAGATACGGACGAATTTTTTTCTTTTTTAACCGGAAAAGCCTACGCAGCACTAGGGAGGCGGCTACAACGAAATCTAAAAGAAGAGGGAATAAAGATTACCTCAGAACAGTGGTCGGTCCTCTATTATTTGTGGATCGAAGAAGGGCGAACCCAACAAGAACTTGCTTGTTTGACTTTTCGTGATAAACCGAGCGTATCTCGTTTAATCAATAATCTAGAAAGGCTTAAGTTGGTAATCCGTGTGACCGACAAAGAGGATAAGCGCACAAATCTCATTTTTTTGACAAAGCAAGGCAGACAAATGAAAGAAGCCTGTTTGCGCCAAGCGAAGCGAACTATCAATCAAGCATTAGAAGGTGTTAGTAGGGAAGATATGATAAAAGCACGTAATACACTAGATGTATTGTACAGCAACTTGTCGTGATTGACCTTCTTGACAATTGATAGGGCGAATCAAGACCTATAACTCCTGCGTTTCAAACGCGCTATGGCTATTAACTAATTTACCGGTATCTCTAAAGTAAATTTCCTGAAAACTCAATGTGGTTACACTGTCGACTTTGCGAAAAAACTTATCCGCTGAAACGTCGTCTAAGGTTTTAAATCCACAGGCTTCCATGATCTCTGCCGTAGCGCGCAGGGTGTTGCGGTGAAACTGTGCCACTCTTATATATTTATCTTCTACGTCCAGTGCTTTATATAAGTGCGGTCGCTGGGTAGCAACGCCAACGGGACATACATCTTCGTTACATTTCAACGCTTGAATGCAACCTAAGGCAAACATCATTCCTCTTGCGCTGTAACAAGCATCTGCACCCAATGCAATTACTTTTAATAAATCGAAACCTGTGACAATTCGGCCGGAAACGATCACTTTTATATGCTTCTTTAAACCGAATTTGATGAGCGTCGTTGTCACAAACGATAGTGCATCGTATAAAGGCATACCTAAATTGTCAGTAAATTCCAAGGGTGCGGCGCCCGTACCCCCTTCTGAACCGTCAATCGCTATAAAGTCAGGAAACAGCTGTGTCGTCAACATAGCATGACAAATATCAACAAACTCTTGTTTATCTCCTACACACAATTTGAAACCTACCGGTTTGTATCCAGATAGCTCGCGTAACCGCTGGATAAAATGTATCATACCCTCAGGGGAATTGAAAGCGCTATGCGCAGGTGGAGACATCACATCGGTTCCAGGGACGACATGACGAATAGCAGCAACTTCGGGGGTGTTTTTAGCTGCCGGCAATATACCTCCATGTCCGGGTTTCGCACCCTGTGATAATTTTAACTCGATCATCTTCACATAGGGGCGTGTCGCCTTTTCCGAGAATAGCTCAGGGTCAAACATTCCCATTTCGTTGCGGCAACCAAAGTATCCTGTACCGATTTGCCAAATCAAATCCGCCCCATTGATATGATAAGGGCTGATACCCCCTTCTCCTGTATTATGGGCGAAATTCTGTAATGCTGCGCCTCTATTGAGTGCCGTGATAGCTGTTTTACTGAGTGCGCCATAACTCATAGCAGAAATGTTAAATACACTAAGACTATACGGTTGTTTGCAAAGATCGTTACCAACGGTCGTTCGAAGGTCGTGATTTTCGATATGACAGGGAAACACGGAATGAGCGACCCATTCGTTTCCTACGGCCTGCGGATCTGACTGCATCCCGAATGCTACAGTTTCTCGTTCATTTTTAGCACGTTGATAAACAATAGAGCGTTGCCTCCGATTAAACGGGCGTCCGTCTGTGTCTGATTCCCAGAAATATTGTCGCATTTCGGGGCGGATACTTTCAAAGAAAAATCTAAAATAGCCTAGAATAGGGTAATTACGTAAAATCGCGTGTTTGCTTTGATAACTATTATAGAAAGCCAACATCATCAGCGGGAACGGGATTATGAGTAACCAGAACCAACGTGGCGTAAAGACGACTCCAAATGAGAGGATGACGATATTGACAACAATTATCGCTAACAGGATTAGTTTTCTAACGGCCATAGTTTTATATAATATATTTTTACGTTGCGTACCACCAATGACAAGCAAACTGCGCGCCATGACTTCATGGTTTGTGCAAAATTAGGAAGTTGTTGGATGAAAGCGAAAAAAGAAGCCGTTTCACAAAAGATTTGTCTGTTTGATAATGTTTGGGCGCTTAATGCTCTTTTCTGGTGATTTCTCCCGTCAGTTCTTGATATATTTTAAGCCAATGAGGGTTTTTCATAAGAAACTGTAAATGCTTTTGAATAGTTTCCGTATCCCCTCGCTTAGCAGGACCCGTCTGTACATCTTCCGGGATTTGCTTTTGTACTTTCTGTGCAGTTTCTAAGATAATAGGTTTTAGCAGGTCAAAGGTTAAATTTTGTTCTTTAAGGATTTCATACGCGATCTGGAAAAGCACATTACTGAAATTATTAGCGAACACCGCGGCTAAGTGTAATGCCAAGCGTTGTTTCGTATCACATAGAAACGGCTTGACGGAAATGGTCTGTATTAACCGCAGGAGGCTGTTTGCAATGTCTCGATCACTACCTTCTATGCCGAAAGGTATGTCGCGTAAGGAAGTGGCAATATCTTTGCGAAGGCTTTGCGCCGGATAGATGACTCCATGCAAAGGAAAACGGGCTAAAATATTAATATCTGTCGCTCCGGAGCAATGCACCACAATCCCGTTAACGGGTTGTGGTAGCTGGTCTGCTACCTGTTGTATGGCCTGGTCGGCGACAGCAATAAAATAAAAATCGGCTCTGTCTGTTATCTCTTCGACTGTATCTACCGCGTCGGCGTTTAAAACCGAGGCCAATACGTGTGCATTGGCCCAATTTCTGCTGTAAACCTGTAAAATTTGATGTCCAAGTGTATGCAGTGCTTTCCCCATATGGGAGGCAATATTCCCGCTACCTAAGATAACAATATTCATTACGCAGGTTTTCGTTTGGCAATTTTTGTATCCCTTAAACGGCGATAGATAGCCATGATAAAACCAATAGTCATAATAATCGTACCAGCCCAAAAGAAATTGATGTAAGGGAACTTAATGGCTTTAAAAACGATCCATTTTTTCTCAGGTAGCGGCTTTTGGTACAGCATGATTTCCAGTTTATCCTCCTTCGGTAAGATGTTAGTGAAACGGAAACGCAGCCCCTGATCGCTAACATCCTTATTGAAATCGTAGCTATGGCCATCCTTAATCAAGAAAATGGGTTCTACGTTATATTCCTTATCATCAGCCGCAACGACTTTAATCTTTAGTCCGACAATAATATCATCTTTCGCTTTAGGAATATTATTTAAGGTAGCGTCCCTATTGATTCCTTCAATGATATAAAATCCATTTCGATAGCGCAGGGTATCACCAATGCTGACCTGGTAAGTTGCGGGTTCATCGTAATCTTCATATCCTGTTTGTTCCTCAGCAGGAATGTTTTCTGCCTGTACTTGCGATTCCGCTGCTGCCGCTGTAATCAGCGTATAAATATCATGTGTAAGATAGTGCCTTGTATCCGGAGTTCCGATTAACCCGCCCATCTCTGGGTTATGTTGTGCAAACGGTCGAAGTACAAAAGATTCCCTTACATTTCCTGTCTCTTCGTCAATGCGCTCATATAATATCTTATAATACACATTCGGTGGAGCGACGCTATCTCCGATATAGGTAATTCTATAGTCGCCCATCTGTTCGGGTTCCCCCTCGGTTAGAAATAAGTTTTCACCAGGATCAGAAAATTTGTCTCCGTCTTGACCGAAATTTTGAACTTGGATATAACGGCTTTCGTTAACGGAAATAACTTCGTTGGTAGCTGCTGCAATAAGGGCTCCCAGAAGTAAAAGCGCAAACCCGATATGTGCAACAGCAGATCCTGCTAGTCGCCATTTACCTTTCAAAGCGTCTCCTAGAACACGCATATTTGCCAACAGGCAGAATACACAAGTTAGGGTCAGCAAGACATACATTACATTCGTGTATGTCTTCGTGAAATAAACGATTATAGCGCTAAGTATAACGGCGAATAGAAAAGATGCTAGGGTGGATATCCAAAATTTTTTGGAGTCTGTTCTTTTGTATTTCAGAAATTGGGTGAAAGCCGTTACAAGCATAATAACCACGGCGAATGCACCTTGCCATTTATTGTAATGCGGAATTGGGTCTACAGGAGGAGCCACCTTCGTTCCAAACAAAGCATTAAATACTGGAATAGATGTAGTTGCTATCATCTGAATACAAGCGACTGTAAGAACCAAACCACCAATAAACATCCAAAATTCACGTGAGTAAACGTCCTCTTCCTGTTTGGAAGATGGCATTTCTTTATTTCTCCACAAGAGCATCACAATCATCAGTATAAAGAAAGTGATATTGAAGATGATGAGTTGCCCCGACATTCCTAAGCTTGTGAACGAGTGGACAGAGGTTTCTCCTAGTATCCCGCTTCTGGTGAGATAAGAAGCGTATATGACAAGCACAAAACTGACCATCGTCAAAAGTGTGGCGGTAAAGAAACCATGACCGGAATTGCGATAGGCGATTATTACATGAACAGCCGCGATAAGTGTAAACCAAGGAATAATTGATACGTTTTCTACCGGATCCCAAGCCCAAAACCCCCCGAAATTCAGTGCTTCATATGCCCAGAAAGATCCCATGATAATCCCTGCTCCCAAAATCATTACCGCAAAAAGCGCCCAGGGTAATCCAGGTTTCATCCATTCCTTGTAACGCTTGAGCCAAAGACCTGCTGCTGCATAGCTAAAAGGAACGATCATGGATGCAAAGCCGAGAAATAGAGTAGGAGGATGGATTACCATCCAATAGTTCTGCAATAAAGGATTTAATCCGCGTCCATCCGTAATCATACTTAAATAGTCAGGCCGGCTAAAAATAGGGCCTTGGATAGCGTCCCGTAATAAAATAAAGGGTGAACTACCGATGCGAGAACCAAATATTTCGACGCCAATCAACATAGAACCTAAAAACACTTGGCAGAGCATAACGAAAGTCATGACCGGTGCTTCCCAGCTCTTAGCATTGAATATAATAACGACGCCTAATACTACTTGCCAAAACATCCAGAGCCAAAAACTTCCTTCCTGTCCTTCCCAAAAAGAAGAAATAATATAATGCGTTGGAAGTGACTTTGACGAATGTGCCCAAACATAATGGTACTCGAAATAATGGTTGTAGATTAGATAGAATAGAATCGTGCCAATCGCCACAACCGATACCAAATTAGTCCAAAACCCAATTCGAGCAAGTGTTTTCCAAGATTTAACCTCCGGCTCCCGTGTTGCGAAGAAATAGCAGATTAGTGAAAAAAGAGCAGCGCCAAAGGATAGAATCACAAAAAGCTGGCCGATTTTTCCCGGTAAAAGATGTTCTCCAACGTAATTAACGTCCATTATTCTAATTAAAGTAAAAATTATTACAGATGTCCCTCTCTCAAATGGAGGGACCTTTTAAAACGGCCTGTTCTACAGCCAAATGGCATTATTTCCCATCCAAAAATGTCGTTGCACGTGCCACGGTTGTTTCGATGACCTCAACCTCATCTTCGTTGTATTTAGACGGGCATTTCATCAATATTTTACTTGCATGAAATATATCACCTTGCATTCTACCGGTCAGTACGATCTGCTCAGACCGTTCGATATCTTGAGGCTTAGATCCTCTGAATACAACCTCGCATTCTGTACTATCGTTATCGTACATGTAGAAGGAAAAGTGGTTGGCGTCCTTGACAGGATCGTAATATAAATCTTTTTCTTTATTCAGCACGCCAACAACGTAAAGTTCCGTGTTTTTCTCCTTCGCTTCGCTAAAAGTGGCATACGTACTCGAATCCGTATAAATAACAACAATCATCGCAATCGCTATAGCGATGATAACAATTAAGATAATTGAGCTTTTTTTCATCTAATTATTTCTTTAAATGGCTGATGAGAGTTCGATGTAAATAGCCATTGTCTTATTTTTGTATTTACATCGTAGTTTCATATCGCACTATCTCTAAATAAAATACAAAATTACGAAATGCTTTTGCAAGATAGGAATTTGCCAAACTTTGTAAGTTATTTAGAATTAATCTACACAACATATGCGTAACGATGTCGCTTTTTATAATAAATTTGCAAAAATATGTCATTATGCAGTTTGTAACAACAGCTGACGGGTCGTCTACACTATATCATCCCGAGGTCGGAGAACATTATCATTCCAAACATGGTGCATTGCAAGAAAGTCAGCATGTTTTCCTACGTTCAGGGCTTGAGTTTTTCCTACATAAGAGTAAGACCTCCCATGCAGCGGTATTGGAAGTTGGTTTTGGTACGGGACTGAATTTTTTATTGACAGCAGATTACGCGGATATTCACAAAGTTAGTTTGGAATACGTTGGTATTGAGGCATATCCTCTTAGCGAAGAGATTATGTTTAAAATGGGATATCAGCGCTTTGTCCAGCAGAAAATCTGGTCGAATTTTCAGCACAACTATCAAAAGGCGCAAACACAGGAAGTTCCTGTTACGGATTCCGTTAGCTTGTTTATTGCGCACGAAAAAGCGTTAAATTTCCAAGTCGGGGACACACGAAAATTTGACGTTATCTATTTCGATGCTTTTGCGGCTGTGCATCAGCCTGAAATGTGGACAGCGGAGACATTGGCGCATGTATGTTCTTTTTTGCGGCCGGGAGGAGTATTTGTGACTTATGCTATTACCGGAAATTTAAAACGCACGATGAAAGCATTAGGTTTTGCTATTGAGAAAGTGCCGGGCGCTCCCGGTAAACGGGAGATGTTGCGGGCTGTTAAAACATCATGATTAATTGATGATGATTAAAAGATAGCTATCTGTCTGCCTAATGAAAAAGGGTTGAAATACATCAACCCTCTACTTATAACTTGGATATTCAGAATATCCTTATCCTGAATTTTAATGACCCGACTCGCCGTCAATGCCATGTGCGTGCCCATGTGCCAATTCCTCTTCAGTAGCGGGACGTACGGCTAATATTTCTACGTCAAAGTTTAACGTTTTGCCGGCCATAGGGTGGTTCAAGTCGGCTACTACAGCTTCTGGCGTAACCTCAACGACCACAGCACGGAACTGATTGCCTTCGTTATCTTGTAAAGGTAATACCTCACCCACTGGAGGTAGCCCCGTTTCCTTAAACATATCAGCCGGTAATTGTGCAACAGCGCGGTCATCTTTTTCACCGTAGGCGTCGTTTGGTTCTAACGTAAATGAAGTCTTATCGCCGATATTCAGTTCTGCGATGTTTTCTTCAAATTTCGGCAACATCATGCCCACTCCATATAAAAAAGTCAAGGGGTTTTCAGTTGTGGTCTCTTCTACAAATGCTCTCTCTCCATCTGCTTCTAACGTGTGAAGCTTGTAATTCAATGCAACGACATTGTTGTTTTCTATTGCCATCTTTGTTAATTTTTTGGGGACGAATCCCTGTTACTATTTATTAATGCCAGTAATTCTGCCACGGAATTTTGTGGTAAACTACATGCTTTATTCTTACAAAGGTAGGATTTTGATTCCATACCCGCTTTATCTTTTAACAACGGTAGTTTACTTTTTGTTCCCCCTAAGGTGATTTTATTCGGAATATAGTGCCTATCCAGCTGTTTTCGCCAAGCAAGGGCCTCTGTACCTGTAAACGCAATTTCGTTGTTTCCATATACGTGCTCCAATAGTTGGATAGCCCAGTTGGAATAGGCCGATCCATACTGTTTGATATGCGGAAAAACGTTAGCAAATACTTGGTCAGCGATAGCCGTATAGCTTTCTTTGTCCAATAGCTCGCCTAACCGATAGAGCGCACGTACAATCGCAGATGAAGATGCAGGGATGACATTATCCATAATTTCGCTCTTTCGAGCTATCAATTGTTCTGCATCGTGTGCGGTATAAAAGAATGTCTTATTTTCTTCGTGATAAAATAGATTGATAGCGTTTTCAACCAAACCGCGGGCTTCATCCAGCCAGCTTTCTTCAAATGTAGCCTCGTATAACGCTATAAAACTATCAATGGTAAAGGCATAATCATCCAAAAAGCCGTATATCTGCCGGTTGTCGTCCGCCGGTTGATGGAGTAAGCGATCCTTATCAGAAAAACAATATTTTTTGATGAAACTTGCAGTTTGAAGGGCGAGATCAAGATACGTTTGTTTATCAAATACACGGTATGCGTCAACGAGTCCCTTCAAAAAAAGCGCATTCCACGACGTGAGCTGTTTATGATCTAAGCCTGGTCTTATTCGCTTTTCGCGATAGCTGAGAAGCTTCTTTTTTACTTCACGTAGATACTTCTCCCAATTATCTTCGGAAAATCCACTTTCAAAAGCCATTTTATCTGCCTCGATGTCACAATATAATACGTTGGTGCCCTCTTCATCCCAATTTCCGGATTTTGTAACATGAAAATAATCGATCAGGAGAGGGGCATCCTCATCAAAAAGGTTTTCAAGTTCTTCCTGATGAAAAGTATAGAATTTTCCTTCTACCCCCTCGCTGTCCGCATCTAATGCCGCATAGAAACCACCATTTTCGGCGAGCATTTCCCGGGTTGCCCAAGCGACGGTTTCCTCGACAATCCTTTTGTATAGCAGGACAGGATTTTGTTGATAAGCTTCGCTGTATAAAGAAATTAGTTGCGCATTGTCGTATAGCATTTTCTCAAAATGGGGGATATGCCATCGACCATCTACCGCATAACGAGCAAAGCCTCCGCCTACCTGGTCGTAGATACCGCCACTTGCTATTTTGTGTAAAGTGAAGTGCACGTGTTCCAATATAGGCTGGTCATCCGCAAGTACTGCATAGCGGAGAAAAAATAACCAATTATTCGGTAAAGGAAATTTCGGTTCCCTGCTATACCCTCCATTTTTCGCATCAAATTGTGCTTTCCAAGGGTTCACAATATGGTCCAAATCGGTATCGGTATACTTTTCGGGGATAGGAGCAATAGGAAGTCGTTCTGCTTGATGGATACCTTTCGACAAGCGTTCAGCGTAATCGAAAGCTACTTGAGGTGTGTCTTCCCACATTTGGGCAATCTGTAATAATACCTGTTGCCAATCATGCGGTCTAAAATAGGTGCCTCCATATATGGGACGACCATCGGGCAAGCAGATGCAGTTCAGCGGCCATCCACCCGAATTGCTCATCAATTGCACGGCAATCATATAGACTTGATCAATATCGGGCCGCTCCTCGCGATCGATTTTGATAGGTACATACAGGGTGTTCATCGTTTGCGCAATGGATTCGTTTTCAAAGCTTTCGCGCTCCATGACGTGACACCAATGGCAGGCAGAGTAACCTATGCTTACGATAATCAGTTTGTTTTCGTCTTTAGCTTTCTGTAAAGCTTCGTCGCCCCATGGCATCCAATTAACTGGATTATGTGCATGTTGTTTTAGATAAGGAGAGTGCTCGTATTGAAGTTTGTTAGCCATATCGCGTGATTTGTTATGAGGAATGTGTAGCAGGTAGCCCGTAATTCATTGTGATAAACTTTTACCACTACGAATTTTCTGTAATTATTTTTTTTAACGACGCTGTATTTGCTGATAATAACGAATAATCTATTTCTTCTTCCAGTTCCAAACACGCTACGTGAGACGTTTTAAGGTTAACGAAATGATCGGTGGCATAGCTAACAAGGTCAGAAATACCTGGATTATGACCGAATAACAACACACGACCGTAGGAGGCCGGTATGTCGTTAAGGCGTTTCATTAGAAAAAGATGGTGTGCTTCATAGATCTTCGGTTCCCATACAATGCGTTCCTCAGGATATCCTAAAATGTCGCCGAAGATTTTTGCCGTCTGCATCGCTCGATTAGCGGTAGAGGAGATGATCAGTGTTTTTTTGTCTATAGCCGGTAGGTGCACTTTTAACTTTTTGGCAATATCTTCGGCACGACTGATTCCTCTGGCTATTAAGTCTCTCTGGAAGTCGTCTTTGCTGAAGGTAGGTAATTCAGCTTTTGCGTGTCGAACGATATAAAGCGACTTTCTTTCCATATTTGATCCTCCTTATTTCACTAGACGCTTTGTTACGTAGTCGTAGCTTTTCTTTATGCTTTCAAATTTATTTCGGAGATAGATGTCATCTTGTTCCACAAATGCATATTTTAACCCTGATTTGTCGGCATAATCCGCAATTCTGATGAAATCTATCGCTCCCGCTCCTACTTCCGTATACCTGACTTCTTTCATGATATCCAAAAAATCAGCATCATCGTATTCTTCTCCTACAACGGGCTTGGTGTACTGTCTGTCCATGTCCTTTATATGCCACATCGGAAACCGACCTGGATATTTTTCGAAATAAGATTGCGGACTAAGACCTGCCTTTTCTATCCAAAAAAGATCTAATTCGAAATCGACAAGTTCTGGTTCGGTAAAAGCAATAAGGATATCCAACCCCTTTGTCCCATTCGCAAAATGCCTAAATTCCCAGAAGTGATTGTGGTAACCGACTTTAATACCTGCTTTTTTAGCCATCTCACCGAATCTGTTGAGCTGTTCTGCTGCATATTGGTAATCTTCGGGTTTCAGGTTATTTAAGTCATCCATTGGCGTTACCGGGGCCACAATATAGGATTGCCCTAATTGGTGGGCGGTTTCAATATATTTTTCAATATTCTCATATTCCGTTAACTTTCGGTTGAGGTATTTGGACATATCATAGTGCCCGCAATGTGTCTTCAGATTGTTGTCGTCCAATACTTTTTTCAATTCCGGAACAGGAAGCTTCCAATAAGTACCGTCAGCGGAGTCAAAACCAAATGTTTCCACGTGCTTATACCCGATTTTCGAGACTGTACTAAGCGTGCTTATGGGATCTTCATTGATTAAATCACGGATGGAGTATAATTGTATACCTACGTTACTAAAAGGGTCGTCCGTTAAAGCGGACCCTTTACAGGAAGATAAATAAGGACTAAGAAAAGCTGCGGATAATCCTAAACCAGCTTGCTTAAGAAATGTTCTTCTACTGTTGTACATACCTTGTATTAAGAATGGTAATCTGCAAGGAAAGTTAACAAAAAATAAATAAAAAAAGGATTCTGTTTACTAGAATCCTTTTTATCAATTATACTGAAGTGCTTATACAGTCATAATGTCTTTTTCTTTTACCTCAGCAAGTTGGTCAACTTTAACGATAAAAGAATCCGTTAACTTCTGTACTTCGCCTTCTCCTATTTTAATTTCGTCTTCGGATATGCCTTCTCCTTTTAGTTTCTTAATAGATTCATTGGCATCCTTGCGAATATTCCGTATTGCTACACGACCCTTTTCAGCTTCTTCCTTTACTTTTTTTACCAGATCGCGACGACGTTCTTCTGTCAATGGGGGTACGGCCAAGCGAATAATAGAACCGTCGTTCTGTGGGTTTAATCCGATATTCGAATCAACAATCGCTTTTTCGATGGTACTAATTAAATTCTTTTCCCAAGGCTGGATAACAATGGTTCTAGCATCGGTAGTATTGACATTACTAACTTGAGAAAGGGGAGTCATGCTGCCGTAATAATCGATGGAAATTCCATCTAACATCGCCGGAGAGGCTTTCCCAGCTCTAATTTTAGTCAGTTCAGACTCCGTGTGAGCAACGGCCTTGCTCATGTTCTCTTTACAGTCGTCTAATTCTAAGGATATCAGTTCATTCATATCTTTTGTATTTCTTTTGCATTAGATTAACTAACCACCGTGCCGATATGGTCACCATTGGCTAACTTCTTCAGATTTCCCTGTTTATTCATATCGAAAACGATGATAGGGAGGTTATTTTCTTGACACAACGTAAAGGCGGTCATATCCATCACATTTAGACCTTTCTCGTAAACCTCATGGAAAGAAATCTTATCATAGCGTTGTGCAGAAGGATCTTTTTCTGGATCGGCTGTGTATATACCATCAACACGTGTACCTTTGAGTACAGCATCGGCGTTGATTTCGATCGCACGTAGCGATGCTGCCGTATCAGTCGTGAAATAAGGGTTTCCTGTACCTGCACCAAAGATAACGATTCTACCTTTTTCCAAGTGCCGTACCGCACGTCTACGAATAAAAGGTTCACAAATCTGCTCCATTTTAATCGCCGTCAATAAACGGGTTTTTAAACCAACTTTTTCCAGCGCATCCTGCAAAGCCATACTGTTAATAACAGTTGCTAACATACCCATATAATCAGCCTGTACGCGATCCATACCTGCTTTTTCAGCACTTAGTCCCCGGTGAATGTTGCCGCCACCGATAACGATGGCGATTTCTAAACCTTGGCTATGAATTTCTTTAATATCGTTCGCATATTGCATCACTCGATTGATGTCGATGCCGTAACTTAATTCGCCCATTAGGGCTTCTCCGCTGAGTTTGAGTAGGATACGTTTATATTTCATGATCGTTTTTTGGAATATTTCCAAAAGCCAAAGATAAAACTTTTTTTCTTGCCTCCTACGTTTTATATCACCCTTTTTTCACGTTCATAATTTGTCCTTCGCCGCTTTCACCACCTCTTCATAATAGGATTCATAAAGGGGGAGAATTCTGCTTAAATCAAATTCTTTCGCTCGAGCAAAGGCCGCGTCCTTAAAAACTTGTAGGCGGTCACAATCTTCTAAGATGTGGATTGCATGCTTTGCCATACCATCGATATCACCAATATCGCTTAAGAACCCACTCACGCCATTAATATTTAGCTCGGGTAGTCCTCCGGTGTTAGAAGAAACAACCGGAACATGACAGGCCATGGCTTCCAAAGCTGCAAGGCCAAAACTTTCCGAGGAAGAAGGCATTAAGAATAAATCCGAAACGGATAATATTTCCTCAATAGCATCTTGTTTTCCCAAGAAACGTACGTTTTGGCTTACATCTAGTTGACGCGCAAGTTCTTCTGTGTTTCGTCGCTCAGGCCCATCACCAACCATCAGAAGCTTACTTGGAATAACCTCATTGATTTTATGGAAGATGCGAATAACGTCTTGGGTATTTTTAACCTTCCGGAAATTGGAGGTGTGGATAATGATTCGCTCATCTTCAGGAGCGATGGCACGTTTGAAATGTTCTCTTTTCTTATTATGAAAACGAGAAAAATCTATAAAGTTGGGAATCACGCGCACATCTCGGGTAATTTCAAAGGATTCTAATGTCTGCTCACGTAAATTCTCGGAAACGGTTGTCACCCCATCAGAATGGTTTATCGAAAATGTGACTACCGGATTGAAGCTTTTATCTTTTCCTACTAAGGTGATATCTGTTCCATGTAGGGTCGTCACTACAGGAACGTGAATACCATATGAAGCTAATATCTGTTTTGCTAAATAGGCGACTGACGCATGTGGAATCGCATAATGAACATGCAATAAATCCAGTTTTTCGAATCGGACAACGTCTACCAGTTTACTTGCCAAAGCAGATTCATAGGGAGAAAAGTCAAATAGGGGATACTGGGCTACAGCAACTTCGTGATAGTAAAGGTTTTCTGAAAAGAAATCCAACCGAGCGGGTTGAGAGTAGGTGATGAAGTGGATTTCGTGTCCGTTGGAAGCAAGTGCTTTGCCAAGTTCTGTTGCGACTACGCCGCTTCCGCCAAAAGTAGGATAACATACAATACCTATTTTCATCTGTATAAATTTGTTTTTTAACGGTATGTAAACATACAGCGCAAAGATAACGATGCTTTTATAATTGCTTTGCAATAATTGGGGAAAATGCTTAAATTTAAAATTATGAACAATGAATTGTTACAAAAAGAACTTACATACAGGACCTCCCGTTCCGGAGGTGCAGGAGGACAGCATGTAAACAAGGTGGAGTCAAAAGTAACACTTATCTGGAATGTCAATGAATCAGAAATCTTAACGGAAGACGAAAAGACACGTGTTCGTCAAAAATTAGCTAATCGATTGAATAAAGATGGCTTGTTGCAAATGGAGGCATCAACTGAAAGAAGCCAAACGAAGAATAAGGAAATTGCCACCGCCCGTTTCTTTGATCTCCTGCGTCACGCCTTAAAAAGAGAAAAGAAACGGGTAGCAACGAAAATTCCTAAATCACAAATTTTGGATCGATTAGATCGAAAGAAAAAGCAATCTCAAAAGAAACAGAATCGCAGAAAGAAATTCAACTTTGATTAACAACAGTATATCGCCTATTCGCGAAAATGGCTTACCGTCAAAGGGCGTCCATGTTCATCTTTTTCAAAGGCGGCCAAAAACGCCACTTTATGTCCTTCCAAATGCAGGAATCTAGAAATAAAATCCTCATTACGCTGGGTTGATTCTATGCGTAATATAAAATCTTCGTCGTCCAAATCCACTGTCGCAAATTTGATGTCCTTTGACACTTG
Source organism: Sphingobacterium haloxyli (assembly GCF_002980525.1). Taxonomy (GTDB): domain Bacteria; phylum Bacteroidota; class Bacteroidia; order Sphingobacteriales; family Sphingobacteriaceae; genus Sphingobacterium; species Sphingobacterium haloxyli. Next base: position 121,403 of record NZ_PVBQ01000007.1, read on the forward strand.
ATAGAGTTTTGCAATTAAGTGAGAACGCTCTAAAATTGTTCGAATTGAGGTTTTGAAAATCAATACATACTTGTTCATCAGTAGACTATTTTTGTTTTGAATATTAATACCACCGCATTAACCTACCCAACAACCAAAACAAATATGCGTGAAACGTAGTGAAATTTTTAAGGAAATTCGGTCGAAGCGGACAAAATATCGGCTGAACCGTCCGTTTCTCCGGCGAACCAACTCATTGTAGCCTGAATCTCAAATTATCCCTCCAGCCATTGGATAAAGGCATGGTACTTTTCCTTACTTACCGAAATCTTGATGGAATGGTTAACACGCAAACTGATGACAAGTTTACGGGAGAGCCCTAGGTTCGCAAAAGCAATTGCAACACGATTTAGAATATGTTGCCGGTTTACTCGGAAGAAATCGTCGCCAAGTAAATGTTCCATTTCTTCTAGTGACTTATTGATGAGGTATTCCTTGCCGCTGTGTGTTTTGACGAAAACATTGTCGAACTCGATGTAACAAAGGGCGATATCAGCGATTTGAATGGGAATGATCTTGTCTCCGTGTATGACAACCAAAGACTTTTTGGTTCTTTCGGTTATTTTATGCTTGCCCACCGAATGGACCAGATCAAGCGTTGTTTTATTAAACGTCTGCCGTAAAAGGCGGTACTTTTCTAATGTCTTATGGATGCTTTCGTCAGAAAATGGTTTTAAAATGTAATCTAGTCCAAAATGTTGGAAAGCCTCCATCATATATTGGTTATAAGCCGTGCAAAACACAATGGGTGCAGTAGGAGGGACTGTTTTAAAAATATCGAAAGATTCGCCATCCCCGAGTTGAATATCGCTAAAGATAAGATCGACAGGTTGCGCTGTTTTAAAATACGTTATCGCCTCCCGTACGCTTGTCAAGCGGGCGGAGAGTTGCATACTCGGTTCTAGACGTTTCAATGTCGAGCATAAATCTTCAGCTGTCAGATCTTCGTCTTCAATGATGATGGTTCTCATGTTGGATAAGTTTAAGCCGTACCTCAAAAGTAGTTGGGTTTTCGTGGATAATTACACTATCCTGGAGATAATAGCTAAAGCGCTCTTTAAGGTTGTTCAGTCCATAATTATTATTGTCTTCCATGGATGGTTTGCGTAAACAGGTGTTGTTGCTTACCACGACCCAGCCTGCTTGCTCACGAATGGTGATGAATAGCGGGCGATCAATTGTATAGAAGTTATGCTTCAGTGCGTTATCAACCAATGGTTGCAAGGAAAAAATCGGAAGCAGGTCATCGTAAACATGCTCTGAAACTTGAATATCAAACTGTATCGCTTCGTTAAACCGAAGTTTCTGCATGGACATATAATCTTCGCAGAGTTTGAGTTCTTGTTTGACAGTTGCTAGCCCGTCCTCGGAGGTCATGAAACTTCCCCGTAAATAATCTGATAATTGCAACAAATAAGATTCCGCTTTAACGCTGTCCTTTTTGATAAGCGATTTTAAACTCGAAAGGGCGTTGAACAAAAAATGAGGTTGTACCTGTTGACGTAACATCTGATTGACCGCCCGTTCTTTTAGTTTATCCAATTTCGACCGTTCTAGCTCGAGTTGGTTTTTAAAATAATCAGTCATTAAAAAGTACAACCAAAGCAATACGATAAAATTCAAGATAACAGCCCTAAAACCTGCAAGAAGCAAGAGGTTAAAGACAGAACCCGTGATAATTTTGCGCTCCTGGGGTGTCAGCATGTCCAGGTGAAGGAAAAACACCACTAATATTAAAGATATAATAAAGGTGAGAATAAAACTTAGGATCTTCACCTTACAAGGCGACTTAATGGGGTCCTTGACGTCGAAATGCACATGAAGTGCGAGATTACTCACAATAATTCCAAAAAATGCGGCAAATCCCGCACACGTATTGAGCCAAAAATGAGCTTGATCCTGATATAGCAGCGCATCGATAATCGATATTGATACGATACAAAGTGAAAACACCACGCTACGCTGGATCCAACACTTTAGTGGATAGCGGTGCCGGTTACGTATAAAACCCATTTATAATAATTTTTATAGATGACAAAGATAATGGAAAATTTTTATTGCAGCCGGTGTCTCAACTAGATTGATTGACTGAATACTGACGATGTACGCAACTTTTTTTACAAAAACTAAGAAATTAGTTGTGTAACTAAAAAATTAGTTATAAGTTTGTTCTTACAATCGATTGCAGGCAATATTGTCTTTTTAATAAATAGAGTTATGGACGAAATAAAAGAACTTACAAAGGCGGAGGAACAGATCATGCAGGAACTATGGAACATGGGGGGAGGGTTCGTGAAAGAAATCATAGCCCAATTGCCAAATCCTAAGCCAGCTTATAATACAGTATCTACCATTATTCGTATTCTAGAAACCAAGGGCTTCGTAGAACATGAATCTTTTGGCAAAAGCCATCGCTATTTGCCTAAGATTAGTAAAGAAGAATATAAAAAATTAATTACCGGAAAACTTTTGCAGAATTACTTCGATAATTCCACAACGAGTATGCTATCTTTTTTCTTAGAAGAAAGGAAAATGGATGTCGAGGAATTGGATGAGATCATGCAAATCATCCACCGGAATAAAAAATAAAAATGTAAGTTATGACTTATCTGATCTTAGCGAACTTATCGTTGATATTGTTCTTTGTAATATACAGACTGGTGCTGAAACGTCTTACCTTTTTTCAGTGGAACAGGATCTATCTACTGAGTGCAATAGCTGTTTCATTCGCGATACCGCTGTTACAATTTGTAGATTTGAGCCATCACAGGGAAGTATATCGACCATTGGTGATAATCGATTTTGCAGAAATGCAGACCGTGAGCCTAGCGGATGTGGCGGAACGTAACCATTCTTGGTCCCCTATGGATTGGGTTCGATTGATTTATATCGCAGGTGCAGGATTGATGTTACTTTGGTTAGCTATCCGGTTGTATCGCGTGTTGAGCGCATTTGGAGATAACACTACAGAACAACGGAGTTATTCTTTTTTCAACCGGGTGTTTATTGCCGAGGATATGCAGCGTCACGACGTAATCGCTTCGCATGAACATATCCATATCAAGCAGGGTCACAGTTATGACATTCTGTTTCTCGAAGCCGTGCGTGCGTTCAATTGGTTCAACCCAATTTTTTATTTCTACTTGAAAGAACTTAAGTTTCAACATGAGTGTATAGCCGATGAGGCTTGCGCCAAAGACAAGGTAACTTATGCTGAACTCTTGGTCTCGAATGCAATGCGTGTTTCTCGTAGTGTATTGATGCACGAGTTTTCCAATGAATCATTTTTAAAACAACGTATTATGATGCTATTCAAAAATAAATCGAAGAAAGTAAACCGAATTAGTTACATGATGATCCTGCCTGCCTTGCTATTGATATCTGGAATGGCAGTAGCATTCAACGTCTCTATCAGAGACGCAATGGTGGCTAAGATAGAACATTTGGAACAGTTGGAGGATATATCATCTAATGAACCACTAACCTCTTTGAATGAGGGGGGGGATGATATTACCCAGCAGCGGGGTACAACGAAACGTAAAGTAGTGAGTCGCTCAGGGGAAATAATACCCAAAGGAAGCTTCAGTCAAGCGGAACACCAGCGAACCGTTGCAGAAGTTACTATAGTTCCGCAGCAGAAGGAAGATACGGCTCGGGTATTTACGGCCGTCGAAGTTAATCCAGAACCAAAGGGAGGTCTAAAAGCCTTTCGTGAATGGGTAGGCGAAAATTATCATTATCCTCAAGTCGCAATAGATGCAGGTGTAAAAGGGCGGGTTGTCATTTCTTTTATTGTGGAAGCCGATGGCCAGCTAAGTGATTTTAAAATTGTAGAGGATCTTGGTTATGGGACGGGCGAGGAGGCAATCAAGATTCTTAAGAAAGCCGAGGCTTGGCGGCCAGGAATACAAAATGGTCGAAAAGTGCGTGTCGCTTATACTTTACCTATAAACATGAATCTTCAGAAATAGTATATTCCAACTTATATCATCGAGAGATATGAAGTAAGGAAATCGAGGATAAATACATAATCAAGGTGGGGTATTGCACCTTGATTATCAACTTTACTCTCGTATCTGCATGCGTAATAACCTGATTTCTTCTTGCAGTTGTTCTATTCTATGTAAAAGATGCTGTGTAACCTCTATACCCTGTAAGTTGATTTCCAGATCATAATGCCAAGTAGCAAATTGCTCCAATGCTTTCAGTTCTTCTTCTTTAACGAATTCCTCCTCGTCTTGTACCACTACTTCAATCAAACCAGTTCGAGACAGATTTTGAATGAACTGTCGCTCTATTTTGTGGGATTGGCAAACATCTATTATCCTTATTAACGTCCTTTCCATAGCTTATTTTTTTAGATTGGCCAATTGTTGAAACAGTTCTTTTTCTTTATCGCTGAGATTAGTCGGGAGTTTCACATGCAACGTTACATACAAATCCCCAAACTGTTCGTCTTTTTTGTATACAGGAAAACCTTTCCCTTTTAGACGAATTTTAGTCTCATTTTGCGTTTCCGGCTTAATCTTAACTTTGATTTTTCCTGCAAATGTTTCCACTATGGTTTCTCCGCCTAAAAGTGCTGTATATAAATCGATATCTTGTGTGGTGTAAAGGTCATTCCCTTTGCGCTGAAAACGAGGGTCTGGTAAAATATTAAATTCGATATAAAGGTCGCCACTCGGGCCACCGTTAACCCCTTCGCTACCTTGCCCGGCGAGTTTGATTTTTTGTCCGTTTTCTACGCCAGCAGGAATCGTAATCCGAATATTTTTACCGTTTACGGTAAAAATTTGTTGATGCGTAGTATAGGCTTGCTGTAGAGTTAGTTCCAGTATCGAATGATAGTCGTTTCCTCTAAACTTGGTTTGTCTGCCACCGCCCCGACGGCTCCCGAACATTTGCTCGAAAAAATCTGAAAACTCCCCTGTATCGTAATTTCCCGAATAGTCAAAATCGAAACCTTCAAATGGGTTTCCTGTCCTCCCTCCGTCGGCGTCATGATTACGCTGTTGCTGTTGGGCTTGTTCATAAGCTTCTCCATGCTTCCAGTGCTCACCATACTGGTCATATTTTTTCCGTTTTTCCGGATCAGTTAAGACCTCGTTTGCCTCGTTGATTTCTTGAAATCTTTTTTTAGCATCCTCATCATTTGGGTTCAGATCCGGATGATATTTTCGGGCGAGTTTTCTATACGCTTTCTTAATATCATCTTGGGAGGCATTTTTCTTGAGCCCCAACACCTTATAATAGTCTACAAAAGCCATATACTTATTATGTTGTAATTAACATAACAAGAGGAAGAAGTTTTTTGTTTTTATTGCTATGGCAGGATTACAACATCTACATTTTTTCCCGCAAATTCTTTTGCAAAGTACTGTTTGTCACCGGAAACGATAAGATTGTTTACCTGATTGATAACACCTTGGTTTTTAGAGGAAACTGTACTTCTTTCTTTTAAGGATACCATCAAGGAGTCTGCTTCTACAGATGCATCATAATTTAATACGGCATTTTCCAACTTTACCGTAGCCTTCTTTATTTCTAACTTACTCAGTCTAACATTAGAGCGATCCGCTGCAAGCAGATTAAGATGAGAAATACTATCCAATTTTTCACGGTTATACCAGTTATCACCTAAGTTTAGGCTGCTACTTTCTTGCACATCAATAGAAAGTCTATCTTGATTTATGCCCATGATAAAAGCATTTTCTTGACGTAGAATTATCTGTTCAATTGGAGTTTGTTGTCTTATATTTATCGTATTATAATTATTTGTTGTATAGATAAATAGCGTATCGTTTTTGATTTCATGCGTAAAATTTTGTGGAGTCATACTAAAAAGACTGGGGTGCTCAGTCTTTTGAATATGTATATAAGTACGGGATGCCGTGCCGTTACCGATCACTTTTAAGTATCTAGCAGGCTGGGAAAGTTCGTGTGTTACTTTCAAGTCGTACTGTTTCATCCATAATTTCGATAAGGTATTAATGGGCTGGTTCTCATGTGTCATTTTCACGTTGCCCATCGATCCGAAAAAGACAGCACTAAGTGTAGCTAGCAATACAGTTAATGCAAATAGTGTATGTGATGTTTTCATGTTATTTCTGTTTTTGATAGTACGAATTGATTTCTTCGATCGATATGCCTAATAACTCGATAGTATTAAAGAATTGTGGTAAATCGACATCGATGAATTGCTTTTTCTTTACGGAAGTGATAGATTTTTTTGCATCTTTTGACACGAAAAAGCCGAGCCCCCGCTTGTTATAAATAATATCCTGTTGCTGCAGTATATCATATGCGCGCATCGCGGTATTGGGGTTTACTTCTAACTCACCTCCCAAATCACGTACAGAGGGGATTTTTTGGTCGGCGGACCATTCCCCTTTTAAAATTTTTTCCATTACAAACTCTGTGATTTGTATATATATCGCTTTTTCGCTTTTGAATTGCATGGTTAAATTTCTTTTTCTTTGAGTTTATGATAAAAAGTAGCCATTGCTAGATACCAGTAGCTTGCTAAGAGGAGAATAGTAAGCGTGAGCGGGAAAACACCTTGTATCGGAATAGAAATATGGGAAGTTTCGTGGGCGAATAGCCAGCGAAGAAAGAATGCAAGCGTTATCATGATAATGACGAGAAGACCTAAAAATAATATAACGCTGTTTTTTCTGAAAAAGACTAAGGATAAGAAATAAAGCGGTAGGAGCAATAGAATCATCATAAAAGCTATACCCAAAATATTTATCTGGATAGGAAACAAGACGGTCTGGCGGCTGATATTCGGATATAGGTCGCCTTGTGCCTCCAAATACCGAATAGCCTCTTCGTAATATAGTTTATTGAACCAAGCAACTATGACATGGTCGTAAAGTGTAAAACAAGCGACGCCGAGACAAGTAATGCCAATAACAAATAGGGTCAATCCCAATGTCCTCTCCAAACGGGTTATAGGAGTTAAATTTGTCCGTTCGGATTTGTTTAATCTGTCGAGGAGTGGTTTCGTGCAAATAACCAAATAGATCGGGATAATAAATAAGATGAATACGCGCTGTGTCGTATAAGTAGCTAATAGCGCCTTTGACCATGCCTCTTTCGTAGAGAATGCTTTAGGATTAAACCACTTCTCATAGAATATGCCGCCTGGCCATAAATAATATATAGCAAAGCAAAATAATATAATCAGTGGAAAAGAGTATACCAATATCCGGTTAGAAATCCAAAGCTCTTTTAGTGCTATAACTAGTCGTATTCCACTTACGTGCTTATTCATGATTTTGGAAATTAATGTTGGTGAATTTTTTTAATAAATCGGGTTGGCGGGAGATCGCATTGAAAAATAATTCAATGTCGAACGAAGAAGCTTCGTCATCTGTATTTGGCAGGATATTGTTATTACCGTTTAAACCAGCTTCCGAATAAAGCGCGTTCGGATAGGTTCCCGGTTGAAATTTTATCTTCCTGCTCAGCTCATATAGCGACTCATCCAACACGAGGCGCTGCTCCTGTAGAATTAGGAGATGATCAATTAAATTGTGAATGTCCCGAATTTGATGTGTAGATATGATGACCGTTTTTTCGGAAGATATATGTCGGGCCATTAGCTTGCGAAATTGTGTTTTGGAAGGGATATCCAATCCGTTAGTGGGTTCGTCCATCAATAGCAAACTTGTATTGGTTGCTAGAGCGAAAGCAATATTTACTTTTTTGCGTTGTCCATAAGACAATGATTTTATTTTTTCTCTCCGATCTACTTGGAACGCAGCCAGAATACTGTCGAAATAGGATTGATCGAACTTGCGATACAACGGACTATAAGTATCTAGAAAATTAGAGATAGTCCAAGGCGGTAAATCCACCTCGTCTGTCACGAAATACACGTCCGATAAGAATGTGACCTCACGCTTTGACGGCATGAAACCGTTTGTTTCTACGGTTCCAGTTTTTGGAAATAACAACCCGCAGATGAGTTTGAGGAATGTCGTTTTTCCGACACCGTTCAGCCCTAATAGACCATAGATGTGGCCGGCTGAAAGCGCGGCACTGATATTATCAAAGATGCCCACGTTGTTTTTGTAGTGGAAAGAGAGATTATTGATTTCTATCATAATAAAATAATTTAGTGTATTAGTATATTAATACACTACAAATATAAGAGGGAAGATTGAAAATGCAAGAAATAATAAAAAAAAACGTCTCACAGTCAAACTGTGAGACGTTTATCTAAAGGTAGGCGTATCTAAAAACTGTCCACCAATTGATTTATCGTCTCGATTTCTTCTACTGTCAGTTGAATGTCGATGCTCTTTGCATTTTGGAGCGCCTGCTGCGCATTTCGAGCGCCGGCTAATGCTATGGTAATCCCTTGCCGCTCAATCGTCCACCGTAATACTAACTGGCCTAAAGAAGCACTTTTACTAGCGGCGATAGGTTTTATCTTTTCTAAGAGCACATTTGTTTTATCAATAAAGTCAGGCTGGAAATGCGGCGAAGATGCGCGATGGTCGCCTTCCTGAAAAGTATAGCCTGGATGGATCTTACCCGTTAATAATCCGCGTTGAAGGGGGCTATACGCTAAAATGGCTTTATCATATTCCATACAATACGGAACGGTTTCCGCTTCAATTCCGCGGTTAACCATGCTGAATGGAACTTGATTGGAGACGAGATTTACGATTTGTTCTGCTTCAGCCATTTGTGCGCTAGAGTAATTGCATACGCCGGCGTAACGAACCTTTCCTTGTTCTATTAACCGAGAGACAGCTTCGAAAGTTTCCGAAATGGGGGTAGTTGAATCCGGCCAGTGGATCTGATACAAATCGATATAGTCTGTTCCCAAACGTTTCAAGCTCTGTTCACATTCATATATAACACTCTCTTTTCCAGCATATCTATAGACGTCCAACGGCTTTCCGTCGTTGTCCTGAGTATGCATGGCGAAATCACCTTTCGCGGAAGCTAAATCCCACCGCATCCCAAACTTCGTCAAGAGCTGTATCTTATCACGTGATATATTTCGTATCGCCTCACCAACGATGTCTTCGCTCGTCCCCTGTCCATATATAGGGGCGGTATCGATAGAAGTTACACCCACATCATAGGAAGCTTGAATTGCTTCTATAGCTTCTTTTCTATCGGTCGAGCCCCACATCCATCCTCCGGCAGCCCAAGCTCCAAAGGTAATGGCAGACACTTTCAAGTCACTATTGCCTAAGTTTCTATACACCATATCTGTTTGTTTTTTCGCTTACTGCTTGTTTGAATCAACGGGTAATCGCTTGTCACGATTCGCTATTTCCCAAGCAACGTGGAAAATCAGTTTTGCCCGTTTTACCATCATCGGGAAGTCGATTTTGTCAACCGTATCTTCGGGCGTGTGGTAGTGTGGGTGCAACCCCGAGAAAAAGAACGCGGACGGAACACCCTTTTCAGCAAAGTTATAATGGTCTGAACGGTAATATAGACGCAGGGGATCGCTAGGGTCATCATACATATAATCCAGCTCCATCTGCGTATATGTCTGGTTTGCGGCTTCAGTAATCTGTTTTAATTCAGAGCTTAATTTATCCAATCCGATGGCGTGGATGTAATTATGGTTTCCGTTCAAATGCTTGTCGTCTATACGTCCAATCATGTCCATGTTGATACAGGCAACCGTGTTTTCCAGCGGGAAGATTGGATTCTCAACATAAAATTTTGAGCCTAACAATCCCTTTTCCTCGGCAGCAAGACCAATAAACAATAAGCTTCTTCGGGGACCTTTGCCGTCTTCCTTTGCTTTAGCGAAGGCACGGGCAAGCTCGATGACACCTACTGTACCCGAACCATTATCATCCGCTCCAGGGAAAAATGTACCATCAGGCAGTATCCCGTCATGGTCATAGTGCCCTACGACAACGACAATCTCATCTTTTAAGTCCGAACCTTCCAATAAGCCAAGTACATTGGGATCTGAAAATTTCTCTTTCGTGATTCCCATTTCGGCATCCACTTTTGCGGGGATGGTGAAAGTCGAAGGATTGTTTTTCTGTTGTTCAAGGCTGGTTTGCTGTTTTTCCAATAGCTCATTTGCGGCCTTTGACGAAATGTTGACCACCGGAGCTTGGCTAGTACCCGATACAGCGGCATTACCATCATCCAACGAGAATCGGCCACTTGTTAAGCGTTTCCCGAATCGCGCCATATTTTCGTCAACGTAGTCGCCCGTCGCCAAAATCATTTTTGGATTATGCTTTAGAAGCTCCTGCACGCGCTTAAATCGGCTACTGGCCCATTCCGACATTTTCTTAGTACCTGTAACAATAGAATTTCCGTTCGCATCTTTCGGTTCTCCTTCATTGATAACTAAGACCACTTTATCACGGATATCGATATTGGCTAGGTCATTATGTACTTTGTCCTGGATTCCGTATCCAACAAATACGATGTCATCCGCATGGTAGATGGTCTGTTTATTATCACCCTGTACAAAGAAGTCTTTACCGTTTTGATAAGGCTTGCCGTTCACGACAAACTTTTCTGCCTGATAGGAAACTCTTGTTAGATTTACCGGTTGAAAATAGTCGCCATTCACCGGGGCCGTCAAGCCGTACGACCTAAACTGTTCAGCAAGATAATGTGCTGTTTTTTCACCTCCTTTTTGACCTGTTCCTCGTCCTTCAAATTCCGGCGACGCCAACAATGTCAAATGTGCCCTTGTGGTTTCTTCTGTCACGAGATCCGCGTATTTGAGCTGTACCCGATCTTGTTGGGCTATTGCACAACTATGGAGTACAGGGACAAATAAAAATGCGGTAATCCAATTTTTTATCATAATCAACAAAAATATCTTTTTAGTATCCAATCTAGCTACCAATGGTTACACTACATGCAAGCAATCTTATTTACACGTGTGGCATGTCTGCCCCCTTCAAAATCGGTAGTCAGAAATGTTTTTACTATTTTTTTTGCCAGTTCAAGGTCGATAAAGCGCGCAGGAACACACACAATATTCGCATCGTTATGTTGTCTCGCAAGAGCTGATATTTCGTTTTGCCAGGCAATCGCTGCCCGAATACCTTGATGTTTATTCGCAGTGATAGCTACGCCGTTTGCGCTACCACAGATTAATACCCCTAATTCGTTTTGACCTTTTTCAACGCTAGTAGCTACCGGATGTGCAAAATCAGGATAATCTACGGACTCGGCTGTTGGAGCGCCGAAATCTTCTACTGTGTAACCTTCATCTTTGAGAAATTCAAGCACAGCCGTTTTATATTCAAATCCAGCGTGGTCACTTCCTATTGCAATTTTTTTAGACATGGCCTTTGTTTTATTTTTGATTATAAAATTGTTTTTCTTTTTCGAGTTTGCGCTTATGCACATTGGCAGAAACCATGATGCTCAGCTCATAAAGTACGAACATAGGCGCGCTGACGGTCAATAAGGTGATTACATCTGCCGTAGGCGTAATGATCGCGGCAATGATTAAAATAATGACCACAGCGTAACGTCTGCTGGCCCGCATAAAAGCCGGCGTCATCAGACCCAGCTTGGACAATACGAAGATAACGATAGGCAAGAGAAAAATTATCCCACAGCCTAGTGTCAATGTCGCAATCAGCGATAAATAAGAATCAATGGTAATCTGGTTGGTGATTTCGGCACTCAAGGACACATTGGTCAAGAAATTGACCGAGAGCGGGACGACAATATAATAACCAAACAGTGCACCGACAATGAATAGCACAGTCGCATAGAATACGAACCCCCGAGCAGAGTTCTTTTCTACATCTGTTAAAGCGGGCTTTATAAAAAGCCAGATTTCGAAGAGAAGATAGGGAAAACCTAATGCAACCGCCATCAATAGACAGGAATTGATCTGAAGCATAAATTGCCCAGCCATCTCCGTGTTAATAATATTAAAGGGGATACGTTCTACACAAAAACCATCCAAACTGAACAAGTCGCCCATTTTGCACATCATCCGATACGTCCAAAAGTCAAGGTTCTTAGGACCCATAATGATCTTGTTGAAAACGAAATCGTAAAATGTAAATGAAAGAATAGCAAATACCGCTATGGCGATAACCGAGCGGATAATATGCCATCTGAGTACTTCTATATGCTCGAAGAACGACATCTCTCCTTCGAGATTCCTTCCCTTCTGTTTTATTGCCTTAATTAAATCGTTTGATGTTGACATCTTAATGTTGTTTCTGAAACAAAACAAAAATACCATTCTTATTTTGAAGAATGGTATTTTAAGCGTATGTAAAGGAAATTTTATTCAACCTCTTCGTCCGGATACTCCGTAAGATCGAATGTTTCCATGAATTTTGTTGTAAAATTACCTGCTCTAAAATTTGGATCGCGCATTAAACGTATGTGCAAGGGGATTGTCGTTTTAACACCTTCTATCACAAATTCTCTCAGCGCTCTCTCCATTGTATTGATCGCTTCTTCACGTGTTTGCGCGATACAAATTAACTTGGCGATCATCGAATCATAATTCGGTGGAATCGTGTATCCTGCATATACATGTGTGTCGACACGGACACCATGTCCTCCGGGCGAATGAAAGTTCGTGATTCGACCAGGTGACGGACGGAAATTATTGAACGGGTCTTCTGCGTTGATGCGGCATTCAATGGCATGCATGGTCGGCTCATAGCTTTTACCCGAAATCGGAATACCTGCGGCTACCTTTATCTGTTCTTTGATAAGATCGAAATTGATGACCTCTTCTGTAACTGGATGCTCGACCTGGATGCGGGTGTTCATTTCCATAAAATAGAAATTACGGTGTTTATCGACCAAAAACTCGATCGTACCCGCACCTTCATAATTTACGGCTTGTGCACCTTTGATGGCTGCTTCTCCCATTTTTTCGCGAAGTTCCGGTGTAATAAATGGGGAAGGTGCTTCCTCGACCAGCTTTTGGTGACGACGCTGTATAGAGCAATCACGTTCTGATAAGTGGCACACTTTTCCATACTGGTCTCCGATAACTTGTATTTCGATATGGCGGGGATCTTCGACAAACTTTTCAAGGTAGATACCATTGTTGCCAAATGCTGCTCCGGCTTCCTGACGGGCCGAATCCCATGCAGGTTCAAACTCGTCGTCATTCCATACAATACGCATCCCTCGTCCACCGCCACCAGCGGTAGCCTTTAAGATAATCGGGTAACCGATTTCATTAGCCAATTTAATACCTGTTTTCACGTCCGGAATCAAACCATCGGAACCTGGTACAGTGGGTACACCCGCCTGTTTCATGGTTTCTTTTGCCGATGCTTTGTCGCCCATTTTTTCGATTTGTTCCGCGGTAGCACCAATGAACTTGATACCGTATTCGGCACAAATGGCAGAAAATTTTGCGTTTTCTGATAAAAACCCATATCCGGGGTGAATGGCATCTGCATTCGTCAATTCGGCTGCCGAAATGATATTGGGAATGCTTAAATAAGAATCTTTACTTGCAGGGGGGCCAATACAGACAGCCTCGTCAGCGAAGCGTACATGCAGGCTATCTCGGTCCGCCGTGGAGTAAACGGCAACGCTCTTAATACCCATTTCGCGGCAAGTGCGAATGATACGAAGCGCAATTTCCCCTCTATTTGCTATTAATATTTTTTTGAACATCTTCTATACCTCACATCTAAACTATGATGGATCAACTAAGAATAACGGTTGATCAAATTCTACAGGCTCTGCATCGTTTACCAAGATCTTCACAATCTTGCCCGAAACCTCCGATTCAATTTCATTGAAAAGCTTCATAGCTTCTACGATGCACAGTACCTTACCAGGAACGATTTCATCACCCACATTTGCAAATAATGGTTTATCCGGGCCAGCGGCACGGTAAAACGTCCCGATCATTGGCGACTTAATGGTTATCAGGTTTGACGATTCAGCCGCAGGTGTACTAGACGCCGGAACAGCTGGTGCTGTACTGGTTGGTGCTGCTACAGGTTGCGAAGCTTGCGCCACCGGATTTGGAACAGTTGCTGTAACGTAAGTCGGTTCCTGATTCGTTTTTATAGTGATTTTAAAGTCTTTTTCTTCGATAGCGACTTCATTCACACCTGATTTGGCAACGAATTTAATCAAGTCTTGAATTTGCTTAATATCCATACTCATATTTTTAGTAGGTTTCATGTGTAAATAATTTTGTCTTGTATAGCCCATGAAAAATCCCGGTTCTTCATGCATGTTTACATGTTGAAATCGTGGACATTCATGTGTAAATTCTTACGATAAATTTTACCCCAAGCGTAAGACATAACTGGGGCAAAGTTAAATAATATTTTATGCTTTTGTATAAGCCCACTTTAGATAAACGGCTCCCCAGGTGAAACCCCCGCCAAAAGCCGCTAATATTAAGTTGTCTCCTTTTTTTAACTGGTTTTCCCATTCCCACAAACAAAGTGGGATGGTGCCACTGGTCGTATTGCCGTACTTATGGATATTCACCATAACCTTATCCTCTGAGAGGCCTGCACGTTCAGCAGTGGCATCGATTATCCGTTTATTCGCCTGATGCGGCACGAGCCAATCCACATTTTCTGATGTTAAGTGGTTTCTTTCCATTACCTCTACAGCCACCTCGGCCATATTGGTAACCGCAAATTTGAACACGGTACGCCCTTCTTGGTAAGCGTAATGAAGGCCAGCTTCTACCGTTTGGTGACTTGCTGGATTCAGTGATCCTCCACCTTTTATATTCAAATATGGACCTCCTGAGCCGTCTGTTTTCAACACAGCATCGATAATTCCGTTATCTTCTTCGTCTGGTTCTAATAACACACACCCACATCCGTCGCCAAATAGAATACAGGTATTACGGTCTTCGTAATTAACCACGGACGACATCTTGTCAGCACCTACAACCAAGACTTTTTTGTGTTTGCCCGATTCTATGAATTGTGCTGCCGTAGTCAACCCAAATAAAAAACCCGAACAAGCTGCTTGGAGATCGTATCCCCACGCTTTCTTGGCACCAATCTTATCCGCTAAAATATTTGCTGTTGCAGGAAACAGCATGTCCGGTGTACTGGTACAAAAAATAATTAGTTCAATTTCATCGGCAGAAATGCCGCGTTTTTCCAATAATCCTTTAACTGCGGGGACCGCTAAGTCTGATGTAGCCTTACCTTCCCCCTTTAGGATTCTCCTCTCTTTGATTCCCGTACGCGTCACAATCCACTCATCGTTGGTGTCAACCATCGTTTCTAACTCTTGGTTAGTCAGGACGTAGTCAGGAACATACCCGTTTACAGCAGTAATTGCAGCATGTATTTTTGACATATATAATTAATTGAAAGCAGACTTGATTTTATCGATGATTTGCGACTCAATCATGTCTTTTGATAGTAAAACCATATTTTTGATAGCTTCTGGAGTCGAGATACCATGCCCGATGATAACCGGCGCATTTACACCCAAAATTGGACTTCCACCATAACGCTCGTAATTGAATCTATCAAAAAATTCGTCTTTAAACCCCTTTTTTAGCGTAACGACATAAAAGGATTCAGCAAGTTTTAATACCACATTACCCGTAAACCCGTCACAAACGTATACGTCAGCTGCGTCCGTAAAAAGATCGCGTCCCTCTGTATTGCCAATAAAGTTTATTTTTTTGTTCTCTTTGAGTAGGGGATAGGTTGATATGGTTAAGTTGTTTCCTTTTTCTTCTTCCTCGCCGATATTGAGTAGGCCGACCTTTGGATTTTCCAAGCCATAAACATATTCCATGTATAGACTTCCCAAGGTAGCAAATTGTGACAGCATTTCCGGTTTGCAGTCCGCATTTGCGCCTACGTCCAACAAAATACCATAGCCGCTTTTAACCTTCGGAACATTGGTTGCGATAGCCGGACGAAGAACGCCGGGAATCGCTTTTACACTGAATACAGCTCCAACGAGCATAGCTCCTGTGTTACCAGCAGATGCAAAAGAGTCGATTTCACCGTTTTTTAACAATTCAAAACCTTTAGCGATGCTGGAGTTGGGCTTTTGAGAAATAGCTTTGGTAGGATGCTCATGCATGCCTATGTTTTCCGGAGCATGGACGTATTCGAATTTATCGGGATCCACCCCAGCTTGCTTTAACCGTTCTACGGTGTCTTGCTGATCACCTATAAGAACAAGACGTTGTCCCTCCTGTAGCGCTTTCTGGGCTTCAATTGCCCCATTTATTGTGGAGTCGGGGGCATAATCCCCACCTAAAACGTCTAAACCAATCTTCATTCGTTATTATTTTAGCATCAATAATACGCAAAAACATCCCAAATTAAAGTATAAAAATTGAATTTTACACCTATTTGGGATGTTTAATTTCGTTGAATGATGTCGTTAGACAGCAGCGGTGTTTTCAATAATCAATTTTCCGTTGTAATATAGATTACCATCTACTGTGTATGCACGGTGAGGTGTGTGTACTGCACCTGTTTCTTTGCATACAGTTAACGTCGGTCTTTCAGCCTTATAATGTGTTCTTCTTTTGTCTCTTCTTGATTTAGAAGTCTTACGCTTTGGATGTGCCATCTCGTATCTCTGTTTTAGTTATTTTTAATTTTCTTTAATATATCCCAACGTGGGTCCGTTTTTTCTTCTGTATCCGTATCGGTATCTAAGTCTGTTGAATCGTTCAACTTTGCTAGCATTTCTGGATCGCAACCTGTAGCCGTGCTCTGCTCTGAACATTTGCTGTAATAAGGAACGCGAACGTTGATGTATTCGTAAAGCAATCCTGCAATATCCAATTCGTAATCTGTTTTGGACAAAACTAATACCTCTTCTGTTTCCTCGTTCCAGTCATCGTCAGTAAACTTGACCAGTACTCTTTCTTGAAAGTCTTGCGCTGCATCAAACTCCGCTAAGCATACGTCACACGTCAATCGGATTGTGCCGTATATATGGAAATTGACGATCAACATGTTTTCCTGCTTTTGCAGTTCTACATCAGCTTTGAGATGTCCCTTCTTTACAAGCGAGTGTTCGTAACAATCAAAGAACTTATTATCGATCTCAAACTCGAAATTGTGCTTTCCAGTAGTTAAACCTGAAAAAGGGATCCTGTAATATTTTAGATGTTTCACAATCTGCATTCGAGCGTGCAAAATTAATTATTATTTCGGTAAAAAGGAAACTTTTTGCAAATTATTGCTCTTCGTCTCCGTAGTAATACTTGCCAAGTTCTATTTTCTCCCTGCCGTTAGCCATTCGCCAACGATTCGTGTCACGCAACGAATAAGCGCATCCGCAATATTCCTGCATATAGAATTTTTCCCGTTTGCTGATTTCGAGCATCCGTGCTGAACCACCTTTCTTCCGCCAGTTGAGCGTCCAATACGCCATATCCGGATGACGGGAAGCTGCCCGTAACCCGCAATCATTGATTTGCTCCATGTTTTTCCAACGGGAAATGCCTAAAGAGCTCGATATGACGTCAAATCCGTGTTTTGCCGCATATTCAGCCGTTTTTTCAAAACGCATATCGAAACACATCGTGCAGCGGATACCGCGTTCAGGCTCATTTTCCATGCCTTTAGCAAGCTCAAACCAATGGTCTACATCATAGTCCGCATCGACGAAAGGAATACTGTGCTTTTCGGCAAAACGAATATTTTCTTCCTTACGTAAATCATATTCGCTGCGCGGATGTATGTTCGGATTGTAGAAATAAATCGTAAAGTCAATGTCTGACGCGATTAATGCTTCCATCACTTCACCCGAACAAGGGGCGCAGCAGGAATGCAATAGCAATTTCTTGCCATCATCTGGCAAATTTAACTTTTCTCGTTTGAATTCCTTGTTATCCATTATACCACCGCATTTAAAATATAATGCAATTTTACGGAAAACTACCAGATTTTACAAAACCCCACCATTATTTGTTACTTTTGTGATACATGATACGATAACTTATGTACAAAATCTCACCCATATATTATGTGTTTGCCGTCCTGACGGTTATCCTTGGTTTTTATGCATGTGAACGAGACGACGCAGAGCCGAACTTGGAGATGAGAAAGTTTACCCGTTTGTATGTTTCTTTTGAAGAATATACACCGGGGAAGAATCCTCCCGACACCACTATTCGAATCATTTATCCCGCCGACTCGTCCGTTTTTGCTTTTAATGGGAGACATGTATCGCGTGTACAGGGGGGAGGGCCAATCTACTTTGAGTCCCAGCTGAATGCTATATTCCAAGCCAGTACCAACCGGGCCGGAACCAACGACACAGCAATTGCGGTACTCAATATGGGGTCATCGGGATCATTGAACAATACCGGATTGCCGAAGAGCCGATATTATAACAATGTACGTGGTATGGTATTCCAGGCCCGGACGAATTCACTCTTCGTCGTTAATGGAAGTGGACCGGACGCGGGTATATATGTTATGGATAGGCCAAGATATGCGAATAACGAAAAGCAACCGGTTAAAAAATTAAGAAATAATAGTTTAGCGATGTGGGGGGCAGCCTATCAAAATGAGAAGCTTCTTACCTCGAAAACAAGTTCGCCTGGTGGAATTTATGTTTTTGAAGGTATAGCAGACGCTCCGGTGCGGGAAGTAGATTCCATCGGTACACTGGAGCCGACGCGTATATTACAAATCGAAGGGGCGACAAATAATCTACGCGGTTTATTCTACGATACGGTCAAAAATGTAATGGCCGTTACGCAGATGGGAGACGGAACGACGGAAGGAAGTGGCCGTATTCTTATTTTTGAGAACTTTTCTAGTCTGGCCGAGGAAGAAGGAACGATTACACCCACACGGGTAATTACAGGCGCCAATACCGGCTTAATATCACCTGTTGACGTGGTTATCGATACACGGGAAACAGGTGTATATCTCTATGTTGCCGACCGCGGGGCGAAAAAAATATCACGCTTTCTATATACCGATGACGGTAACGTAGAGCCTGACAAGGTGATTGAGACTTCAAATTTGCAACATGGTAGCACGCCGGTTAGTCTCACATTAGATACTAGGGAAGGAGAGCAATAGTGATTCGTAGATATTTTATAGTTTTGTAACCTATACACTTCTTATGTCCAGAACCTCAATCATATATGTTGTCGTCGCGTTAGCGCTAGTCCTCGGGTTTTATGCCTGTGAAGATGAGAATGTGGAACCGGGACTGGAAATCAGGCAGATTTCCCGTCTTTACGTTTCCTTTGAAGAATACGGTACTACGGATGAACGGGCAGATACGAACATCCGTATCATTCAGCCGGCAGATTCTTCCGTATTTGCCTTTAGAGAAAGCCATGTATCCCAGGTGCGGGGCGGCGGCCCCATTTATTTCAACCCCTATGTGAAAACTATTTTTCAAGGTAGTGCCGACAGTAGTGGGGTGGACACCGTCATTTCTGCCGTTGATGTACAACGAACGGGTACCCTTAACAATCTGGGAACAGGCCTTCGGAGCCGATACTACAACAAGGTAAAGGGCCTTGTGTATCACGCTGCTGCGCGAGCGCTTCTGGTAGTTAATGGTGCCGGATCAGATGCAGGTATATACGTTGTGGACAATCCTACGAGTACAGGCAACCAAAAACAACCCTTTAAGAAATTAATAAATACGAACCTTGACATGTGGGGAGCCACCTATGCGAACGATAGGCTCTTTAGCTCCAAAATAAATGCGCCGGCCGGTCTTTACATGTTCCAGAATTTGACGACGATGCCGGTAAGGGCAAGCGATTCCGTTGCTACGCTTAGCCCCACCCGTACACTACGAATTGAGAATGCCACGGCTAATCTGCGTGGGTTATGCTACGATACGATTAAGAATGTCATGGCTATTGCCGAAATGGGAGACGGGACACTGGGTAGCGGACGTATCCTCCTCTTTGATAACTTTTCCAATTTGATACAGGGAACGGCGGATGTAATTAGACCTTCCCGGGTGATTACGGGGCGTAGTACAGGTTTAATTTCACCTGTTGATGTGGCCATTGACATGCGGGCTGGTGGTGTTTATTTATATGTGGCTGACCGTGAAGCAAAAAAGGTATCACGATTTAGGTATACAGACGACGGAAATGTAGAACCAGAAGACGTGATCGACACTTCCGTATTGGGATTTGGTGTGACACCCGTCGGCTTAGCGCTGGATGCGCGCGATGATTCTACGCTTGGTCAATGAGATCTAATAATAATTGAACATCCTCACGCTTCTCGACATTGTCTACGTATTCATAAGCAGCAATGAGGTTGCGCAGAACACGCTTGATAATCTCCAAATTACGGCACGGCTTAACATAATCATCTATGGGTGGTAAATTTAGTTGTTGGAGGAATGCAGTGATATCTACTTCTCGCATAATCTGGCCGCGATTGAATACATTAATGTAAAAAAGTACCTCCTCGGGTTTTTCCTCATTCATATAGGCCAACACAAAGTGCTTGGGTAAATTAACACCATAAATGGGGATGTCCAAGCGTTGTGCAACGATGCTATAAACACAAGCGAGTGAAATCGGATTTCCTTTTTTTGATTCCAGCACCTTGTTTATAAAAGAGTTTTGTGGCGCGTGAAAATCAGACGTGTTGCCGGACAAGCCAAACTCCCGGAAGAGAATATTGTTTAACAGCTTCACCTTTTCAATGGGACTCATATCGTACATCAAATGATACCAAGCGTTGCGGCGTAGTTCGGCAAATTTCTCGTATACTTCGTCCTCGCTTAAATTGGGGTATTGATAACGGTTTACGATAAGCAGCCCGTCGAGCAGATCCTCCTCGTTATTTAACTTCCATAATTGAAGGTCGTGCTTGACCTGATTGAATTGTATCTTGTGGATAATCTGCTCAACGCGCTCCTGTAATAACACATCAAAAGACTGTTCCCAAGATTCCTCCAACAAGGGTATCACCTCGGGGCCACAAGTAATCAGCTTATCTTCCAAAGCCTGATAGATTTCCGCGTCCGGATCATCCAAGAGCGAAATCAGTGCCTTTAACTCCTGCTCGTTCATCTGTACGAATATACGGGTTTTCTTTTTATCTTTTTTTTCCGCAAAAAAAGATAGAAAGAAACTCGTCGCTTCAAATCTTTGAGGAAAGGGATAGTACTAAGGAGGACTTTCTACAACCTCAAAAATTTGTATGCGACCTGGAAGGTTAAGGGAGGGATTGTGCAAATGTATTGCCCCATCCTTAAACGATAATGCCACATCAAAAATTTTGAGATATGTAGAAAACAATATTTTTGCACTATCCACGCATCAAAATTTTTAAGTGGCGATTTTTTTTGCATACTTTTTTTGAGGTAAAAAAAGTATGAGCCCTGCCACGGCTTGAGTGGCATTTTACTATCTCACTTGCCCATCCAATAAATCAATAACCCGTTTCCCATATTCTGCATTTTTTTCCGAATGAGTGACCTGTATGATCGTCATGCCTTCTTCGTTAAGTTGTCTGAAAAGAGCCATGATTTCCTCGCCTTGTTTAGAGTTGAGGTTGCCTGTTGGTTCGTCCGCCAGCAACAGCTTGGGTGAAGCAGCCAAGGCCCGGGCAATGCCCACGACCTGCTGTTGCCCGCCGGATAATTGTGCCGGAAATAAATCTTTCTTTCCTACAATTCCGAAACGGTCCAGCATATCGCCTACGATGGCTTTTCTCTCTTTGCCCGATAGATTCTTATAAATCAAAGGTGTCTCGATATTTTCGTATACGGTGAGTTCGTCTATCAAGTGATAAGATTGGAAAACGTAGCCCATGTGCGACTGGAACAATGCGGTCCGCTTCTTTGGTTTTAAAGCCAATACGTCCTCGCCCATAAAATAATAATGTCCCTCGCTGGGTTCATCGAGCAAACCGATAATATTCAGAAGTGTAGATTTTCCCGAACCCGACGGGCCCATGATGGAAATAAAATCACCTTGTTCAATTTGCAGGTTAATATCCTTCACGACAAAAGAGCGCGTGCCACCTACATTATACCATTTAAAAATATGTTCTAATTTTATCATCTTTGTCGTTTATTCATCATTGTTATTCATTTCTTAAACTATCCACTGGATTCGTGCGAGCTGCTCGAATGGCTTGTGTACTCACCGTGAGCAGTGCGATGAGAATGGAAATTACGCCGGTTAACGCAAATATCCACCAAGACATCTCGATTCGGTAGGTGAAGTCTTCTAGCCATTTGCTCATGCCCCACCACGCAATAGGAACAGCAATCAAAAGGGCAATGAGAACCAATTTTATAAAATCCCTGCAAAGCATAATGACTATTCCTATCACAGACGACCCTAGTACCTTCCGGACACCGATTTCCTTGCTACGCTGTTCTGCCATAAATGCGGCGAGCCCAAATAACCCTAGACAAGCAATGCCAGTTGCCAACGCGGCAAACGCTAAGCTTAACCTACTCATACGACGCTCCGCTCTATACATAGCATCAAATGCTTCGTCCAAAAATCGATACGAGAAAGCGTATCCGGACGCTAATGTATTCCAGGAGCTCTCTATCCGAGTAAGTAAAGCCGGAAGGTCAGCGGCTTCAATTTTGAAAGCCGCTTCTACAGGATGATTACCTAAAAAGAAGCCGAGTGGGGTTACGGGATCGCGGAGCGAATCAAAGTTAAAATCCTTGACCACACCGATAACGTCGAACGATCTCATGCTATTGCCTAGTTGAAAATGTATTTTTTTGCCGATAGCCTCTTTTTCTGAACCAAAATCAAAGTGGTTTACGGCAGTCTGATTTAAGATGACGGCGGTCGAATCTGCAATGCGCGCAGACGAAAAGTTACGACCCGCTGTCAATTCTAATTCAAACGTTGGTAAATATTGCTCATCGACGTGCCACGTCTGCATGGATACCGAATTATGGGCAGACATAACCGTTTCTTTCGAATAGGGATTATCGTTTCTGCTGGAACTCGATACCGGTAAATAACCGCTGACGGTACCCATTTTAACACCTGGTAGGTTCAAAACCTCGTCGCGAAATGCCTTCGCTTGATTTCCTAGAACATGATAGTCGCCGATCAGGAGAATATTCTCCCGTTCATAACCGACTTGTTTACGTTGAATGTACTGCAGCTGGGCCGTAATGATAAATGTACCAACAATTAACGTGATGGATATGGCAAATTGAAAAACTACCAAACTGCTTCGGAAGAAACTTTTTCCCGAATTAATGACGGACCGTGATTGTATAACTTGTAATGGTCTAAATGCGGACAAATAAGCGGCTGGGTAGTAACCAGCCACCAATCCGACGAAGAGTGTCAGAAATCCAATCAATGGCAATGACCGGACGTTTATTAAATCATATGCCTTGAATGCTTTACCCGATAACTCGTTAAACAGGGGCAGTGCCAATAGGACAATGCCTATCGCTACCATGACGCCTCCAAAAGATAGTAGGAGTGACTCTGTCAAAAATTGACCGGCGACACCACTTCTCGATGAACCTAATAGTTTGTGCACGCCGACGTCCTTCGCCCGGCTTGCTGATCGTGCCGTCGATAAGTTCACAAAATTGACACAAGCGATGAGTAGTATAAACAACGAGATGGCACCGAAAATATAAACATACTGTACGCTGCCGTTGGGCTGAAGTTCGCCCATCAAATTGGAACGTAAATGAATATCCTTGATCGGTGTAACATCGTAATAAAACACATTCCCCTGTGTTCTAAACTCCTCCATACTCGCAATATCCATGAACTGTTTAGCTGCGGGAAGGCAATGCTTGTGCACATATTCCTCCAGATGGTTTTCCAACAGTGATCGGTCTGTTGCGTTTCTCAGCAGTATATAGGTGGTGAAGTTATGGGAAAGCAACGAACCCCAGCTTTCATACGATGCATTTTCCATAGCGAACAGGAAATCGTAGCTGAAATGGCCGTTTCGCGGCATATCATCGATTACTGCTGTGATCTGATAAACTGTGTTGCCGGCATCATTGGTCTCTAATGTTTTGCCTACCACATCCGTTGTGTTGAAGTAGCGTTCGGCGGCCGAGCGGGTTAATACAACGGTATTCGGTGCCGTAAGTGCCCGACGAAGATCACCGTGAAGTGCTTGGTAGGTGAAAAGATCGAAAAAAGAGGAGTCGGTATGCGCCACGCGAACCTCTTTAATCCAACGATCGCCGTTTTTTATAAGCTTAGCACCGGCAGAGGTATATAATCGGACGAAGTCTTCCACGTCTGTATATTCGTCGCGAAGTATCGGTCCCATCATATCGCTTGTTCGGGCCATGTCCAGCTTGCTTTCACCCATATGGATATGCGCATTCAGACGAACGATACGTTCCGCTTTGGTATGAAAACGGTCATAACTGAGCTCGTCAAATACGTAAGTAGCAATAAACATAAATCCAGCAAGCCCGAATGAAAGTCCAATAATATTGAGCATCGAGAACATTCGGTTCTTTGCCAGATTACGGAAAGCAATTTTAAAATAATTTTTGATCATCTTTGATTCTCCATGTCTGTGCTTTATCAAAACAATTGCTGAACCATAAAATCAATATATTGATTTTCAAATGTTTGTCGTGGTATTTTGTAGTGGCCAGCTGTTCGATATCGGACAGTGGTTGTTCGATGTCGGACAGCTAGAAAACACGACTATATGTTCAATATCCGCCTGTATTCTTGTGCTAGCCGATTCAAACCCTCTTCTAATAGCGTTCTCGGGCAAGCAATATTGATGCGGACGAAATGGTCTCCCGCCAGACCATATTTTATTCCCGCCTGCAGCCATAGGTGTTCCTGCTCAAGCAGCCTATTCGTGATCTCGGATGAAGGTAGGCCCCAGGCAGCACAGTCAAGCCAAACCAAATAGGTTGACTGTAGCGGAATGACACGGAGTTGGGGAAGATGTGTTCGGCAGAAGTCCCTTAGATATTGATAGTTTTCATATACATATTCTTTTAAACTCGCTAGCCAGTTTTCTCCCTTTTCATAAGCCACGATAAGGCTGTCGATGGCAAATATGTTTAACATCGTCATTTCCCATTTCGTTAATACATTCTTTACCATCTTACGGAAAGATTCATTTTCGGTAAAGAAATAAGCGACTTGTAAGCCCGCTAAGTTAAACGTTTTGGTAGGGGAGGAGAACGTCATGGAGTTTCTGGCGTAAGCATCTCCCAAAGAAGCAAACGGGACATGTTTAAAATCTTCATATACCAAATCCGAATGGATTTCGTCTGAAAGCACGACAACATGGTGACGAATGCATATTTCACCAAGCTTTAAGAGCTCATCCCGGGTCCATACGCGGCCGACAGGATTATGGGGGTTACAAAATAAAAGTACCTTTACGGCCGGATCGGCAGCTTTTTGCTCGAGATCTTCAAAATCAATTTTGTAATTACCATTGTCGTACAGGAGGTTGTTCTCCACGAGTTCACAGTGGCTTTGTTTAACGGTTATAAAGAAATGATTGTATACCGGAGGTTGTACGATGATTTTGTCACCTTTAGAAGTTAACGCTTCCACTGCTGCAGCAAGTGCCGGCATGACTCCAGGTGTAGCCACAATCCAGTCATTTCCCAGGTGTAGCGCGTGTCTTTTCTTCCACCAATTCGTAATTGCATCATAAAAAGCGGCTGGTGTTTCGGAGTAGCCAAACACGCCATGCGAAGCACGGTTTACTAAGGCTTCAGTTACTTCAGGAGCTGTCTTAAAATCCATGTCAGCGATCCACATCGGGAGCACGTCAAGTTTGGACCATTTTACACTTCCGGTATTCGATCGATCGATTAATTCGTCAAAGTTATATTTCATAGTAATACTCTTTTCGCTGCTGTGTTATACAAACTTAAAGAAAAGGAAGGTTTTTCTTCTTCATTTTTTCCTTGATGAAAAAACGAGGCAAAAAACCGAACGAAGCGAGCTCATGGATACCAAAACAAACACAAATCCATAAATCAAGGCTGGATATGGTTTTGCTATTCCCCAACTAAGTTGGAGACATGTCAGCAGAGCTATTCGATAATACTGGTATATTGCCTTACTCATACTCCGCTAATGCTTCGTCTATAATAGGAGGTGCGTGGGTAGTGTTGGAGAAATCGGTCTACCTTGTTACTGTGCGATACTCGGACTCAACACGGACTCACCATGGAGAGAACACGGATTTATCTGCTCTGGTTATCGAAGCATGAGTGAATCATCTGTGAATAGTTGCCGTGTATAGCCGCATCGTGTTCGGTAGTTGCCTAATACAAGAACGGATAAATAATCTTTTTGTTATAACAGCATTACTCATCCCGCAAACTGTCCACTGGATTAGTTTTTGCCGCCCGGACAGTTTGAACGATGATCGTTACCAATCTGGTCGTCGTAAAATTTATAATCAAAAAGCTCGTTTGGATACCATTGTTTCCATTCTTGTTTCAAATCATGGAGCAATTGATCGGGACGATTCCCACGATATTTTATGGCTAGGTTTTAATGCGTACCTTATCAGGCCGGTCGTTAGGATAAGGGCTTTGTAATTCATTAGGCATAGTGGACCGGCAAGTACACTGGCGATGTTAGCGATCGTATGATAGGTGCTTGTCGACAGGATAAAGATAACTGTACTCGTAAGCAACGCGCATGTCCTTGGTTTGTACATGTTTGCAAGTGGAACAGTTTGGTTAACAGACACAACGGAGTTGCACATAAAACATTTGATGATGCTCGCAACTCGGAGATAAGCTAAAACAGGTGTTGGTCATATTTAAGCCGTTCTTTCAAAAACGTCAACAAGTTGTTCCAAGCGTGAGGCAAGGATGGTCACCGCGCCGATTATTTGTAGCATATGGTATGCAGGTTTGATAAACGTGCCTGCAAGTCTGTTTTGCCGGTTTTCCGAAGAATCTGAAAGATAAACTGGTTTAGCGTTGTTGAAAGCCGTGTTTTTGACTACGCAAATAGTAAAAGACATCCTGTAAAGGTTCGTTTTTTCGCCAAAAACTTTTTAGTGGGACCTGAAAAATTGGCGAAAAAGCGAACCTTTTGCTTTATTTTCTACTCCATCTTTGTCGTGGAAGTTTGATATATAATATCTAACATATAATAAAATGGCAAAACCAGTATTTACAAGCAAGGATGCAACCCAGTTGTTGGTCTATGCAGAACAAATTTTTTTAAAGATGACGGAGAACGCCGATCTATTTGCCAATCCGGTTCCGAATTTAGCGACGTTGGAAATGAGCTTGAACGCCTACCGAGAGGCATATGCAGAGGCCATCTTTCGGGATAAGCGTGCCGTGATTTTGAAAGCACAGCAGGGTGAAAAGCTCCAAGATGTTATTCGCCGCTTATCACACTATGTGGAGGGTGTTGCAGGTGGTGATGAGGCTATTATCGTGGCGGCAGGATTCCGTCCTTCCCGATCCAGTCATGTTTCTTTAGGTCGTACACCAAAACCCGAAAACCTCCGTATAGAGCATATACAGGTTGGATCCGGGAAAATTCGCTTACGTGTCAATTCATGGCGGCCGGCAAGGCTTTATCAGTACGAATACCGGAAAAAAGGAATGGAGACTTGGGAATACCTAATGCACACGAAATCTACCCTCGAATTGGGCCATCTCGATATGCTGGAGCAATACGAATTCCGGGTGTCGTATATAGGAAGCGACGTCATGCTGAACTATAGTGATATCGTCACGGCGTGGGTGATTTGAGGGAGGATTACTCATCCCTCAAACTATCTACCGGGTTAGTGCGGGCGGCCTGTGCAGCTTGGAAGCTGACCATAAGCAATGCGGTGATAACAGTGGCTAAACCAGCTAATACAAACATCCACCATTGCAAATCGATATGATAGGCAAAATTCTGGAGCCAACCTTTCATTATCCACCAGGAGAGTGGTGCGGCAAGGACGAAAGCCAGTAACACCAATTTCGCAAAGTCTTTCGAAAGCAGTAGAACAATACTCGAAACGGAAGAACCGAGTACCTTCCGGATACCGATTTCTTTTACACGCTGGTTAATTGTTAGCAACGCCAAAGCAAAAAGTCCTAAACAAGATATGGCAATGGCCACCAGAGCACCGCCAATAATGACCTGCGCAAAGCGCTTTTCATCCTTATACATGTTCTGCGTATTCTCATCCAGATAAGATGCCGCGATGTCCGCTTTGGGGTTCACTTCCTTCCAGGTTTTTCCCACCTGTGCTAACGTTTCACGTAAACCGCTCGTCTTCACGCGTACAAAAATATACTCTAGGTTGAAGATACGCGGATTGATCGACAGTGTCAGCGGACCTACTTTCGTGCGCAGATCCTTAAAGTTAAAGTCATCGATGATGCCGATAATTTGTGGGTCGCCGTCAATCGATAAGGTTTTTCCCAATACTGTTTCCAGACCGCCAAGCTGTGCCGCCATCTGTTTATTGATTAAGACAGCCGTGGAATCCGACGAAAACGCACGATCGAAATCACGGCCGGCAATTAATTTAATATGCAAAGTTTTCAAGTAGTCGTAATCCACACGCATGAAATTCGTCGATATCTGCCTTCCCTCATAATCGAAACCAAACCTGCTGTTCGCGTTATTTCCATCCTGACCGATACCTATATTGATATCCGAAGCACTGACTGCCTCCACCCAAGGTTGTGAAGCTAGTTTGGCGCGCATTTTTTGTAAGGCCGACTCCGGATCGACGCCGTCACCAATCGGAATACTGATCACTTCCGACTTGTTGAAACCTAACGGACGTTCGCTGATATAGTGTAATTGCGTACTGATGACGATGGTCGCTGTAATCAGAACGATGGCTATCGCAAACTGCACCACGGTTAAACTATTGCGTAAACCACCACCTGTAACGGTCGCTGTACCCTTCAAGCTATGGATAATATTAATACGAGCCAGACGCCATGCTGGATACCCGCCGGCAAAAAGGGTGAGCAGTACGAACATTAGCATAAAAAAGAGTAGATTGATTGGAGAAAACAGCTGCAACATGCTAAGCTGAACGTTCATAGCGGCATTGTATTCGGGTAGGAGTACAGCGGCTAGTCCGAGACCAATTATCAGGGCGACTACGCAGAGCACCAGCGACTCTGTCCACAGTTGTCCGATGAGTTGAGTGGTTGAACCTCCCAGTGTTTTCCGCGTACCGATCACCTTGGTGCGCGTGATGGAATTTGCCAGTGACAAGTTGATGAAATTTGAACAGGCGATAAAGAGTATGAGTGCGGCGATTACTAATAATATCCACGGGAATAGGGTGGATTTCGCTTGTCCCAATCCCAGATCATTTCGGTGATATTGATCTAGGGGTAACAGGTGTAAGGAAATATAGGCCCCACTTTTATCGGCCTTAGCCCCATCTCGTTTCAGCATATTGCTGTTGTCTTTATAATAAAGATCTATAAACGATTTTGTCTGCTGCGTAAAAGCAGCATCGTTTATTTTGTCGGTCATTTTTACGAACACCGAATGGTCTTCGTGCCCCCAATCCTCGATGCGATTTTGGTAATCTGCCTTTTGCTCAAAACGCTGTAAACTGGTAAACGTAAGGCTAGAATTAGAAGGAAGAGGCGTAATGACTGCTGTAATAGTTCGGGGTACCCATCCTTCTCCCCGGGAAATCTCCACTTGTTTGCCCACAACATCCGTCGTCCCGAAAAGGTTATTCGCCATCGTTCCGTCTATCACGATTCCGTTTAGGTCTTCCAATGCTTTTTGGTGCCCATGGAGTAAGGGAAAACTGAATATAGAGAGAAAGTCGGCATCTACGTATTTATTATTGGATGCAAATTGTTTGTTGCCATGACGCAGGGTAACGCTGGTGTTGTAATAACGACTGATATGCTCGATGCCTGGCAGTTCCGATTTCAACGATGTGGCGAAGGGTGCTGGCATGGTCGCACTATATGTTATTCCTTCTTCCGGCTCGCTAGTGGTGTACGCTAAACCGATGCGCTCCTTTTCTTCATGAAAATCATCGAACGACAGTTCGAACATAGCTGTGAGGTAGAGCAACGTAGCGGTAGCAATAGCAAGAGACAACCCAAAAATATGAATTCCGCTTAATAGTTTGCTTTTTCTGATATTCCGCCAAGCGATTTTTATATGGTTCTTGATCATGATTTTAGGTTTTACTCATCTCGTAAACTGTCCACTGGATTGGCACGAGCGGCTTTCCATGCTTGGTAGCTTGTCGTTACCATTGCGGTCAACGTGGCTATTCCAGCAGCTAATATCAAGATATTCCAATGAATGTCTATTCTGTAAGCAAAGGATGCCAGCCAAGTTTTGCCGGCATACCATGAAAAAGGCAGTGCAATAGAGATGGCGATCGCCACCAAGGTTAAGAAATTTTTAGATAATAGATAGAAAATGCTGATCGAGGAAGAGCCTAGTATCTTTCGGATGCCGATTTCTTTGGCACGTCGTTCGGCAATATAAGATGATAAGCCATATAAGCCGAGGCAGGAAACAAAAATAGCCAGTAAGGCAAAAAAATGAAACAAGTTGCTTAAGCGTTGTTCCCCAAGATAGAGCTCTTCCAGATCCCGATCTACAAAGCCATAAGAGAACGGAAAATTCGGATTTAACTTTGTATTAATTTGCATCAGCGCTTTAAGTGTAACTTCCAATTTGTTTCTTGGCGCTTTGATAACAACCATCCCTCCCCAATCATTGTATTTTAGAACAATGGGCTCGATAACCTGACTGGCGGGTTTAAAATTGAAATCTTTCACTACACCGATAATCATTCCTTTTTTGTCCCAAAGCGTAAAAGGTATACCGATGGCTTGTTGAGGTGATAAACCCATATGGCTTACCAAGGTTTCGTTAACTATATAATTGCTTGAATCGTTACCAAATTGGTGAGAGAAGCTACGGCCGGCTATCAATTGCATGTCAAAAACATCTAGAAAATGTTCATCTACATCCATGGTTGGTAGGACAAGGGATGAGTTAGGATCTTTGCCCTCAAAATGATAATCTATAGTGCCACTACGCAGATTGGTAGGCACATCGTCCGTCACGGAGAAGTTAGCTGTCAGCGGATTTTCACGTAGTGCATTCCTATAGGCTTGTTGCTGTCCCCAGATATCGCCAATCATCGGTACGTACACCAGTCCCGATTTATCAAAACCGAGATTTCTGTTTTTAAGGTGATTCAGCTGCTGATAAGCTAATAGGGTGCCTACTAACAGCATGATGGAAACGACGAACTGTATAACAACAAGTGTATTGCGGAATACTAGATTTCCACTTCCGGAACCACCGAATATACCTTTAAGGACTTTTATAGGTATAAAACTTGACAAATATATTGCCGGATAGATACCAGCTACGAATCCCGTAAGTGTCGCGATGCCTAGAGCGGAGAGGAAAAAACTAGGGTTGAAAAAAGCAGCGTCAAGGGAGGCATTCGCTAGGTTGTTAAATAGGGGGAGGGAAATCCATACCAAGCCGATAGCCAAGGCAAAGGAAAAATAGGCGATCATTAACGCTTCGCTCAGGAACTGAAAAATGAGTTGCATACGGTGCGCTCCGATGACTTTACGTAAACCTACTTCTTTGGCCCGTCGTGTAGAGCGAGCCGTTGCTAAATTCATGAAATTAATACAAGCTACAATAAGGATGAAAATAGCGACAAAGAATAGGGTGTTAACATATTGATAATTGCCTCGTGCAGCCCATTCGACCTGCAAGTTTTGGGAATGAAGATGTATATCTTTTAAGGGCTGTAACTGGTAGGTTGTTTTAAGCAAAGTACCTTCTACATGCTCACGATAAATTTCGTTAATGTGCTGTTCTAAAGCCTTAAGTCCAGTATGATGGGTGGAATGAGGTAGTTGGAGCCGCAGATAACTGTGATATATAAAGTGCCCCCAGTCGTCGTTAGGATAGAGGTAATGGTCTTTGTTTAGAAAAGTTAGCGGAAGAACATAATCAAATTGCAGGTGCGAATTATCAGGGATATCTTTCAGTACACCCGTTACAGTGACCTGCTGTGTGTGGTCAATCTTTAAAACCTTGCCTATGGGGTTCTCGTCGTTGAAATATTTTTTGGCAATACGTGCTGTAATAACAATACCATCGGGACGTTGCAGGGCAGAGGTTGTATGGCCGGCAACAAGCGGGAAAGTGAACACATCTAAAAAATTGGTATCAGCGTAAATAACGCCTTTTTCTTCATACTGGTCATCTCTATATTCGAAATAATGGGTTCGTGGTAGAGTTATACGCACAAAGTCGGCTACCTCGGACATTCTTTCTTTGAGTTCAGGCGCTAAAGGTGAAGGCGAGACAGCAGCTTTAAAATGCTCATGGTCCAGCATAGACTTTATACGATAGAGCTGATCGGCATCGGTGTGAAAGCTGTCGTAACTGCGCTCGTGCTGTACCCATGACAATATCAGCATACTGGCAGCGAGGCCGACTGCAAGGCCAGCAATGTTCAAGCAAGCAAAAGATCTGTGCCGTATTATATTCCGCCAAGCGATTTTTATATGGTTCTTAAACATGATTTTAATTTTTACTCATCCCTTAAACTATCCACCGGATTGGATTTTATCGCGCTTGATATAATGCTACCAGTAACGAAAAATAAGAGCAGAATCAGCCCTATTAGCGGAAATATAAACACGCTCATGGTCAATTCTATTCGTGAGGCATAGTTTGCCAGCCATTTATTCATGAGGGTGTAAACCAAGGGACAACCGACCAGCACCGCTAGGAAGAACGTTATGTAAAATTCTTTGCTGAATAGCATGATGATTTGTTGTAAAGAGGCGCCTAACACCTTTCGGATACCGACTTCTTTTAGACGTAGATTAATCGCTAAAGCGGTTAGCCCGATCAGACCCAAAGCGATGATAACAATCGAGATAACCGTCGCAGCCTGCGAAGCGCGCTGTAGTTGAAGCTCAATCGTATACATGTTCTTAATTGTATCATCCATAAAACGAAATTCGAAAGGGGCTTCTGGCATAAGCTGTTTCCATTTTTTTTCAAGCGCGGTCAACGCGTCGAGTGTGGAACCTGCGTTAAGTCGAATGGATAAAAATCGATACTGGTTATTATTTTTAATTGAAAACCAGATTACCGGAGGTGACACGCTATGCATAGAATTGGCATAGAAATCTTCTGTAACACCAGCTATAGTCCCTACAAACCGACCATTGAACAAGCTGATCTGTTGTCCGATAGCTCCCTGTGGCATATGGAACCCCAATGCTTTTGCCGTTTTGTTGGTGATGACCAGTTTCGAATTATCCGTCATAGCTCCCTTTTGGTTAAAAAATTCACCGGCCAATAACGGAATACTGTACGTTTCGGAAAAGTATGAATCGGATGCGATCATCAATGCGTCTACTTCGTCCTCGCTTCCTACTTTTTGTATTTGTTGTATGCCGTCAGCAAATGCTCCAGGCACACCATAAGACAGACTGAGATTTTCGACATGAGGTAAAGCGCGTAACTGTTCGCGCACCAGCTCCATTTTATGCAGACCTGCTTCCGACCAGTCGCGTGGCGCTTGTACGGTAATGAGATAGTCTTTGTCATAGCCTAAATCTCCTTTCATAAAGATATCAACTTGTCGGGAAATAACAACGGCGGCAATCAGAACAACGATAGTAACCGTGAACTGTGTGAATAACAATATGCGGCGTATAAGATGCTTTTGCTGTATGTTCGTCAGCTGGTTCTTCATTGATTCCAAGAGATGGTTTTGGGACAGCTTCATGGCAGGATACAAACCGGAGAGCATACCTAAAAATAATACCGCAAGCATAAAATAAACGAAGAAGAATACCGGCAGCTCAAAGATGTTTGGCAGCGCGGTCAGCATGATGGACTCAAACAAAGGTGCTAATAGAGGATATAACGCCAAAGCGCCTAAGCCGGCGATCCATACCAACATGATGTATTCGGTGGTCAATTGTAGTATCAATTGGAACCTGTTGCTTCCCATCGTTTTTCGAACGCCGATTTCCTTTAGGCGTGTGAAGCTTTGGCTTACCGTAAAATTGATGAAATTGACCACAGCCATGATGAGGAGAAAGCCTGCTATGAGTATCAAGACCTGCGTTAGTTGTCTCATAGCACCATTATTATCATCTAGATAATAGGAGGAGAGTGGTTTGAGTTGCGGAATAAGGTTGGCCGCAACTTGCTCGTCGGCGTGTTGCTTTAATAAATTTTGTATGGGGATAGCTAATTGTTCGGGTTGCACGTTTTCCTGTAGCTCGATAAAACCGGCAATCCATAGATTATTCCAGTTGTCTACGTTTCTGCCGAAATACTGTTCGCTCGCAATGGGAAGGAATATGGAGCTGCTCAAGGCGGCATTCAGTTCCATAACGGAATTTTGTGCAGTCGGCTTCAGTACGCCTGTTACAACGAAATCCCGTTTTTCGCCTGCGAAATTGCGAATAGTCAGATTTTCGCCGAGAACTTCTTTCTTACCAAAATACTTCATCGCCGCTGATTCTGTGATAACAACCGAGAACGGAGAGGTGAGCGCTGTGCTTGGATTTCCTTCGAAAAGCTCAAAGCCGAACATCTCAAGCAACGTGGAATCCCCTAGAGAAACGGACTCCTCGTAAACAGCTGTTCCATTGGATATGATGCAAGTTAAACCATCGATGCGGTAATAATTTGCGACAAGGTGGGGGTATTCTTCCCGTAATGCTTTCGGGAGGGCACCAATCGTAGTGAGTTCTAGGCCGATACCAGTTTTTTTGTATTCGCTTTGCAATACATACTGTCTATCTTGATGACGTAGATCGCTATTTACTTGATGCGTCTGCCATACGTAAGCGGCGATCAATAACACGAAAGTCATGCTCGATACTAACCCAACGATATTAATGACGGTATGGAACTTCCGTTTCCAGACATTCCGCCACGCGATTTTTATATGGTTCTTAAACATGATCTTAGGTTTTACTCGTCCCTTAAGTTTTCAGCAATATTTGTCCGGGATACTTTTAAGATGTTGATACAAATCGTGCACGCAGCGACGACAAGTACACTGCTTGCCGCTACGGCAAACAGCCACCCGCTTTACGAAATGCGATAGGCGAAGTTCTGTAACCATACATCAGCGGCCCACCAGCCCAATGGAATAGCCACCACGACGGCAAAGGCAATGAGCCGCATAAAATCTTTCCCTAGTAAAAGACCGAGATCAGTGGCATTAGC
The DNA here is from genome assembly GCF_002980525.1 of Sphingobacterium haloxyli. Lineage (GTDB taxonomy): Bacteria > Bacteroidota > Bacteroidia > Sphingobacteriales > Sphingobacteriaceae > Sphingobacterium > Sphingobacterium haloxyli. The sequence continues at coordinate 156,591 of NZ_PVBQ01000007.1, forward strand.
ACCTAATATTTTGCGGATGCTGATTTCTTTCGTACGTCGTCCAATCAAAAACGCAGTTAGGGCAAATAGCCCGATAACAGCTATAGCAATCGCCGTAAATCCGAAAAAAGCGACGATACGTTGCAAACGAAGATGGCTGCTAAAGAGTTGATGGAAATTTTCGTCTAAAAAGGAAAGCCGGATACCGAATCCCGGCTCGACACGTTTCCAGAGATTCTCGATCGCTGTCACCTGTTTTCCGATGTCACCATCGGCCAGCTTAACGAGTATGGCCCCGCCCGACTGGAACATACAAGCATCATTACCGATGGTAAAAACGGCTGGTTGTATCTGCTGTTCCAGCCCAAGGACGTTAAAATCTTTCACGATGCCTACAACTTCCATCGGAATGCTGTCACAATCGGGATAGGTAATATAGGTGCCGCCAGCGTGTTGAAGCCCGAGCTTCATCGCTGCCGTCTCATTGATAATGGCCGAGCGCGTATGTTGATCGTTGTAGCTATCCGTGAACAGTCTGCCATCGATCAGTTTGATATCCAGTGTTTCAAAATAATCTTTACTTACTTTGACTGATCCAAGACGGTGTAACTCGCCATTATGCTTAAAATTCATCGTTGATGTGTCGGAGAATTGGTCGCCTGGAACCTTGGTAGTCTTTGCCACTGTTTGTACTCCAGATATACTTAAGAGGCTATTCTTGACTTGCTCGAAATTATCTTCTCTGGTCTGCATCATTAATGCCTGTATCCGTAGTACCTGCTCTCCCGAAAATCCTTTGTCAAACTGCTGCATGTAATTTAGTTGACGGTCGACAATCACAATCCCGATGATAAAAAAAGCAGCGACCACAAATTGTATTACAATCAATCCATTGCGGAGGGTAGCCCCCTGTTTTCCACTAGAATAGTCTCCTTTCAACACCTTGGTCGTATTGTAACGAGAAAGGAAGACGGCGGGATATAAACCCGAAAGTAAAGTGACGACAACCAAACATGCTATAACCTGTGTGACGAGACCCCATGAAAATTGGGCATCGAAAAGACGTAAGGAGATCTGGAATTCCCGGTTGAAGTAGGGTAAGGCGATATGTAAAAGCAGGATAGCAATTCCTAATGCGATAAGACACTGGATGACGATTTCACCCATGAACTGCCAGAATAATCTTGCTTGGCTAAAACCTAATACCTTCTTCACGCCGACCTCTTTAGCCCGTTTTAAGGAAGAAGCAATGGACAGATTACTGAAATTAACAGCCCCTGCAAATAGGAGCAATATTGCCAATACCAGCAAAATGGAAATATTAGCCATATTGCTGTTTCCATATTTTGGAAAGTTGTGGATATCATGGACGGCATCAACAAACAGACCTTCTTGACTTCCCGACGTACGAAAGGCTTCATAGGTCATGTTTTTGTCTTTCATCAGTCTATCGGTATAATAAATCCGATCGATTGCGGATTCTACTTCTTCGCCCCGTATAAGACTTTTGGTTTTGACATACGTGTAATAGGACCAGTTTCCCCAGTGGTAATTGTCGGTTTCATATGGCGAACGATACACCATCTGAATATCTAGATGCGTCGGTCCCTGGGGATGTTCCATGACAGCGGTTACCTCGCGTTCGAAGGAGTTGAATACTTTAATCGTTTTTCCGATAGGATTTTCCTGTCCAAACAGCTTCGTTGCGATAGCTGCGCTGATGACCATGGCATTCGGTTTGTGCAGCGGGGTAAGCGGATCACCATCTATAATTTTATAGGGGAACACTTGAAAAAATAACGAGTCGGCAGATATCGCCCCACTTTGCGATATTACCTTGTCTTCCACAGATAACGGTATTTCAAATGTGACATCTGTGGAGATTTTTGTAGCGCTCTCGATCTGAGAGGCGTTATCTCGCAATAAAGCCGCTAAAGGGGCCTGTGTATTCGGGGAAATATCGTCGTCGGCATCACGAATGGAAACCTTAAACACTTTTTCAAGTCCCGGATCCCAGCGGTCATAACTTAGTTCGTAATTGAGGTAGAGTAAAATCACCAAAAAGCTTGTTAGCCCGACCGATAAACCTAAGATATTAATGGCTGCGTAGCCCTTGTTTTTCCAGAGGGTACGGAAAGTGAATTTTATGTAGTTCTTTAGCATGGTTCGTATTTTAAATCATCCTTCCTAATTACTCATCCCTTAAGCTATCTACGGGATTTGCCCGTGCGGCCTTAATGGCTAATGTACCGACCGTGAATAATGCAATTAAAATAGCGAGAAGACCGGCGAAGAAAAATGTCCACCAAGGTATGTCTATCCGATAGACAAAATCCTGTAACCATTGATGCATAATCCACCAGGCAATAGGAGAGGCGACAACAATGGCCAAGATGACCAGCTTTAAGAAATCTTTCGACAGCATCGTGGCGATGGTGGCAACCGACGCGCCTAATACTTTTCGAATACCAATTTCTTTTTGTCGTTGTATCGTAGCAAAGGAGACTAACCCGAACAACCCCAAACAAGCGATGAAAATAGCTAATCCGGAAAATAAGGCCGTTAATGTTGCGGTACGCTTTTGTTGAACAAATTTTAGCGCATACGCTTCATCCGCAAAGTGAATGTCTATCGGATAATCTGGATTGTATTTTTTTAAGATGGTTTGTATTTGCTCCAAATTAGATAACAGGTTATTATCGGTGTTTAGCCGAATATGTATATAGCTAAAATAGCTGGCGGGGCCTTTCACCATCATCGGGTCGATTTCCTGGTAGGGTGATGCCAATATGAAATCCGCTATGATACCGACTACGTTCCATGTTGTCTCGTATATTGTTCCTTTACCTTCTATAATAGGAGTACCTAGCGGATTTGTAAGCCGCATACGCTTAACAGCAGTTTCATTTAATAATACGGCATTGGAGTCAGATGGGTGTGTGTAAATATCAATGTCTCGTCCAGCTAGCAATTTTATACCCATCGTTTGCGTGAAACTGGCATCTGTACTCATGGTGTTAAAGGTTACGTCATAATCTTCCGGTTGCGCATTGGGCCAGGAATAACCCCAACTATTGCTGTTGTAAGATGTGACACGTCCGGCCGATTTAACAACACTAGAGGCGATTCCCCGCTGCATGAGCTCGTGACGCACTACCTCATAATTCTTTCTTAAATCGCCGTCCAAAGCGATGTAAACCAAATTGTTTCGGTCATAACCGCTATCACGATCCTGCCCGTAGCGTATTTGCTGGCTGATGATAATGGTGCAAATGCCTAAACAGATGGAGATGGTAAACTGTAGCGTTACTAATACCTTCCGAGGTTTGAAATTTCCTTTGGCCGATACGAGATTGCCTTTAAGGGTTCTGATTGGCTCAAAAGCGGACAATACGAAAGCGGGGTATATACCGGCACCAAGAGTGGCAGCACCAATCACAGTCGCAAAAAGCACCCAAAATATAGTGGGCTGGTCGTCTATGCTGATGTCGCTGTTGATAAGGTTGTTAAAGAAAGGGAGCCCTATGACGGTGAGTAACAATGCTATGATGCCCGCCAGGAGTGTTATCATAAACGACTCCAATAAAAACTGTTGAATAAGTGTCTTCTTTGGAGCGCCGACGACTTTGCGGACACCAACTTCTTTAGCTCTTCTTTCCGCCCCCGCGGTGCTGAGGTTGACAAAGTTAATACAGGCAATGAGCAGAATGAATACTCCGATTAAAGCAAACATACGTAAATTGACAATATGACCAGCTACCATCTTTCCATTCTCCGATTTATTATACAGATGCCAACGGTCTGCTGGATAGAGATAAATACGGGCTTTTACCTGATTGTTGGTGTGATTCCTCACCAGATCGGCGATATTTCGATTGGTTGAAGACAGGGAAACACCCTCTCTTAACAAGACGTATGTTTGGTGATTGTAGCTTGTCCAAGAATCATTGAATGTCCAGCCGGCGGTGGTTAGAAAACCCCACGAGCAGAAGAAATCGTTTCCATGAAATGTAGAATTGCTTGGGATATCTTGGATAACACCTTGCACAGTCATCGAAGCTAATGTATCTATTTTTACTGTTTCTCCTATCACCTGCGTATGCCCAAACATTTTCCTCGCTAAGGATTCAGTCAGTACAATAGCGTCATGCCTTGTAAGCGAGGTTTCTGGATTCCCTACTAAAAACCGAAAATCAAATAATTTGAAGAATCCAGAATCGCTCACTGTACCGGAGGCTTTAAAACGTTTTTCGTCGTCATGGAGAAGGTGATTGACGGTAGCGGTTCTGACGACTTCTTCTAGCGCTGGATGCTCCTGTTTTAAGATCGGGCCTAGTACTGCGGGCGTAGCACCCCATGTGTGGGCTTTACCCTCAAATGTATCGAGCGTATATACTTGAGATAGGCGATCGGTTTTAGCGTAAAAGCGATCGTATTGTACTTCAGCGTTTACCCATAACCCGATGATGAGCGATATGCTTATACCCAACGCTAAACCAAGAATATTGATGGTGGAATTCCCTTTGTTTTTCAAAAGGTTTCTCCAAGCTATTTTGAAATGGTTTTTAATCATTGGTGTTTAGTTATAATCTCCGTATCTCATTAATTTTTAAACGTGCGCCGTTTCCATAATGACCTGCCCATCCAACATACGGATCACACGGTCGGCGAATTTTGCATCGTGTTCACTGTGTGTTACCATCACGATAGTCGTGCCGGTCTCGTTCAATTCTGTCAATAACTGCATGACTTCATTACCATTGTTTGAATCCAGATTACCCGTCGGCTCATCGGCTAAGATGAGTTTCGGGTTGTTGACAACTGCGCGGGCAACGGCCACACGTTGCTGTTGGCCTCCAGATAACTGTTGTGGAAAGTGATTGCGCCGATGCATAATCTGTACTTTCTCTAATACCTCTTCTACACGGCGTTTGCGTTCCGCAGCGGGTACTTTTGTGTACACTAATGGAAGTTCTACATTTTCAAATACAGTCAGTTCATCAATCAGATTGAAACTCTGGAAAACAAAACCAATATTATGTTTACGCAGATTAGAACGATTGCTCTCTTTGAATTTCGCCACTTCCGTGCCGTTGAATAGATAGCTTCCTTCGTCCAAATCATCTAATAATCCGACGATATTTAACAGGGTTGACTTGCCACAGCCGGAAGGCCCCATGACAGCCACAAATTCACCTTCTTTTACGTGAATACTGACATTGTTCAATGCGACTGTTTCCACCTCGTCGGTGCGGTAATATTTTTGTAAGTTGGTTATTTTTATCATGCTTTATAATAACTAGTTCGATCTAACATTCAATTCCTGTATCTTATCATACGTTTCATAGCTCGACACGATAACTTTATCGCCGGGTTGTAAACCTCCAATTACTTCGTAATATTCTGGATTCTGACGCCCGAGCTGTATATCTGCCCGATAGGCGGTATTCCCGTTTTTATCTAATTTGAAAATCCAATTTCCACCCGTCTGTTGATAGAAGCCTCCTTTTGCCAGTAGTAACGCTGTTGTTTCGTCGCTTAGCGCTAAACGAATTTGCAACGTCTGTCCGCGACGTACACTGGAAGGTGTTTGCCCTTCGAACTCCATATCTACTTGGAAGCGTCCGTTCGTTACTTGTGTGTACACTTTTTTGATTTTCAGTTTATAGACCTTCCCGCTCAAGGTGAATTCACCAATCTGTTCCGTAAAGATACGATTGATATAATGTTCATCAATGTCAGCACGTACTTTAAATCCGGTCAAAACATCGATTTGCCCAAGCCGTTCGCCGGCATTTTTATTCTGACCGATTTCTGCATCAAAAGACGTTAGTTGTCCGTCAACAGGGGCACGCACGATAAGGTCATCTACTTTCTTCCGCATGAGATCTAATGCGCTTTGCGTGCGTTCATATGTCTTTTGATCCTGGAGGGCTTTTTGATTATTGGAAATGGAATCTTGACGAAGGATTTGTTTGGTCAATACCACACGTTGCTTTTGATAGTTGTATTCGTTAGCCGATTTCTCGTATTCCTGCGAGCCGATAGCTTTTTCCTTATATAATTTTTGGTTTAAGCTATACACGCGCTCCGCTTCCCGAAACGCCTGCTGTACATCCGCCATTTGATTACGGTTGTTGATGGTCATTTGTTCCGCGTTGGTGCGTGCAATCTGCGCCTGTGTTAAGAGATTGAGCACTTGGGTTTCTTGCTGGACGAGGCTCAGTTCTTGATCTGTATTTGCCAACCGCATAATCGGGTCGTCCTTTTTTAAGATCGCACCATCTTCCACATATTTTTCTTCTACACGTCCCCCTACAGAAGCATCTAGATAGATACTGCTAATGGGAAGTACCGTTCCGTTAATCGGAATAAATTCTTGAAAGGCACCTTCTTTTACCTCGGCAATACTGATGCGATCGGCATCAACATTCAAACGGCTGTTTCCACTCGTAAAATAGTAGCTTGCACCGATTAAAATGATGATCCCAACAGTACCGGCGAGCGTTAAGATCCGCTTACTATTCCATTTCTTTTGCTGTATTGGCCTGTCCATTAAAAAATTAAAGATTTATGTTTGTCCACTTTTTACTATACAACGCTGTGCCAATATTGTAATTGGTTTATTCATAGTGTTTTAATTTGCTTGTTTCGCAAAAGGTGTCCGTATACGGACAGTTAGCTGTTCGGTCGTGAACAAGGGGATAAACGTGTGAGCAAAGAGAAAATTTCTACGGCTCCCATGCTAGTTGAGGAGCGCACGGAAGCCAATAGAAATAGAGAGAGAAATAGAAAAGTATATTTTTGTTATGATTTATTTAGAATCATTTTAAACTATTGTAAAGATGCTGGTTATTTAGAAAGATTACAAATAAAATATAACGTATAAGGAAATTGTTGTTTAAGAATTGGAAATAATAGTTTTTCTTCTTTCTTTTTCTCCGCGAAAAAGAAACAAAAAGCTCGTCGCTGAAAACCTTTGGCATTGGAGATAGTGCAAAATTGGTATTTCTACATTTGCCAAAGCTTTTAAGGCGACATTTGAGGTTAAGGGAAGGACCGTGCAAATGCGTAAATGGACGCGTTCAATAATTGATACCGATGCCGCGGATTAAAATGACCTTATATTGTTCTGCGACCATTTTTCTGAAGGCTATTCCGTATAGAACAAAATACTGTCCGAGCGGAGCGAGTTTATTTTGTTCAGGAATAGACGAAGGAAAATAGCAGAACTATATTCAGTCTTGATCTTTTGTTTCTTTTCCATCAAGGGAAAAGAAAGACAAGGATGTTCGTTGACGAACAACAACTGTTCGATAGCGGACACGTGGTCTCGTTTATGTTTCCTATTATATTCTATTATAGTCTTTTATGTTTTTGGCACGTGCTATGGAAAGAATAGTAAAACACATGGTGAATGAAGAATTTTGTTATTCTAATTGTCATATTTACAATCAGCTGTAGTACGATTACGGTGGGACAAACTTCGGCCCGTTTGTCCCTTCACGAATGTGTGCGGTTGGCGGTGGAGCATAACCCAACCCTGAAGCAAACGGAATTGAACTTATATCGGAATGAGGTAAATTATCAGCAAGCGCGTTATAATCGGTTGCCGTCTTTAGAAGGAAATATAGAACATGGATATAACGAAGGACGAAGCGTGAACGCCACGACCAATCAGTTCGTGAACACGAGTTTCTTCTCTGGGGGACAGTCACTTTATCTCAGTGCGCCGATATTCAACGGATTTCAAATTCTGCATGACATCCGGCGCAGGGCTAGTGCCCGGGAAGCGGGAAAGTTGGAATTTGAAGGTGCCGTGAATGAATTGAAGCTCGATGTTATAGAAGCCTATGTGTTGGTGTTGACGGCGCAGGATATGTTGCTGCAGACAGAGGGACAATTGGCCGTAACACGAGAAAATGTAGACCGGATGGAAATCATGCAACGGGAGGGTGCCGCTGATCCGGGCGATTTCTACGATTTAAAGGGGCAATTGCGTACTGATCAAAATATGTTAGAAACAAACAAACAGGTGCTGTACGATCGACGATTACGTCTAGCCGCTTTATTGAATATGGCTATTGATGAATTGCCCGAATTAGAACCATTACCATTCTCTATTGATCAAAAACGTTATTCCGGCCTCGAGCTGTATCACACCGCGATAGACGTGTTACCACAATTTAAGGCCTTGAATTGGCGTGTCAAGGAAGCCCGACAACAAATTAAAGTGACGAAATCCGATTATTACCCCTCGCTATCGCTAGCTGCTTCCATCCAGTCTCGTTTTTCAAGTATTGATGAATCGGGGTTTAATTATTGGCAACAATTCAGAAACTATCCTGCAAAAGGCGTTTCGCTGAATTTACGCATTCCGATTTTTAGTAAGATGCGGATAAGGACACAAGTAAAACTGGCGAAATTAGACTTGGATGAGGTGAAATGGGAACAAGAAATTCAAGAAAATGCATTACGGGAAGAAACTGCCAAAGCGGTGTTTAGCATGAAAACGCTTCGGGAAAATGTAAATAATTTGCGTGAACAAGAGCAAAGTTATCAAGAGGCCTTCCGTATTGCGCAGGTGCATTTTGACGCCGGGAATAGTAATTCTGTTGTATTTCTTACGGCAAAGAACAAGCTGGACAATACCCGGAATGCATTGGTAATTAAACAATACGAGTGGATAATGCAAAAATATATCAATGATTATTATGCAGGAACATTAAGTTTGTAACTTAGAAAAAGATTACCTTAGTTTGTGATGAAGAAAGCCGCTATTTTAGTAGTTGATGATGACCAGGATTTGCTTACAGCCGTTCGCATCTTATTAAGACCGAAAGTAAAGCAGATCATAGTCGAGCCTAATCCTGAAAATATTTTCCGTACGCTGGAGCGGAATGCCATTGATATGGTGTTGCTGGATATGAATTTTAAAAGTGCCATCAACACGGGTAACGAGGGCCTGTTTTGGCTGGGGAAAATCAAAAGCCAATATCCGCATATCAAAGTGATCATGATTACGGCCTATGGCGCGGTTGATCTTGCGGTGCGTTCCCTCAAACAGGGAGCATCAGATTTTATCGTAAAGCCTTGGCAAAACGAGCATCTATTGCAGACGTTGACGGCCGTTTTCGAAGAAGCAAAACAAACAAAAGGGCGAGACAAAACAATCACCCAAGTCCATCGTCAAGAACATGATTTGATAGGTCGATCGGCGATTATGGAAGACCTCCAGTATAAGATAGATAAAGTCGCGCCGACAGAAGCAAATATTTTAATATTAGGCGAGAATGGGACAGGAAAGGACTTGATTGCGCAGGCTTTACACCGGCGTTCCTTGCGAGCAAAGCAAACCTATATTAAAGTGGATGTAGGGGCCTTGACCGAAACACTTTTTGAGAGCGAGCTGTTTGGCTATAAGAGGGGTGCTTTCACGGATGCGAGAGAAGACCGGCAGGGCCGTTTTACGGCGGCGAACGGCGGTACTTTGTTTTTGGATGAAATAGGCAATATCAACCTACAGCAACAAGCTAAACTATTGAGCGTTCTGCAAAACCGGCAAGTCGTGCCGTTAGGCTCTTATGAACCAGTTCCGGTGGACATTCGATTGTTGAGTGCGACTAATGTGCCTTTGAAAGCGCTGGCCGATGAAAGCAGGTTTCGTAAAGATCTAGTATACCGTATCAATACGGTAGAGATACAGGTGCCGCCGTTACGGGAAAGAGGGGAGGATATTGCGTTATTGGCAAACCACTTTCTAGACTTCTATAACAGGAAGTATCACAAGCATTTGGAGGGCTTCGAACGTGATGCGATCCAAAAAATAAAAGCCTATCATTTTCCGGGTAATGTTCGCGAACTTCAATACAGTATTGAACGTGCCGTCATTATGGCGGAGCAAAAAAGCATACGGGATAGCGATATTTTGTTTTCTCCCATCGAGCAGGCGATGCGGGAGGATAATAAGCTGGGTGAACCGGCTTATGCTAATCAGAGCCTGGAAGAAATGGAACGTCACGCCGTTCAATCCGCAATCGAACGTTATAATGGCAATATCAGCAAAGCAGCACGCGAGTTGGGATTAACAAGAGCTGCGTTGTATCGGCGGATGGAGAAATATAACATTTGATAAATGGAGCGAGTGCGGGATTTTTTCGTTTGGAAAATACTGTTACTGCTATCGGCTGCGGTAGGAATAGCCTATTTATGCTTTCTGAAATCTTATTTACTTGCAGTGGTAAGTTTTATTGGGCTTTTCCTGCTCGCTTCTCGATGGTTGGGCAAACAGCGGAAATTAGTCGGTGAGGTACTTGATTTTTCCGAATCGGTACGCTACCGGGATTTTACCCGACGGTTCGTAGTCAAGCATCCGAAAACGGCTGAGGGAAGATTGTTTGCCGCATTTAACGACATTAATGACGTGTATAAGCGTATCAGTATGGACAAGGAAATTCAGCATCAGTATCTTAATAAGGTTCTCAATATGCTGGATTCCGCTATTATCTTTTACCAGGAAGATACCGGAAAAGTGATGTGGATCAATGAGGCGTTCAAACAGCTCTTTCGAACGCCTCACGTCGGAAATATCCGTGGTTTGACAAAACGCCACCCTGAGTTGTATGAGAAGACAATTCACTTGAAACTTGGAAAGCAACAGGTGGAATCGATAAGCTTCGCAATGGGAAAGGTTAAACTACTCATGCACGGTTCCACGTTTTCAACGCAAGACGGGACATTTCGCATCGTCGTCTACCAAAATATTAGTGAAGCGATAGACGAGACGGAAACCCGGGCTTGGCATAAACTACTTCGGGTATTGACGCATGAAATTATGAATTCCATCGCTCCGATCAGCTCGTTGGCAGAAACGTTGCACGCTCGTTTAGAGCAGGGATATGGGGAAGAAGATATAGACGATATTAAACTTGGCATCTATACGATAAAGCGACGCAGTGAGGGTCTTTTGCAATTCGCTAAGAGCTATCGGTTAATTAATAAGGTAGATCAGCCTAATTTTGTAGATATACAATTAAAGACGCTCTTCGAGAATACCTATCAGTTGCTGGAACCTACGCTACTACAAAAAAACATTGACTTGGACATCATTTTGAAGGATACGCGTTTGGTTCTCCAGGCGGATATTAACTTAGTGGAGCAAGCTTTGATTAACCTGTTACTCAACGCGATGGAAGCGGTTAAAGATTGTGCTGCACCTTATATCAGTATAGCGGGGCTGAAAAGAGACGACCACGTGTTTATCAAAATCCAAGATAATGGACGAGGGATGTCTCCCGATATTCAGGAGCAGATATTTACGCCGTTTTTTACGACCAAGAAATCGGGCAGTGGAGTAGGGTTGACGCTCAGTAAGCAGATTATGCTCCTGCACAAAGGAAACCTTTTTGTGGAAAGTGAAGAAGGGAAAGGGAGCACATTTTCGTTGCAGTTTATGTCTTAACTTCATACTAAATATTACCTTTGTAGCATGCGCTACTACTGGGATCTGATAAAACATTTTTTTGTATCCAACAGCCGACATGGTACGCATTCTCCTTTCGTATACGGTTTGGCTTCGAGCGCCATTTATCAGGTTTCACGTGCACAGCCGAATACGCTGAAAGTCCCGTTGGATTTTAATCCCAAATATCGAAGCTTACTTTTAGATATATTGGTTTATATGAAAGTACCGGAACTGGGGTATCTGGGGCAGTCCAGTCAGACTGAGGCGCTGTTTGTGGATTTAAGGGATGCTGCTGCTGATGAGATAGCAGACGCGGTTCGTGCAGGAAAGGTGATCGTCGTACACGAGCCTTTTCGAACCCGTAAAACAAAAAGGATATGGCATCGACTAGTGCAAAGTAAGGACGTCGTCGTATCTATCAACCTATTCCACTTTGGTCTGTTAATGTATCGTAAAGAACAGCGAAAAGAAAATTTTCGGTTACGCTATCCGTTTTGGCGGGAGCGATAAACAACATGTAAATATCGGATTATTCGGTGATAGATAGCAGTCTATCTCTTAAGAGTAAACAAGCGCCTATTGCGGCAAACTTCTCTCCATGGGTAGAAAGGACAATTTTGGTGTCCTTGTTAACTACTGATAAAGAATATTTATTTATTGAGTTTTTGAGTGGGAGGCTTAGATATTCCTCTGATTTAGCAAGGATACCTCCTATAATAATCAATTCGGGGTTGAATATATTAATGAGTGCAGCCATGCCGCGGCCTAATTTTTCGCCTATTTCGTTAATAGCCTCGATAGCGAGCGTATCGTCTTTTTTTGCGGCCTGCATGATATCGTTAAGCCGGACATCTTCAATAGAACTGAATTTTTTTGTCAGAATACTGGTGGCTCCGTTTTGGATTGCTTCTATAATCTTCTTGCGTAAAGCGTGTCCAGAAGCCTCTGTCTCCAAACAACCTTTTTTTCCGCACCGACAGATAATGTCGTTGTCAAAAATGGGAATGTGACCAAACTCGCCTGAAAAGCCGGATTTTCCATAATAAAGTTGTTTGTTGATCATAATCCCCAAACCTATCCCATTATCGACGTTGATGAACAAGGCGTCTTTTTCGTTACTCAAACCCCCGTTTGTAAATTCACCGTACGACAGCGCTTTGGTGTCATTTTCAAGGAAAGTATGTATTCCGAGTTGCTGCTCGAAAAAGTTAGACAACGGATCCTCGTAAAAATTAAAATAACTATAGGAATAGCCGGTCCGGTAATTTATCCTTCCAGACAAATTAACGCCAATACCTAATATCTTCTCTTGCTTAATAGCAATCTTTGTGATAAAATCTTTTATCTCCTTACATAAATGTTGAAGAGACCGTTCGTTGTTCTCCAGTAAAAATGGGATTTCATCTTTATGGGCGACCAACTCCTTTTTCATGTTGATCATGGCAATAGAGATATAATCATCGCTTACCTGAACACCGATAAAAAAAGCGGAATTCGCCTCTAGCCCGTAATGGTTGGGCTTCCTTCCTACATTGGAAGTTAGTTTGCCATAATCTTTGACCAGTTTTTCTTCTATCAATTCGTTAATCGATTCATTGATTTTCGGAATACTGACGTTAAACGCCTTGCTTAATTCAGCAATCGTGCCCAATTCATGTGTCGCAAAATAAGCCAATATCTTCTTCTTTAATTGAACGTTCTTGTACGCCACACCGCTGATATTGGCATTATGTAAATCTTTCAGAAAACTTGAGCTCATCTTGTTAATAAAACTTTATCCAATTAACAAGCGAAGTTAGAAAAAAACTATTTAATAACGCGGCATTAGTCTATAGTCATTTTTCTAAACCTCGTAATTATTAAAAAAATTTAATAATAAATTTGAATTGTCTAATTTTTTTAATAATATTGGGTGTTTGGAATTTTCTAAACATGAACCTTAACAAATTATATATCCTTCAATATACCGTGAGTAATACTAATACAAAAACTATACATCCTATATACTGGATTCCTACTACCTGGTTTGCTATGGGCCTACCGTTTGTCGCTTTATCGGGGGCGAGCTCCATTATGTACAAGAACCTTGGCATATCTGACACGCAGATTGCCTTCTGGACGTCTATTATTATGCTTCCGTGGACGTTAAAACCATTGTGGGGGCCATTTTTAGAGATGTATAAAACTAAGAAATTCTTTGTATTTATCACTCAAATTTTTACCGGCGTACTCTTCGGTTTGGTCGGCCTTACGCTCCAACTCGATCATTTTTTTAGTTTTTCGATAGCTGTATTAACAATTATTGCTATTAGTGGCGCTACCCATGACACGGCTGCGGACGGGGTATATCTAAATGAATTGAATGCCAAGCTACAGGCAAAATATGTCGGCTGGCAAGGTGCCTTCTATAATATAGCCAAAGTCTTTTCTGGCGGAGCGTTGGTGTATTTGGCTGGGCAATTGGAAGAAGAATTAGGCATACGGAACGCTTGGATGATCGTCATGTTTGTCTATGGTATAATTATGTTGATACTTGGCGTGTATAATATGCGCGTACTGCCTTCCAAGCAGCGGGCGGCGAACACAAGTTCGTTAAAAGGGGGATTCGTTACATTAAGGGACGTCATCATTACCTTCTTCCAAAAGAAGAATATCGTGTATAGCTTATGTTTTATTGTGTTATATCGCTTCGCCGAAGGACAGGCAATCAAGATTATCCCACTGTTTTTTAAAGCGTCCCGGGCCGAGGGGGGACTGGAGTTGAGCACTTCTCAAATTGGGCTGTTATATGGGGTGTTTGGCTCCATAGCATTTGTGCTGGGATCTATTGTGGCAGGCCATTACGTGTCTAATAAGGGCCTCACCCGGAAGACATTGATGATTCTGTGCGCAGCCTTTAATTTGCCCTTTGCAGCTTACGCATTTTTAGCCATAGGTATGCCGACAAGCCTCCTGACGATCGGGGCGGCAGTGGTCACAGAATATTTTGGGTATGGCTTTGGTTTCGTGGGACTCATCCTATTTATGATGCAGCAGATTGCACCTGGCCCTTATAAAATGGCACACTATGCCTTTGGAAGTGGCTTGATGAACTTAGGCTTTATGATCCCTTCGATGGTCAGCGGTCTATTGAGTGATTATTTGGGTTATAAAGAATTTTTCATCTGGGTGTTGATCGCAACTATTCCGGCTTTTGTGGTGACCTGGTTAGTGCCGCTGAGAAAGGTGGATGAAGATGAGACAGTGGAAGCAACGCAGTAAAACCAAAACTGGATATTATTTGCATTTGTGAATAAATAAAATAAATGTTCCGTCATTATTAAAATAAATTAAAAATATATTGTTTATTTAAAATTTTATTTCTTATTTCGTGTATTAGAAACCTAACATATTATGATGAAGATACGTTACGCAGCGCTTTTATCAGTTTTCTTATGGCTATGGATCGTGCAGTTATCCGCGCAAACAAAAACAGATGTTATTATTGTCGGTGGAGGGGCTAGTGGTACCATGGCTGCAATTCAAGCTGCTCGTTTGGGGGCTAACGTGACGATAATCGAAGAGACGACTTGGCTAGGAGGCATGTTGACATCGGCGGGAGTATCTGCGATAGACGGTAACCATAAACTACCATCGGGCCTTTGGGGTGAATTCCGTCAACATTTGTACGATTATTATGGCGGACCGAAAGCCGTGGAAACTGGTTGGGTGAGCAATACGCTATTCGAGCCTGCTATCGGTAATAACATTCTCCAAAAAATGGTTAGCGCAGAGAAAAGCATCCAAGTATTGTTTGAGACTTCGTGGAGCGACGTGCAAAAAACAAACAGTAACTGGTTCGTGGATATTAAATCTAAATCTGGCAAGAGATCCACTGTCCAAGGAAAAGTTCTTATCGATGCAACGGAATTAGGTGATGTCTTAGCTTTTTTGAACGTGCCTTACTATTTGGGGATGGACAGTAAATCGCTGACTGGAGAGCCTTTTGCCTTGGATGAAGCAAATGATATCGTACAGGATTTAACCTATGTCATCACACTCAAAGATTTTGGCAAAGGAACAGACAAAACGATAAAGAAACCGAAAAACTACAACAAAGAAGAGTTTGCAGGTTGCTGCGATGTATCTGATCCGGCTACATTCAATAAAGACAATAACGATTGTTTCAAGATGTTGACCTACGGGCGGTTGCCTAACAACAAGTTCATGATCAACTGGCCCAAGAAAGGAAATGATATTTACCTGAACATTGTTGAAAAAACACCAGCGGAACGCATTAAACTATTGGAAGAAGCCAAACAGATGACCCTGCGGTTCGTTTATTACATCCAATCGGAACTAGGGTTTAAAAACTTAGGAATAGCCTATGATGAGTATCCTACTAAGGATGGTTTCCCGATGATACCTTATCACCGTGAATCAAGACGATTGCAGGCTAAATCTCTATTTTCATTACAGCATGTGATGACACCCTTTGATACGCCGGAAGCATATTATCGCACTGGTGTAGTTGTAGGTGATTATACTATCGATCATCATCATTATAAATATGGTAATGCGCCAGAAATCGATTTCGTCAAAATTCGCGTTCCGTCTTATAATGTCCCTATGGGATCGCTGATACCAAGAGATTATGAGGGATTAATTGTAGCGGAAAAAAGTATCGGTGTGAGCAATATCGTGAACGGCGCTACGCGTCTACAGCCGGTTGTCCTGGGTATTGGACAGGCCGCCGGTGTAATTGCGGCAATCTCAGTCGAAAAAGGAATAACGCCATCGCAGGTAGCGATCCGCGATGTTCAATCGATCTTGTTAGACCACGAAGCCTATATCATGCCCTATATCGATGTGCCTGCGTCAGATCCGCATTTCAAGATATTACACAGGGTGGGAGCTACGGGCGTATTGAAAGGTGTGGGAATTCCGTTTAAATGGGCTAACCAAACTTGGTTTTATCCGGAACGCGAAATCAGCGAATACGAATTATTGTCAGGCCTGAGAAGCTATTTTCCGCTATTGAATGATAACTGGAATGCTTCGGGCGAACCCTTGACGGTGAAAAGCTATCTGGGGATTGTTAAATCCATAGACAAAGAGATTTCCGTTACTGACGTGAAGGAGATGCTTTCCGGTGTCGGATATTCGAGAGAGGTGCATTCCGATACGAAACTCAGCCGTCGGTGGATATCGGTTTTGTTGGATGCTCATCTGCAATTGTTTGAAAGGGATATTGATTTTGAAGGAAACATCATTTAATACTATATTAATAATTTTTTTTAACCCCAAATTATGAAACATTTAAACTTCATAAAACCCTATGTATTTAGGATAAGTTGTTTGCTTTTCATGCTTGTACAGGTGATAGCCGTCCAGGGGCAGTCGCCCGTAAGTGGAATTGTGCTAGACGATCAAAAGACCCCCCTCACGGGCGTCACGGTAAAGACGAGAGGAGGGGCGCAGGTTGTCTCGACCGATGAGAAAGGCGCATTCGAGCTAAGCGGGGAAAAGTATCCTGTTGTGCTGGAGCTTAGCTACATCGGGTACGAAACGACCTCGGTATCCGTATCATCCGATCAACCTATTACGGTAACGATGACTTCCGGTGGATCAAAATTGGATGAGGTAGTGGTTGTAGCTTATGGCACGCAAAAAAGACGAAACATCGTAGGTTCTGTCGCGCAGATAGGAGGAGAAGAACTCAGCAAAGCACCTACGATGAACATAACGAACTCCTTGGCAGGACGAATACCTGGGTTAACCACATTACAGCAGTCCGGCCGCCCCGGGGCGGATGACGCGACACTACGGATTAGAGGTGTTTCGACTTACGGCAATGCCGCACCCCTAATTATTATTGATGGCGTGGAACGGGCGTCGTTCAGTTATTTGGATCCGACAGAAATAGAGAGCTTAAGTTTCTTGAAAGACGCTATATCGACGGCTCCTTATGGCGTGCGTGGTTCCAACGGAATCATTATGATTACCACAAAAAAAGGACAGCAAGGCAAGCCCAAATTCTCTTATAATGCGGCGGTGAATATCGGACAGAATACACGTTTTCCTGAGTTCTTAAATGGTCCGGATTATATGGAATGGTATAACAAAGGAGTCGAGGTAGATAATGACTATCTTACACACACCGGGGCGAGTGCACAGCCGATATTGTATGACCCGGCCCTGATCGAAGCGGTACGCAACGGTACCAATACGAATCCTTTATTTGGTGATACAGATTGGATCGGGATGTTGGTTGGCAGAAACAGCGTGTCCCAAAACCATAGTTTGACCATGAACGGCGGAACGGAGCGCTTAAGTTATTTCGGTGCCGTATCGCACATGCATCAAGATGGAGTTGTAGAAAACACCAACTTTAAACGTTATAACGTGCGTTCCAATGTAGACGCTAAAATTAATGAATATATAACGGCTGGAATTAATATCGGACTCCGCCAGGAACTGACTAATACACCGGGTATTGCACCAGATAATACCGCTTATATGAATCCGTTTTACCAAGCGGTCCGTATGTTGCCCAATATGCCGATGTATGCCGAAAACGGATTGCCCGTTAGTTATAATTCCAATGCAGGATGGGTAAACCCTATAGCGGCTGTCCAAAACTCAGGATACCAAAAATGGACTAGGAACATACTAGAAGGGACAGCAAATATCAATGTTAAGGTGCCTGGCGTACCTGGTCTGGAGGCACGCGTTATTACGTCCTTCGATTGGACAGGTCGGTCTACAAAGGGATGGTTGACGCCCTATGAAACGATGGGCCGTGCACGCGAACAGGTAACGGGAGATTTTACTCATCTAACCACGTTGCCTGGCATCACTAAGAATTCCGTTAGGCAAAGTTACCAGAATACCCAGCGCAAAACGTTCCAACCAGCGATACAATATAACAGGGTGTTCGGAGAGGATCATGCTGTAGGACTTTTAGCTGTATACGATTATTCTCGGTTAGAAGGATTTATATTTTCGGCAGGGGCGAGTAACCTACCCATAGACATCATCCAGGATATTGATTTTGGAAGTGCGGAAGATGACGACCGTATCGCTCCTACCGGGGGTACAAACACACCGGAGTCCAAAGCAGGTTATGTTTTCCGTGGCACGTATGCGTACAAAGACCGCTATTTATTGGAAGTTGCTTCTCGCTGGGATGCCTCCGTCTGGTTTGCTCCACATAACCGCTGGGATATTTTCCCAAGCATCGGACTGGGGTGGATTGCCAGTGATGAACAGTTTTTTAAGGATAATATCTCGTTTGTTGATTTCTTAAAGATCAAAGGGTCTTACGGTAAAACAGGTAACGATCAGGTCGGTAATGCGCGGTTCGCATATCTAGCTACGTTGTCGTTAAATGATCGTCCCGTCGTCGTGATGGATGGACAACCCGTCAAGGCACTTTATACCAATGCGATCGCAAATCCTGACGTCAGATGGGAAACGACGTACACCCGGAGTGTGGGATTTGAGTCCATATTCATGAACGGAAAACTTGGGTTGGATTTTGAATGGTATTACAAGCTCACAAAGGATATACTAGGACAGGTGGGTAATTTATACCCGCCGTCTGTAGGAGGGTATTTCCCCGCTATAGCAAATATTGGAGAAGCGGATAACCGTGGTTTCGATGCGCAATTACGCTATAACGAACGTTTTGGCGATTTTCAATTACGGTTGACGGGAAATATCAATTGGGCGCGCAACCGTTACCTAAAGTTAAATGAAGGCGATAATATTCCGTCTTGGCAGAGTTTGATTGGAAAACCGATCGGTACGAAGATCGGTTTCGTAGTGGATGGCATGGTACAGAGCTGGGAGGAGGCGGCAGATACGCCGTCGCCGTCGGGCGGAGTTGTAGCTCCTGGTTTCTTTAAATATCGTGATTTAAACGGTGACGGCCGTATCACGAGAAATGATGATATGACTTATATAGGACGGCCAAATATGCCAGAATTAATGTATGGATTGAACATCGATTTGGCATATAAAGGATTTGATCTTTCCGCCCTATTACAGGGAGCTGGATTATCTAGCGTTAATTTAGCTGGAACTTATGAAGGATCAAGTGGTACCAGTGGAGTTGACGACAATACGCCATTTACACGCACATTCTATGGTTACGGAAACTCACCCTACTTCTTAGTCGAAAATGCGTGGAGACCGGATAATCCAGATGCTGAATTTCCAAGGCTGACCGCCTATAAAGCACAATTGTCTGCTCACAACGCTCATAAAAACTCCGGGTGGGAGCGTAAAGGGGATTATTTAAGGTTGAAGTCTGTGCAGATAGGGTATACCTTGCCCCAAAGATGGATTGCGGACGCCAAATTACAGCAGGTACGTTTCTATGCAACCGGATCAAACTTAATGACGTTTGATTACCTGAAATACCTAGATCCTGAAATGCCTAACGTAAATAATGGGTTCTATCCTCAGCAGCGAATTTATGCTTTTGGTGTGAATGTTACCTTTTAAGGACTATTTAAAACCATGAGAACAATGAAAAAGATAAAAGAAATAAAAAGATGGATCGCTGGAGCTATGGTGATGTCGACAGTCGTCGTATTCCAGGGGTGTAAAATCGATATACCTCTGCAAGATCGATATACAGAAGAAGCTGTGTGGAATGATCCTAAGTCAGCAGAACTGTATGTCAGCGGATTATATGCGGAGTTTAAGAAATTTCAGTTCGGCTTGTTTCCGAATTTGGGTTACGATAACGCAACGGACGCATTGTCAGATATTATGAAATATACAGCTACGACAGCGGGAAACGGTACGGTGAATATCTTGGTGTCAAATGCTAACCAATTTAACGCAGGAAGTGTAGGGCTTAACTATTGGGGGGCAGGGTATGAGCGTATCCGACGAGTGAATGAATTTTTACATGGGCTGGAAACGAAGTCGACGCTGAGTGACGAACAAAAATTGACGTATGAGGCTGAAGCTCGTTTCATTAGAGGTTATGTTTACTTTTGGTTAACGCGAATCCATGGTAGTGTTATCATTTATGAAAATCTAGAACAATATGCAACGAAAGATCGCCCTCGCTCGAGTGAAGATGATTGTTGGAATTATATTGCACAGGATTTTGCTTTCGCCGCTGAACACTTGGACAAGGCAAACCTCCCAGGGAAGGCGACAAAGGGGGCTGCGTACGGCATGCTTGCTCGTACCTGGCTTTATGCTGCATCTATAGCTGAAAATGATCGCAAGCGGTTTAATGACGATCCACTGACAGGGATCCCACAAGAAAAAGCTACTGCTTATTACCGCAATGCAATGGATGCGGCTAATACAGTAGTAGCGCTAGCCAATGAGGGATTGTATGACCTAGATGCGAATTTTGCTTCAATTTTTACAAATAAAAATACGAAAGAGGCTATTTTCAAGGTTGATTTTTCAGCTCCGCTGATTCGACATCAATATGATTTAGGGTTTGCGCCTCCGGGAGACGCACCTGGGAATACATTGGTATATGGTGTTCCTACTGCGGAGCTGGTTGATGAATTTGAAATGGCTGATGGAACAAAATTTTCTTGGTCTAATCCTACGCATAATGCTGACCCGTATGAAAACAGAGAGCCTAGATTTTACGCGACGGTACTATATCATGGAGCAAACTGGAAAGGAAGAACATTAAACCTTGCTGAATCCAACTCCGAAGGGTTCATAAAATATGGCTCTATGGGTGATCCGAAACGTACGGTTACCGGATATTACGCTAAAAAGATGCTTGATCCACAAAATACCGACTTTGTTGTCAATGGAAGTACACAGAGTTGGATTGAATTACGGTATGCGGAAGTGTTGTTGATTTTAGCGGAAGCACAAGCGGGAGCTAACCAGTTAACAGATGCCGTTTCGAACATCAATAAACTGCGTGGTGTGCGCGGGTTGCCTGACGCTTATGCCAATACCAAATCCGCTGTGATGGCATTGGTAGAGCACGAGCGTATGGTTGAACTGGCTTTTGAAGGACACCGTTTCTGGGATCTCAGAAGATGGCGGAAAGCCCATACAATACTGAATGGTGTCCAATTTACAGGGCATAAATACACCGGATTTAATTACGAAGTAGTACCTGCCGACAATACGGACCGTAGCTTTACCGGCGCATTGTATTATCTGCCTATTCCCGAAGCGGAGGTACAACGAAACAATGCATTGGATCAAATAAAGGGATGGTAATATTATTAACGGAATACAATGAAAAGATTTTATAAAACCTATATAGCGTTCTTGGTTTTTTTAGGCACGCTATGTACAATCTCTTGTCAGAAAGTTGAATATAGAGAAAGATATGAATTGAATGAAATCAGCGACATATATGCGACATATGAAGGAAAGGGTAGGACACGACTATTTGAAGCGAGGATTGTGGACGACAAAATTTATCTGGACATAGACTACTATCATCCAATAGATTCAGACAATGAAGTAGATCTGTCGAAGATATTGATCCGGGCGACTGTGCCGTCGGATGCACTTGTTTCACCATCGCTAAGTGACTTTTGGGATTTGACCTCTCCAAAGGAACTGACAGTAACATCGGGATCTGGTGAAAAAAAGACATATACTGTTATTGCAAACAAACAAGGTAGTACCGACGTTTCAAATGCTATCCTACGCTATAATGATGAAGGAGGCGACCCGCAAGAGGTTCAGGCGATTATCATTGGCAACAGAATCAATTTCTCTTTGGTTCCGGGGACGGTTTTGAATAATGCGAAACTCTCTTATGTAATCAATAGACATGCTTCTGGATCTCTTCCTAACGAAACCGATATAAATTTGGCAACTCCACAACCATTTGTAGTAACAGCTCCGGGAAATGCACAACGCGATTATACAATTCAAGTTATTGAGGCGGTAAAATTAGCCAAAGGCATCCGTCCGGGAAGTGCTAAAATCATGTTTGCTAAAAGATTGAAAAATGATTTAGGGATAGCTGTTGATGATGTAACGGGCGGTATAGCTGCTACAGGGCCTTATGTTGTATTGAATACAAGAGATCAAAATAGTATATATATCGATGCATTTACAGGCGCGAAAGTGGGGGAAATTGATTTGGGATCTATTCGAGGTGGTCTTCGAAATTTCTATACAACCGCGGATGATGCAGGAAATATCTTCGTGTGTAATCTCGTTCCGAATGACGGAGATACGTTTAATATATGGAAAATATCTTCGGTGACAGGCACGCCTCAGCCGTTTATCCAATGGAGTTCGGGAAGCACATCGTTTGGTCGTAAATTCTCCATTATCGGGGATGTCAATAGGAATGCTATCGTTACGGTTCCTGTTGTCGGTGTTTTGTCAAGCAGTTTTGCACGATGGCAGGTGGTAAATGGAAACCTCGTGTCTCAAACCCCAGAAATGGTGACAATTTCAGGATACTCCTGGAGTAACAATAATATCGACGTTATTTATACTTCGCCAACAGATGCAAGTAGTGACTACTATGCTATTGGATATTCCAATAATCGACTTGCCCGGGTCAATGGATCTACGAATACCATTATGGCGCAGTTGGATCAGCTAGAGGCTAATTTTATCGCAAATTCGGTAGACTATATCGAGTTTAACAACGCTAAGTTTGTCGCTTATAATCATGTAAACAGTTTTAATTGGGGTTCAGCTGACCAGGTATTCTTAATTGATACGGAAGGAGGTTTCTCCGGGAATCCATCGGCAAATACCACTCCGGGGCTTATTTGGGCACCGGATAAGGGAAAATACGGAGCGAATACGCTTGGTGCAAAGGCCAATGGAAACGGTACGGGGGATGTCGCCATGACCTTATCGGAGAATGGCTACTACCTATATCTATATTTTATGTTTACCAATGGGTATGTGGTAGGCGTGCAGTTTGATTGTGTGGATGTAGAGTAACAAAAGCGAACATTAATATTGAATCGGGCAATACGGGATTTCTCGTATTGCCTTTATAAAATAGCGTATGAATTATAAAATAATTGTCTTGGCGATAGTATTCTTTGCCTTGCACGCATGTAAGAAAGACAGTGGATCTACCCCAGATCCAAAAGATCCTGATATCGAAAACCCCGACGAAGAAGAAAATAAGAAGGAAGTATTGGTTTGGGTCGATGCAAACTCAAATGTGTTTGGAACTTATGGGAAATTTAGTCAAAAAGAGGGAATCATCGAGGTTCTGGATATATTGGAAGATGTGGGTGTGAACGGTCTCGTTGTCGATGTTAAAGGAAGCTCGGGTTATACGATGTATCCGAGTAATTATACAGGGGAAATGACGGAAAGAGATGGTAAGACGCGATTGAGCGACTATATCCCCTTTATGATCGCTGAAGCGAAAAAAAGAAATTTCAAAGTGTATTTGTCTATGGTAACTTTCGTAGATGGCGACCGAAGAGGATTTGGGTATGTTTTCGATAACCCGACTTACCGTAGCAAATATGAATCTATTGTTGTAAAGAATACTTCCGGCACCTTGGGACCCATTTCTGAAACGGGCAAAAACGTTTTTGTTAACCCTGCAGCACCTGAGGTACAGGAAAAGGCACTCAATATTATCAAAGAGATCGTAGGCAAGTTTGATCTGGACGGGATGATTCTCGACTATGGTCGGTACACGGATATTACGGCTGATTTTTCTGAATTGAGTAAGCAACAATTTATCTCTTTTTTAGAAACAAAGTATAACGACACCCAGGCAAAAAATATGAATTTCCCAACGGACATTGTTGCGTCGTGGAGAGAGAGCTCAAGCCAAATATTACCTTCTGTCACAGGTAAGTACTACAAGCAATGGCTTATCTATCGTACACAGGTAATAAAAGATTTTATAACAAAAGCTCGCGCTGCTGTAAAATCAATAAAACCTAACGTGGAATTTGGCGTATATGTTGGTGCGTGGTATACAACATATTATCAGGTTGGTGTGAACTGGGCGAGTGAAGAGTATGATCCTTTTCAGGATTTTGAAGTTCGTTTTGATTGGGCGTCACCTGGTTATGGGGCAACGGGTTATGCGGAAGAATTGGATATACTTATGACAGGTAATTATTTTACCCAAATTATGTTGGCTGATAATCCAGCAACAGCGGGCATGAAGTATCATTGGTGGAGTATAGAAGGATCTCTAAACGGGGCCAGTTATATTACGAAGGACAGGGTGCCGCTGTATGGGAGTATTGATGTAGGGAATGTCGCGTATGCAAATAAAGGTGAAATAACAAAAGCGGTTCGCTATATTTTAACTAAAACCAAAGGCAAAATCATGTTGTTCGATGTCGTGCACATGTATGCACCTCAATACAATCAATTGAAAGAGCCTCTTTTTGAAGCAATAAAAACAGGTATTGAAGATTAACTTATTTTTTATAAAACATGAAGCGTTTATTTAATTTTTTTCTTGCTGTTACGTCGTTCTTTTTTTCCTGTAATAGTGTCGATAGTGCATCAGATGGGAATACAGATTATTTTGTTCATCGAAATATCCTATGGTTTGATGCAACGGCGAATTTTGATCGTTTTTGTGAGAAGGACTCCATTTTATTTTATCTTCAAAAATCTAAAGAGGTAGGTGTAACAGACATCGTAGTTGACGTAAAACCTATTACCGGTGAGGTCCTATATCCAAGTAAAATAGCTCCGGTGATGAGTTCGTGGGGAGGAAGTGAAACGGTTAAAGATACCACATGGGATATGCTGAGCTATTTTATAGAGGAGGGGCATAAACTTGGTCTGAAGGTACACGCTTCGACAAATGTATTTGTCGCGGGACACAATTATTTTGACAGGGGTGTTGTATATGATGATCCATCAAAGGCTAAATGGCAGACATTATCCCACCTGCCGGAAGGCATGACGTTAATTTCGGAGCAAAAAAGCAAATATTCAACGATGCTGAACCCTGCATTACCAGAAGTACAGGAATACGAATTGTCCATTTTAAAAGAACTTGTTGGTATGTATCCTCGATTGGACGGTGTAATTCTGGACCGTGTCCGTTTTGACAACTTGAACGCTGATTTTTCAGAACAAAGTAAACGACTGTTCGAACAATATAGAGGGGGAAGCGTAGAAAATTTCCCTGCCGATATTTATACGTTTGGGGGCGCGGAACGACAAGATGGCCCGCTCTTTAAGAGCTGGCTGGAATGGAGGGCTAAAGTGATTCATGATTTTATCTATAAAGCCAGGGGGGAATTAAAAGCCATTCATCCGGATATTATCTTCGGGGATTATACAGGGTCATGGTATCCACTTTATTTTGATGTCGGCGTAAATTTCGCAAGCAAAGAATATGATCCGAGCGAAGAGTTTAATTGGGCTACTACCAAGTATAAAGAATATGGCTATGCAGAAGCTTTGGATTTGTTTACTACAGGCAATTATTATTTTGAAGTAGAGAAATCCGAACTACATGCGCAGACTGATACGACGGAAAAGACATTGGAATCGGGATTGGTGGTGAAGAAAGAAGATTGGTATACGGTAGAAGGGTCAGCAGAACTGGTCAATAAAGTCACTATGGGAAAAACACCAGTATATGCCGGCTTATATGTGGAGCAATACAAGGGACACCCGGATCAATTTATAAAAGCATTGAAAATGTGTCGTCAGAAATCACAAGGGTCCATGATATTCGATATTGTCCATATTATTAATTATGGATGGTGGGATCAGGTTAAAGAGGGTTTGAACAATTAAATTACAACAAATGAAAGCAAGTGTATTATTATTTCTGTTATCTGTTTTTATATGGAATTGCCCGGCGCAAAGTAAATCCGAAGTTATTTCAGCAACCTTAAGCTCGGCTAAGCAGGGGGATGTTGTGATTTTAGAAGATTTTTTAACGACGGACTTTCCAAAGATTGCTTATGATAAAGCGGTTATGCCGGGTCCGCAGTTTATGATATCCGATGATCCGGAGTACATTCGTATTCCCGAAGCTATTGTTATGCAGGAACGGGCAGATGCAGGCGCGGTGCGGTTATACGTATATAACGTCAATGGTGTAAAGGAGCCTGTGAAAATGCCGAGAAAAATATCGGCAGTAATAAAAAATATCGGTGAGGAGGATATGCATTTGAGAATGCTCCGGTATTCTTCACAAAAGCCTAGTATGAATTACTTTCAGATTGGAAAACAAGGGTTGTACGACTATTTTTCGTCGCGTGAAACGAATAATGTTCGGACGATCAAGCCGGGAGAGGTGATCGCTATAGACGAGCGATTGGAAAATCAGGTCGTAATGTACGACGAGTTGGTGCACGGTTTATATGAGTTTGTAATTGATCAGCCAGCATTGATCAGCGTGCTTCAAACGTCACCTGATAAAGAAGGTCCTAAGGCATTTCATGAGATAGATACCATTATACCATTTAGCCATGTTAATGCCGGTAGGGGAGTATTTCCGATAGCTAACTATAAGGTTACGAGCAAAGATACCATCGACACCAACGATGGCGTGTCACAGCTTATTGTAGCTGATGGGAACGACGATCCGTGGATTACGGGAACAATCGGAGAGAAAGCGGAACTTGCACGGAACGTGGGAAATTATGGCGTGTTATACCATACAAATATCAAATGGAAAAGCACTGGAGGAAAAGGTCTGGCTTTGATTACTTGGAACTGTAGGTCGGAAGATAGCCAATGGTGTGGCGGAATGGGATTAACAATGGAGATGTTTGATGAGTATATGAAGAAGAGCGTTGTTCAATATCCCTCCAATCAATTGGTAACAAAAGCGGCGCCAGAAGCTATCTTGATTGGGATTTATAAGCCGGATCTTTCGAAAGGTATTCAAGAGATAAATTTTACGTATTCACCTCCGGGGGCATCCTGCTTGCCAACTCCCTTGGTATTGGTTCCGATAGATTTATAGGACCGAATAGAAAGTTCGATGATCAAAAGAAACCATAGTATAGACTTATTGCGCGGGTTGGCAATCATGGGAATGGTTTTGGCTGCGGTGATTCCATGGACCTCAGCGTTTCCTGCGTGGATGTATCACGCCCAGGTTGGACCACCGGATTTCAAGTTCAACCCAGATAACCCCGGTATCACGTGGGTGGACCTTGTCTTTCCTTTCTTTCTATTTGCTATGGGAGCTGCTTTTCCGTTGGCATTGCGAAATAAACTGGTCCAAAAGCAATACGGCGTGATTACTTTTGGGTTGTTAAGACGGGGACTTTTGCTTGTTTTTTTTGCTATTACGTTGGCTTATCTTGCTCCCGATAATCTAACAGGACCCAAATGGTTGAACTACACGACCTCCTTGCTCACCTTTGTTGCTTTTTTCCTTGTATTCATGCGTTTTGAAGGAGGGAAGCTAAGAAGATATGGCTTGCAGCTGTTGGGTTTTCTGGTAATAGGATTACTGGTATGGTATCATAGCGAAATACTCGGAAACACATTTGACAGATTCAAAAGTAATATCATTATTCTGGTGTTGGCTAATATGGCAGTATTTGGGTCTGTATTTTGGTTACTGACTTCCGAAAGCTTTTTGTTACGCATAGCTGTACTCATTGCTTTTATGGGAGTATGGTTTACCAAAGACATTGTGGGAAGCTGGACACAATGTCTTTGGAACTTCCACCCTGATTTGCGGTGGTTCTACAGTTTTTCATTTATGAAATACCTCTGCATTGTATTACCGGGTTCGATATTGGGTGATCTGTTGGTACAGAACAAAGACGTGACCAATTTTCGGTATACGGATTCTGAACGAAGAAATGCGAGATGGTTAGCCGTGCTCGGTCTAACTTTTGTGGCTTTCCACGTAGCTACCCTGTATATGCGTCTGCTACAGCTAAATCTATGTGGGCATGTCATTTTTGGAATAGCTTTTTTTCTCTTTTTTACTAAAAACCATCAAGGGCAATTTGCATTCTACAAAGCGTTGGTTAGTTGGGGATTTGTTTTGGCGTCCATAGCCTTATTCTTTGAACCGTTGGATGGCGGGATTAAGAAAGACCCCTCGTCTTTTAGCTATTGGCTTTTAACAAGTGGGTTGGCTTTCTTTTTTTATATTGTCTGTGACTATTTGACAAAGAGTTTTCCTGAAAATTTTGTGGTGTCTTCGATCGTCAAAAATGGACAAAACCCAATGATTGCTTACTGCGTTTCCGCATTTTGCATTACACCCGTTTTAGGGCTATTGCATGTATTGCCTGTTGTTGATTCATTGTCTGTAAGTAGCCCCTATTTAGCGTTAGTGAAGACCGGTGTATATATGCTGTTGATGGTTTTGCTAACGAATTATGCCACAAATAAGAAGTGGTTTTGGCGATCATAAATTTTTAGATAATAGTGATGATAAAAATTAGACTTATAGTCCTGCTTATTATATCGGGAAGTTTACAAACATTAAAAGCGCAAGTAACCTCTGCAATTGATAGTAATTACATCTTTTCGGGTTATACCGAAAAACTGGCAGAATTCCGGAAGATGCCGGTTCTTCCAAATGCAATAATATTTATTGGGAATAGTCTTACCGACGCTGGTCGGTGGAACGATATTTTGCCGGAGTTACCCGTACTGAACCGAGGTATTAGCGGGGATATTTCTTACGGTGTATTGGCCAGATTGGACGAAATAACCAGACATCAACCCGAGAAAGTATTTCTGATGATTGGCGTAAATGATCTCAAGCGTGGTGTGCCAACAATGAATATTATAGAAAATTATGCCAGAATTATACGTAAGATTAAACAGCAAACACCCATAACGAAGATCTATCTGCATAGTGTATTACCTGTTAATCCGGATAAATTGGTAGCGTCGTTCAAGGCAGTGAAAAACGGTGATATCCAGCTATTGAATGAGGGTTTGAAACGTCTTTCTCAAACTCAAGACGGTGTATGCTTTATTGATCTACATACTATATTGGCCGATGGGCTGGGCAACCTTCGTGCTGAAATAACACCCGATGGTATACACTTGGAAGTAGTCGCGTATGTGGAACTGGTTGATTATTTGAAAAAAATAAAAGCATTGTAATCATGAAGAAAATCGCAATAATCGTCTTAGGAATGCTGGGAATTATACAGCTATATGCTCAGGATAGTACCTATAACAATTGGTATTATGAAGGGCGAGAAAAGCTGTATCAGGCATTGGAACAGAAAAAGTATGATGTCATTTTCTTCGGAAACAGCATAACCGAGAGGGGGCCCTGGCAAGAACTGATCGGCCGTCAATATAAGGTTGGAAACCGGGGGATAGGAGGAGATAACACATTTGGTATGAAAGCTCGTATTGCTGATGTCGTGAAGTCAAAACCAAAGAAAATCTTTTTGATGATGGGGATCAATGATGTGGGGCGCGGATTGCCTGTCGAATGGAGTTTGAGAAATTATGAAGCTATCATTAAGATAATCCAAAAGATAAGTCCTAAGACAAAAATATACGTCCAAAGCACTTTACCACTAAATGAATCGGTTTTGAAATATGATTATTTGTTAGGGAAAGAAAATCTAGTAAGAAATTTAAACGAGGGGATAGTGGCTTTAGCTCAAAAATATAGTTTAATCTATGTCGATGTTAAAGAGACTTTAGCTGATGGCTATGTGTTGAAAGCGGAATATACAATGGACGGCATTCACGTCAATACGGATGCCTATATCCGTTGGGTTGAATATTTAAAAGGAAAAAAATATTTATAGATGAAGATTACGGGTACTTTTTTAGATGAGATTAGTCATGATATACCTCATCAAAATTGGGGTAAAAAGGAATGGGATCGTGATTTTAGATACATGAAGGCTATAGGAATTGATACGGTTATTATGATCCGTAGTGGATACCGAAGATTTATTACCTATCCATCTTCGTGGCTACGCGATAATATAGGTTGTTATCATCCGCCAGTAGATCTAGTAGAGATGTTTCTACAACTGGCTGAAAGACATGGTATAAAATTCTTTTTTGGCCTTTACGATAGTGGTAAATATTGGGATACGGGAAATATGCAGTATGAAATAGATGCTAACCGCTTTGTAATCGACGAAGTGTGGCAGCGGTATGGTCATTACGCGAGTTTCGGAGGTTGGTATCTGAGCATGGAGATCAGTCGTCAAACCAAGGGGGCGTCCAGTGCCTTTCGTATTCTAGGTGAACAATGCAAAGCAGTGAGCAACAACTTGCCTACATTTATTTCCCCTTGGATCGATGGTAAAAAAGCGGTAATGGCAGCTTCTTCTGGTCTTGTCAAAGCAGATTTCGTATCTATACAGGAGCATGAGAGCGAATGGAATGAAATATTTCATGAGATACATAATGTTGTCGACGCGGTTGCGTTTCAGGATGGGCATATCGATTATCACGAACTGGATGACTTTTTTCTGGTCAACAAGAAACTCGCCGACAAATATAATATGCAGTGTTGGACTAATGCTGAATCTTTTGATCGGGATATGCCAATTAAGTTTTTGCCGATTAAATTCGAGAAACTTCGTTTGAAACTGGAAGCCGCTAGAAAAGCCGGATATGATAAGGCGATCACATTTGAGTTTTCTCATTTTATGAGTCCTCAGTCCGCCTATTTACAAGCAGGACATTTATACAATAGGTATAAGGAATATTTAGAAACATTGAAATAATTAGAGTAGAAATGAAAGGATTTGTTGAACGGTATAAAAAGGAGCTTTTGGAGAACGTTATGCCGTTTTGGGTAAAATATTCCAATGATAGGGAATATGGTGGTTTTTTAACTTGCTTAGATAGGGATGGGACAGTATTTGATACGGATAAATTCATGTGGTTACAAGGTAGACAGATTTGGACACTGTCGATGCTCTATCTTACCGTCGAACCAAATGAAACCTGGCGAGAAATGGCAGAACAAGGATCTGCGTTTATCTTAAAGAATGGACGGAACCAACAGGGTGATTGGTATTTTTCGCTCGATAGGGCAGGTCGTCCGCTGGTACAACCCTACAATATCTTTTCAGACTGTTTTGCCAGTATGGGGCTGGGGGCGCTTTACAAGATAACGGGAAAAGACGAACATGCACAAGTGGCATACGAAACATTTGACCGAATACTGGATCGTCGGGAGAACCCGAAAGATCAATATAATAAAATATATCCCGGTACCCGGGCTCTAAAAGGATTTGCATTACCGATGATCTTAAGCAATCTTTCCTTAGAGCTTGAACATATAGTAGGGACGAATACGGTGGAATCGCTGATAGATGAGATCATTCACGACATCATGGAAGTTTTTTATCAACCAGATACGGGGCTGATTATGGAAAATGTGAACGTAGATGGGTCGTTTTCCGATTCGTTTGAAGGGCGATTGGTGAACCCTGGTCATATTATAGAGGCGATGTGGTTTATGATGGATTTGGCAGAAAGACGTGGGGACAGTGCGCTTATGGTGAAGTGTGTTGAGATAGCACTCGGGGCATTAGCGTTTGGTTGGGATGATGAATTTGATGGCATAGTGTATTTTAAAGATATTCTGAATAAGCCTCTGCAACAATTGGAATGGGATCAAAAACTTTGGTGGGTACATCTCGAGGCATTGGTGTGCATGGCGAAAGGTTATGCATACACTGGTGATACGCGTTGTAAAGAGTGGTTTCAAAGGTTGGATACATATGCTTTCCGCCATTTTTCAGATCCGGAGTATGGTGAGTGGTATGGCTATTTAAATAGACAGGGGCAGCCATTGCTTAGCTTGAAAGGGGGGAAATGGAAAGGATGCTTCCATGTTCCAAGAGCTTTATTAAAGGTGTACTCGGCCCTTGAAACGCTGGAACGACAATCACTTTCGTTGTAAGGTTATTTCAAGACCTCTTCGCTTTTTGGTTAGACAGTGGTCGCACCTGCTTCGGACAATTACCGTGTTTTAATGATGTTTTACCGTGCATTTACCGAGGTCTACTCGGTAAATCCTTGGTTAATGAGCGAAGAAGTTCCGAAGCATCTCCGAATATGGCATTAAAAATGTTGGAGGAAACCCTAAACTAGAAAGCCTCACTAAGACTTAAATAGAATCCCGTCTGTCTTTTTTCGCCTGGGCGTTTTTCGCCTATGGCATAGTCCAAACGGACGCTACTGTTATGTTCTAAGCTAAAGAAGTATCTGATGCCCCCGCCAAAGCTCGGCACCAGCCGCAAATTGTGTTTTTGGGAAAATGTGCTGCCCGTCCCGCCAAATCCAACGATGCCCAGACGTGGCATAAACCGGTATCGGAATTCAAATTGTGCGGTAGCATAATTCTTGTCTTTGTATCGTCCTAAGTAATAACCACGCATGGTCATGTCGCCTCCTAAGTCACGATAAGCGTAAAAGGGGACATTTTCTCCGAAAGTACCTCGGTAAAGGGTTTGCGCAGCGAGCGTTATCTTTGGCGAAATTGCATGGAACCCTCTGATATCAACTTCCAACTGGCTACCCCTGAAATTATCTCCACCCCAAAAACGAGGGGCATAGGCATATTTTAGCCGAGAATAAATGCCCTTGGTCGTATAAGTGGTGTTATCTCGCGTGTCATATAGGGAAGATACGCCGAGAGCTAGGTATTGGCCTCCTGTCTTTCCTAATACATCGGGCTGTGCAAAAATGCCACCGGGCTCACGATCGTTGAACTTGAAATTTTCATATTCAACATTTACACCGGCGTACCATCTGGGAACAATTTTCTTCTCTATATCTATTTTTGCGCGGGCGAGTTGATGCTCCAAAAAATCTTCATCTGCCAACCAGGTGTCCGAGCCCAAACCGTAAAAGTTAAAGGGCCAGTCTCTATAGCGCAGTTCGGTTAAAATATGATAATCGTTGTCTTTTGTCCATATATCGGCTAGCAGTTTGATGTTTTTCTGTTTTTCAGTGGTAAGTGTCCCCATAAGCGTTATATTGGATGTGCGGCTGGCTGGGTCAGTTTTATCTAGGTAAAAATTATACGTTCCGGCGATACCGTACTCCACTCCGGTTTCCTGGGCGTAGCCCAGAGCGGGCAAAACAATCAAGCTAGCACTACGTGTAGAGTCACGTTCTGCAGCGAGAAACTTTTTTACCAGTTTTTTGATAAGTGTCTGTTCTTGTGCGTAAGTTGGTGAAAAAAAGGATATCGTTAACAACGAGCTCAGTAGCAATAGATTTCCGAAACGCCGATTTTGTTTGATGAACATAAGTATCTTCTTGAAAAATGCGGTGCAAGATGTAAATTATTTCCTTGCGTATCAAGTATATGATGTAACCGCCCATTTTTTTTTGTGAAATATTTTTGTAGTTTGGATGTAGTCGCTATCTTTGCCTCATCAAAATCAAATGAGGTAACGTTGTTTGAGGCTGATGATTAGCGTTCTTTAACACGATAAAAAAGTTTTTAAAAAACTTGCAAATATCAAAATTAAGTTGGATTTTTGCACTCGCTATCTGAAAAGGTAGGTGTTCTTTGGAGAGTTTTTAAAAAAATAGATATTGCCTCTTTAGCTCAGCTGGTAGAGCAACTGACTTGTAATCAGTAGGTCATTGGTTCGATCCCGATAAGAGGCTCTAAATGCAATTAACTTGCAGGTTTGGAGGGGTTCCAGAGCGGTCAAATGGGACGGACTGTAAATCCGTTGCTTCGGCTTCGAAGGTTCGAATCCTTCTCCCTCCACCACCCGATTTTAGATGTGCAGCATGTCGATTTGAAATTTTAATCCAAATCGATTGATCTAGAATCAATCAGCGGAAGTAGCTCAATTGGTAGAGCGATAGCCTTCCAAGCTATAGGTTGCGGGTTCGAGGCCCGTCTTCCGCTCTTTTTTTAACATTTGATTTAAGTCTCTGTCTTTATTGATGAATTTTTCTGATAAGGTAGAGGCTATCATCTGTAGATAGGCTTTTGGTAAGCCGAAGTAGCTCAGGGGTAGAGCACTTCCTTGGTAAGGAAGAGGTCGTGGGTTCAAATCCCATCTTTGGCTCAAAAAATATGGAAGTTTATTACTTTTGTAAAGGATTTAATAAAGAAACATTTTATAATTACTAATTCGCATAAACATGGCAAAAGAGAAATTTGACCGGAGTAAGCCGCACTTAAATATCGGTACAATCGGTCACGTTGACCACGGTAAAACAACTACTACAGCTGCTATCACTAAAGTATTGGCTGACAAAGGTTTTTCAGAAGCTCGTTCATTTGATTCAATTGACTCTGCTCCTGAAGAAAAAGAGCGTGGTATTACAATTAATACAGCGCACGTAGAATACCAAACAGCGAACCGTCATTATGCGCACGTTGACTGTCCAGGTCACGCTGACTATGTAAAAAACATGGTTACTGGTGCTGCACAGATGGATGGTGCTATCATCGTAGTTGCTGCGACTGATGGTCCTATGCCTCAAACTCGTGAGCACATCTTGTTGGCTCGTCAGGTAGGTGTTCCTGCGTTAGTAGTGTTCTTGAACAAAGTTGACTTGGTTGACGACGAAGAGTTATTAGAACTTGTAGAAATGGAAGTTCGTGAACTATTGTCGTTCTACGAATTCCCAGGTGATGATATCCCTGTAGTCAAAGGCTCGGCTCTAGGTGCATTGAATGGCGAAGAGCAATGGGTTGAAAAAATCATGGAACTAATGGACGCTGTAGATAACTACATTCCAATTCCTCCACGTTTGACTGAGCTTCCTTTCTTGATGCCAATCGAAGACGTATTCTCTATCACTGGTCGTGGTACAGTTGCTACAGGTCGTATCGAAAGAGGTGTAATCAACTCTGGTGATCCTGTTGATATTTTAGGAATGGGTGCTGAGAACTTGAAATCTACTGTAACTGGGGTAGAAATGTTCCGTAAGATTTTGGATTATGGTGAAGCTGGAGACAACGTAGGTTTATTGTTACGTGGTATTGAGAAAACTGATATCCGTCGTGGTATGGTAATCTGTAAGCCAGGTACAGTAACTCCTCATACAGACTTTAAAGCTGAGGTATATGTATTGTCAAAAGCTGAAGGTGGTCGTCATACGCCATTCTTCAACAAATACCGTCCTCAATTCTATTTCCGTACAACGGACGTAACGGGAGAGATCGCGTTACCAGAAGGTACTGAAATGGTTATGCCTGGTGATAACGTAACAATCACAGTAAAGTTGATTAACGCAATCGCTATGGAAAAAGGTCTACGTTTCGCAATCCGTGAAGGTGGTCGTACGGTAGGTGCTGGTCAGGTAACTGAAATCTTAGCATAATCTTTAAGATTATCCTAGTATAACAAAACAAGCTAATTGGCTGATGCTGGTTAGCTTGTTTTTTTTCTGGTTATCCACTGCGGCACATAAGTAGAAAAAAAGTAAATAATATTTGCGCTAATAGCGTTGAAACACTATATTTGCGTCATCAAAAAAACCAAGGGATATAGTATAATGGTTAGTATAGCGGTCTCCAAAACCGTTGGTCTGGGTTCGAATCCTGGTATCCCTGCTAAAATAATTTAGGTAAACTAAAAATGGCTAAAGTACTTGATTTTTTAAAAAGCTCCTATGTCGAGGTTACAGAGAAGGTAACTTGGCCTACTTGGGCGCAATTACAAAACTCGGCGGTAGTGGTACTTGTAGCGTCTGTCATTATTGCTTTGTTGATATTTGTGATGGATAAAGCTTCAAGTAATCTATTGGAGTTGTTGTACGGAATTACTTCCTAAATTTATCATTAAAAATTTTATGGCAGATCAATCGTTAAAATGGTATGTAGTTCGTGCCGTTAGTGGAAAAGAGAAGAAAGTGAAGCAATATGTGGAGGCAGAAGTTGGTCGTTTGGGTATCCAACATCTGGTACCCCAGGTATTGATTCCTATGGAAAAATATTACCAGATGCGTGATGGGAAGAAAGTTGCAAAAGAACGTAACTACTATCCCGGATATGTTTTGATCGAAGCTGCATTGGATGGAGAGATTGAGCACGCAATTAAGAATTTAAATAGTGTGATCGGATTTCTAGGGGATAAAGAAGGTAACGCTATCCCTTTACGTCCTGCTGAAGTTAACCGGATTTTAGGAAAAGTAGACGAAATGGCGGAGCAGGGCGAAAGCATGAATGTTCCGTATTACGTAGGCGAAACGGTGAAGGTGAATGACGGACCGTTTAATGGCTTTACCGGAGAAATAGAAGAGGTGCACGAAGATAAGAAGAAATTGACTGTGATGGTGAAGGTTTTCGGACGGAAGACTCCACTGGAGTTAAATTATATGCAGGTAGAGAAAGAATAGAGGAAACTACTATAATAAGTAAAAACGAGGGGCCGCTAATCGAGCCCCTCGTTTTTATTTATTTGAGATCAAACCGGTCTAAATTCATTACTTTATTCCATGCAGCAACAAAATCATGAATAAACTTGGTTTGTGCGTCAGCAGCTGCATATACCTCAGCGATTGCTCTTAGTTCTGAATTCGATCCAAATACCAGATCCGCCCGTGTAGCCGTCCACTTGAGATCTTTGCTTTTACGATCGTAGCCCTCATAAACTTCTTTTTCCTCGGACTGTGCTTTCCATTGGATGCTCATGTCTAAGAGATTAATAAAGAAGTCGTTGGTTAGTACGCCTGGCCGGGTTGTGAATACACCATGTTTGGTGTTTTCGTAATTCGTTCCTAGCACACGTAACCCACCAATTAGGACGGTCAGTTCAGGGGCGGTTAATGTTAGCAATTGCGCCTTGTCAATCAAGAAAGCTTCTGTAGGTGTAGCATATTTCGTTTTTAGATAGTTGCGGAATCCGTCAGCCTTGGGCTCAAGATACTCGAACGACTCTACATCTGTTTGTTCCTGTGTTGCATCTGTTCGGCCCGGCGAAAAGGGGACGGTAATAGGAACTCCTGCTTCTTGTGCGGATTTTTCGATGGCGGCGTTTCCCGCTAGTACGATTAAGTCCGCAATTGATACCTTTTTGCTGCCGTTTTGTCTGTTATTAAACGCCACCTGGATGCGTTCCAATACCTCCAGCACTTTAGCTAATTGTGTCGGATTATTTACTTCCCAGTTTTTTTGTGGAGCCAGCCGAATGCGGGCGCCATTGGCTCCGCCTCGTTTATCACCACCCCGAAAGGTAGAGGCAGAAGCCCATGCGGTTGAGACCAATTCAGAAGTACTAAGACCAGAGTCTAGGATTTGGGATTTCAATGCCGATGCATCTTCTTCATTAATGAGCTCATGATCAACTTCGGGAACGGGGTCTTGCCAGATCAGGATTTCCGCTGGTACTTCGGGGCCTAGATAACGGGATCGTGGTCCCATGTCTCGGTGCGTCAGCTTAAACCACGCACGTGCAAATGCGTCCGCGAAATGGTCTGGATTTTCTAAAAATCGTCGAGCTATCTTTTCGTATTCGGGGTCAAAACGTAAGGCAAGGTCTGTTGTTAGCATAGCAGGGGCATGCTTCTTATTTGGGTCATGCGCATCCGGTACTGTATTTGACCCCATGCCGTGCTTCGGTGTCCATTGGTGTGCTCCTGCGGGACTTTTCGTCAACTCCCATTCATAACCAAATAGGTTCCATAAAAAGTTATTTGTCCATTTTGTTGGCGACGACGTCCAAGTTACTTCGAGTCCGCTGGTAATTGTATCTCTGCCTTTACCTGTGCCGTAACTGTTGTTCCAGCCTAGTCCTTGGGATTCCAAATCGGCTGCTTCGGGTTCCGTACCGACGTGATCCGCCGATGCAGCCCCATGGGTTTTTCCGAAGGTATGTCCACCGGCAATCAGTGCGACGGTTTCTTCATCATTCATCGCCATCCGTTTGAAGGTGTCGCGAATGTCGTAAGCAGCAGCGACCGGGTCTGGATTGCCATCGGGCCCTTCAGGATTTACGTAAATGAGTCCCATCTGTACGGCTGCAAGTGGATTTTCGAGATTGCGACTGTGGATTTTCCCGTCCGCGTCATCGTCAGATACGAGTACGCCGTGGTCTTTCTCTACACCTTCAGAGCCACGTGCATAACGATCGTCGCCACCTAACCAGGTCGTCTCCTTGCCCCAATAAACGTCCTCGTCCGCTTCCCATACATCCTCACGTCCACCTGCAAATCCAAATGTTTTGAAGCCCATTGACTCTAAAGCAACGTTTCCTGTGAGAATTAGCAGATCTGCCCACGAAATCTTATTGCCGTATTTTTGTTTAATTGGCCAAAGTAGCCTGCGTGCTTTATCCAAGCTTACATTGTCAGGCCAGCTGTTTAACGGTGCAAAACGCTGCTGTCCTCTACCGCCACCACCACGGCCGTCCTGGATACGGTACGTGCCGGCGCTGTGCCAGGCCATACGGACGAAAAGCGGACCATAATGTCCAAAGTCCGCCGGCCACCACTCCTGAGAGTCTGTCATAAGGGTATGGAGATCTTTTTTTAATCCCTCGTAGTCCAAACTTTTGAATGCCTCGGCGTAATTAAAATCGCTGTCCATCGGGTTTGTTAAGCGCGAGTGCTGACGTAAAAGATTGGTTTTTAGCCTGCTTGGCCACCAGTCACTGTTTTTGGTGCCATCGCCTCCTGTAGGGACTGCTTTTTTTTCGTGATGTTGCCCTCCATTATGGAAAGGACATTTACTAATGTCATTGCTGTTGTTTTCCATTTTGTATTTATTGATTTAGTTTATTTGTCATTGCTATTTTAATAAGGGGTCTTCGTAACCAAAGATACGTTAACATAGAGATTAGTTCGTATCGATAATCTCGATGGTATATCGGTTTTGTTTATTAAATTTTCTTCTATGTTTTTTATTTCCAAAATGTTTATTATCTTTGCACCTCGTTTGATTATATACTGCTTTTATTATATAGTCTACGAAAGATAATAAATGTTACGTTATAATGCTTCCACCTTACTAACAAACATTTAACAATTAAATTCAAAACAAAATGGCAAAAGAGGTCAGTGCGTTAGTAAAATTACAAGTAAAGGGCGGTGCTGCAAATCCATCTCCTCCTGTAGGACCTGCATTGGGTGCTAAAGGGGTGAACATCATGGACTTCTGTAAGCAATTTAACGCTCGTACGCAAGACAAACCAGGGCAAGTACTTCCTGTTGTCATTACAGTTTACAGCGACAAATCATTTGATTTTATCATCAAGACACCACCGGTAGCTGTTCAGTTAAAAGATGCAGCTAAACTGAAAAGTGGGTCGGGCGAGCCTAACCGTAAAAAAGTTGCTTCTATTACTTGGGAGCAGGTTGAGGTTATCGCTAAAGATAAAATGCCTGATTTGAATGCATTTACTGTAGAGTCTGCTATGAAAATGGTGGCTGGGACAGCACGTAGTATGGGCATTACCGTTTCTGGTAGCGCTCCTTGGAACAATTAATTTAACGAAATCAGTTTAAGAAAGTGGCTAGATTAACAAAAAATCAAAAAGCGGCACTATCCAAAATTGAAGCTGGTAAGGCGTACTCTTTAAAAGAAGCAGCCGCTTTGGTTAAAGAGATTACAGCGACGAAATTTGATGCTTCTGTGGATATCGACGTTCGTTTAGGCGTGGATCCTCGTAAAGCAAACCAAATGGTTCGTGGTATCGCTACGTTACCTCACGGGACAGGTAAGACTGTGCGTGTTTTAGTATTGTGTACTCCTGACAAGGAGGAAGAAGCTAAGGCTGCAGGCGCGGATTACGTAGGTCTCGATGAGTACATCAGCAAAATTGAAGGTGGTTGGACTGACGTTGATATCATTATTACTATGCCTAGTGTTATGGCTAAAGTGGGTAAATTGGGACGTATTTTGGGTCCAAGAAACTTGATGCCTAACCCTAAAACTGGAACAGTGACTACGGACGTAGGTAAAGCTGTAACGGAAGTGAAAGGTGGTAAAATTGATTTCAAAGTCGACAAGACAGGTATCATCCATACTTCAGTGGGTAAAGTGTCGTTCGAAGCAGATAAGATTTATGACAATGCGTTAGAGGTGTTACAAACACTCGCACGTCTTAAACCTTCCGCTGCTAAGGGAACATACTTCAAAAGTATTCACATCTCTTCAACCATGAGTCCTGGTATTCATGTGGAGACTAAATCAGTAGCAGGAATTTAATCATGAGAAAAGAAGAAAAACAAGCAATTGTTCAAGCTTTGGCCGAACAGATTAAATCTTACGGTAATTTCTACATTACTGATACTGCTGATTTAACTGTTGAAAAAGTAAATAACATCCGCCGTAAATGTTTTGAGCAGGGTATTACGATTCAAGTAGCAAAGAACTCCTTGATTGAAAAAGCCCTTATCGAAGCAGGAATCGATTCAGAAGAATTGCGTAGCGTGCTTAAAGGTGCTTCTACAATGATGTTCTCTGAAACCGGAAACGGCCCGGCGAAATTGATCAAACAATTACGTAAGGAAGGTGACAAGCCCGTTCTAAAAGCGGCTTACATCCAAGAAACTGCGTTCGTAGGAGATAACCAACTAGAAGCACTAGTTAACCTTAAATCCAAGGACGAACTTATCGCAGACGTTATTGCTTTGCTTCAATCTCCTGCGAAGAATGTTATTTCCGCACTTCAATCAGGTGGAAATACAATTTCAGGTTTGGTAAAAGCTTTAGAAGAAAGAGGCTAACGGGCACCTCGTATAAAATGTTCGTGTATTTTTAATTAACAATTTTTATTAAGTACATTCAAAAATTCAAAATAAAATGGCAGATTTAAAACAACTTGCTGAACAGTTGGTTAACTTAACAGTAAAAGAAGTTAAAGAATTAGCTGATATCCTAAAAGACGAGTATGGTATCGAGCCTGCTGCTGCAGCTGTTGCAGTTGCTGGTCCTGCTGCTGGTGGCGAAGCTGCTGCTGCTGAAGAGAAAACTTCATTTGACGTTATCTTGAAAGAAGCTGGTGGTCAGAAATTAGCAGTAGTTAAATTGGTTAAAGACTTAGCTGGTTTAGGATTGAAAGAAGCTAAAGATTTAGTGGACGGTGCTCCTAAGGAATTGAAAACAGGTGTTTCAAAAGACGAAGCTGAAGCTTTGAAAAAACAATTAGAAGAAGCTGGAGCTGTTGTTGAGATCAAATAATCTCAGCATAAAAAAGCACCTTAAGGGTTTAGACTCTGTCAATACGTTGTCAGAGTCTATTCCTGTTTATAATATTATTACATGTATCAGATGGATGCTGACATCTGATAAGAACATGATTACAGCATAGTTGGCTCAGTTTTTTTAAACTAAAATACTTATTCCCTTGGCAAACAATAATATTCAAAACGAAAGAGTAAATTTTGCTACAAGTAAGAAGGTTATCGATTATCCGGATTTCTTGGATGTGCAATTGCAATCTTTCAAGGAGTTTTTTCAACTAGAAACTACTTCTGACAACCGCCATCAGGAAGGGCTGTTCAAGGTTTTCTCGGAAAACTTCCCTATTTCTGATTCAAGAAACATCTTTGTGCTCGAGTTTTTGGATTATTTCATCGATCCGCCTCGCTACGATATACAAGAATGTATTGAGCGTGGATTGACGTATAGTGTCCCACTCAAGGCAAAATTGAAGTTATCTTGTAATGATGAAGAACACGAGGATTTCGAAACGATTGTGCAAGACGTATATTTGGGAACAATTCCTTACATGACGCCAAAAGGTACCTTTGTGATCAACGGTGCTGAACGTGTTATTGTTTCCCAGTTGCACCGTTCCCCTGGCGTGTTCTTTGGTCAGAGTAGACACACAAATGGTACAAAACTTTATTCTGCAAGGGTAATTCCTTTTAAAGGATCTTGGATCGAATTTGCGACGGACGTTAACAACGTGATGTATGCTTATATCGACCGTAAAAAGAAATTCCCAGTTACTACTTTGTTGCGGGCGATCGGCTATGATTCCGATAAGGACATCCTTGAGCTGTTCGATCTTGCAGATGAGGTTAAAGTAAGTAAATCTGGTCTTAAGAAATACGTTGGTCGTCGTTTGGCAGC
Source organism: Sphingobacterium haloxyli (assembly GCF_002980525.1). GTDB lineage: Bacteria > Bacteroidota > Bacteroidia > Sphingobacteriales > Sphingobacteriaceae > Sphingobacterium > Sphingobacterium haloxyli. The sequence continues at coordinate 198,929 of NZ_PVBQ01000007.1, forward strand.
TAGGGTATTGAAAAAATGGATCGAGGACTTCGTAGACGAGGATACAGGTGAGGTAGTGTCCATCGATCGTAATGAGATCATCTTAGAACGTGAAACTGTTTTAGAGGAAGACCACATTGAAATGATCATCGATGCAGGGGTAAAATCTATTATCCTAGCGAAAGAAGATGGCGCTAACAATGCGGATTACTCGATTATATATAATACTTTACAGAAAGATACTTCAAACTCTGAAAAAGAGGCTGTAGAACACATCTATCGTCAGTTGCGCAATGCGGAACCGCCAGATGAGGAAACAGCACGTGGTATCATCGACCGTTTGTTCTTTTCGGATAAACGTTATGATTTGGGGGATGTGGGCCGTTACCGTATCAACCGCAAGTTGAAATTGGATACAGCAGACGATACGAAAGTGTTGACGCGCGAGGACATTATTGCCATCGTGAAGTATCTAATCAATTTGATTAACTCTAAAGCGGAAGTGGATGATATTGACCACTTGTCTAACCGACGTGTACGTACGGTAGGCGAACAGTTGTATGCGCAGTTTGGAGTTGGCCTATCTCGTATGGCGCGTACTATCCGTGAACGGATGAATATTCGTGACAACGAAGTTTTTACGCCAACGGATTTGATTAACGCCCGTACACTGTCGTCCGTTATCAATTCGTTTTTTGGAACGAACCAGCTTTCTCAGTTTATGGATCAAACCAACCCGTTGGCTGAGATTACGCACAAGCGCCGTCTGTCAGCCTTAGGTCCTGGGGGTCTTTCTCGGGAGCGGGCAGGTTTCGAGGTACGTGACGTCCACTATACGCACTATGGTCGTTTGTGTACTATTGAAACACCGGAAGGTCCGAACATCGGTTTGATTTCTTCTTTGGCTGTACACGCGAAAATCAACAATTTAGGTTTTATCGAAACTCCTTACCGCCAAGTAAGAGATGGTAAAGTTGTCGTTGATGAACCTGTCGTATATTTATCAGCCGAAGACGAGGATAACAAGACGATTGCACAGGCGAATGCAGAATATGACGATAAGGGTAACTTTATCGATCCAAAAGTTAAAGCGAGATATGAGGGTGACTTCCCAATTATTGAGCCGGAACGTTTGGATTATATGGACGTTGCGCCGAATCAGATTACGTCCATTGCGGCGTCCTTGATTCCTTTCCTGGAACACGATGATGCCAACCGGGCGTTGATGGGATCGAACATGCAGCGTCAGGCTGTCCCTCTATTGAAGCCGCAGGCACCTATTGTTGGTACTGGTTTGGAAGCTCGTGTAGCATCCGATTCCCGTACGTTAATCAATGCCGAAGGGGAAGGTGTAGTTGAATATGTGGACGCTAATGAGATTAAAATCCGCTACGAACGGACAGATAACGATCGTTTGGTGTCATTTGACAACGACGTAAAAACATATACACTTACGAAGTTTAAGAAAACCAACCAGAATACCTGTATCAACTTGAAGCCAATCGTGACGAAAGGTCAAAAAGTAACGAAAGGTCAGGTATTGTGTGAAGGCTATGCAACTGAAGACGGTGAGTTAGCACTTGGTCGTAACTTGAAAGTGGCGTTCATGCCTTGGCAAGGATATAACTTTGAGGATGCGATCGTGATTTCTGAACGTGTTGTATCACAAGACTTGTTCACTTCCTTGCATATTGAGGAGTTTGAATTGGAGGTTCGTGATACGAAACGTGGTGAGGAGGAATTAACATCCGATATCCCTAACGTTTCAGAAGAAGCAACGAAAGATTTGGATGAGAATGGCATTATCCGAGTCGGTGCCGAAGTAAATGGTGGTGATATTTTAATTGGTAAGATTACGCCGAAAGGGGAATCCGATCCTTCACCGGAAGAAAAGTTACTACGGGCTATATTTGGTGACAAAGCTGGCGATGTGAAAGATGCGTCGTTGAAAGCATCACCATCGTTGAAAGGTGTTGTTATTGATACGAAGTTATTCTCTCGTGCGAAAAAAATGTCTAAAGAAGCGGAAAGAAAAGCATTAGACAAATTAGAGGTCGCACACGATAAAGCCGTAAAAATACTGAAAGACCGTTTGGTCGAGAAATTGTTCACTGTTGTGAATGGCAAAACCAGCCAAGGGGTGTATAATGTGTATAAAGAATTACTCGTACCAAAAGGAGCTAAATTCACGCAGAAGATCTTGATGGATTTGGATTATGCACATATCAACCCAACGGGATGGACTACCGATGAAGATAAAAACGAGCTGATCAAGTTAGCACTTCACTTTTATAATATTAAAATCAACGAAGAGCTCGGTGCGTTTAAAAGAGAAAAATTTGCAATCTCAGTCGGTGATGAGCTTCCATCGGGTATCGTTCAGATGGCGAAAGTTTATGTGGCTAAAAAACGTAAGTTGAAAGTTGGTGATAAGATGGCTGGACGTCACGGTAACAAAGGTATCGTTGCTCGTATCGTTCGCGATGAGGATATGCCGTTTTTGGAAGATGGAACGCCTGTAGACATTGTATTGAATCCATTAGGGGTGCCTTCTCGGATGAACTTAGGACAGATTTACGAAACTGTTTTGGGATGGGCAGGTCAGAAATTGGGAATGAAATTCGCTACACCAATCTTTGACGGTGCTGAAATGGACGAGGTGGAAGAGTGGATCGCTAAAGCTAAATTGCCAATGTCAGGTAGAACTTACTTATACAATGGCTTAACAGGCGAGCGTTTTGACCAACCCACTACGGTAGGTGTGATCTATATGTTGAAATTAGGACACATGGTTGATGATAAGATGCACGCACGTTCTATAGGACCGTACTCGTTGATTACACAACAACCGTTAGGTGGTAAAGCACAGTTCGGTGGTCAGCGTTTCGGTGAGATGGAGGTATGGGCATTGGAAGCATTTGGTGCATCAAATATCCTGCAAGAAATCTTAACAGTGAAATCAGATGATGTGGTTGGACGTGCGAAAACTTATGAGGCTATCGTTAAGGGTAACAATCTTCCGACACCATCCGTACCAGAGTCGTTCAACGTATTGGTACATGAGTTACGCGGTTTAGGATTAGATATCACATTAGATTAATCAAGCATACAGCTTTAACTTTTTATAAAGTATGTCTTACAAAAAAGATAATAAAATTAAAAGTAACTTCACGTCGATTACCATCAGCTTGGCTTCTCCGGAAACAATTTTGGAACGCTCTAGCGGTGAGGTTACAAAGCCAGAGACGATCAACTATCGTACCTACAAACCTGAGCGTGATGGTTTATTCTGTGAGCGTATCTTTGGTCCGGTAAAGGACTATGAATGTCACTGTGGTAAATACAAACGTATTCGTTATAAAGGTATCGTATGTGACCGTTGTGGTGTCGAGGTAACTGAGAAAAAAGTACGTCGTGAGCGCATGGGACACATTAATTTGGTGGTTCCTGTCGCACATATCTGGTATTTTCGCTCCCTTCCTAATAAAATTGGTTATTTACTAGGACTTCCGACCAAGAAGTTGGATATGATTATCTACTACGAAAGATATGTGGTTATTCAACCGGGTATCAAAGAAGATGATGGCATTTCTTACATGGATTTCTTGACGGAGGAAGAGTATCTAGATATTTTAGATACGCTACCCAAAGAAAACCAGTATTTGGATGATACCGATCCTCAGAAATTCATCGCCAAGATGGGAGCTGAGGCAATGGAGGAACTTTTGAAACGTATTGATTTAGATCAATTGTCGTACGATTTACGCCATCAAGCCGCGAATGAGACTTCGCAACAGCGTAAAAATGAGGCATTGAAACGTCTTCACGTTGTAGAAGCTTTCCGCGGAGCCAACACGCGTATTGAAAACCGTCCGGAATGGATGATTGTAAAAATCGTTCCAATTATTCCACCCGAATTGCGTCCATTAGTGCCGTTGGACGGTGGTCGTTTTGCGACGTCGGATTTGAATGACCTTTATCGTCGTGTGATTATTCGTAACAACCGTCTAAAACGTTTGATCGAAATCAAAGCGCCCGAAGTAATCTTACGGAATGAAAAACGTATGCTTCAGGAAGCAGTTGACTCTTTGTTCGACAACTCGCGTAAAGTGAACGCTGTGAAAACAGAAGGTAACCGCGCGTTGAAATCGTTGTCCGATATCTTGAAGGGTAAGCAAGGACGTTTCCGTCAAAACTTATTGGGTAAGCGTGTGGATTACTCGGCTCGTTCGGTTATTGTAGTTGGTCCACATTTGAAATTGCACGAGTGTGGTCTTCCTAAAGACATGGCTGCGGAGCTTTACAAACCGTTCATCATCCGCAAGATGATTGAAAGAGGTATCGTAAAGACCGTCAAGTCTGCAAAGAAAATCGTTGACCGCAAGGATCCGGTGGTATGGGATATCCTAGAAAATGTATTGAAAGGACACCCTGTATTGCTTAACCGTGCGCCGACGCTTCACCGTTTGGGTATCCAAGCTTTCCAACCTACGTTAGTAGAGGGTAAAGCAATTCAGTTACACCCGTTGGTGTGTACTGCGTTCAATGCCGACTTTGACGGTGACCAGATGGCGGTTCACTTACCGTTGGGTAATGCCGCGATTTTGGAGGCTCAGATATTGATGTTGGCTTCGCATAATATTCTTAATCCAGCAAACGGTTCTCCGGTAACGGTTCCTTCGCAGGACATGGTATTGGGTCTTTACTATATTACGAAAGGCCGTAAATCTACCGAAGACCAGAAAGTAAGGGGTGAAGGAATGACGTTTTATTCTCCGGAAGAGGTGATCATTGCCTTGAACGAGAATAAAATTGATCTGCACGCTTTTATCAAAGTAAAAACGAAAACTAGAAATAAAGACGGTGAAATCGTTGAAAGTATTATCGAAACTACGGTTGGTCGGGTTATCTTTAACCAGATCGTACCTGATGAGACCGGTTATGTCAACGAACTCTTAACTAAAAAATCATTGCGTAATATCATCGGAGATATTGTGAAGAATACGGGTATGGCTCGTGCAGCACAGTTCTTGGATGATATGAAAGAGCTAGGATTCCAAACAGCCTTTAAAGGTGGTTTGTCATTCAACTTACAAGATCTGAATATCCCTGCTGCAAAAGCAGATTTGATTGAGCAAGCGACTGGCGAAGTTGAAGAGGTAATGAACAACTATAACATGGGTTTCATTACGAACAACGAACGTTATAATCAGATTATCGATATTTGGACACGTATCAACAACCGATTGACGGCATACGTGATGGATATTCTTTCCAACGATAACCAAGGATTTAACTCTGTTTATATGATGTTGGATTCAGGCGCTCGTGGTTCTAAAGAACAGATTCGTCAGTTGTGTGGTATGCGTGGTTTGATGGCAAAACCGCAGAAGTCGGGCACTTCAGGTGGTGAGATTATCGAGAACCCGATCTTGTCAAACTTCAAGGAAGGTTTGTCGGTATTGGAGTACTTTATTTCTACCCACGGTGCGCGTAAAGGTCTTGCCGATACGGCGTTGAAAACGGCTGATGCGGGTTATTTGACTCGTCGTTTACACGACGTTGCGCAAGACATGATCGTTGTGGAAGAAGATTGTAATACATTACGTGGTTTATATAAAACGGCGCTTAAAGAAAATGATGACATTGTCGAACCTTTGTACGATCGTATCTTAGGGCGCACACCATTAAATGATGTCTACCATCCAACAACGGGCGATCTGATTGTTGCCGCAAACGAAGATATCACCGAAGAAATAGCGACGGCGATTGATGAAGCGGGTATTGAAGGCGTCGAAATCCGTTCTGTATTGACTTGTGAGGCTAAGCGGGGCGTTTGTGCCGCGTGCTATGGACGAAATCTTGCCTCTGGTAAGCGGGTACAAATGGGTGAAGCGGTCGGTGTTATCGCTGCACAGTCGGTAGGTGAACCAGGTACACAGTTGACGTTACGTACATTCCACGTGGGAGGTACGGCGTCGAATATCGCGGCAGACTCCACTATTGTGGCGAAATACGATGGTAAGGTTGAATTCGAAAATGTACGTTCTGTTGCCAAAGAAGGCGAAGAAGGACCTTTCCAAATTGCAATAGGACGTTCTGGAGAACTTCGTATCGTAAGCGACGACAAAAAAGTACTATACAACCAGATTATCCCTTACGGCGCAAGCATATATGTGAACGAGGGCGATAAGGTAGAAAAGGGTAAAGTATTAGCAGATTGGGATCCGTATAATGCGGTAATCATCTCTGAGTTCCCGGGTAAGATTGAATTTGAAGCAATTATTGAAGGTGTAACCTTCCGTGACGAATCTGATGAACAAACTGGACACAAAGAGAAAGTTATCATTGAGACACGTGACAAAACCAAGAACCCTACGATTAAGATTGTAGATTTGGCAGGTGATACCTTACGCTCATACAACATTCCAGTGGGAGCCCACGTCTCGGTTCAGGATGGGAAAAAAATCAAAGAAGGAACTATCTTAGCGAAGATTCCTCGAGCTACCGGTAAAACACGTGATATCACCGGGGGTCTTCCTCGTGTAACCGAGTTGTTTGAAGCACGGAATCCGTCTAATCCTGCAGTTGTTACAGAAATTGATGGTGTCGTTACACTAGGTGGTGTTAAACGTGGGAATCGTGAGATTTCGATAGAATCCAGAGATGGACAGATCAAGAAATACTTGGTGCCACTTTCTAAGCATATTTTGGTACAGGATAATGATTTTGTAAAAGCAGGTATGCCATTGTCAGATGGTTCTATTTCGCCAGTCGATATTCTCTCCATTAAAGGTCCAGCGGCAGTTCAAGAATATATCGTAAATGGTATCCAAGAAGTTTATCGCTTACAAGGGGTAAAAATCAACGATAAGCACTTTGAAACTATCGTTCACCAGATGATGCAAAAAGTGAATATTGAGGATCCGGGAGATACACGTTTCTTAGAGAAGGAAGCCGTGAACAAATGGGACTTCATGGAAGAAAACGACGCGTTGTTTGATAAAAAAGTTGTCGTTGACGCGGGAGACTCGAAAGAGTTGAAAGCTGGTCAAATTGTAACCATGCGTAAACTTCGTGAGGAAAACTCCAGCTTACGTCGTCAGGACTTGAAAACCGTAGAGGTTCGTGATGCTATTTCAGCGACTTCAAGCCCATTATTACAGGGTATCACGCGTGCGTCATTGGGTACGAAGTCGTTTATTTCGGCTGCGTCTTTCCAAGAGACAACGAAAGTCTTAAACGAAGCTGCTATCGCAGGTAAACGTGACGATTTGTTAGGATTGAAAGAAAACGTAATCGTAGGTCACTTGATTCCATCAGGAACTGGTTTACGTGAGTATAGCAATATCATCGTTGGTTCGCGTGAAGAGTACGATCAGTTATTGGCTTCGAAAGAAGAAGATTAGCGAGAGTTCATAATTTAATAAAAAAGGCAGCAAAATCGCTGCCTTTTTTTATTGCTTTATCTTCCCGTCACCAAAATCACCCTTCACAAACAACTTATGATAACCCGCTCCTGTTGCAGTATCGATAACTTCCTGCGGTGCCATTTTGTTGATCAGGGCGTGGATATATCCCGCCATAAACGCGTCCCCACTGCCTATCCGGTCAATAACTTCGAAAGTTTCCATAACGTCAGAGCTGACATGCTCTGCGGGCGTATGGTACGTTCCATAAAATAGATTATGATTTGGGGTATCCATAAAGCGAAACGTGTATGCAACATGTTTACATTTTGAATATTTTTGAAAAATTTCTTTAGCAGACTCTTCAGCTGCATGGAGATATATTTCACGAGGCGTCTGTCTGTTAAACGACTCGTCAACAGCTGTCCCAAGCATTTTGTTTGCCGCCCAAATATTTCCCATAATGACATCGCAATGAGCAACGAGTTGCGGCATGATATCGATAGGCTCTTTGCCATACTGCCATAAACGGTTCCGGTAATTTAAGTCGACAGAGATCGTAATGTTACGGTTAGATGCCTCTTGAAGCAAGACAGCCATGAGATCTGCCATATTCTGGTTAAGGGCCGGTGTAAGTGCCGTCCAATGGAACCAGGAAACGCCTTCGAAGAACTTATCTATGTCGATATCCTGTTTAGTTAACTGGCTAAAGCTGGAATATTTACGGTCATAAATGACCTCGCCTTTGGATAAACCATTCGCAGACATCAAAATATAGGTGCCTAGCCGATCGCCGATACGCAGTGCTTTGCTAGTATGTACGCCGAGACTACCAAGTATAGTTAAGATTTCATCGGATAAAGCATTTTGTGGTAACGCACTACAATAAGCTACGTTATCCCCCATTTGTGCTAGGGAGGCTGCTACATTCGCCTCCGATCCGCCAGGAAAAATCTCTAAACGGTTATCCGTTTTGTCAAAGAATGTGTTTCCAAGACTCTGTTGTCTGACTAATATCTCGCCAAAAGATAATATAAGATTCATGAATAAAATTTATTTTGGAAGTGAAAATAGCGCTATTTTTTTAAACTTTATAGTGTTGTCTACGAAATCGTTGCCATTCTATCTCATATCCAATCACCGGATGCCTGTCAAAATTCATAATTTCGTAACATCATTTTTGTCTGAGACCCAAAGGCTTTTAAATACTTTTGTGGCTAATGTTGGATTTTGTACATTTGTTTAGTACACCTATTAACTTTATGATGCGTTCAAATCTGTTTGATGAAGAGCTGGCCAGTGCCCTTACCGAAGGATCCGTAAAGGCGTTTCGTTCGCTATATGACCGATACCGCAGACCGGTCTACGCCAACATTCTGAAAATAGTAAAACAGCCGGAGCATGCTGAGGATATTCTCCAAGAGGTATTTGTTGCTTTGTGGGAACATCGGTCTAGGATCAAGTCCGACCGATCGGTAGGGGGATGGCTGTTTGTCGTAAGTTTTAACAAAGCTACGACTTTCTTGAAAAAGAGACTGAAAGAATCCCTTGATTATGTAGAAGAATACACCGATTATGAACATATGCTTCCCGACGAGACTGTCAACGAAGAGGAATACCTCTCCCAATGGACGATTGTTGAAGAAGCGGTCAATGCACTTCCAGCCCGTAAAAAGGAGGTGTTCAAACTTTGTCGTTTTGAAGGAAAGGCAAAAGAGGAAGTAGCGTCCATAATGGGAATATCTACGGTCTCTGTAGGGGATTACCTCAAGCAATCCAATCGAGCCATCAGAGACTATATCACACTCAAGTACCCCCATCTTTACACGGTTATTGTAATTACAAAGGCTTTTTCGGATAATTTTTAATTTTTTTATCGAAAAACTATCCCCTTTTTTACCAATAGGAGTATTTAATTATAGAGGCTTGGATAAACCTAGCTCCTGCAATACGTCATTATAAATGTATAACCCTGACAAAATGTTGTGTCTAAGCGTAGATGTCCATGGATAGAATAACCTATTTGGTTGAGAAATTTTGGCGGGGAGAAGCGACCGAAAAAGAGAAGAAAGAGATACTCCGCTATCTTGAACAGCATAAGCCTGAATGGAGAAGCCGTATGGAGCAAGCGTTTTTTGCAGATGAACCATCTGAGGATGATTTGGGAGTTGAACGTGCCGAACACATCTTTGCACAAATAGAATCGATCACTGACATTAAAGAGAAGACGCCAATCACGCGTATACACCGTATTCGTCCCTATATACGGATTGCGGTCGCTGTAGCCGTATTGATGCTATTCGGATGGGGAATGTCCCTATATTTAATGGATAGCAGATCGAAGGAGGCGATGGTATCGACGTCTATTTCAAAGTTAGATACCATCGTACATAGAAACCTGAACCAAGAAGATCTTATCCTGCGGTTGGAAGACGGCTCTAAGGTGTCCTTGACATCAGGAAGTTCGATTACTTATCTGTCTCATTTTGACGTAAACAAACGTGAAGTCTTTTTAGATGGGAAGGCTACATTTGACGTGGCGAAAGATACGTTGAGGCCATTTACAGTTTGGGCAGACGGGTACTCAACGACGGCTTTGGGAACCACCTTTTCTATTAGTGCTTATCATACAAAAGTGTTTAAGGTGAATCTGATTTCGGGCAAAGTCGTTGTACGCTCTTCGCCTCAAAGCTCGGTAGCATTGTCTGATGTTTATTTGGAACCGGGCGAAGAACTTCGTGTCAATTCACTCAGCGGTCTCTGGGCAGTTTCGAATCGACTAGACCAATCTATTTCTGTTCCTAAAAAGAAGGTACGAAGCAAGAAGATAGAAAAGATATCCGAAGAGGTGAGAAGTGATTTACTGCGTTTTGATAAAACCCCGCTAGATGAAGTATTTAGTTGCATTGCAAGAGAATTTGATGTAAACATCGATGTCTTAGCGCAGGAGGTACACCAATTGTCGTTTACAGGCGAATTTCAGCCTACGGATTCTTTGGAAGTGGTACTGAACATTATATGTAATATGAACGATTTGATTTATCATAAAGAAGAACGTACAATCCGAATAGAGAAAAACAATTAAAAAATGATGATATGAATAAAAAGTATGAGTCGACCGGGGTAGGTCGGAAAGAACCGTTTTGTCCAATTTTTAATGTTTAAAAATGAACTAGATGTTATGAAGCAGAAGAACAAAGTATTGTTTATGATGGGGAAATATGCGGTGATGCTATGGTTAATGGTACCCCTGATGTCTTTCGCACAACAGTCTACTATCATCCGGGGAACCGTTATGGATAACAGTGGACAGCCGTTGACGGGCGTTACGGTGGAAGTCGTGGATAGTTTACAAAGCCGGCGTTTTCAAGCCTCTACAAACGACAAAGGTATCTTTTCTCTGGCGGGGTTAACGGCTGGAAATTCTTACCATATAGCGTTCAATAGAATAGGATATGAACGATACCTCGAGCGCAACTTTTTGGTGCGGGCTGGCGATAATAATTCTTTGCTTGTCCGGATGTCAGAAGTTAGTGAAAAAGTAGAGGAGGTCGTGGTCGTTGGGTATGGTACACAGCGAAGAGCATTGGTTACGAGTGCTATTAGTAAAATGAATGTAGATGAATCTACTATGCGTCCTGTAAATAGCCCTGCTCAATTGTTGGACGGTCGAATCGCTGGGGTTTCTACGGCAACAGGATCAGGAAATTTAGGAAGCGGAGAGCGGGTCAGTATACGCGGGATATCCTCGCTGAGTGCAAGTAATGAGCCGCTGTATGTCATTGATGGCGTGCCGATTACCAATACGAATAGTAACCTGTATGATTTTGGTGAATCTATGAGTTCTTTGGCTACGTTGAACATAGCCGATATCGAGTCGATCGAGATATTGAAGGATGCTGCTTCGGCCGCCATCTACGGCTCCAGGGGAACCAATGGGGTTGTGGTGATTACGACCCGTTCGGGAAAGGAGGGGCGTGCGGATATACGTCTCAATGTGAATGGCGGTATGACACAATTCCCTTATTTGAATAAAATTAAAATGGCGGATTCCGAACTGTATGTGAAAAGTATGAATGAAGGGATCGCCAATTACAATGAACAGTACGGGCTACAGATCGGTAACTCCGGATACAAATTACCTATTTCTAATCCATTTGGCAACCTGCCTGACACGGATTGGATGGATGTTATTACGCAAACAGGTTCTTTTTTTACAGTAGATGCAGCTGTTTCGGGCGGAACACAGAAGATGAAAAACTACTTCGCCGCAGCGTATACCACACAGGAGGGCGTCATCAAGACCAACTCCATGGACAAAATCAACTTGCGAGGGAAGATGAGTTATGAAGTAGCACCTTGGTTGGAAATTGGAACGAATAATTCAGCGAATTATGTGCGGAATAATCAAATTCCCGGAGCTTCTCTTGGAACGACTATTATAGGTCGATCTATACAACAGCGCCCGTTTGACAGACCTTACAAACCAAATGGCGATTATTACGTTGGCGGTACTAACGAGCTGGTATATCACAATCCGATGCAGATCCTTAACGAGCAAACAGTATATATCGAAGATTTACGCTATTTGGGGAACTTCTATACCACATTGAAATGGAAAGATAAGCTATCTTGGAAATCGTCGTTTAATGCGGATGTGACACAGACCTACGACCATACCTATTACAACGAAAACCATCCTTATGGGATGGGGGTGGGAAGATTGTTGGATCGTAATAGGCTGATTCGAAACTATTTGTTTGAGAATGTTTTGACTTACAATGATAAGTTTGGCGATTTTTCGCTGAATGCTATTGCCGGGCATTCTTTCCAAAAGATTGATACCCGTACCACCTATATTGATGCTAGAGGATTTCCTTCTCCGTCTTTCGTCGTAGCGAGTGCCGCTGCAGAGACGATATCTTCTTCCGGACGTGGTATTTATACCCTGGAATCATATTTTGGTCGCGCGACGCTTTCGTACTTGGATCGTTATATATTGACAGGTACGCTGCGAACCGACGGGTCTTCTCGTTTTCATCGGGACAATCGCTGGGGCTGGTTTCCGTCGATATCTGCGGGATGGAATATTTCGGAAGAGGAATTTATGCAAGGAAGTGGTACAGATCTCAAGTTCAGAATGAGCTACGGTCGTACCGGTAATCAAGACGGCTTAGGCAGCTACGTTTACCAAGCCTTAATGGAGGGAGGATATAATTATCTTGGTAACAGCGGTATAGCCGTCAATACTTTTGGAAACGAAACATTGACATGGGAGAAGGCTGGACAGTATGATGTCGGGTTTGATCTCGGACTGTTGAACGGTAAAGTAAACGTCATGGTCGATTGGTATCAGAAGAATACAACCGATCTGATCTATTCTATGCCGGTACATGCGACGACAGGTGTCACTTCCATTACCTCCAATATTGGTTCAATGCGAAATCGCGGTGCTGAATTCACGCTCAACACGCATTTTAACTTCGGTCAGTTCCAATGGCTGTCCCAATTTAATATTGCAACGAACAAAAATAAGATCACCTCGCTTATTGGGGATGACGAGCCGATTAGTATCGGGGGTAATAGGGCATTGCAGGTCGGCAAAGAGATTGGTGCGTACTACCTGTTCAAAATGGAAGGAATCTATCAATATGATGGAGAGGTTCCAAAATCGCAATACGATATTGGCATACGGGCCGGCGATGTCAAGTGGCGGGATTTGGATGGCAATGGCATTATCAATGACAACGATCGCGTGGTTATGGGATCATCTAACCCGGATTTCTCCGGGGGATGGAATAATACCTTCCGGTATAAAGGATTTTCCTTAGATGTCTTCTTGTCGTATGTCTATGGGAATGATGTCTTCGCACAATGGCAGGGTGAGGTAGCTCGATTAGGCCATAATAGCGCAATCATGGCGGAACACGCGGAAAACCGATGGACTGGCCCGGGTTCCACGAACAAATATCCACGTGCGTTGAATGGCGACATTAATAATACACGTAATTCCGACCGTTGGTTGGAAGACGGATCTTTTATACGGCTGAGAACACTCATGTTAGGCTATAATTTCCCAACGCCTACATTGCATAAATACCACATCAAAGGCTTGCGGGCTTTCCTTCAAGCAGACAATCTGTTCCTGATTACCAATTATCCGGGATGGGATCCACAGGTTAGTAACAATATGGACCCACGTTTCTTTAGTGTGGATACGTTTAACGTACCCCAACCTCGAACCTTTACGGTAGGACTTAATGCAAACTTTTAAAGATGAAAGTGATGAAGAAATATATAATAGCCATGATGGCAATAGCACTATTTGGATCTTGTGCTGACCAGTTAGATCAGTTTTCGTTCGCGGCCATTTCGCCGGATGCGGTAGATATACGCGATGTCCCTGCGGTACGAAATGGTATGTACAATAGCGTGCAAAATGACCCGACTGTTCGCTCATTTATCCTGTTTGATATGCTCGGTGGAACGATACAGACTAATTCGGGCACCTCTAGAGATTTGATTAACGCTACATTGAGTCCGTTGAACGCTACTGTCGGGGCAAGCTGGAACGGTTACTTTAGCGCGCTGTATCAAGTGAATAATATGCTTGCGGTGGCGGAGCGTTTCCCGGAAGCGGAATTGGCATCCTTATCTAAAGGAGAGGCTCATTATTTTCGGGCGTACATTTATTTTTGCTTAGCAACTCGATGGGGCGATGTTCCCATATTACGCAATAATACGCTGGAGCGCGTGTCTCGGGATCCGATAGATGCGGTCTGGGCATTTATTGAAGAGGAACTTGATGCTGCTGCTACATTACTGGGAACGGCTTCAAGCTATTACTATGTGTCCAGCGACGCAGCGATTGCCCTCAAAGCGAGGGTATTGCTTAGTCAGGGAAAAAATCAGCAAGCGGCTGACCTGGCCGAAAGGTTAATTACTAGTGGGGCGTATCGGCTAGATGCTTTCGAGCGTATATTCCGAGGTGGGGCGAATACGGAGATTATTTTCGCATTTGAGAACCGTACGGAGGAATCGAGGATCAATATCAGTGATTTGTTTTATACCTATGGTCATCCCAACAGAGGACAGGGGGCATATAAACCTACTCCTGAAACCATCGCACTGTTTGCCGACGAGGATAATAGAAAGGCGATTTCGTTAATTAATATCGCGGGTACGGAATGTATCAACAAATATCCAAGCGGACAGACCGGCCGCGACCCTTTCATCATTTCCAGAATTGCCGAGATGTACCTCATTAGTGCCGAAGCAAAGGGAAGATCATTAGGTGTGGAGCGACTGAATGAGCTGCGAAGGTTCAGAGGCTTAGCGGATATCTTTCCGGCTAGCGATGAGGACTACTTGACGGCGATATTAACGGAGAGGAAGCGCGAACTATTAGGAGAAAACTTTATGTACCACGACTTGGTAAGGACAGGACGAGCACAGGAGGAATTACTTTTGCTCGACCATCAGCACGTATTGCCTATTCCGGGCAGAGAACTGCAGTTGAATCCTAATCTGGTACCTAACCCAGGGTATTAATCGTGTACAAGTTTAACTGGAGAGCGAATTAAAATATAAACAGATGAACAAGACAAAAAATATATGGTGGATGACGTTAGTGATATCGCTCGTCTTCCTTCAATACAGTTGTGACAAGAAAGAGTATCATTTCGAATATAAGGCAGAACCTAAAACTGAAACCGGCAAAAAGCTCGTGGACGGAACGGATCTCTTTGCGCAAATATTCACCGATACGATGTATACGGTAACGGATGGTGTCGTCGCCAGCGAAATAGAGTACCTATCACAAAAGGGCTTGGCGATGAAGATTTTCGTCGTTGATGTAGACCTTAGCCATCCAAACGTGGATATCGTCGCTTCGTCTCCGAACAATGCAAATGCCTTTGCCATGCAACGTATGACAGAACAAGCTATCCATGCAGATAATGAAGTTGCACGGGTGTGGGCTGGTATAAATGGGGATTTTTATAATATGGATAACGGTACTCCCCGGGGTGTGTTTTATAAGCAGGGCGTTGCTCTACGGACAACGTTCGATAGTGGGGAAAGAAGCTTTTTTGCTATTGGTCACGACGGAAACGCGTTCGTGGCTACCCGAGATGAGTATCCTAGTATCGCTGCGACCGGTGTGATCAAAGAAGCTGTCGGCGGTAGCGTAACGCTGGTGCGCGATGGAGCTGTGCTCACACATATGGATACTACGGTGGAGCCTCGTACCTGTATCGGCGTTTCTGCCGACGGTCAGAAGGTACTCATATTGGCCGTTGACGGCAGAAATTTCTGGTATTCTAATGGCATGTTGTTCGAAGAGTTGGGACATTGTTTGAAGGCGTTGGGAGCGGAAAATGGGATTAATCTCGATGGGGGAGGTTCTACCACATTCTTCATCCGAAATACGCCCGATTTTTCTGCGGATCGTTTTGAAATACGCAACTGGCCGACAGATAATGGCGGTCAGGAGCGTTCTGTGGCCAACGGTTTATTAATCACTTCTGAATAAGAACATTTTAAAGAAAATAATATGAACAGATATTTGAATCAGTGGACTGGCATATTCTTCGTGTTACTACTTGGTGTTTGCTTTTCCTGTTCGAAAATTGATGATTTAGGTAGTTTTACGCCGCAAGAGCCAGCGTTTTCATTGGAGACCGATGCTATCGAAGTGAGTAAAGAGGGTGGAGAATTTATAATCAATGTAGAATCGAATTTACCTTGGCGTGCGAAAAGTAGTGCGGACTGGATCAGTTTATCGTCGGAGAATGCGTTAGCTACCGGTGAAATCACATTCAACGCTGGACGGAATAGGAGCACAGATCAAAGGACCGCAGAGATAACTGTGTGGATTACTAAGGATCATGAAAAGAAAATTCGTGTTATTCAGGCACCTGCGGAGCTTAGCGACCTGATTACGCATTACTATGTAAAGGTTTCGGGGACGGACGAAAATTCAGGATTATCTTGGGATGAGGCAACCACGTTGGAAAAAGCACTAGACGAAGTGATTCCGGGCGATGTTATCCACATCGCAGCAGGTACCTATACGCCTACAAAGACGATTACGGGAGGCAACTCGAGTAACGAGGAAGATAGAACATTTGAGATCCACAGTAATATCGGCTTGATTGGTGGATATCCGGCCGATGCGACGGAAGGAGCTGTGCCTGATCCGACCTTGCACGAGACCGTTTTGAGTGGCAATACTTCTTCCGGGAAGGTGTATCACACCGTAGCCATAACAGCTCCGGTTCAAGCGGGACAAAAAGTCGTCCTGCAAGGTCTTTCCATTAAGTTTGGACAGGCAGCCAATAGCGGTACTGGACATATTACCCTTAATGGTGCCCAGTACTACCGTTTCTATGGCGGGGGGGTAATCGTAGCTCGATCGGTCGTAGATATTATTGATTGCGAAATTTCGGAAAATACAACGGGATTTCATGCGGCTGGTGTGTTTGTCTTTTCAGGTGCCACAGTCCGGTTTGAACGCAGCACCATTAAAGAGAATAATGGCATCCATAACGGTGGGAATGGCGGTGGGGTATTTAATGACGCGGCAACGGTTTATTTTTACGATTGTGAGATATCGAGCAATACTATTAGTGGCGTAGGTGCGGGAATTTATGCATTTTCGTCGTCAGAACCTACATACACTTACATCTACAATACCACCGTTGCCCATAATAATAATGATGTTGGCAATGTTAGTCAAACCCGAAGAGGAGGGGGGATTTATGGTCGAGAACGTTCGGTGACGATAATCGTCAACTCTACCTTTTACGGGAATACCGGTGGTCATGGAGCGGGCATCAGCTTATACGGAACAGCCGCAGCGCCATCGCGAATGGATATAATCAGTAGTACGGTTACAGGCAACCAAGCCTTTAATAATGGAGGAGGTGTAGAGTTGACGGCCAATACGACACTTAACATATTTAATTCCATCGTTTCGGGTAATACTGCTAGCAATGGAGGTGATATATTTGTAGGTTCTGGTGCTAATCCATCATTTTCTTCGAGTGTTCGCGGTAACCAGCTGTTGGATAACAATGGTGCTGTCATCGATGCACAGACATTTGATTTTGGAACAATGTTGGGCAATTTTGCCAAGAACGGAGGGTATGCCGAGACAGTAATATTATCCGCTGGTTCGTCCGCCGCGACATCCGGAATGTCCGCAGACCAGCTTGAAAATTTGGGTAATACGTATAATCCTGCCCTATCGGCTGAAGTTATTACCTATGATCAAAACGGCAAGCCGCGTAGTAGTGCAGCTATGGGAGCTACTATGCCCCAATAAAAGTTTTTTCACCAAATACCCGGTTAATCAAAGAGTACAATAACAAGAGGCTGCCCATTTCCGGGCAGCCTCTTGTTATTGTATGTTCTTCCGTCTCGTTATGTCTTTGGTAAAAAGTCCTCCCGTAAGGGAGAAAATACATCGATTAGCATACCTGGTTCAATGCAAACACATCCATGTACCGAATGCGGCGGCACATAATATCCATCTCCTTTACTTATTATTTTCTCCTCATCATCTATTGTCATTTTAAAAGAACCGCTCTCTACATAGGTCACCTGTGCATGAATGTGGCTATGCAATTCGCCTACCGCGCCAGCTTTAAATTGTACTTTTACAAGCATAATGGTGTCGTCATAACCGTACACCTGACGTTTTATTCCATTCCCAAGATCTTCCCACTGCTCTTGTTTCTCGAATTGAAAATTTTCACTTCTTATCATGTAGTGTTTTCTTGAATGTTCTGTTCTTATTTCGACGACTAAACTTTTTCGTCAAAACTGTTAAGTTGATATCTTTCTGTCAACGAATTTAAGAATAATACTCGGTAAAAAAATAGCTAAGACGCCATACGAATTAGCGGATACGAAATCGTTATCGTGAATATTATGGCGTAAACCGTTGAGAATGACTAAAAAAAAAGCTAACATTGACTGCTATAAACTTACGACTATATTAACATGAAATATGCATGTTTCGGAACACAGATACATGTGCTATTCCATATGGCCGTTAACACTTATAAAATAATTACTTACATATGAATATCTTAGAGAAATTCTCGTTGAAAAGCAAAGTTATCGTAGTAACTGGCGGTACGGGTATTTTGGGAAAAGCTTTTGTCAAAGCCTTGGCGGAAGCAGGAGCAAAAGTTTGTATTATCGGTAGAAGCCAAGAGAAGGCAGATGAGCGGGTGGAAATGGTGCAAGCATTGGGCGGAGAGGCGCTCGCTGTTGTCGCTGACGTAATGGATGAGCATTCTGTCCGCAAAGCTAAAGAGCAGATTTTGAGCAAATGGAATACCATAGATGGACTGGTAAACGCAGCGGGAGGGAATATTCCAGGCGCGACTATCGGACCGAATGACGATTTATTCGATAACAAAATTGGCGATACGATTAAGGCTATTGAACTGAATCTATATGGTACCATCATTCCAACACTTGTCTTTGGAGAGGTTATCGCAAAGCAAGGAAAAGGTTCGATTATCAATATATCGTCTTTGGCCGCGAGCCTGCCGATTACGCGCGTTTTAGGCTATACGGTGGCTAAGCACGGCGTAGACGGATTTACGAAGTGGATGGCGACAGAACTGGCATTGCGATATGGTGATAAGGTACGTGTGAATGCCATCGCGCCAGGTGTGTTCCTAACGGAACAGAACCGTACGTTGTTGACCAATCCGGATGGTAGCTATACGGAACGAGCGGGTAGGTTTGTACAAGGAACGCCCTTCTCCCGTTTAGGAGATCCATCAGAATTGGAGGGTACGCTGGTGTATTTGTTAAGCGATGCCTCGGCATTTGTTTCAGGTGAAACCATCTTTGTTGACGGTGGTTTTAATAGTTGGTGTGGAGTTTAGGTTTTATAATATGAGTAAGAAATTTTTAGAACAGACGTGGCGTTGGTATGGACCAAATGACCCAGTATCCCTACAAGATGTAAAGCAGGCCGGAGCAACGGGAATTGTGTCGGCATTGCATCATATTCCGCACGGAGATGTATGGCCAAAAGCGGATATTTTGGAGCGGAAGAGAATAATAGAGGAGGCAGGACTCGTATGGTCAGTAGTGGAGAGTGTCACGGTGCACGAAGCAATAAAGACGCGGTCGGAGCAGGTCGATTTTTATTTAGATAATTATCGTCAAACATTGAGGAATTTAGCGGAATGTGGAATCAAAACGGTGTGCTATAATTTTATGCCGGTGCTGGACTGGACACGAACGCAACTGGATAAAGTGATGGATGATGGATCAAAAGCACTTTATTTCGACTGGATTGATTTGGCCATCTTTGATATATTTATTTTGGAGCGGCCTGATGCTAGTGCGTCTTATTCAGCGGAAATTGTGGAACAGGCAGAAAGCCGTTACGCTACTTTCGATGACGAGGCGAAGAAATTTTTGCTTTCCAATGTATTAATGGGTATTCCTGGGGAGAAAGATCCGTCACTGGAGGACTTGCAGCGCAGTATTGATATCTATGCCGCGATTGGCTTCGATGGTTTGCGGGAGAATCTTACTTATTTTCTTTCTTCTATTGCCGATGTTTGTGAGGAGCATGGCATAAAAATGACAATCCATCCCGACGATCCCCCATACGCCATCCTAGGACTACCGCGAATTGCAAGTAATTTAGCGGATTTTAAGTATATCATCCAAACGGTAGATAAGTCGTTTAATGGTGTTTGCTTTTGTACGGGCTCATTAGGCGCCGGACCTGATAACGATCTGGTGCAAATATTTAAGCAGGTACAGCATCGCGTTAATTTTGTGCATCTACGTAATGTGAAGAAAGATGCTATAGGGAGTTTCTATGAAGCAGATCATTTAGACGGCGACGTTGATATGTATGCCGTTATGAAAGAGCTGGTCGCTGAAAACCAGCAACGCGAAAAAACTATTCCTT
The DNA here is from genome assembly GCF_002980525.1 of Sphingobacterium haloxyli. Classification (GTDB taxonomy): domain Bacteria; phylum Bacteroidota; class Bacteroidia; order Sphingobacteriales; family Sphingobacteriaceae; genus Sphingobacterium; species Sphingobacterium haloxyli. Next base: position 219,272 of record NZ_PVBQ01000007.1, read on the forward strand.
TTCGACCGGACCATGGACATCAAATGTTGGACGATTTAAATAAAGTTACCAATCCGGGATATTCGGCAATCGGTCGGTTACGAGGATTGGCAGAGCTGCGGGGGCTGGAATTGGGTATTATTGGTAGTAGATAAATTATTATCCTATCGTAGAACGTCGAAGCTGAATGGAGGTAGGAAGCTTAATGTTTTCCCACTCGATTTGGCTTCGATTCTTTTTGTGCATAACTTCGACAAGCTTGTTTACCGAAATTTCTCCGATTTCCGTCGTCGGTTGGCGAATGGTACTTAACGAAGGGTTCAAAGAGAGAGCTAGCTCGGTATTAGCAAAACCGATAACCGCTAGGGTTTCTGGCACTTTTATTTCTAGTTTAGCTAAAATACCCAATAGATGGGTAGTGATGGTGTCGGCAACGCCGATAATAGCATTTGGTGGAGTTGGTAACTGCAGTAAATATCTCACATGTTTTTCCATGTCATCTTGCAAGTCTGCCAAGCTTTTCACCTTACAGTGTACAATATATTCCTGCGTAACGGGGATATGAAAATCTTCGTGTGCTTCGATGTACCCAGATAGTCGTTTAGTTGTGATACCTTGATGCGCCCCGCAGAATATGGCTATTTTCTTCCGACCGATGTCCAGGAGATGTTTACACGCGTTATACGTTCCTTCCGAGTTTAGCACCCCTACCTTGTGTGTTTCGATGGGATAATACGTTCTGTCAAATATAACGAGAGGAGTCGTTCTGAGAATCTGCTTGGCCAATGATATATTTGATTCTTCATGAATGGGACAAAAAAGAATTCCATCGACCGATTTATCTATCATGGATTGAAGGGCTAATTCTTCAAGCTCTTCATTTTCCATGGTGTTCATAATAATAATCCGGTAATGATGCGTAGCGGCAGCATTTTGCATTCCCGCGATAATTTGCGCCTCGAAAGGTCCGGTCATTTTGGGAAGAACAACACCAATAGTATTTGTCTTCCCCGTTTTTAGGAACTTGGCAAGAACATTTGGTTGATAGTTATGTTTCTTTGCGAACGCCTGTACTGTTCGTTTGGTCACCTCGCTAATTTCGTGACTATCATTTAATGCTTTTGATACTGTCGAAACAGACATATTTAATGCCTGGGCTAAACTTTTAAGTGTCGTCTTCGCCATTACAATCTTATCTAAGGTCAACTATCTCATAACTAGGATAATCTGCCGCCTTGAATATAAACTTTGCTGCCGGAATTTGATGGTTCACATAGAGCGTGTTAATGGTGTAGGTATATCGAGCTCCCGATTTATCGAACACAATAACATCGTGAATATGTTTGTTTGGATTTATACGCAGTTTGATTTTAGCATAGTTTGTTCTCGTATCTGTAGGCGTCAATTCTACGACGCGCAATACGCCTTTGTTTTGCGCTTCGTCCTTCGTGCTTTTATATTCAAATCCCTTTTTGTAGAAAGTAAAAAGATTATTGGGGCCAATGCTTTCGGTGTTGTTATCTGACTCACTCACTTGTACCTCCTGATCTTCTTTGAGAACGGACCAAGTACTTCTTCCATCACTGATAATATCTTGCTCACTCAACTCGATACGGAACTGGTTCTTCGGTTTGTTCAAGAAGAGAGTTCCCTTATCTACATGGCTCCCTCCCTGTGCTTGCTGTACTGAAAAACTAAAGTCAGACTGTATAGTATGATAGGCGTCGTATTTTGCAGAAACCTCGTCTAACAAATTTTTTACTTTGGCATCCACCTGTCCGTATGCTACCACGGACGTACAAATGAAAGCAACGAAAAATGCTATTTTTTTCTTCATCTTATTCGTTATTTCTTAACGTTTCCAAATACTGTTCCAGGGAATACTCGTCGGGGTAAAGTACTTCACGGGCTTTACTCCCCTCAAAAGGGCCAACAATACCTGCAGCCTCCAGTTGATCGATTATTCGCCCTGCTCTGTTATATCCAAGTTTCAGCTTGCGTTGAATCAATGACGTCGAGCCTTGTTGGTGCATGACAATCAACCGGGCAGCTTCTTCAAAAAGTTGGTCACGATCACGCGAATCAAACTCCATGCCACCGCTCCCTTCTCCGTTCTCGTCTACATATTCCGGCAACATAAAAGCAGATGGGTATCCACGCTGATTCCCGATAAAATCTGATATCTGCTCTACTTCTGGTGTGTCTACAAAGGCACACTGGATACGGGTTAAATCACTTCCAGTCGCTAAAAGCATGTCCCCGCGACCAATCAGCTGGTCAGCACCGCCAGCATCCAAGATTGTCCGAGAGTCTACTTTAGACAGAACCCTAAACGCCAAGCGTGCCGGAAAGTTGGCTTTAATAGTACCTGTGATGATATTTACCGATGGTCTTTGTGTAGCAATTACCAAATGTATTCCAACAGCACGAGCCAACTGAGCCAATCGTGCGATAGGTGTTTCTACTTCTTTTCCCGCTGTCATCATCAAATCTGCAAACTCGTCAACTACCAGAACGATATAGGGTAAGAATCGATGACCCTCTTCAGGGTTTAATCGCCGGTTAACAAATTTCGCATTATACTCCTTCAAGTTACGTACCGCCGCATTCTTCAATAAGTCGTAACGTTGATCCATTTCGATACATAAGGAGTTGAGCGTGTTGATTACTTTTTTTGTATCTGTGATAATAGCTTCGTCTTCGTTCGGTAATTTCGCCAAGAAATGACGCTCTATCGTTTTGAAAAGAGAGAGCTCGACCTTCTTAGGGTCAACCATGACAAATTTTAGTTCGGCAGGGTGTTTCTTATATAATAAGGAAGTCAGGATCGCGTTGATACCAACAGATTTTCCTTGTCCTGTGGCCCCTGCAACTAACAAGTGTGGCATTTTTGCTAAATCCGCTATATATACCTCATTAGATATCGTTTTACCCAGCGCTATCGGTAAATCCATGTCCGTTTTCTGAAACTTTTCCGTTGCCAGCACGGAGCGCATCGATACCATCTCTGGAGCGCTGTTGGGCACCTCAATGCCAATAGTTCCTTTGCCAGGCATAGGCGCAATGATACGTATACCTAAGGCCGCAAGACTCAAAGCAATGTCATCCTCCAAGTTCTTTATTTTGGATATGCGCACGCCTGGCTTTGGAATGATTTCATATAATGTTACCGTTGGGCCGATTGTCGCCTTGATATGTTCAATCTCAATGCTGTAGTTACGTAATGTCTCTACAATACGGTTTTTATTGGCCTCTAACTCTTGCTGGTTAATGGTGATTTTGCCGCTGCCGTATTCTTTTAGCAAATCGAGCGTGGGGTATTGGTAGCCCGAAAGGTCTAATTTAGGGTCGTATTCTCCAAACTCGGCAACAAGATCGTTAGCTGTAATGGCTTTTTCTTCTACCACTTTCTCTACACTAAGCGCGGGTCCATCAGTCATTGGTTTCTGTTCATGATGTACAGGCTTTTCAATGATCTCAGGAACATCCACCGTAAAGGTAATTTCATGTTTGTCTTGTTCTTTATTCTCCGTTTGCACATTAAGGGCTGCTTGCGTAGAGGCAATAAAGTCGTCTTCGGCCGTATCTACTACTTCTTCCTCCGGTATAGGGGTGTGAAGGGTGTTTTGTGATATATTTGCCGAAGCATTTATTTTATCGGCAAACGGTTCAAAGTTATCTTCTTCCTCGTCTTCTAGGTCCTCGTCAATCTTTTTTGATGACCAGGTCCACCTCAAATCTAGATTGTAAACCAGGATGAGTACGGCCAAATAAGCAAAAGCTAGGAGCGCGGCTATGCCGGTACTACCTATCTGAATTTTGAGTAGTTGATTTGTCCAGTAACCAAACTTTCCTTCAAGTATATGAGGAGAATCTGTTATAAAATCCTGTAAGAACCCTAATGTTACTGATAAGTAGATGATAGTTGTAGCTGAATAAATGATCGTTTTCCATACCGGCAGAAGAGATTTTCGATACAGAAATTTATATCCAACAATAAAAAGTATAAATGTAAAAATGAAGGAAGCTACGCCAAACCATTCGTAAATAAACTGATTGGCAAGTAAGGCTCCCAGCTTTCCTAGCTTATTTTCTACAACAGGAAGATCTATAGCGTCATCTGCCATTTCATCGGCGCTCCGAAATAAGCTAGACCAACCGCCGTTTGTTTCCGTTATATAACTTTGGTCTTGTTTCCATGTAAAAAGATACGAAACAAATGAAACGGCCATAATGAAAGAAACAAACAGCAGGAAAATGCCAAATATCTTGAGGGCTTTACGCTGTCCTTCTGAAAAATTGATATTTTCAAATGAACCAAATCGTCTTTTCTTACTATATGTGACATTCCCTGCGGTACGCGGAGCACGTTTAGTACTGCCTGCATTGCCGGGATTTTTAAATGTATTTCCTTTATTTGACATGAAAATTAGATAACTTTCCTAATTACAAACTTAGGAAAAATAAAAGAAATGTTGAGTCGTAAAAAGCTGTTGTCGCTCAAATGTATTTTCCTTTCATGTCGTCGATATACGACGGTTGACGAAAGACATAAAAAAGCGTTCCATTTCTATTGGAACGCTCTCATTATTATATTGCTGATGAAGTTATTTTGCAATAACTAGAAAGTAGTTTTTTTTGCCACGCTGCGCCACGACGTACCTGCCGCTGATCAGATGCGTGGTGTTAATCGTTAATTCAGCGTCATTAATTTTCTCTTTGTTGATAGCGACACCGCCTCCCTGGAGCATTTTTCGTGCTTCACCCTTTGACGGGAAAACCTGGGTATGAACCGCGAGAAAATCCAATACATTGATGCCTTCTCTCAGCTGGTCGGCCGTAACTTCAAACTGTGGGACTCCATCGAAAACCTCTAATACACCATCGTGCTCTAACTCAGCCAAAAATTCCAAGGAACCATTGCCGAATAGAAATTCCGAAGTTTTCACTGCCGTTTCATAATCTTTCTCCGAATGGGTACGTATCGTGATATCCTTTGCCAACGCTTTTTGCACCGTTCTGGTATGCGGTGCAGCATCATGTTCCGCAATGATAGCGTCAATCTCTTCTTTGGTCTTGAGTGTAAAGATCTTAATCCAACTTTTGGCGTCATCATCTGTTGTGTTTAACCAAAATTGATAGAATTTGTACGGCGATGTTTTCTTTGGATCTAACCAAACAGCTCCCGATTCCGTTTTACCAAACTTTTGTCCGTCTGCTTTTTTTATCAATTGGGTGGTAATCGCATAAGCTGTTCCTTGGTCTTGACGACGTATCATCTCGCTTCCTGTGACAATATTTCCCCATTGGTCTGAACCTCCCATTTGTACTTTACAGTCGTGATGCTTCCATAGATAGTAAAAATCGTACCCTTGTATCAGTTGATAGGTGAATTCGGTAAAGGAAAGGCCATTGTCTCCTTCAAGACGTTTTTTTACAGAATCTTTCGCCATCATGTAATTTACAGTAATCAGCTTGCCAACGTCGCGGATAAAGTCCAAAAATTTAAAATCCTTAAACCAATCATAGTTATTAACCATTTTCGCGTCGTTGTCACCATCTCCGAATTGTAGGAATTTGGCGAGCTGTGTTTTTAAACTGCTAACATTGTGTTGTAATGTGGCTTCATCCAACAGATTTCGTTCGGCAGACTTAAAGGAGGGGTCGCCGATCATCCCTGTAGCTCCGCCTACTAATGCAACGGGTTTGTGTCCTGCATTTTGAAAGTGGATGAGGGTCATAATCTGTGTTAGGTGTCCCACATGCAGTGAATCTCCTGTTGGGTCGAAGCCAATATAGCCGGAAACTTTTTCTTTATTAAGTAATTCTTCTGTTCCGGGCATGATATCTTGTAACATCCCTCTCCAACGTAGTTCTTCTACAAAGCTCATTTTTTTGTGGTTAAATTTTTTTAATTAAGATTGCAAAGATACGAGATTAAGCTGTATCTTACGATAATTAATAAGAAGTTTGGGCTTGTGAATTTTCTGTCGCATTATTATTTTGAACGCTATAGCCTACATTCTGAAAGGATATTAGGTGCGCTGCTTCCGGATTTGCTCAAGAATGTGGATAAGCGATATAATTTTCATCCTCAGCGGTTTGAAGAGGTGCTTTTTGCCCATCCAAAAACGATGTGGATATCGGAAGGCTGGTATAGACATGTAGAGGTCGATAGGCTCTTTCATACGTCCGATTTCTTCCTCGACCACACGCATGCATTGCGACGCAGACTTGATCCTGTTGTAGCACATCTTCCTGTACGGGCATCCTTTTTAGCGCATATCGCACTAGAGCTGTTACTGGACCATTTGTTAATAGATCATACGTTAGTCAACCCTAATAGGTTATACGAGCATTTAGGGCATGTTCAGAAAGTAACCATAGAAAAGTATTTACAGGCCATAGGAGAGGTTGATACGGAACGTTTTTCTGTTTTTTTTGAACGCTTTGTGACTTCCCGGTATATTTTGGATTATGCCGATATCAGCAATCTTTCTTATGCACTTTTTAATATTTGTAAACGTGTTTGGACATTCGAAAGTACCGGCGACGATCGGGATAAACTGACTGCATGTTTACGAGTATATAAAGAAGAACATCTGGTGAACTACATGTATATTTTCCATGAGATACAAAGTAAACTACCTTAGTTTGGGTTATTTTTGTCATTTTTGCAACGATAATTTTTCAAGGTAGCGTTTGCTTAAAGCCTGTTGCCTATAGCCTGATTAATAATATGATGAATAAACTTTTCCGCAAGAAGAGTGTCGACCAGATAATTGCAGATGCTCAGGAAGGAACAGGACTTGCCAAAGTGTTGGGCGTCCGCGATTTGGTCTCACTGGGGATTGCAGCGATCGTCGGGGCCGGAATATTTAGTACCATCGGACTAGCCAGTTACGAGGGAGGACCGGCGATTTCCTTACTTTTTGTTTTTGTGGCGTTTGCTTGTGTGTTTACAGCACTGGCATATGCACAATTTGCCAGCACGGTTCCTGTGTCGGGAAGTGCCTATACCTATGCCTATGTTGCTTTTGGGGAACTCTTTGCCTGGATTATCGGGTGGGCGTTAGTTTTGGAGTACGCCGTATCCAATACGGTCGTTGCGATTTCCTGGTCTCAGTATTTTGTTTCAATGCTGGAGGGATTTGGTATAAATATTCCGAAATGGTTGGCTATGGCTCCAGGATATGCCATTGATGCTCATGAAAAGTTCCTTTCGACGGGAATGGATGCCCTTAGCGCTGCAGATAAGGTCGGGCTGCATGCTTATCTCTCGGCTCCTAGAGTTGGTGATGTGCCGATTATTTTTGATTTGCCCGCTGGCTTAATTACGGTGCTTGTTACTTGGCTGGTATATGTAGGTATTAAGGAATCGCAGCGGGCAAGTAATATTATGGTGGCAGTTAAAATCGGAATTATTTTACTAGTGATTGCGGGCGGGATGTTCTTTGTGAAACCGGAGAACTGGACACCATTTATGCCTAATGGTGTCTCTGGTGTCATGGGCTCTGTAGCTGCTGTGTTCTTCGCTTTTATTGGGTTCGATTCTATTTCCACAACAGCGGAGGAATGTAAAAATCCACAACGTGACTTGCCGCGGGCAATGATTTTATGTTTGGTCATATGCACGATATTGTACGTGGCCATCACCTTGGTGCTAACAGGAATGGTGAATTATACCAACCTGAACGTGAAAGACCCGTTGGCATTTGTATTTAAATACGTCGGTTTCGACCAAATGGCAGGCATTGTGTCGATTACGTCGGTGGTCGCCATTACAAGTGCATTGGTGGTGTATCAGCTTGCACAGCCAAGAATATGGATGACAATGAGCCGGGATGGTTTGCTTTGGAAAAAGTTTGCTCGTGTGCACCCAAAATATAAGACTCCTTCTTTTGCTACCATCGTAACGGGTGTGGTCGTGGCGGTGCCTTCGTTGTTCTTTAAAATGGACTTTTTTGTCGATTTGACTAGTGTGGGAACATTCTTTGCGTTTATCCTTGTATGTGCCGGCGTGCTGTATATGGATTATGCTGGCCTATCTGCAAAATCGAAGTTCAGGGTACCGTATATCAACGGAAAATATCTAATTGGATTGGGCTTGATTGCCGCATGGGTTATCTTATATCGATATGGCCAGGATACGCTTAAAGAATGGATAGAATTGCCGTGGCTGGAAATAATTGAACACAAATCACTGATCGTCGTCTTCTGGCTAGTCTGGTTGATATTGGCAGTAATGGGATTTAAATATAGATTTTCACTATTGCCTGTTACCGGAATTTTGATTAATCTTTATCTAATGAGCCAGCTTGGTGCAAGTAACTGGATTATTTTTTTAATCTGGCTGGCGATCGGATTGGTACTTTATTTTATTTATGGGTATAAACACTCTAAACTGAATAAGGATGTCCGATAGTTAAAATATTAGCACGAAATATTTCCTTAAACGTATAATTGTCACAATAAAATTACTATCTTAGCGATTATATATACAGGGTGTTTGTATCCCTTTTTAACGTCAAACTATTTTTTTTCATGCATTCTTATGACATCCGTGCCAGAAGATATCTATTCTACTTTCTTTTATCCTTTACGATACTTTCCCCCCCCGTATTCACAATAGCGCAGACTCCCGCATTACATTTTGAGGGAAAATACGTATATGCTGACTCTATCTTGGGCAGCGCTACTTATCAATACCTGATGGAGGCGGGCGACACTGTAAAACATGGCGAATTTAAATTTGAATCCACTGAAGAACATTTTGAAGAGAGTCACATTGTGGAGGGGATCTCGATCGCTGGTAATTACAGCAACAATCGGAAAGACGGTGCGTGGACTTATACCCATCAAAAACTAAAACTTACCGGTATTGCTAAGCTCAAAGGTTTAGGGGTGAACTACGACGCTAATGGTACAGAATTTCTGATCAAAGCGTCTTTTCGCGACGGGAAAATACATGGGACATACGAATTGGTGAGACGGAAGGTTAGGCAATCAAATCCGGCAGATACGCTATTTTATGCCAGATTACAATATGCTGACGGAACGTCAACAGGTACCTTTCTTGGGTTTACGCCTAATTTAAAAGTGAATGGGCAATTTGATGAGGACGGTTTTCCCCACGGTGATTGGTTGCTTGTCCACGGCTCGGGTAGCGAAGAGCAAATGCATGAAATGAGACGATATGACCATGGCTTTTTTAGCAAGCATTTCTACATATCAGATGAGGAACTAGTCGAAATCAAACATGCTGGTTTCGATACGGTTGTGACAAGTGGATTAGGGTTACTCACCCATCTTAGGGCTACTCCTACCTATTTTCGAGCCCTGGATTATACCCCCCTTGTGATAGAACATGCTTTTGATGACGCGGACGAAAAGGCGATCCCCCTGGATACCGTTCAGACACGTGTCGTACAAGGAAATCTTTTTTTAGAGCGCGTTTTTGTTGAGCCCGCGATGCATCTAGGAAAAGACGTATGGAAAGGGATAGGGGGGAGCGAATCACTGTTGCCGGTGAAGTTGAAAGTCAGAGAATTTGCGTTTTCGCCGGATGAATTTTCCTTAAATCAGAAAAACGAGAAATTATTGATAGAAACCCGAAGTTTAATCCATACGGTTATTGATAATCCAGCGATGGAGGTAAGCCGCTTTATGAATCCGGAAGTGGGTTTTTATTACGGGGTGTTGGGGATATATCAACAAAATCTGGAAAAAATAAGCCCTGTAGTACGTTTTTTGGCTGACACAGCAGCTGAATATATAGACCATGATGCGATCCTTTTCCATAATGTACATCAAATTAGGTATCCTGAAGCTGTTGAATACCAATATCAGGATGAACCTCAAGCTAGGCATTATGCTTTTCCTCCAGAGTTGAAGGCAACGGACACGAGAGTGCTTCATAAGCATCTCAATATCGTTTATACGGACGTTAATAGAATTTTAAAAATTTTAGAGAAAGCCGTGCAGAATTATGAGATACAAGGTGAGTTAGCCCGTAAAGAACGTAATCTGATTGAGGTGCGCGATTCGGTTATCCGCCTTTTTATGGATGTTGACTCGAGCGATGACTACAATGAATTTCATCGGTATTTGCGGGATAGCCTGCAGTATTTTATGGAATATTCTTTCGCCGAATATGCTAAACATTCAAGCAGTGAGCGCGTAGCAAATATCGATGCTGTGCAGGATTGCTATACATATTTGCTTACGATCTATGAAACTATAGCCAACTACCACGAGAAACTAGATAAGTTAGATCAGGAGTATACTCGAAGCGTATGGAACCCTTATACATTTACGCACATGGAGGAACGTGTGAAAAGTAGACTGTACGATGTATTTGAAAACCTCCTGTTGCCCTTCGTTTGGAAAGACATTCGAGAAAATATTTCTTGCGACACGCTCCCTGGTAAACTGCAGCAATTAGACGCGCTTTTAGTCCGGATGACAGATTTGAGGTGGAAAGACACCAAGGATATGGAACGGAAGCTTAGACGAGCGCGTAAGGATATACCCACTAGTCTGGAAATTCTCGGTTTGCGTCAGCAGATTAAATGGTAAGAACGCTCATTAAATTGAATGTCAAACGTATGTGCATTGCAGTGATCAAAAAATTACATTTCAGCTATTTATTTCTTTGTTTGGTATCGACCGCCGGCTTTTTTCATCCCGCTATTGGGCAATCTGAAAGACCTGACCAATCCCTCACTCAACCGACAACAACGGCTACCTGGAATGGACTTTATGGGAAGTTTCGTCTCGGGAATCGCCTTTATTGGGACGCGCAGTTCCATTATCGCAGAGTGAGCTCTGATGACACGCCACTTGTAGGTAGAATGGGGCAGATATACAATCGGCATGCGCTGAATTATCAGGTAAATGATCGATTAGCGGTGGCACTGGGTGGTGTTTTGCGGTTGAATTTTACACCAGACCCTGGGAACCCGGCTTTTGAGGATATGGTCCTGGAACCCCGGGTATGGCATGAATATTTGTTTGCGATGCCTTTTAATATTGGAATGGCATATCACCGTATCCGTATTGAGCATCGGTGGAGTCGTTCCAATGATGTTGGAGCAGATTGGATTTTTCGGAATCGTTGGCGTTATAAGTTTTATATGAATATTCCTTTAAATAATCGCAAGCTTATCCCCGGCACATTTATGTTTACCCCAGATGTGGAGATTATTATGCAGAGCGGAAAGCCGGTTATTGATAGCCCGTTGGAAGACTTTCGGGTTAATCCTTCCATAGGCTATATTCATAGTCCGCGTTTAAAATATAGTGTAGGGATGATGTACACCACGGGTCAGACGTTAGGCGCAGGATATATGTATACGTCCCGTTGGGTATTGCGGACGAATATTTATTTGTCATTGGACTTTCGTAAGAAGCAATCCCGGATACCTGGGGTGCGCTTGTTTGATTAATCTGTTTAGAACACAAAAAAGATGGCTAAAGAACATAAAAGAACAAACACAACAATCCTTATACTTATAGTACTTTTATTAGTTTTAATAGGGGCGGGGACGACGCTCTATGTTAGTGCGCGAAGAGATACGGCAAAGTGGAAAAGTTTGTACTATGCTGAAGTTAAAGCGACAGGAGACGGCCATCTCGGGGAAGAGCTATTTCGTTTGTTTGAGTTGGATAACCAAGTTTTTAATCGGCAATACATACAGGCCTTGGGGGGGTATGGTCAATTGAGAACTTCTTTGCATGAAATTTCCGATAGCCTTATTCAAAGCAGGATATCCTATGTTCAAATGAGGCTGCGCGAGCTGGGGAGCACCATAAACGGTGAACCGGATAGTAACTCGTTGGTAGACTTAACAGCGGATTCTGTTAACCTATTAAGGCACCGTATCGATAGTCTGCAAACCACCTACGGACGTTCAACGGATAGCTTGGCTGAGAATATAACGGAATTGAATCGACTGGTGCATGTACAAAATCGGGTATTAGAGAAAAAGGAACAATTGAATAAACTGGAATTTACAAATGCAGAGGGTGTTGCTGTTCAGTACATAGGAGAGGTGATAGACAGCATGGCTAACGGTGTTGGAACAGGTATCTGGGAAAGTTCAGGAGGCGTTTATAAAGGTGAGTGGAGACGAAACCAACGGCACGGAAAAGGGGTTTATACTTGGAAGGATGGCGAGCGTTATGAAGGAGCTTTTGATAATGATAAACGCACAGGTTTCGGGTCGTACAGTTGGTCTAGCGGCGAGCGTTATGAAGGAAATTGGTTGAATAATAAAAGACATGGCGAAGGCACGTTGTACGACCGTGACGGCAATATTAGCTACCAGGGACACTGGGAAAACGATAAGCCTTCAAAGAAATAAAACACACACGCGATTTTCCGAGATAAATGCTTAATACATCGGACTTATCGCCGCTAAAAAATCGTTAATCAATCGATTGCATTGGTATTTTTTTTATATTTATGGCCGGTTTAAAATACAAATTATTGGAGCCTGCATGAGTTGTCGATATGCTTTTGTGAATGGGACAGTTCAAGGCGAGCTTCGTTGCCGTTAAAAAAATAAATAAAAACTTATGTGTGGAATCGTCGGCTACGTCGGTAGTAACCTAGCTTATCCGGTAATTATTGACGGATTAAAGAAATTGGAATATAGAGGGTATGACAGCGCAGGTGTCGCGCTGCATATGGGAAATTCAATTGAAGTTTACAAAAAAGAGGGAAAGGTGGCTGCGTTGGAAGAATCCGTACACGGAAAAAATGTCCAAGCAACCATAGGCATTGGACATACACGTTGGGCAACGCATGGCGAACCCTCCGATCGAAACGCCCATCCACATTATTCCAATTCGAGAAATATAGCGATGATACATAATGGTATCATCGAAAACTACGCCCAGCTTAAAAGCGAACTCCTGCAAAAGGGCTACACATTTAAAAGTGATACCGATTCCGAAGTTTTGGTGAATTTCATCGAAGATATTAAAATTAATAACGAATGTTCGCTCGAAGAAGCGGTGAGAATAGCGTTGAAAAGGGTCGTGGGAGCGTATGTGATATTATTGCTAGATAAAGATCTGCCAGATACCATCATTGCTGCCCGAAAAGGAAGTCCTTTGGTCATAGGTGTGGGGGAGAATGCACATTATTTGGGTTCCGATGCTTCACCGATGCTGGCTTATACCAAAGAAGTGGTGTACATTAACGATTACGAGTTGGCGATCGTACGTCCAGATGAATTGATTTTAAAAAATCTGGGCAACGAGCGCATTACGCCGTTTGTGCAAAAACTCGATATGGAATTGGCGGCTATCGAAAAAGGTGGCTTCGACCATTTTATGCTAAAAGAAATCTTCGAACAACCGCAGACTATTTTTGATTCTTTGCGTGGTCGTATGGATGCCGAGCAGCAATCGATTACATTAAGCGGTGTGGACAAGATTGCTGAAAGGCTTTTACGTGCGAACCGGATCATTATTGTTGCTTGTGGAACAAGTTGGCACGCCGGTTTATTAGCAGAATATGTAATTGAGGAACTTTGTCGTATCAATGTAGAGGTTGAGTATGCATCTGAATTTAGATATAGAAATCCGATCATAACCGATCAAGATGTCATCATCGCGATTTCCCAAAGCGGTGAAACCGCTGACACCCTTGTGGCATTGGAAAATGCCAAGAAGCAGGGTGCTACTATCTTCGGATTGGTCAATGTTGTAGGCTCTTCCATCGCACGGATGTCTGATGCAGGGGCTTATACACACGCAGGGCCTGAAATCGGTGTGGCAAGTACAAAAGCATTTACGGCACAATTAACCGTACTCTATTTGATCGCTTTGAAAATCGCCCAGTTAAAAGGCACCATTGAGGCTACATTGTTCAATAGATTGTTGGCTGATCTGGCCAACGTTCCAGCATACGTAAAAGAAATTTTGGACGATCAGCATGCAGTCATTCAAGCGATCGCAAGAAAGTATAGTGACGCCAGAGATTTCCTTTATCTAGGAAGGGGATATAACTTCCCCATCGCATTGGAAGGAGCACTAAAGTTGAAAGAGGTTTCCTACATCCACGCAGAAGGATATCCGGCAGCAGAGATGAAACACGGGCCCATTGCTTTGGTTGATGAACAATTGCCTGTTGTTTTCGTCGCCACAAAAGATAGTTATCATGAAAAGATCATTAGTAACATCCAGGAAATTAAGGCCAGAAAAGGAAAAGTCATTGCTGTGGTGTCACACGGCGATAACGTTGCGACAGGGCTAGCCGATGACGTGATGGTTGTGCCGCATGTGCATGAAATAATCGCTCCTGTCTTATCTGTCATCCCATTGCAACTGTTGTCATACTATATCGGAGTATATAGAGGATTAGATGTGGATAAGCCAAGAAATTTGGCGAAATCGGTAACCGTTGAATAAGGCGGGATGTCAAAGATAATAAAAGAGAAACTAACCGACCTAGGATACCATTTTGTTCCCGAGGCATATTTGCAAAATGGGGACGAATACTATTTTCGTAACCAGCAGTTTCCCGATGACGGAAAATTCCGGAATCTGACAACGGAAGAAATTAAGATTCTAATCGGAAATGATAATTATTCCAATAACTGGGAACGTGTTTTGGTGACGGATAAATTTCTTCCAGAGCAGATTCAACATTCCAAATTCTACGGACTTGTCCGCATAGGTGATATGGACGAAGTTTATCTTCATTTTCGAGACCTACGTTTACCCTGCGGGATCTACAACTCCACCATCGTGAGTAGTGATTTTGGAAGCGCGGTAGCCATCCATAATGTGCGTTATATGGCCCATTTTGTTATTGGTGATGAAGTGATGTTAGCGAATATCAACGAAATGGAAACCAGCAGTGGTGCCAAATTTGGTAATGGTATTCTGAAAATCGGCGACGTGGAAGAACGTCGGATTCGATTAGAACTCTGTAACGAGAATGGCGGACGTTCCGTACTGCCCTTTGACGGTATGCAGGCAGGCGACGTTTATTTATGGTCCCGTCATCGGAATGACCAAGAGCTACAACGGCGTTTCCAAGAAATGATGGAGGCACAGTTCTCGCCTCATCATGGTTTTTATAGTGAAATTGGTCATCATTCCGTGGTTAAGAATACCCATACTATTAAAGATATTAAAATGGGTTCACACGCTTATGTCAAGGGAGTAAATAAGCTGAAGAACCTTACTATTAACTCCTCGTCAGAATCCTATACCCAAATAGGAGAGGGGTGTGAATTGGTGAATGGTATAATCGGGCATGGATGTCGTATTTTCTACGGGGTAAAGGCTGTTCGCTTTATCTTGTCTTCCAACTCTCAACTGAAATATGGTGCTCGATTGATCAACTCTTTTTTAGGGGATAACTCTACCATTTCCTGCTGTGAAGTATTAAATTCTCTGATTTTTCCGGCACATGAACAACATCATAACAATTCGTTCCTCTGCGCAGCATTAGTGAAAGGACAGAGTAACATGGCGGCAGGTGCGACGGTAGGGTCAAATCATAACTCGCGGGCGGCGGATGGTGAAATTATTGCAGGACGCGGTTTCTGGCCAGGTTTGTGTGTTAGTTTGAAACATAACTCCCGTTTTGCGTCATACACGCTCATTGTAAAAGGAGATTTCCTGCACGAGTTGAATATCCGATTTCCTTTCTGTCTGGTAAGCAATGAAGCAGATACTAACCGTTTGATCATATTACCGGCTTACTGGTTTTTGTATAATATGTATGCTATGATGCGTAATACATCAAAATTCCAGTCACGTGACAAGCGAAAATTTAAGAACCAATATATCGAGTATGACGTGCTGGCACCAGACACGGTGAACGAGATGTTTGACGCATTATTGGAGATTGAAAAGGCGGTAGGCAGGACGTACGGGAATAACCCTGCAACGGCAGATGTCCAGGCTGTGGGCAAAGAAGTCTTATTGTCTGATCAACAGCTTACAGGAAAAGAGATATTACTAGACAATGTAGAGTTTTCCAGACGAAAAGTCGTATTAGCTAAACCAAAAGAAGCGTACATGGTATACGGACGTATGATTCGTTATTATGCTGCGACGCAAATTATAGGCTTTTTGGAGAGGAAATCGTTGGATGACTTACAGACGCTTATCTCTGCCTTTGCAACGTCGCGCAGCGCATTTGAAAATATCGGAGGGCAATTGGTTCCGAAAGCAAAATTGGACACTTTATTAGCCGACATTCGCGATAAAAAGATATTATCGTGGAAGGAGGCTCACGCGCGCTATCATGCATGGAGCGATGTCTATCTGGAGGATAAGTTTCAACATGCGATTGCATCTTTGGCGGAATTAAGTGGTGCCAGCCCGCCTTCTTGGGATAAGCAATATTTAAAACAACTTATTGAAGAGGCATTAAACACCCGTCGTTGGATCTTCGCAGAGATTGAGGGATCGCGTGCTAAAGATTACCAAAATCCGTTTAAACAAATGGTCTACGATTCCTATGAAGAGATGGAAGAAGTCGTCGGTCGTTTGGAGGACAATGATTTTATTAATAAGGAACGCGAGGGCTTTCTTGATTTTGAACAAACTGTAAAAAAGGTCTTGGATTCCCTGTCTTCGGTTGATTAACTTAAGGATGGTGTCTAAAAGCTAAGGATCGCTCGCTTTTAGACACGCTATTACAATTTAACCTTAGAAACCTTATAAGGTTTTCTGACCGCCTTATGAGCTGCTTCTTTTGCTATTTTTGCTTGTAATTCCGTAACCTTCTCTGGCTTAAAAGAGTTTTTACGTACATCTTCATCAAATATTTTTTCATACCAAGTACAAGCAGCGGTAAAACGACCATAATCTAATTGTAAATGATACCCATCACGCGTAAACGTGTCACCCACGGAACTAGTCCGTGCATTCTGAATCGCCGTGCCGGCGGGAATAATGTATTTAAAATAGCCTAATTTTGATAATTTTTTGGAGACGTCAGCTATCGCATTATACATAGTCAGCTGGCTACGATCGTAGTTTGCGAAACCTTTATGATTTGAATCGTGTTGATAAGCCCATGTTTGGTGATAGACAAACTGTGTTTCGGGATGTACCTTTTCACGTACATAGCTGACGAGTACAGGTAAGTTTTCCATGACCACATCGTACTTGCCGGAAAGTGAACTGGCCTGTTGAAAGCTTATATAATCCCAGTTTTCATTGTCTAGTGCTTGTGAGATGCTGACGTTCTTTGTTGTTACTTTTGTTCCGTCGAGTCCTATTTTGCGGTACTGATAATTCTCCGCGTTTTCATTAGCATTCTTTACGTGCAAGGACAGCGGCGCTCCACCGATATAGAGATTACCAATAATCATCTCTTTGCCTGTGCTCAATGCTAAATCATATAAGTAGTTTTCAATACCATCTTCTGAAAAACTATTGCCTATCGCTAAGATTTTAATGACATGATCCTGTTTCGGCGACACTTGCGCGATAGCCACTAACTGTGTGAAGACTGTAAATAGTAACAGAATGGATTTTCTCATCTTTATTTATTTTTGTCTTAATTTCCAATTTATTTAGAAACGGTTGTTCTACGAATATAACGAAACTATAATTTTTTATCGTATTGAACTTAAATATTTTGCACTTTAATACACAAAACCGAAATGTAAATAAGCATTAATACGCATGGGAATGGTTATTTACTCGAACTCTCATCAGTCATAAAAAAGAAAAATAAATAGATGAAATGTCTATTAACAATGGTATTTTTGGGATATAATGGCGTATAAGTTTGTAGATAATTATCGGGAAAGAGGCGCAAGAAAGCAACTCGTAAAGCATCTGGAAAAACGAGGAATTGAGGATAAGCGTGTATTAAGCGCTATCGGAAAAGTGCCCCGTCATTTTTTCTTTGACGAGACATTCTGGAACCAAGCCTATCGAGATATCGCATTTCCCATTGGTGATGGTCAAACTATCTCGCAACCTTATACCGTTGCTTATCAATCGGAATTGCTCCATGTCAAAAAAGGAGATAAAATACTAGAGATCGGAACGGGATCGGGTTATCAAACTTGTGTTTTAATGGAATTGGGAGCGGAAGTGTATACGATTGAGCGTCAGGAAAGTCTATATCGTCGAACCATTCAGGTGTTGCCTTATATGGGATATAAGCCACAATTTTTCCTAGGGGATGGTTCACGAGGTATTCCGGAACATGCACCGTATGATAAAATCATTGTAACTGCCGGCGCTCCGTTTGTACCCGAAGTCATGCTGAAACAGTTGAAATACGGAGGGCTCTTGGTTATCCCGGTAGGGGATGAGAAATCTCAAAAAATGGTGACTATCCTACGTGTTGGAGAAAATGATTTTGAACGTATAGAGCTGGACACCTTCCGCTTTGTTCCGTTAGTCGGAGACCAAGCGTGGTAGCACGCTAAGAATTATTAATAAAGATGATCTATAACAAATATCAAGACCGTATTCAAAGGACGAAAGAAGAAATTCTGCGTCTAAATAAAGCCATTAATCAAAATAGTTTCGCCCGTTTATTTGTTATTATTGGTGGCGGTGCATTACTATTTTATTTGATTCAGAAGGAAAATCTGTTGCTGTTATCATTGGCTGTTTTGATCATTATATTCCTATTTGCGTTTTTAGTAAGGCGGCAGAGCAAGCTGGAGAAAGTACATGCTGATGCAGAGGCTTTTCTACGGGTCAATGAAAATGAAATAACGTTGCGGGATACGCGTCGCACGATTTACAATGATGGAGCAGGATTTGAAGACGGCGGCCATCAATATACGTCAGATTTAGATATTTTTGGTCAATTTTCTTTGTTTTCATTAGTGAACCGATGCGCTACGGCTCTGGGCATAACAAAGTTAGCAAGTTGGTTCCAATATGCTGCAACTAAAGCCAAGATTGAAGAAAGACAAAAATCAATAGCGGAAATTGCAGAAGATTTGGACTGGAGTCAGAAATTTCAATCAAAGTTACTATTTAATATTGGTCAGAAAATCGAAGTAAAATCTTTTTTGTTGCGTTATTTTGAAGGATCAAGCTTAACATTTGGAGGAGCATTTATGCGCCTATACGTGCCTATTGCTCCTTTCGTTTTGTTGGTAGGTGTATTGCTTTCATTGTTTGTAACACCCATATGGACAGTTTTGCTGGTGTTGGGATTAGTCCATTTGTTCTGGACATTAGGATTAGCAGGAAAAGTAGGCTTGTTTTCCAGTAGGATAGATAAAGTGGGGCGAATTTTAGCGGCTTATGCGGAAGGAATAGCCTTGGTGGAAGAAAGGACCTTTGTGGCAACAGAAAGCAAACGTCTACAACAACAATTAAGCGTTGATGGGAAGCCGTTATCTGGGGCCTTTCGGGAACTGTCCAAATTAATCAATAACCTCGATGCTCGAAATAATATGCTGATGGGAGCTATTCTCAATATTGTTTTGCTATGGGATTTTAAATACGTGATGAGAATTGTACAATGGAAATCGAAGTATGAGGCGGATATTTTAGAAGCCTTTGATATTATCGCGGAATTTGAAGCCTTAAATTCATTGGCCGTATTAAAGCGCAATCATCCCTCCTGGACCACTCCCGAATTATTGAGCAATACAACGAACGACAAAATTGTAGCAGCGGGAATAGCACATCCGTTAATTCCGGTAGAACAATCTGTCACGAATGATTATAGTAACGAACAGCACCGGATTGCCCTGATTACCGGTTCAAACATGGCGGGCAAGAGTACATTTCTTCGAACGATTGGTATCAATGCGGTATTGGCGTATGCAGGAGCAGTAACGTGCGCTGCGGTATTTAAATTGCCTATTTATAATCTTATTTCCTATATGCGGATCAGGGACTCTTTAAATGAGAGTACATCTACGTTTAAAGCAGAGTTGGATAGGATGAAGTTTATATTAGATACCGTGAAACAGGATAGAGATAGTTTTTTTCTTATTGATGAGATGTTACGTGGAACCAATTCGGTAGATAAATACCTGGGATCTCGAGCGATCATTCGTAAATTAATCGCTATGGAAGGTAAGGGAATGGTAGCGACCCATGATTTGCAATTGGCATCACTCGAAGAGGAAAATATAGGCAGGGTACAAAACTATCATTTTGATATTCGTGTAGAAGAAGGAGAGATGCTTTTTGATTATAAACTGAAATACGGACGCTGTACAATTTTTAATGCGTCGTTATTGTTGAAAGGCATTGGGATTGACGTGGACTCGATTTGACATTACTAATCATTATAACATGACGTTAGAAGAAAGAATACAAGAATCAGAAACACGCGTCTGTACGACCGTGTTTCCGTTTTTGACAAACCATCATGATACGTTATTTGGTGGGAAGGCGATGGCCATTATGGATGAAGTATCGTTTATGGCAGCGACTCGGTTTTGTCGTAAACGTCTGGTAACGGTTTCCACAGATCGTATTGACTTCGAGAAAGCTATACCCAATGGAAGTATCATCGAAGCTATCGCACGCGTGCATAGCGTAGGCAACACGAGTGTCAAAGTCAAGGTACAGGTCTTCTTGGAAAAGATGTATGTAGATGGACGTGAACTAGCAATTCAGGGGATGTTTACCTTCGTTGCCTTGGATGATAACAAACAGCCTATTCCAGTTGTGCACGGATTGGATTTAGAGTAGAGTCTTACTGGCTTACCAACTTACTCACTACGAACAATAGGTGCTAAATCATTCAGCTCTTCTTCAGTGAACAACCGATAGTGTACTTTAAACGTCTTACCTAGCGGTGTTTCCAATGAGAACCCACCTGGACCGAACCCGTCCAGCACATCCAACGTGAAATGTGCATACTTCCAATATTCAAACAAATCGCGGTCTATCCAAAATTCGAACCCTTCCGCCAGTCCAATCATTGCATCGTTCATGCGAGGATAGAACCCTCCTTTTTCAAAACATTGCGGCTGCGTACCTTCACAACACCCGCCTGCCTGGTAGAACATCAGCTCGCCATGCTTCTCGACCAACTCTTGAATCAATTTTTTCGCTTCATCTGTAACATCTAGTCGTTTTATCATGATCATTAATTTTAAAAGATAAATACAGTTAGGGGAAGTATGAAGTCCCCTAACCATATGTATACGCTAAAAGAATCCCAGTTTCTCCTTGCTATAAGAAATCAACATATTCTTTGCTTGGCGATAATGAGCCAGCATCATTTTGTGGTTTTCACGCCCCACACCCGACTGTTTGTAGCCGCCGAATGGCGCTCCTGCCGGATAAGCATGATATTGGTTCACCCATATGCGTCCAGCTTTAATAGCACGCGGGATCTGATAGAGCTGGTGGGCATCGCGTGTCCATACACCTGCACCCAAACCGTATAGCGTATCGTTAGCAATTTCAATTGCTTCTTTTTCGTCTTTAAACGTTGTCACAGCGAGTACCGGACCGAAAATCTCTTCTTGGAAAATACGCATCTTGTTATGTCCTTTGAAAAGAGTCGGCTGGATATAATAGCCCTCTTCAAAGCCTGTACCCACGTGATTGACATCACCACCCGTCAATACCTCAGCGCCCTCTTCCTTACCTAATTTAAGGTACGACATGATTTTGTCTTTTTGGATTTTGGACGCCTGTGCCCCCATCATCGTAGTCGGATCCAGCGGGTCACCAACTTTTATCTGGTTGACACGATCAATAACTTTTGCGATGAATCGGTCGTATATATCTTCCTGTATTAATAATCGCGAAGGACAGGTACATATTTCACCTTGATTTAGGGCAAACAATACCGCGCCTTCAACCGCTTTGTCTAAATATGCGTCCTCTTCGTCCATAACGGAACTGAAGAAGATATTGGGCGATTTTCCTCCTAGTTCTAACGTCACAGGGATAATGTTTTCGGTGGCATATTGCATGACCATACGTCCCGTAGCCGTGGACCCGGTAAAGGCGGCTTTGGCTACTTTCGGATTGGTGACAAGTGAACGCCCTAATTCCGAACCAAAGCCATTGACAACGTTCACTACCCCGTCCGGCAGCAAATCGCCAATCAATTCCATTAAGACCATTATCGAGGTCGGCGTACTTTCCGCGGGTTTAAGTACCACAGAACAGCCGGCAGCTAGTGCCGGGGCGAGTTTCCAAACTGCCATTAAGATAGGGAAATTCCAAGGGATAATCTGTGCGACGACACCGATTGGCTCATGCACGATGAGCGACACGGTGTTAGCATCAAGTTCACTTAATGAACCTTCTTCTGCGCGGATAACACCTGCGAAATATCGGAAATGATCTATCGCTAAAGGTATATCTGCATTTAATGTTTCCCGAACAGCCTTTCCATTGTCTATAGTTTCGACAGCGGCGAGATATTCTAGGTTTTCCTCTATGCGATCTGCGATTTTGTTTAATATAATGCTGCGTTCCGTAGCGGAGGTTTTACTCCAGCTTTCGAAAGCTTTTGCAGCCGCATCTACCGCCAAGTCTAGATCCTCTTTGCTGGAATGTGCTACCTGTGTGAACGGTTTACCATCTATAGGCGATACATTGTCGAAGTATTTACCTAAAACGGGAGCGACGAATTTGCCGCCGATGTAATTGTCATAACGTTCTTTGAACGCGGGTCTCTGAATTGTACTCATATTGTCTCAATTTTAACGCGGTTTGTTAGCTTAACAAATGTAACGACGTAGATGTTTTGGAGATAGCATTATCCGGGCAAATAGTAGCATAATCGGTTGAATTGTTCGGCAGAAATATAGCTCCCGTGTTAAAAGGTTTGCTGTTCTGTCAGAAAGTGTACGTGTTATGCCAGGAGGTCGAACTTTTTCTATTAGGAAGTCTAGCTGTTCCACTTGCACGATATCCGCGAATTACTTATATTTGAGTGTCATCCGTTATCAATAGGAGAGCACATGCAGCGAAATCATCAACTGAAAATGCTACCTTTTTCGAGCTCGAAAGAACTCCACAGTTTAGTGGAAAACCGACGAGCGTACACGTTGCCAAATTTTGAGGTGAACATTTTTGAAACGTATGAAGCAAGTGCGCTAGTTCCACTTCAATTTAGTGATTTGGTCATTATTAATATGATAAAAGGGAAGAAAGTCATGCATCTTCAAGATAAGGTCTCATTCGATTACTATCCAGGAGAAACGCTGTTATTGCCGGAATATACGCAAATGTTCATTGATTTTCCTGAAGCTCGTATGGAATCACCCACCCAGTGTACCGCTATTACGGTAGATGCAAATAAAATAAAAGAAGTCGTCGATTACCTCAACGAATTTTATCCCAAAAAAGAGCATCGTGCAAACTGGACTTTTCAGCTAGATAAGTTTCATTTTAGTAATAATGATGAACTGGCGCGTTTAACTAATCGGCTTTTTCAAGTGACATTAAGTGGGGATATACACAAGGAAGCCTTGGCAGATTTGGTGCTAAAAGAGTTGATGATTCGCATTATGCAGATGCAGGGACTCTTAGTACTTGAAGAGTCGACAGCAAAAAATAGTTCGGTTTTTACTTGTCTGAAACAATATATAAAAGAAAATATGACCGAAAAGCTGTCCATAGATAAGCTCTGCGCACACGTTGGGATGAGCAAAAGCAGGCTTTCAAGGAGTTTTAAGGCGGAATTTGGTATAAGCCCAATGGAGTTTGTCATACGGGAGCGCCTCGCATACGCTAAAAAGGTATTGAAACAATCTGGTAATGTTAAAGAAGCTTGTTTTTCTTCGGGGTTTTCCGATGTAAATTATTTCGTCCGTCTGTTTAGGCAGCGTGAGGGGATCACCCCAGGAAAATACGCAAGCATATAAATAAGGGACCCGTTACCTTTTCATCGCACGGTCAAGTTCCCTTTTGCTTTCCCGTTCTTTGATAGTGTCTCGTTTATCGAAATCCTTTTTGCCCTGCGCTAAGGCTATCTCTACTTTAGCATAGCCTCTGTCGTTGATGAAGATACGTAAGGGGACGATAGTAAAGCCCTTTTCTTCTCCCTTTTCTTTTAATTTTTTCAGCTCCTTTTTAGTTAACAAAAGCTGGCGATCTCTTTTTGCTTCGTGGTTGTAGAAAGAGCCAAATGAGTATTCGGCAATATGCATGTTGCGAATGTATAAGCCATCTTCAAAAAACGCACAGAAGCTGTCGTTAATATTTGCTTTTCCTTGTCGGATAGATTTGATCTCGGTACCCAGCAAACCAATCCCTGCTACATACTTATCTAACAGGTGATATTCAAAGGATGCACGTTTATTCTTGATATTGATATTTGCTGATATTGCCATTTCAAATTGATTTAAACGCAAAAATAGCGATTTTATAAGTTTATTGAACTTTTCGTGATAAACTGTTGGTAATATCTTAACAATAATTTAATTTTATGATATTTATATGGTTTTTAAATATTATTCGTTCGCGAGAATTTTGTATGTTTGCTCCGATTTTTTTGGACGGAAAATATACAAGAGGAGTCCTACAGAGTTGTCAAATAATAACATAAATATATTAATGGCTTGATGGGAAGGGAATTGTATATTTTTGTTTTTTTTAATTTATTTTTGACGATTGATTGAAAAAGGTCAAAAGTTAAATTAACTTGCGTTATAGAAATTATGTCACATAAAATACAAACACCTACAGCATGAGTACGGGAAAGTTAAGTGGAAGAACATCTAAGTTCCTGAAAAGTGAACTAGAGCCAATTAAGTCTAATAATCTTTACGCTTATTTTAGACCTATTCAATCAAAACAGGATACGGAGGTTTTGATCGATGGCAAACGTGTGCTGATGTTCGGATCAAACTCTTATTTAGGTTTGACAACAGACAAGAGAATTATAAAAGCCGCGCAGGACGCACTGGAAAAGTACGGAACAGGCTGTGCGGGATCTCGTTTCCTTAATGGAACGCTGGATATCCACGTGGAATTAGAAGAAAAGCTAGCAAGCTATGTAGGTAAAGAAGCAGCAATATTATTCAGTACGGGTTTCCAATCTAATTTGGGTCCTCTATCGTGTTTAACGGGGCGTAATGATTATATCTTACTAGACGAAAGAAATCATGCTTCCATTATTGATGGGAGTAGGTTGTCTTTTTCTAAGGTCGTCAAGTATGCGCATAACGATATGGATGATTTGCGGTCCAAAATGGCTCGGCTTCCTGAAGATAGCTTTAAGCTCATTGCGACAGATGGTATTTTTAGTATGGAAGGCGACATTGTAAAGCTTCCTGAGTTGGTTGCCGTAGCCGATGAATACGATGCTGCTATTTTATGTGACGATGCCCACAGTTTAGGTGTGATAGGTGAAAAAGGAGCAGGTACGGCTTCTCATTTCGGCTTGACGGACAAAGTCGATTTGATCATGGGAACATTTAGTAAATCGCTAGCTTCCTTGGGTGGTTTCGTGGCAGCAGATGTGGACACCATTGAGTACCTAAAACACCGAGCACGTTCGTTAATGTTCAGTGCGAGTATGACACCTGCCTCGGTCGCGTCAACGTTAAAAGCATTAGAGATTATCCAGACGGAACCCGAACATATAGAAAAACTATGGGCAAATACGAATTACGCAAAAAGACTTTTACTTGAGCAAGGTTTCGATTTGGGTTTTACCGAAAGTCCAATCTTGCCGATTTTTGTCCGTAACAACGATAAAACATACTATGTTACGAAGATGCTCCAGGATAATGGTGTTTTCGTTAATCCCGTGGTTGCTCCGGCAGTACCTGCAGAAGAATCGCTTATACGCTTTTCATTGATGGCAACCCATAGTTTTGAACAAATAGAAGAAGCTGTAGACAAGATGTCGAAAGTATTCAAAACATTGGAAGTAGAGTCTTTCATAAATTAGGGAAATGATAGAGATAATTCCTGTTCAAACAAAGAAGCAAATCGCTCAATTTATTGATTTGCCACATGATTTGTATGCAAAAGATCGAAATTATGTCCCCGAATTGTTTTTAGGGCAACAGGATTTACTCTCTCCTCATAAGCATCCTTTCTATAAACACTCGTCAGCTCAGCCTTTTCTTGCTTATAAAGATGGGCATATTGTAGGGCGGATTTTAGCGATATGGAATGCTAACCATAATGCTTTTAACAAAGTATCCGAAGGACAATTTGGATTCTTTGAATCGATTAATGACCGGGCCGTAGCGAATAACTTGCTCGATACGGCTGCCGAATGGGTGAAGTCCAAAGGAGGGACCCGTATTGTAGGGCCTGTTAATCTCACTACGAATGATACTTGTGGACTTTTGGTAGACGGCTTTGATAGGCCGCCCATGGTCATGATGCCCTATAATCCTCCTTATTATTTAGAACTGATAGAACATGCCGGATACAGTAAAAAAGTAGATTTGCGTGCTTATCTCGTTACGACAAAAACAGCCAACCAGCGTTCGGTACTGCTATTGGAAAAGTTAGAGAAGCGATTGAAGCGATCGGGCATTATTTTACGTCAGATCAATTTAAAAGATTTTGCGAACGAGGCGAAAAAAATAAAGACGGTGTACAATAGAGCTTGGGACAAAAATCTGGGCTTCGTTCCAATGACCGATGACGAGTTTGATTATACAGCTAAAGAACTTAAGATGATCGTGGATCCAAAATATTGTATCGTGGCGGAGAAAGGGGGGGAAATTGTCGGTTTTGCTCTAGGGATTCCGAATATTAACGAAATTTTGATTCAGATAAAGAAAGGTAGACTATTGCCGTTTGGTATATTTAAATTGCTTTTTGGCTTGAAAAAGGTCAAAATGATTCGGGTCTTAATGCTGGGGGTATTAGAGGGGTATCGAAAATTAGGTATAGAAGCGTGCCTCTACGGCCGTATTATAAAAAATGCAATTCCCTCAGGAATTGAAGGCGCAGAATGTTCCTGGATGTTGGACGACAATTATATGATGAACCATGCCATTGAACAGATTAATGCCGAATTCTATAAGCGCTATCGTCTGTACGAGAAAGCGATATGAAAAAGAAAATCTTAATAACCGGAGCTAGCGGTTTTGTAGGCTTTCATTTAGTTTCTGCAGCATATGAAGCTGGCTACGAAGTGCATGCTGCTGTGCGTCGATCCAGTCAAATTGCCGATATCGAACCATTCGTTGAAAAATTCGTTTATCCCGACTTTAATCAAATAAGTTCATTAGCCGAACTTTTTTCTCGCGAAGCGTATGCCTATATCATACATGCGGCAGCGATGACGAAAGCGAAATCGGAAGCAGAAATGATCGCTGTGAATGCGGGCGTAACCGAACGACTGTTGGAAGCTGCTTTTCAAGCTCCACAACCACCTATTCGTTTCGTCTTTGTGAGCAGCTTGGCGGCTATTGGGCCGGTAGGCTATCTCGATGAACCGATAACAGAGATTACGCCTTATAATCCTGTGACGATGTATGGACGGAGTAAGCGGGATGCGGAAAAGATGATCCATGCGAAATTTGCGGAAAAGCCGGTTTCGATTATTCGACCTACAGCGGTATACGGGCCGCGAGAGAAAGATCTTTTTATTTTGTTTGATACAATGAACAAAGGGTTGGATGCATACGTGGGAAGAGCCCCCCAAAAACTTTCCTTTGTATATGTAAAAGATTTAGTTGACGTTTTATTGCGCGCGTGCATTTCTCCTCAAGAAGGATTAACTATTTTTAATATTTCAGATGGGCGTATTTATTCCCGTTATGAAATGGCAGAGATTTTTAAAAGGACATTCCGTAAAAAGCTTATTCGCATTCATGTGCCGTATGCCATAGTCAAAACAGTGGCGCAGATTTCGCAGTGGTTGTATCGCAAATCCCCCCAGCCCCCTGTGATTTATCCCGAACGTTTAAGAGAATTGACTGCGGAGAATTGGGGTTGTGATATCACACATGCAATGCAGAAGCTAGGATACCGGCCACAATATGAGCTGGATAATGGGTTGGCGGACAGTCTGCTTTGGTACAAAAAAAATAATTGGTTTTAAAGACTACAATATGAGTCAAAAAATAAATAAAAAGCTCTTCCAAGATCGGAAGAGAACAAATTTTTTAAGTTCTTCGGAACAAAAAATGATCTCTTATCTGGTTCCGCGTATCCCTAATTGGATTTCCTCTGATGGTCTTACGGCTATTGGGCTATTTGGGTCGCTGATGATACTGGGAAGCTTTCTTTTGGCAGAGTATGTGGCGCGCCCTTGGTTACTGCTGGGAATTATAGGGTTTTTCGTGCAGTGGTTTGGAGATTCACTAGATGGACGTATTGCTTACTATCGTAACAAGTCACGAAAGTGGTACGGCTTCGCATTAGACATTGTCATGGATTGGATCAGTACAGTAATGATAGGGCTGGGTTATGTGTTCTATGCGACTGGGGATTTTAAATATTCGGGTTTTGCGTTGGTCGCCTTGTACGGTTGGGCAATGATTATTTCACAGTTACGCTATCGAATAACGGATAAATATACTATTGATGCGGGCCTATTGGGGCCGACGGAGATCCGAGTCATTATATGTGCAGTGTTGTTATGCGAGATCCTTTTTGCTGGGAGTATCAATTATCTAGTGATTATTATCTGCGTTGCTTTGTTCTTTATCAATTGCGTAGATACCAAAAAATTATTGGATATGGGTGATGAGCGTGACTGGGAGGAGAAGAAAAACAAGGAGGTTGCGACGAATGAAAAAGAAGCGCAAAGTAGTAATACGTGATTTTATTCTTTCTTTCGGAAAGGCACAAGTGTCTGCTTTTTTAGGTGGACTATTTGACTTCTCTGTCTATACCATTTGTATACAAGTCTTAGGTTTTACGGCTTATATATCAAATATAATCAGCGGCTCGTTAGGAGCCGTCGTTAATTTTACGATTAATAGATATTGGACTTTTGATAGCACAGGGGCACCTGTAGGTAAGCAGTTAGGGAAGTTCGTCATGGTCGTCATTGGTAGTATATCTTTAAAATCAATGGGTATATTCCTTTTAGTCGATCATCTTTCGTTGAACCCGTATTATTCGAAAATTATTGTGGAAATTCTCATTTCGCTTGGTTTCAATTTCTTGATGCAGAAATATTGGGTGTTTAAGAAGTAGTTCGTCAATCATCAGTGGTTGAGTTCGTGCGTTACAAAAAATATCTTTCAGATTTTCAATGTATTGTATTGATGTTGGAGTAAAAAGGTATGGGAGTCTTGGAGGGAATGCATAAAATTTCTACCTTTGCACCACTCCGCGAGGGAGGGCAGGTTACCCGGTGATCCGGGTACGGAAAATTTGAAAAACATTTTTGGTTTTCGTTAAACTTTCTTACCTTTGCCATCCCGAAAGGGTAAAAAACACAAGAGATAGATTCCGTTCCTTAGGGAGCGGTTGAGATAGCCGAAGCGCGAAGCGGAGGTGCAGAAGTTCTTTAAGATAGATGATCATGTAGCGCAGCGAGTACCCTTTATGGGGGGAAAGTTGTAACAGAACAGACAATTTTTTCGGTCCGGGCCGTACAGTACAATTACTGACGATCCGGTCATAAAAAAGATGACCGGGGTCAATATTCATTTTTACAATGGAGAGTTTGATCCTGGCTCAGGATGAACGCTAGCGGCAGGCCTAATACATGCAAGTCGGACGGGATTGTCCCTTAGCTTGCTAAGGGGCATGAGAGTGGCGCACGGGTGCG
>NZ_PVBQ01000008.1 GCF_002980525.1 Sphingobacterium haloxyli
GGGATCAGAACGCTGATATACAACAGGATAGATGAATAAAATATCAACAAAAAATAGAAATAATGTGGAGAATAGTAGAAAATAAAAAAAGGCTGCTCAAAAATTACTTTTGAGACAGCCTCCTTTTTATGATTTTAGACGTCGTCTCCGTTCCTTTTCTTTCTGGATCAACTCCAGTTCACGGTTAGTTTGTCCGCCGACAGAAGTATTTTCTTGTGCCCGACGGAATAAATAAGGCATAACTGCTTTTACAGGACCGTAGGGCATGTATTTTGCGACATTGTAACCAGCTTCTGCAAGGTTAAACGATAAGTTGTCCGACATGCCGAGCAATTGGGAAAAGAAAATATGCTCATTTCGGGCGGAAATACCACGTTGGATCATTTCTTCCGCCAGTAACCGAGAACTTTCTTCATTATGCGTACCAGCTACCAATCCAATGCGATTGATATGTTCCAAACAAAAGTGGATCGCCAGATTGTAATCTCGATCACAAGCTTCCTTATTAGGTTGTATAGGTGAGGGATAACCTTTTTCCGCCGCTCGTGCACGTTCTATCTCCATATAGGCGCCGCGTACGATCTTTGCGCCTAAGTAGAAGTTTTGGTTTTGGGCATAAGCGAAGTCGGCCTGTAATGAGGCCCATTTGTCGTGACGGTACAACTGATATGTGTTATAAACGGTAACGCTATCCTTGTTGTACTTTTCCATCATTTCCCGCGCCACATCATCGATAGTGTCTTGTACCCAGGAATGTTCCGCATCAATCAATACCCTATGCCCCGCGTCGTAGCATGCTTTGCAGATTCGGTCGATACGTTTGTAGATTCGGTCAAACTCCGCTTTCTCATCCGACGATAAGTGTTCACCAGCATCCATTTTGGCAAATAAGTCAAAGCGACCCAGACCTGTCGGCTTAAATACACAGAACGAAGTGTGCTTATTGCGATTGGTGTATGCCACCGTCCGCAGGATTTCTTCGCAATTGGCGTCGAAGCTTCCTTCAGCTCCTTTTCCTTCTACGGAGTAGTCGAGAATAGTCGTGACCTTTGCTTGTCCAAGCTCCGCGATTGCTTGGTCACAATCTTCAATAGACTCACCCCCACAAAATTGTTTGTAAATGGTATTTCGGATAATTCCCTGTATGGGAAGTCCTATTTTGAGCGCAAAATTAGTCAACGGTGTGCCGATTTTGATAAGCGCATTGCTTGAAACCATTTTAAAAAGCCAGTATGCTTTTTCGAGGTCTTTGTCGGATTTATTCCGGAATGCAATTTCAGTGTTGTTAAAATCCAGTTTAACCAAGTTATTGGCAGATATCATACGTGTAAAATATTAACGGTCAAAATTAAATAATTATTTTCATCTATTTGTTCCTTTTCGGCAGCAGATAAGCTTTTATAGTTAACGATAATTATCCTTTTTTTTACTCATATTATTTACCACTTAGTATGATAACGCCTATCTTTACGAAACTGTTGAAAATAGTAGAAATAGGGATATGCAAAATTTTATATTAAAAGGGGATTATATTCAATTAATTCAATTGCTAAAAGTCATGAATTGGGTAGAACACGGTGCCATGGCCCAATTCGTGGTAGAAGAGGGATTGGTAAAATACAATGGCCAAGTAGATTATCGAAAAAGATTAAAGGTAAAAGTGGGAGACATCATCGAATTTGATGGTCAGCAAGTAAAAATTGTTTAATTTAGTGCAATAATTTATTTCAAACATCATCATACATGACAAAACAGCTTGCCAGTCTTGGTTATCAGATATTTTTCGAAAAAAATCTTGAATCTTTAGAAGCGTTTGTTACTTCACGAAACTATTCCCAAATATTGGTGTTGGTTGACCGAAATACGAACGACTATTGTTTGCCTATATTGCAGTCGGCGCTTTCAGAGATAACGGATTACGACATTATTGAAGTAGATCCCGGGGAAGAAAATAAAAATATTGATTTCTGTATTGGTGTCTGGAAAACCATGCTCGACTTTGGCGCAGATCGAAAAGCGCTTATGATAAATCTTGGAGGAGGCGTGGTGACGGATATGGGCGGGTTTGCTGCCTCTACTTATAAAAGGGGAATAGATTTTATCCAGATTCCAACGACGCTACTCTCTCAGGTAGACGCATCGGTGGGAGGGAAAACTGGAATAGATTTAGACAACGTGAAAAATATAGTAGGGACGTTTACCCAGCCTCAAGCAGTCTTTATTAGCGGTCAATTTCTTTCAACGTTGGATGAACGTCAAATGCGTTCTGGTTTTGCCGAAGTTATTAAACACGGCTTGATCCATGATAAGGACTTGTTTATAAAGGCTAAAGGAGTCAATCTGAAAACAGATGATTTAGATGATGTCATTTTTCGTTCAGTGGCAATTAAGAACGAAGTTATTACGCAAGATCCGACTGAAAAAGGTATGCGGAAAATCTTGAACTTCGGGCACACCATTGGACACGCGATAGAGGGATACTCTCTGGCTCACGACGCTGACCCACTTTTACATGGCGAAGCAATAGCGTTAGGTATGATTTGCGAGGCCTATATCGCGCACAGGATCAACGGTCTTCCGACAGCAGATTTGTCTGAAATAGCACAAGCATTTGATAGTAGGTTCCAACGGTATTCCTTTTCGGAGGATATATATCCGGAAGTTATCAGGCTGATGCAAAATGATAAAAAGAACGAAGAGAAGAAATTGGGTTTTGCCTTGCTTTCCGAGATCGGTAAATGTGATTACAATATCTATGCGGAAGAAGAACTGATTTTAGAAAGCTTAGATTTTTACAGAAATAGAGAATCGTTATGAAATATGTTTGCTTGCTAATGGGATTGATTTTTGTAGGACAGTTGTTTTTGGGATACGGTCAGGAGCGTATATTGATTTTTACGAAAACAACAGGTTATCGACACAAAAGCATTCCTAAAGGAGTGGAAACAGTTACAAAGCTGCTTAAGGCCGAAAAAATAATTCCTGTCCATTCGGAAGATGCAAACTATTTTTCGACCGACAGCTTACGTCAATTTGCTGCAGTTATATTTTTAAATACATCAGGTAGTGTATTAAATGAGCAACAGAAAGTCGCTTTTCAAAACTTCATCCGCTTGGGAAAGGGGTATATGGGTGTTCACGCCGCTTCTGATACCGAATTTGAATGGCCTTGGTATGGTGAATTGGTAGGAGGCTATTTTACTCAGCATCCTCCAGTGCAAGAAGCGAAAATTGAAGTCGTTGACCGCACACATGCCGCCACGGAACATTTGCAAGACGTTTGGTGGCATAAAGACGAATGGTATGATTTTAAAAATATACAGCCGGGATTGCATATTCTTATGACTTTAGATGAGCAAAGTTACGAAGGCGGAACAATGGGTAAGTTTCATCCGATTGCCTGGTTTAGAGAATTTGATGGTGGGCGCTCATTCTATACCGCGCTTGGACATACCGAGGAATCCTATGATGAAGTTTACTTTCAGAAGCACTTAATAGGCGGTATTAAGTACGTGCTAGGACGTTAAGTAAATTTGACTGCTTTTTCCTTATGAATAAATTTCTGTTTTCTGTAATCGTCTTATCCTTTTGGTCTTCCATTGTGAGTTCACAAGATATCAACCTAATACAGAGGGAACTCGATCGATCACCTATATTAAAAAATCACTTTTTCAGTTTCAGTCTCTATGATATCGAGCAGAATCGGTTTCTGTTGGGATTAAATGAAGATAAGCATTATACACCGGCTTCCAATACAAAAATATTTACCTTGTTCGCCGTACTTAAGCATATTGGCGATTCGATACCGGCGATTCATTATATAGAAAAGGGAGATTCTTTGCTCTTTTGGGGGACGGGTGATCCCACTTTTCTACATCCAAAGTTGGGTGCTGGTATCGTGTATAACTTTCTATCAGCAACGGATAAAAAGTTATTTTACGTAGGAGAGGTGCGGACAGAAGAGCCATTTTATCGTAAAGGGTGGGCAATGGAGGATTACGATGCGTATTACCAACCTGAAATAACGCCATTTCCAATTTACGGCAATGTCGTTACTTTTAAAAGTACTGGGAATAGACTAACGGTTTTTCCGCAGCGCTTCCAATTTGCGGTTGAAAAACAAGCCTTCGCAGAATCGAACCGCTTCAGAATTCGCCGAAAATTTGACGAGAATATTTTCCTTATTAGTAGTGCGCGAATTCCAGACAACTATCTGGTTCATAAACCTTTTAAATATTCCGATGAACTGTTCGTACAGCTATTGCAGGACACCCTACAAAAACAGGTAGAATTAATTCAATATCCCAAACCTACGAAAGTAGATACTTTATTTTCTGTCGCTACAAAAGATATATTACGAGAAATGATGTTGATCAGCGATAATTTTTTGGCAGAACAGTTGATGATGACCGCGGCAATGAATAAATATGGAGAATTTAATACTGATCGTTTAAGAAAAGACATGGAAGCTACTTACTATGCTTATTTCACGGATAAAATAGATCTATACGACGGCAGTGGCTTATCACCTTACAATAAAGTTACCGCGAGAAGCGTGGTGGAACTCCTGTTAATGATAGCGCAATCGGTGCCCGAAGAGAACAAACTTCGATATTTATTTGCCGCCGGGGGGAAAGAGGGGACCCTGAAGACAACCTACCGATTGGATGGTGGGTTGCCGTTTGTGTGGGCTAAAACGGGTACAATAAAAAGTGTACATTGCCAAAGCGGGTATATCTATACGCGTGGGGGACGAACCTTGGCTTTCTCTTTTCTCAATAATAATTTTTTAGGCTCAGCTGCTCCGGTACGTAAAGAGGTCGCCCGTATTATGACCTTTGTCCGAGAGAACTATTAGATCATCAATCACTATTTTTTTACTATCTTCGCTATTATTTATGCGTGTTATTGAAAAAAACGACAAACGCTTGATTCGCTCTTGGTCGATGTTTGATTGGGCGAACTCTGCTTACAATCTGGTTATCACATCGACCATTTTTCCGGCTTATTATACAGCCATTACACAGACAGCAGAAAATGGTGATATTGTCCATTTTTTCGGATTTAAGGTAATCAATACTGCTCTTACCAATTTTGCTTTGGCATTCTCTTATCTCTTCATGGCGTTTCTATTGCCCTTTCTCTCCTCCTATGCCGACGTACAAGGAAGAAAGAAGACAATGATGATGTTTTTTACCTATTTTGGAGCGATAGCCTGCATGGGGCTTTTCTTTTTTCGTTTGGAGACCCTTGAATTAGGGGTAATATTGTTTGGATTGGCTGCAATGGGGTACATAGGCGGTGTATTATTTAACAATTCCTATTTGCCAGAAATAGCCACGATAGATAAACAAGATAGTGTGAGTGCACAGGGTTTTGCGTACGGTTATGTAGGGTGTGTTACATTACAGCTCATCTGTCTGGTGTTTATTTTAAAACCCGAATGGTTTGGTATAACAGAGCCATCTTTTGGTCCGCGATTATCGTTCTTGCTCGTAGGTATATGGTGGGCAGGATTTTCCATCATCCCGTTCGTAGCACTTCCTAATAATCAAAAATCAACGATCCGCGCTTCTAAGAAGGTCTTTCGTACCGTAATAATAGAGTTTCGTATCGTGATGCGGCGTATAAAGAAAATGCAACGTATTCGCCGTTTTTTGCCAGCTTATTTTTTCTATTCTGCCGGTGTGCAAACAGTAATGATCGTAGCTGCTGCTTTTGGTGCAAAAGAACTTCAGCTGGAGACCTCTAAACTGATCATCACCATATTGTTAATTCAGCTCGTCGCCATATTGGGGGCTTTTCTAATGTCCAAGCTTTCGAAAAGGTTTGGTAATATTAAGGTTCTAATCGCTGTCGTATTGGTATGGATAGTTGTGTGTGTATCGGCGTTTATCATAAAAACAGAAATCGAATTTTATGTTTTAGCTTGTTTGGTTGGGTTAGTGATGGGCGGCATTCAGTCCTTATCGAGATCTACTTATTCTAAATTCCTACCGGAAAACACGAAAGATACGACGTCGTTCTTTAGTTTCTATGATGTCACAGAAAAACTGGCTGTCGTGTTAGGATTGTTTTCTTTTGGATTGATCGAGCAGTTTACACATAATATACGTTATTCGGCATTATTTCTTTCTATATTTTTTATCATTGGATGTGGTTTGCTCTTTCGTTTACTACGATTCAATAAGGCTATGACAATATGAAGGTAGAGCTATTTATCCCTTGTTTTATAGATCAAATTTATCCTGAGACTGCATTTAGTACCATTAAATTGTTGCAAAAGGCAGGATGTGATGTAGTTTATAACCCCAAGCAAACCTGTTGTGGACAGCCCGCCTATAACGCTGGGTTTTGGGACGAGGCCAAACAAATCGGACTTAAATTCCTTGATGATTTTGCTGAAGATTGTTTTATTGTGTCGCCATCGGCTTCGTGCACGGGTATGATAAAGAACGGTTATGATGATTTATTTACGAATTCTACGGTGCATAATCGCTGTCGTAATATCCAGTCAAACATCTATGAATTGAGCGACTTTTTGGTAAATGTGCTTAAAAAAGATTATTTTGGAGCGGAATTAGTGGGAACCGCAGTCTACCATGATTCTTGTTCAGCGTTACGGGAGTGCAAAATTAAAGATGAACCTCGGCAGCTATTAACGCAAGTAGGGGGGCTCGAGGTTATCCCAATGCGCGATCAGCAGACATGTTGTGGGTTCGGTGGAACTTTTGCCGTAAAATTTGAAGGCATATCGGCGGCGATGGCCGAACAAAAAATACAAAATGCGATGGCCGTAAAAGCTGACTATATTATTTCGACAGATAGCTCTTGTTTATTACAACTACAAGGATATATTGATAAACATCAACTACCAATCAAGACGAAACATATTGCAGATGTGTTGACGTCTGGATGGGCAAATATTTAACAAAACCTAATAATCCATGAACTCAAGAAGAACATTTTTAAAAAACTTAGGTCTAGCAGCAGCAGGGGTAGCGGTAGCACCTTCTTTAGATGTATTTGCAGCGACAAAACCATGGTTTGAGATTTCGTTAGCACAGTGGTCTCTTCACAAAACACTATTTGCTGGGGATCTGAAAAATATTGATTTTCCCGAATTTGCGGCGAAAAAGCTCAATATATACGGCGTAGAGTATGTAAATCAATTCTTTAAAGATAAAGCGAAGGATATGGCCTATTTGAAAGACCTAAACAATAGAGCCAAAGACAACGGTGTTAAAAATGTGATGATTATGATCGATGGCGAGGGGAATCTAGGCGACGAAGATAACACCAAGCGCCTCCAAGCGGTAGAGAACCACTATAAGTGGGTAGATGCCGCTGCTTTTTTAGACTGTAAATCTATTCGAGTAAACGCAGCCGGAAAGGGAACACCGGAGGAGGTTGCACAACGCGTCGTGGAGAGTTTAGGCGCGTTGGCGGACTACGGCAGCAAGGCGAAAATAAACGTTATTGTTGAAAACCACGGTGGCATTTCGTCGCACGGAGATTGGTTATCGGGCGTATTGAAAGCGGTAGATAAAAAGAACTGCGGAAGTTTACCGGACTTTGGTAACTTCTATGAATACGACCGTTATCAAGGTGTACAGGATTTAATGCCATATGCCAAAGGTGTCAGTGCTAAGTCGCATGATTTCGATGTAAATGGTAATGAAACGGGCATCGATTATCATCGTATGATGAAAATTGTGAAAGAGTCGGGCTTTAAAGGCTATGTCGGAATTGAATACGAAGGTAAGACACTCCCGGAGGTAGAAGGTATTTTAGCCACCAAAAAATTGCTGGAGCGATTTAAGACGTTATAAATTACCCGTGTTGCTAATGCATTTTTTATATTTTTTCAGTAAGCCGTAATTGAAATTTTACAAAATTAAAAATGGAGATAACGGAAAAAGCTAGAATTTTTATTTTCTTTGTAGCGAAGTTACCAAAATCAATTAGGAAAAACGCATCTAGATGATTTTGGTTTTGATGACTATAACTTAAAAAGATGATTCAACAAAAAGAAGACGAAGTCCTGGTAAATCACCTTACCAAGCAGGGCATTGACAACAAAATGGTGATGGGGCATCCCGCAAGTTTATTTGTCCTGTTTTTTACCGAAATGTGGGAACGTTTTAGCTATTACGGTATGCGCGCCCTATTGACGGTGTTCCTCATAACGGAAATTGTCAAAGGTGGCTGGGGATGGACAAATGCAGAAGCCATGCAACTTTATGCCTGGTACACAGGTCTAGTATACCTCACACCTTTGATCGGGGGAATGATCGCGGACAAGCTTACAGGCTATCGGAAAGCAATTCTACTCGGGGCCTTAATCATGACCTTGGGGCACTTGTCCATGGCCTTCGAAGGGTTTGGAGACAGCTTTTTTTACTTGGGATTAGTTTTAATGATCCTTGGTAACGGCTTGTTTAAACCCAATATCTCCTCCATGGTGGGCCAGTTATATCCCAATACGAGTACAAAGAAAGACGCGGGGTACACCATTTTTTATATGGGTATCAATGCAGGAGCTTTCCTGGGCATGTTGCTATGTGGCTATATCGGCGAGAAGATTGGCTGGCATTATGGCTTCGGACTGGCAGGTGTATTTATGTTCTTTGGTATGTTGCAATTCTTTTTTGCACAAAAGATATTTGGTGTCATAGGAGAGAAGCCCGATACAACGCATAAGCCCCAAGAGCACGTAGAGAAGGCTACGGAAGAGGAAACACCCAAACATGTTGTTCGTGATCGACTTATCGTTGCGGGAATCCTGATGTTGGCCAGTGTGTTTTTCTTCTTTGCTTTTGAACAGGCCGGCGGCTCCATGTCGATATTTGCCAAAGACTACACACAACGGGTTTTGGACGGAAATGCTGGACTAACTTTTAAATGGGTCGATGCAGCCCTGACTATTTTTCCAATCATGATTGTTACCTGGGTCTTGTACGGCCTAGCGAAAAAAATTGCCCCCACTTATCCTTTGACGATCTTATTTACCGCGTTATCTTTCGCTATTATCTGGGGGTTGGGTATTTGGAAGGTATACCGCGAATTCAGTGCTGATCAAACGGAAGTGACCGTTTCCTGGTTTCAAATTTTAAATTCCTTCTTCATCATCACGTTAGCTTCTTCTTTCAGTAAAATGTGGGAGAAAATGTGGAACCCTTCTGGTGCTGTTAAATTCGCCTTGGGACTGCTGCTTGTAGGTGTAGGTTTTGTCGCTCTGGCTTTCGGAGCCAGTTCCATTCCCGCGGGAGCAACAACGGCTTCGGTCAGTATGGTGTGGTTGATACTTGCCTATTTCTTTCATACGACGGGTGAACTATGTTTATCACCGGTAGGATTGTCGTATATTAGTAAGCTGTCACCCAAGAAATTTGTGGGATTGCTTTTCGGGCTTTGGTTTACTGCCTCAGCTATCGCGAATTTTATTGCTGGCATGACCGGATCCTATATTGACAGGATTTCTGAGGAGTATTCCATGTCAATATTCTTTTATATCGTTGCATCCATTCCAATCGCAGCAGCTTTGTTGTTGTTGATCTTTAGCAGCAAGTTACGGAAAATGACACATGGTATTGATTAAGAAAAGCACCTAATAATACTTCATCAAACGTGGTAGACAGTTTAGTTATTATTCCGACATATAACGAAAAAGAAAATATAGAGAAAATCATTCGAAAGGTATTTTCCCTGTCTATTCCGTTTGATATTTTGGTCGTTGACGATGGTTCTCCGGACGGCACTGCAAATATTGTAAAGACTTTACAGCAGGAATATCCTCAGCGACTGTTTATAGAGGAGCGAGTTGGAAAGTTGGGATTGGGGACAGCTTATATCCATGGATTCCGATGGGCTTTGCAACGCCATTACGCTCATATTTTCGAGATGGATGCTGATTTTAGCCATAATCCCGAGGATTTGATCCGTCTACGACAAGCGTGTTTGGAGGGTGCCGACATGGCAATAGGATCCCGTTATATCAAAGGAGTCAATGTCGTGAATTGGCCCATGAGCCGTGTATTAATGTCGTATTTTGCATCGGCCTATGTGCGGTTTATCATGCGGATTGATATCCAAGATGCCACGGCCGGATTCGTCTGCTTTTCAAGACGGGTGCTGGAAACGATTCCACTTGATAAAATCAGGTTTATTGGTTATGCATTCCAGATTGAAATGAAGTTTACAGCCATTCGATATGGCTTCAAAGTAGTCGAGATACCAATTATATTCACCGATCGCACGCACGGAGTTTCTAAAATGAGTACGCGGATTTTTAGAGAAGCATTTTTCGGAGTTATCCAGTTAAAAGTAGGGAGTTGGTTTAAGAAATATAATTAGTTAACTTCGCACAAGTATGAATGAATATCTTGACCCGAATCCAGAAAAGCTAAATCCTGTCGATAGGGATATAGAGAGGGCTTTACGACCGCAGGTTTTTGAAGATTTTACGGGGCAGGAGAAAATTCTAGAAAACCTATCTATTTTTGTAAAAGCTGCCAAACTTCGTAGCGAAGCGCTAGACCACGTACTGTTACACGGACCTCCCGGCTTAGGCAAGACGACGTTATCCTATATTATCGCCAACGAAATGGGCGTGAATATTAAAATCACATCAGGTCCGGTATTGGATAAACCAGGTGATTTAGCAGGACTCTTGACCAATTTGGAAGAAGGAGATGTGTTGTTCATCGATGAAATTCACCGCTTAAGCCCATTAGTTGAAGAATACCTGTATTCGGCAATGGAAGACTTCAAGATAGATATTATGTTGGAGACAGGACCTAATGCGCGATCCGTTCAAATTTCATTAAACCCCTTTACCCTTATCGGTGCTACGACCCGATCAGGGCTGTTAACTGCTCCACTACGTGCCCGTTTTGGAATTAATTCAAGGCTTCAATATTATGATGCTAAACTATTAACTACAATTGTGTTAAGGTCGGCTCATATCTTAAATACGCCAATTACGGAAGAGGGGGCTTATGAGATTGCACGGAGAAGCAGGGGAACACCTCGTATTGCCAATGCTTTACTACGCAGAACCAGGGATTTCGCACAAATTAAAGGGAATGGATCTATTGATAAAGCTATTGCACAGTATGCATTGAATGCCTTGAACGTAGATGAAAACGGTTTGGACGAAATGGATAATCGAATCTTAGCGACGATCATCGAGAAATTCAAAGGCGGTCCTGTCGGATTGAAAACAATTGCTACTGCAGTCGGTGAAGATGAAGGGACGATTGAAGAAGTATATGAACCTTTCTTAATACAAGAAGGTTATCTCATGCGTACTTCTCGTGGGCGGGAATGTACCGAACT
This sequence comes from Sphingobacterium haloxyli, assembly GCF_002980525.1. Lineage (GTDB taxonomy): Bacteria > Bacteroidota > Bacteroidia > Sphingobacteriales > Sphingobacteriaceae > Sphingobacterium > Sphingobacterium haloxyli. The sequence continues at coordinate 11,341 of NZ_PVBQ01000008.1, forward strand.
AGCATTTAAACACCTGGGAAAAAATACTTTCCATAAAGGGAATACACTGTTTTAACCCATCTTTTTCAATATCCTTTTTGCCCTGCTAGCTAATGCTGGCGTCGGCTTTTTGAGCAGATGTTGGATCTGCGCTTTCAATTCATTTTCTATCCAAGGATTTCTATGACGCAGGTTGAACAGTATATCCAGACAGTTGACGACAACGGCTACTGGACATTCTGGGTCGATTAACCATTGAAAACATTGTTCGATCAGGACTTCTTCTTGTTCGACGGTGCGGATTATCGTCGTCTTTCTGTTAGTAGCTAACATCGCTATTTTAGTATAGCTCCGGATGGTTCCCCAGTGTTTTTGTTTGGGCAATCCTCCTATAAAAGAATCATATATTTGCGAAATGAGCTTTGGCTGTTGCATGCAAACATGCTCCAGCAGCCATGACGCCCGAAAAGAAACCTGATTATCGGGATGATACGAGTATGCTAACAAGCTTTGCTCGGTAAAACCATGGCGATGAATAAAGTCCAGACTAAATATTTTCGCCTGATATTGCCTAATATCTATTTTTAGAAAATTAACGAGTGTAGGGTCAAAATCGTTATTCGCCATAAAATTTAGGGTTAAAATTAACCAAAAACAACTGCTCGGTGGCGCGAGTGACGGCGGTGTATAACCAACGTAGAAATTCCGTATTTAGCATTTCATCGTTCAAATATCCCTGGTCCACAAATACACAAGGCCATTGCCCTCCCTGCGCCTTATGACAGGTAATAGCGTAAGCGAATTTAATTTGCAGGGCATTATAATAAGGATCTTTTTTGATAGCATCCAGTCGGTCCTTTCTGGCAGGAATGTCCACATAATCCAGCGCAATTGACTCGTACAGTTGCTGTTGTTGTTCATATGGCATGTTTGGTGCATCTACATGTAGACTATCGAGCAGGACGCGACATACAATCGGCTCCAGCTCATCATCATCTATTAATTCCAAGGATATATCGGCAAAGCGAAAACCATGTTGATCGTGTATATTACTTACTTTCTGTACTTTCGCTAAATCGCCATTGGCGATGAATCCCGTGTTTTTCTCGTCATGTTGCTGCAGCCAATAGTAATTGTTGCGTACAACCATGAGCAAGTCTCCGCCAGTAATTTCTTCGTCGCGAAAGAGAATTTGATTTCGGATATGTTGGTTATATAAATTTGCAGATTTGTTAGAACGGCATATCACGATGGTATTCGCTATATCAAAGCGGTCATAGCTGTAATGCAAGCCTTCAAGGAGCTTATCACCGTTCATCCGGAAGATGTCTGTAAACCCCTTGGTGTGGAATTGTGGAAATGCAAGATTAGCTTCTTGCTTTTCCAAATCAATATCGTCGCGTACTTTTGTTGCATTGTAGAGTATACCCGAAGCCTTCTGTTGTCGTACGACTTCCTTAAGTTCGTAACGAAAGACCTCTAAGTTATAATTCGTCTCGAGGTAGTTCGGGTCTAAGGCGGGGCTTTCCAACATACCGACTGGTGGAAGTTGTGCTGTATCTCCAACGAACATGAGGCAACAATTTCCGCCAGACTGTACATATCGGATCAAGTCATCCAGTAAACTTCTGGATAAGAATTGGTCCCTTGAATCAGAAATCATAGAGGACTCATCGATAATAAATAAAGTGTCTTCATGCGGATTCTCTGCTAGCGTAAAGTCTAACTCCAAGGTGGCGGCAGATTTTTTCCGATATATCTTCTTATGTATAGTCAATGCTTTTTTACCGGAATAATGACGCATCACTTTTGCAGCACGTCCGGTAGGTGCCAGTAAGACTGTTTTCTTTTGTAACACAGGTAAAATCTTCACTAGAGCGCTAATGATGGTTGTCTTTCCTGTCCCGGCGTAACCCTTTAAAATAAAGCAAGTTGTCGGACTAAACGCGCTTAAAAAATCTTCCAAAAGTATAAATGATTCCTGCTGTTGTTGGGTCGGTTGCCACACAAACTGTTGGGTAAGCAGGTTCTGAATATGCATAATCAAAGTTAGGGAAAAGGTTGGTCATATCAATTGGAAAAGCTAATTTTGTTAACATATAAAATAGCCTAGCGGTGCTGAGAATGAAATACACATCAAAGAATTTCCACTTACATTATATACCACAGTATAAACTGTTTGTAAAAGCTGACTTTTTAGAGGATACTTTAATTGTTGTGGACGAATCGAACGAAGTTCAGGCAATGTTTAGGTATCCGGCAAATGAGCCCAACGCGGAGGCGATCAAGTTGTTAGGTTTACCGTTTCAGTACGTATTTATTAGCTTGCCTGTACAAAGCTTAGTGTTTATTCCGACGGAAGTGTATGAAGAGGAAAATCACCCTTTGTATCAGACGTTTTTGATAGATGATCACGTAGAACGCACGCAAGTTTATACATTAGATAACTTACAGATAACGGCATGTTATCAATATGATCTATTGTTATACAATCGTTGGCGGGCCATCTTTCCCCATGCGAAATTTGCAGCTGATTTTCAATTTATTTTGAGTGAAGTTCAAACATATATTCCCATGCAGGGTGCGGTGTTGGGTGCTCATTTCAACAATACACAGGTAGAATTATTTGGTTTTAAAAATGGAAGGTTTTTATTTTACAATGTATTCGATATAAAGAATGTTGACGATTTAAATTATTTTGTTCTAACAACATGTCAAGCGTTCGATTTGCCTATTAAACTCCATAAAATACTTTTATCAGGCATTGATGCGAAACATGAGTATAGTGTAGCACTTTCTCATTTTACGAATCGCACCGAGTTTATGCAGGCTCAGTTGGATTTGTATGCAGATGATGAAAACATAGCGGAGGAAGCCAATAAATTTAATGTTATAGCAAATGCTCTCTTATGCGTATCATAGCCGGACAATATGGTGGGTTGCGCTTATCTCCGCCGTCAACGTTGCCTGTTCGCCCGACGACGGATATTGCCAAGGAAGCGCTGTTCAATATTTTGGACAATCGGATTGCCTTAGACGAATGTACTTGCCTCGATCTTTTTTCCGGAACAGGTAATATTAGTTTTGAGCTAGTCTCTCGCGGCGCAATATCGGTGGAGGCTGTTGATATCCATTTCAAATGTTTACAGTTTATTAACGATACAGCGAAGAAACTAAAGATCGACGTTATTCACACGCGTAAAGCGGACGTGTTGAAGTTCATTACGACATGTAAAGATCAGTATGATTTCATCTTTGCCGATCCGCCCTATGATTTAGCGTCATTGCCGCAATTGGCGAATCTCATCATAGAAAATGAATTGCTGAAATCAGGTGGGACAATGGTTATTGAGCATCCGTCTACGCGAAAAATGGACGACGCTCCATTTTACATTGAAACGAGGAAATATGGTTATTCTGCATTTAGCTTTTATAAACTTGATTCGTAAATCTCTAAATTTTGTCGCATATGAAAACCGCCGTTTTTGCCGGATCCTTCGATCCTTTTACATACGCCCATCAAAATATCGTTGAGAGAGGCCTATCCTTATTTGATAAGATTGTGATTGCGGTAGGCGTGAATAGTACGAAAAAGGGATTGATGTCTTTCGATGATCGTGTAAAAGCTATTTCGGATCTATTCCAATCAAATGGAAGAGTGGAGGTAAAGCAATTTTCAGGTCTTACCATTGACTTTTGCAAGCAAATAGAGTCGAAGTACCTACTTCGCGGTTTGCGCAATATCGGTGATTTCGAGTTCGAAAACGCGATAGCGCAGAACAACCTTTTGCTCGCACCAGAAATAGAAACGTATTTTCTCATGGCAAAATCCGGATTAGCTCACATTTCTTCGACGATAGTCCGCGATATTTTACTCCACAAAGGTGATGTTACAATGTTGGTTCCGAGAGAGGTTTTACGGTATATCGGATGAAAGTAAGGCGATAGACGTCTTGGGCAGATAGATAAAAACCCTACGTTCTACCAACCCGTACCTTCCGGCCTTTGATCTTTTGATTGTTTGCTTGTTTGATGATGCTGGCCGCTATCGAACGTTCTACGGCTACATAGGATTCCTTGTCTTTGACCTCGATTATACCGACCTGTTCTTTGGATATGTCATTCAGATTTAACAGAAAACCTACGATGTCTATCTTATTGATTTTGTCTTTTTTACCCCCAGTAACGTAAAGTGTTGCAAAAGGTGAGTTCGGTGGGAGAGGGTACTCATCTTCCAAAACTACGGTTTCGCTGTCTTCCGGCACATAAGGATATTCCTCTTCGGGTTTCAAGATAACATATACTTCTCCACTGGCCTGCATACGTGCGGTTCGGCCGTTACGATGTATAAAAGCATCCCCTTTGTAGGGTAATTGGTAATGTATAATTACATCTACTTCGGGTATATCTAGTCCACGGGCGGCTAAATCCGTCGTGATCAAAATACGATTGGAGTTGTTACGAAATTTTAGCAAGGCAAGCTCACGGTCTTCTTGTTCTAAACCGCCATGAAACATATCATGGATGATTTCCCGATTTTCAAGCAACTCACTAATGTGATCTACTGCTTCGCGATGATTACAGAAAATAAGCGTTTTCTTTTCTCCGTTCTTGCACAGCAACTTAAACAAGGAACTTAATTTATATTGCGCGGGGGTGATTACTTTCTTTATCGTAATTTTAGGGGTTATGTCTGCATCGGCGGAAAAATCAACCGTAACAAAATCACCGATTCCGGTAAAACTTGGAATATCTATCATCTTCGTTGCGGAAGTGAGAATGCGATGCTGCAGGCGCGGTAGCTGTTCGATGATATATTGCATCTGTCCTTGAAAACCAAATTCTAGCGATTTGTCAAACTCATCCAAGACAAGTGTCTGTATCGTAGAAGGATCCAAGTACGTCCGTTCGATGTGATACATTACGCGTCCGGGAGTTCCAATTAATAAGCTTGGAGCTTCGCGAAGCTTATTGCGTTCCGTCTTCGTGTCATTCCCCCCATACACGCAGGTTACTTTGAAACCGGCAAGTACTTTGCGCATAACCTGTTCTATTTGAAGCGCTAATTCCCGTGTCGGTACTAGGATCAATGCTTGCACACCCTGCTTATCTTTTTCTAGTTGTTGTGCGAGCAATAAAGCGAAAGCAAGTGTTTTACCACTTCCCGTAGGCGAATGTAAAACGAAATCTCTTGTACTATCATAGGTGTTTAGGACAGCATGTTGCATCGCATTCAATTCTGCAATCTGCATCCTATTTAGTATTTTTTGAAGCTCCATGCGTCAAAAATACGGATTATTTTTTGTGTTCTTTTTTAAAATTTGGCATATTAATTGTTATTGTATCAACAATTCATAATTTAGGTTAATAATTGGTTAGTTAGTAAAAGGCTTCAATCTCCCCGGTTGAGGCCTTTTTAATTTTCTCCGAAACATATTCAATCTTTATACGTTGTGTCAAAGAAAGGATTACCTATATGCATATCAAAACAATAGCCATCGGATTGTTATTGCTGATTGTAAGTTGCAATCAATCAAGGCAGCAGGGCGACGTGCAAGATGAAGCAGACACGATGTCGTTAGATAAACCAAGGAGCGTAGAAAATCCATTACATTATGTGCCGGCGGAGGCTCTTTGGGAGTACCAATTCGATACCCTCGCTAATGATTTTAGACCCGTTAAGGTACGGGACGTCCGCGCGGATAGTTTGACAGCAGAAAAGATAGAAGCAATCATTAATAATACATGGCCAAATGTACAAATTAGATACCTCGAGACATCGGGCGACACGGTTGCTATCGAGATAGCAGAAAGTACCATCTTGACGCAGCAAATGGGAACGGCAGGAGCAAAACAGTTTATGGTCTCTACCACCTATTCGTTCACAGAGCTATCAGATGTCCGTTATGTTAGGTTTGATTTTGAGGAGGGAGACCATGCCGTTCCAGGCGTGTATCACAGAGGTTCGTGGAATAGTCGACCACATTAAATAGTTACTTTTCCTTATAATAGATATCACCATTGATTTTAAGTGTTTTATTATCTTTAAGAGAGGTTTCAATATTTACCCTGACGGCACGTTGGTGTAGCCAAGTGAAGATTTGACCATTCCATGAATCGGGTGTATTGCTAAAATCAACTTGTATGTGAAACGGGATTGCTGTAGCTACAAAAGTTGGTGGAAATTCGCCGCGCTTATCTGTAGACAATAAGATAACGGTGTCGGTATGTGTTTTATTTAATTTATAGAATACCTTATCGGGTAGTAAAGAAGCCAACGGCACATTTCCCTTCCAAACACTTTCGATCACGGGCACGCTAGTTTCCTGTACCTCTTTTTTTTCGATACTGTTAAAATCTTCATCGTAATCGTATACTACAATAGTATCCTTCTGTGTAGTCGTTCTATTACGTATTACTAGGTCTGTATATCCATACGAATTGTCTTTCAGTATGGTCTCCTCGATGTCAGAAAGAACCGATATGTACTTAGTAAATGTAGGCATCTGCTCCAGCGAAAGTGTGCTCCAAAATAAGAAAAAAAGATCTGCATCCCGTTTAAGTTTACGTACCTGTCCACTGCTTGGATGCTCAGCATTAAATTCCCATTCGCCAGCCAAGGTTATGTGATTTTTGGACAGGTTGGCGAGTAATTGAGACTTTCCGTCGATGTCACGGTAGGTTATATGTGTATTTGTTTTTTCCGTCGAAAGGAGAGGGAGATTCCGAACATACACCCAATCGTTTTCTATCGACCATATCGCTTTCATTTTCTCCTCGCTGTCCTTTTCTGGAAGACCGATACGAAATAGTGCGTAATGTTCATTGGAGAGTATGGTCGGGAGCGAAGGAGACTGCACTAAAGTTAGCCGTTCAGAGCTGTCAACGGTTTGTATATAGTCCGCTGCATATTCTTGTAGAAAAGCTTCCCATTTGCCGATATTTTCAATACGTTGGATTGTATAGAATGTCAATGGATTTTCGCGCAATGAGAAAAAATGGATCTGTGCGGGAATCGAGACTCCTGCTTCTAACCAATTTTTAACTACCGATAAAGGCGATTTTTGATTCGCTGTAGCAAGTGTTCGGCGTTCAAACAGTTGATCTATATTATCCAATAGCAGATCATCTAATGCAATAGATACGACGGCATGGCTGTCGCGATGTACGTATTGATTATACGCCCTGCTCTTTCTGTAAACGTATAGTGTCACGAGGGCTATACCCATAACCAAAACCGAAAGGATAATAAACTGCAGCGTCTTTTTTATCAGCGTCATTCTGTCGCTAGTCTTCTATGATGTGTAGCAGTTCTTTTAAAAGGTACTGTAAAGCATTCGGTTCCTCTTTTGGGAAATCGACTGCGATCTCGCCCGTTATCCTTCCCTTTTTCGCTCCCTGCGCCGTTATCGTTACATCGCCATATTGAGCGAGAGTTTTCACCGTATTATCCCAACGTTTTATAACCGGTATACCCAATCTATTGATGGTTTCAGGTATTTCAGCGAGATGCGTAACGGCAGTCATATTGTTGCTAAAAATTTTCTTTTTAATAGACCTGTCATTTGAAGTCCGGAAACGATTCGTACGAATTGCCGAAAGCTGCTCTTCATCGTTGCTTACGAATACGATATTATCTTTAAACAAAACATGGATAACTTCTCCCCTGGGATTATCGACGATTTTATATATTCCATTGTTCTGAGTAACCTTTTCTTTATTTTCACCTAATGCTAATATTTTTTTGTATATCCGTTGATCTTCAGAAGTAAACATCCAAAGAAAGGTCGGTATATAATCGTCCTTTGTCTTTTTTATTTCTGTATAATCGAACGTGTTTTCGTCATATTGATAGTCGATATACTCTTTTTTTACCTTTTTCAGTCCATTGATAAAAACAAGGTGGTCACCACCCATGACCTGTGCGATAGCTTTCTCGTCAAGAATAACCTCGAAAGCCGTAGCCGCAATACCTGCAATATCACGGTAGGAGTAGAGGGACGGGCCGCCCCAACGCTCCATGAGCGTCGGGAAGCTTTTCAGATACGATTCTGTATTAATATTTATAGAAAAATATCCAATGTGATTTTCGGGAATATATTTCGAGAACTTACGGTTCATCTTGTTTTTATATATCGGTCTAATCATACGGTCCATTTCCGCATTCAAAGCAAGCGACCCCTTTAACCTCAAAGTATGTTTGTCCTGTACAAGATCGAGCACAATATCTTGATATGCATATATCAACTCTTCCATACCGTAACCAAGCTGCATGCTTGCCAAGGTGTAAGGCATAGCCTCCCGGTAAAACCCAATTAGGTCTTTAGCCCAAAAATGCACAAGCGTATTTTTTTTATCAAACTTCCTTAACGATCGAGAAGAAGCTGCATTTTCGTCGGGATGCAAATAACTACTAAAATCATGTGCTAACCATAGTGCGAAGGCTGCGTTGCGTAGCGAGTCATTTTTAGCATTCCGTGTCCTTTCCGTTTCGTAGGTAGTGTCTGCATATCCATCAAAATCAGAATAAACCGTGTATTCGTCGTCTTCTATCGTATCCATAACTCCATCTGAAACATTTTCAGTATGAATATCGTCCGGTGGGGTTTCGTATTCATAAACCGGTAATGCCACTGCGTTATCGTAACTCGGTAATTCGAGGCCATATCGTTGGGCAACAGAATCATTGTCAAAATAATAGTGATGAGCATCGCCGGTCAAGATCAAAACGCTATGGTCATTCCAGGCAACTTGTGTTTTCCCATCCGTGCTAACACGCCGTTCATAGCCCTGTAACGTCGGCAGCGTAGAAAGTTTGCTAAAGAGATTCGTGCCTACTTGGTGCCCTGACTTTAATGGGAGGAGAATACCGGTATAATAAGAACTATCGGTATCTGTTTTGTATATGTATGCATTTCGATCATAAGTTAAATCTAGGTCGGCTATACTTTCCAGTTGTAAGTCTTCCGTGTCAATGTTATTAAATAATCCCAGTTTTTCCAACGCTTGGTTTATTTTTTCGAAAGAACTATGCTTGACGATAGCCGGATTATTAATCACCACCACAAATGATGCATGTTCAGGTACTTGTTGGATAAGGTCGTGCTGTCCGTAGGTAATGCTTGCTATAGATAGGCCTAACAATGTGGCAATATAGTTTTTTTTGAACTTCATCTATTTGTATTTTATTTTATAAGGGTAATGGTATTTGTTAAACTTGTCTTGCCATCAATCAGATCAGGCGCACTTACTTTTAATAAGACGGCTCGTTTATTCGCAGACACCTTCGCTTCTTTATGGCTCTGCGATTGAATATCCTTATCGAAGCGAATAATGTTGGTGTAATATGCCTCCGCAAAGAGATTTTTATCTTCGTCTGGGATTTTAGAGAACTCTTTTGCTAGCTGTGGTGAGTAGGTATAAGAACGTGTAAACGTTCTTGATGCCGGATTATACCTATAGTTATTGTAGCTTGTAATCGACGTTTTAAATTGACTGGACAGAGCCTCACTAAAATCATTTAAAGCCTGCACATGTTCAAAACTGCACGACAGCGTGGCGATATAATTGTTGAAGTCAAGATGATATTGAACATTGTTTATTCCTTGAGTGGATTTTAATGTCTGTACAACTTTCCCCATTTCTTGTTTGATACTTGCTTCTGAAGGAATATCAATACCATTGAACTTTTTCATTTTCAGCAGAGAAGCGACTTTTGTACGACTCTTACTTAGATTCAAAGTCACTTTAATCGTACCAGCCCCTTTATGATTCATATCAATCTGCTCGACGAGATCGAAACAGCCGCTCAATGTCAAACAACTTATTATTAACAACAAGAAAAGTGAGGATCTTTTGATGTATACATCTACATTTTTACGCATATTATTTTTTGTGAAGCAAAGGTAATAAATAGTTAGCACTGAAAAATACCTAGAATCCGGGATTTTCTAGATGTATATATATTGTAGAGACCTCGCGCCAAGAGCTGTAACTCCTGAAAAACCGTTGCGAAGGTTTTCGCAACAGAAAAATCCCGAAGCGGGGAGCTCCGGGATTTGTACAAACCAATTATTAACCTAAATTATGAAATTATGAATCTATTATCTTATACTGTAATGAAAACGCTAACTTGGCGTCTTTCGTATGTAGAACACGCTGTATTAACATATTTTAACAAACGATCAATCCTCTTCGCGGATGTTTTGGCCAAGAAATATTTCATTTTTCTGATCGGAGGACAAGCTAAGGAAACGTTCGTACTGTTTTAATACATCGCTAATAATTTCGTCTTTCGTGAAGTACTGTATGTCATAGCCTTTCCTGCTATCACCAAAGTAAGTCCTCGGAATATATGTTCGCTGGTGCTCGATATCCGGTGCATTGTCTTCATTTCGGAAATAATCGGAAACAGCCGCCTCGACGTTTTCTACCCCATACATGAAGTCAGCCATATTTTCGTGCTGGATCTTAATTTCTACGTGATGAGGTGATTCCGTCATAGAGCTTTCAACCGTTGCAATAATACCATTCCCCTTAAACGCATCGGCCAGCTGTTCGAAAGCTACTTTTACGGTTTTGGACAGAAACTGATTGATGTCGCTCTTACCATGGTACGAGATAATCCTGTCCAACCGCTCTCTCCAATAAGTTCCCGACCATCCCGTAGTAGAGTGAGATAAAGGTCGCGTATAATATTCATTATCGATAAACAATCCTTTTACCAGGCTGTAACAAAAAAGCAGCATGATAATGGCAAAAGGTAAAGCGGTTATCAACGTCATCGTTTGAAGCGATTGGAGCCCTCCCGCATTAAGTAGGACCAGGGCCACCAGGGCCAGCATGCCCCCCCAGAAAACCAATTGCCATTTAGGCGATTTCATTGCATTTTTCGTAGAGATGTTGTTCATCACGAAAATCCCCGAGTCTGCCGATGTGATAAAAAAGATGACAAGAATAATAATCGCAAACAGACTGATTACCGGGGTAAGGGGGAGATACTTGAAAAACTCGAAAAGAAGGACATCGGTATTGTCTGCTACTTTCGAAAGAGCGCCCTGTGCAGTATGTTGATCTAACCATGTAGCGCTGTTTCCGAAGAAAGTCATCCATGCAAAATTAAACAAGGTGGGGATAACGAGCACAGCACCAATAAATTCACGTATTGTACGACCCTTGGAAATCTTGGCAATAAACAAACCCACATAAGGCGACCAGGAAATCCACCATGCCCAATAAAGAATAGTCCAATTAAAGAACCATTCCTTATGTTCTGGTTCGTATGTATGTGTAGCAAAGGTGAGATTAAAAAACTCATTGATATAATATCCTAGATTTTCCGAATAGCTCCCTAGTAGATAAACCGTTGGGCCAAATATCAGCACAAACGTCATCAGTGCGACAACGGCTACAATATTGATCTGACTTAAGAACTTTACACCTTTAGCTACACCCGTCGTTGCCGATAAAACCGCTATGGCCATAACAACGATCACAAGCATGATCTGCGAACGAAAGGTAACCTCGTCCATTACCCCGAGGTAAACTAAACCGGCACTTAATTGCGAAACACCAAAACCAAGACTTGTAGTGATTCCAAAAAACGTGCTACACAGTGCGAACATATCGATAATATCCCCGCCTTTACCATCTATTTTTTCTTTCAAAATAGGGTAAAAACAACTTCTGAGCGATAACGGCAATCGGTATCTGTACGTAAAATATGCCAGACTTAACCCCACAATGCCATATATGGACCAGGCATGTATTCCCCAGTGAAAAAATGTATACAACTCTGCGTTTTTAGCCCTTTGTATGGACGAGGCCTGTCCAAAGGCCGGATCAGTATAATGTGACATAGGCTCTGCTACGCCGAAGTACATGAGGCCAATTCCCATTCCTGCTGCAAATAGCATCGAAATCCAGGAAAAAAACGAAAATTCGGGCTTGGAATCGTTCGTGCCCAGCTTGATGCCGCCGTACTTACTAAAAAAAAGGAAAAGCAGAAAAAAGACAAACACGGTTACCACCATTACATACAACCAATTTAGGTTTACGAATAGCAAATTCTTGACAATGGATAGATAATATTCTGTCCGGTTAGGAAAGAACACTGATAAAATAGTTACACCAAATATAAAGATAAGGCTAGGTATAACAATTCCCGGAAGGAATGTCGTTTTGCTTTTTTTTAACATATTTGATTGTCTATAGTATATTAAATAGTTATTTGATAAAAATTGTTTTATTACACTATTCCTATTTTTAAACTTTCTGAACCCGGCTTTTTCCCGGTGCCAGCTGCTCGGTCATTGAAAAACAGCCCTGATATAAGTCTTCAGAGCAAACCTAAATAAATTCAATTTTATATGCAATATAATTGCGTGAGCATATGAAATGAATTTATTTCGCTCTCCTCTGCCATTGAAGAATTATTTTATAGAGGAAATATAAAAAAATCCTGGCGTAGGAGGTACCAGGATTTAACTCATAAACCAAGCGTAAATTACGCAATAACGGCCATTTCTTTTTTAATCGCTTCCTGAGTTTGCGGACTAACCGGTACCAGTGGTAAGCGGACCTCATCTGTTGTAATAATTCCCTGTTTTTTAAGAATATATTTCACCCCACAAGGATTCCCTTCAATAAAGCACAGATCGGTAATCTTCAGTAAAACGTTATGTAATTCCCGGGCTAACGCATGATTGCCGTCCGCACATTCCTTTACTAACGTTGCAACTTTTTTCGGATAGGCATTTCCGACAACAGAAATAACACCTACAGACCCTAATGCCATCATAGGCAGCGTGGCCGGATCATCTCCAGAAATCAATAAAAAATCGCTTGGCTTGTCTCGCATAATTTCGCCGAACTGGGCAAAGCTGCCCGAAGCTTCTTTAATAGCGACAATATTGCTACACGCTTTTGCCAAACGGATAGCTGTGGTTGGTAAGATATTGGTACCGGTTCTTCCCGGTACATTGTATAAGATTATTGGAAGTTTGGATACTTCCGAAATAGCTTTATAATGCTGATAAATACCTTCTTGTGTAGGCTTATTATAATAGGGGGAAACGGAAAGAATAGCACAATAACCATCTATATTAAATTGATCGACTTGTCTTACAGTTTCTCGTGTGTTATTGCCACCGATACCGGCCACAAGGGGCAGCCGTCCTGCTACATGTGTAGATGCAAACTCCCACACTTGTTTTCGCTCCTCGGCATCTAGTGTGGCGGTTTCTCCTGTTGTACCTAAAACGACCAAATAATCCATACCCTCCTTGATCTGATAATCGATTAGATTGCCTAACGATCCATAATCAACTGTTCCGTCCGTGTTAAAAGGTGTCACCAATGCTACACCCGCTCCCTGAAGCTCATTCATTATATTATGCTATCTATTTTATTTGTTTTGACTAATCATTTCCAATATTTTCTTATCCGAGATAATAGGGATTTTTAATTTTTCTGCCTTCGTCAACTTTGACGGACCCATTTTATCGCCTGCCACTAAGTAGTTTAATTTAGCTGAGATAGAGGATAACATTTTCCCTCCATGTGACTCGATAAGTTGCGCCAATTCTTCTCGCGAAAAATCAGCAAATACCCCGGAAATAAGAAACGTCTTTCCTGCTAAGTTATTGCCAGCCAATACTATCTCACTTTCTTCAATCTCAAACTGTAATCCCGCGGTCTTCAGTTTGCTTATTTCCAACAGATGTTGCTCACTGTGGAGATAATTATATACACTTTCTGCAATACGTATTCCAATATCTTGCACGTTCGCAATTTCCTCTACGCTAGCTTGCGCTAAGTTATCTAAACTTTTGAAATGCAAAGTTAGTTTTTTTGCGATAGTTTCACCAACGTGACGGATGCCTAAAGCAAAGAGAACCTTCTCAAAGGGTTTGCTTTTCGAGTTTTCGATACCGATCAGCATATTTTCGATCGACTTTTCGCCAAACCGTTCAATGGTTTTCAATTCTTCCCGGCGTTCTTTTAGCGCGTAAATATCGCTGATATTACGTAGAATACCTAAGGAATAAAACGTTTCCATTGTTTCATTTCCCATTCCTTGTATATCCATCATTTTACGACCGATGAAGTGTTGCAGTTTACCAACAATCTGTGGTCTACATCCGTTTTCATTAGGGCAATAGTGCACGGCTTCACCCTCCTGCCTTACAAGTGGCTCATGGCACTCGGGACAAGCTGTTGGATATACAATAGGAGAGGTATCTCGGGCACGTTTTTCATTATTAACACCGATTACTTTTGGAATGATTTCTCCTCCTTTTTCCACATACACCGTATCACCCTCATGCAAGTCTAATCGCCCTATTTCATTCGCATTATGCAGAGACGCACGTTTTACTGTTGTTCCTGCTAACAGAACAGGTTCAAGATTAGCCACCGGGGTGACAGCACCCGTACGACCAACTTGATAGGTTATGTTTTTCAATAATGTCTCCACGCGTTCGGCCTTATATTTATAGGATATCGCCCAACGTGGTGATTTTGCGGTAAAACCTAGTTCCTCCTGCTGCGCATAGTCATTCACTTTGATGACGATACCATCGATATCGTAGGTCAGCTGGTGACGCATCTCTTCCCAAAAATCAATAAAAGCTAATATTTCATCTATGTTGTTGCACAATTTTGTGTGTTCACATATAGGGAATCCCCAGCTTTTAACCGCTTGTATACTGTCCCAATGGCTGTCGAAAATTCTATTTCGATTATCCGCATATAAAAAATAAAGAAAACAGTCCAGTGGACGTTTGGCAACTTCCTTCTGGTCTTGTAGTTTGATGGTACCCGACGCAAAATTACGCGGGTTTGCATAGGGCTGTTCACCGTTTTCCTCCCGTTGTTGGTTCAGCCTTTCAAAAGCGGCGTGATGCATAAATATTTCGCCGCGTATCTCAAATAAATCGGGGTAACCACTCGTTTTCAACGAACGAGGGATACTCCGGATCGTTTTGACGTTATTGGTAACCTCATCTCCCTGTGTACCGTCGCCACGGGTCACGGCACGGACAAGCTTCCCTTGCTCATAGGTGATAGAGATAGAAAGCCCGTCAAACTTCAATTCACAGACATATTGCACCTCATTTCCGACAGCTTTGCGAACACGTTCGTCAAAATCACGTAGCTCCTGCTCATTATAGGTATTACCCAGCGATAGCATCGGCCAGCGGTGTTTTATCGTGTTGAATTTATGGGTAATATCGCCACCCACCTTTTGTGTTGGAGAGTTAGGGTCTTTAAATTGCGGATATTCTTCCTCCAGAGCCTCCAATTCTTTCAGTTTTATATCAAATTCATAATCTGATATAACGGAATTGGCAAGTACATAATACTGATAATTATATTCCTTCAACTCTTGTGTCAGCCGTGCTATTTTTTCCTGAATGTCTGCAAGCATAGTGGACAAAACTAGATAAATTTAGGTGTATGCGCAAAATTAAACATTAATAAAAGTTCCTGCTTTTCAATTGGGAAAACTTCCGCAGTTTATTTATATAAAAATCCCAGATAATAGATTTTTTATACAACCCAGTCCGGTTTTCCTTTACAGGGTAGCGTTTTCTCTTTTTAGCATTCTTGAAGATATTAAGAAAAACGTACTGATGCGCTCTACTGATAGCCCAGGCGTCGCGCGGTTTGCCATCGACAAGAAACTTGATCAATGCTAATAGATCCAGCCATAGACGTGCAAAGATGATCCACCAACAAGCAAAAAAACCAGCATTTTTTTGTATCATCAGCAGGTTGTTGCGAAAGTTAAGATAAGTCTTTTTAGGGTTGCTGGTGTTCAATGTTCCGCCACCTACATGATATACGGTAGAGTCGGCAACGTAACCAATACGGTACCCCATTCGTTTAAGTCGCCAACATAAGTCAATTTCTTCCATGTGGGCAAAAAAATCATCGTCAAACCCGCCGGCTTCTTGCCATACGTCGGCGCGAATGAATAACGCCGCACCCGTTGCCCAGAAGATTTCCCGATTATCATCATATTGCTGTTGATCTGATTCCACCTGATGGAGCAACCTGCCTCGGCAGAATGGATATCCTAGCTTGTCGATGAATCCGCCCCCTGCTCCGGCATGTTCAAAGATTCCTTTATCATGATAGGCCAGAATTTTAGGCTGCGCGGCGACCATATTAGGTTCTGTTTCCAAATAGCGAATAACAGGTAATATCCAATTGGGTGTGACTTCGACGTCAGAATTTAACAGTATGTAATAATCAGCCTCGACGTGCTTTAATATTTCGTTATATCCGCCTGCGAAACCATAGTTTTTATCGTTTTTAATAATTTTGATAGAAGGATAAGTATCCTGTACAAAAGATACGGAGTCATCAATCGAACCGTTGTCGCCAACGACAAATTCGATATTAGGATAGGTGCTATTATATATATAAGGAAGGAATTTCTCTAGAAAAAACTTCCCGTTCCAGTTTAAGATAACAACGGCGACTTTGGGATAATGTGTCATATTCTGCGTTTTCTTTTCCAACGTCTGTGTGTCCATAGCCAGTATTCCGGCTGTTCTCTAATTATTTGTTCTGTAAAACGATTGTGTAGCTGTGTAATTTCATGTTCTTGATAATCGTCCGGATTCTCAACTAGCGTTGTGAATTTACAAAAGTAATGCCCCCGTTTTTTCTTTCGCCCAATATGGCAATAAACAATCGGGTTTTTAGTCAGTCGGGCGATTCGTTCTGCACCTGTATACACCAGTGTTTCTTGATTTAGAAACTCTATAAAATAATCAGAATCCTGATAAGTTGGCGTTTGATCCGCTACAAACACACTGGCGAAGGGCGCCCCGTTCAGCCGAATAATATGTCGTAAGATCTGTTTCATCGGTACCATCGTCGCTCCGAAACGGCTACGCAATCCATTATAAACCTCATTAAAATCCTTATCGTTAAGTGGTTTATAGACAATCAACCGCGGACAGTTCGTCAGGAGGGACAAACTGAATATACCCCATTCCCAATTCCCGTAATGTGCCGTTACGCCGATAACGCCTTTGTTCCGTTCTAAATGCTTATGCACCTCTTCCGGATTAAGAAGTTCGATGCGCCTTAGCACCTGTTCCGCCGACATTGTTCGCATTTTAATCGCCTCGACGACTAAATCCGGAAAAAAGCGATAGAACTTCTTTGCTAGTCGGTATCGCTCCTGATCCGATTTTTCAGGAAATGAATTTTTCAGGTTATCAAATACCACGTGCTTCCGATATCGAATAATATAGAAAAGAACATAATACAACGCGTCGGATATACCATACAATATCCAAAAAGGCAATAACGAGAGCATATATAGGAGTACGTCTATACTTTTTTTTCTCATCTCCAAAAATTTGCTTTCATGTGCGATGAAGCTATCTTTCTCATGAATACGGTCAATTCTAAATCTCCTCAACCCTAGTAAAGGGGCTATTTATAGAGAAAATTCCCTAAATAAGTTTATTTTTGCCTAAATTAGTTAAAATACATGGAATCACAGTTGCTTTTACCTGCTTTTTATTTACCTGCTGTCGGTTATTTTCATATCATTCAACAAAATGAGCAACCACTACTGATCGAACGATTCGAACACTATCCAAAACAAACCTATAGGACACGCGCAAAAATAGCAACTGCAAATGGCGTACTAGATCTTATCGTTCCTATTTTACATGGAAAGAAAGAGCACGTTCCTGTGAAAGATATTCGGATTAACTATGATTTTAACTGGCAACGTCTACATTGGCTTAGTTTGCAGACAGCATATCGTAGTTCGGCATATTTTGAATATTACGAAGACGATTTCTATCGATTTTATGAGAAAAGGCATGACTTTCTCCTAGATTTCAATATCGAACAGTTACAGCTCCTGCTGACATGCTTGAAAATAAATCGTTCCGTTACGTTTACACAAGCTTATACTTCCCGGATAGAACCCGTAGATTATCGGGACGCTATCCATCCCAAGAAACCTAGCCTATTGGAACGTCCGAAACCCTATTATCAGGTATTTGAGGATAAACATGGTTTCTTGCCCGATCTTAGCGTAGTTGATCTTCTATTTAATCACGGTCCGCAGAGTAAAAGTTATTTGTAGTTATATCGCGAAACATTTTGTTGGAGTCACTTGTTGTATAAAGGCAATACAATTATTTCATGAAAATATTTTTTTCACTTCTTGTGCTATGTGCGGGCTGTCTTATGTTATCTGCACAGACAGAAGTAGACAGTTTACACCACCGTAAGATTTACTATATGGGAGGGACAGGGCTATCTTTTCCGTTGGGAAAATCAAAGAACGTATTGGGAACAAAGCTATTTTCAGGGAGTGCTGGTCTCGATATTGCCTTAAAAGATAGCCGCTATTTTCTTAGTCCCACACTCTATATGTTGACCTTTCGTTACGATCAGCAAAAACACGATCCCAAATACAATTATATAATCGAGAATGGTCGAACTAATTTTTATATGCTTAGCCTAACGGCGGGAAGAAGACACCAATATAAGCGTCTGAATACCTTTGCCTACATTGGCCCCGTAGCGGGGTTAATTGTGGAGCCCAGAGGAAATATTGTTGCCGAAAAATTGCGGATGTCTAATAAAAATTCACTGACTGTTGCGGGAAAAGTAGGTATGGGAGCAGATTACAAATTTCCCGGTTTTTTCATTGGTGGAGAAATAGGTTATATGTATAATTTTAGAGAAATCGAGGGTAACCCTATACAGTTTCTGACGATAATGTTTGGACTAAAATCTGATATTACTCGTTTAAGTGAAAAAGTCACAGAGGTAATCGGTATCGAAACGTATAAAAATTAGCATATGTATGGTATTTACAAGTTTAAACGGATAGGTCATATTCTTCAGGTATTGTCTAAACACGGGTTGGAAGAGGTGGTGTCACGTTCGAACATCGACCGGATTATCCCAGACAGCTTCTTGTTATGGAATACCCATACGCGTCGGATTTTTGAGGACGATTTTAATGTTCGTGTGCGTGCCGCCATCGAAGAACTAGGTCCTACATTTATCAAACTTGGGCAACTTCTTAGCAACAGGGCGGATATCGTTCCCCGGGATTTAAGACAAGAACTGGTAAAATTACAGGACGAAGTACCTACGACGATTATCGATATAAAAATAAAACTTCAACAGGCCTTCGATATAAATGTCGACGAGCATTTTGACCATATTGATGAAATGCCCATAGCTGCTGCGTCTATTGCGCAAGTGTATCGTGCAGTGTTAAAAGATGGAACGGCAGTCGTTTTAAAGGTGAGACGAAAAGGAATAAGCGATATTGTTCATGCTGACTTAGATTTTATACGGGATTTGGTAAAGCTTCTACGCGACAAATACGAATTTATTCAGAAAATCAACCTTTACGAAGTCGTTCAATCATTTGCCAACTCTTTACTCAACGAACTGTCCTTTACAAATGAGTTAAATAACATCGAACGCTTTCGTCGAAATTTTAAGGGAAATCAAACCGTTTACGTACCTAAAACATTCCGGGCGTATTCCAACGATGAGATATTGTGTATGGAATACGTGGAAGGAATTAAAGTAAACGATATCAATGGCCTCGATTCTTTTGATATTTTGCCCCGAACTATTTTGCAGAATTGTTTGGACTTGTATTTGGAGCAAATACTGCAACATGGTTTCTTCCATGCCGACCCACACCCGGGAAACGTATTCGTTAATAAACAAGGACAGGTGGTATTTATAGATTTTGGTTCGATGGGGTTCATGATACCGCGTGATCGCGATATTATCGAGGCTATGGTCATTAATTTTTTAATGAATGATGCTAAGGGGCTTATTCGCAATGTTAAAAAGTTAGCGGTGGTTCACCATATCGAGGACGAACGTCAGCTGGAACGTGATGCTTTTGAAATTTTTCAGATGATCGAAGAAAATACGTTGGACGATATTGATATCGCTGTTATGTTCAGAAAACTAAATAAGATACTGCAATATAATAGCATTTTGCTTCCAGATTTTGTCTATGTCCTGTTACGCGGAATTTCTTTGCTAGAAGGTACCGGAAGGCAACTCGATGCACAACTTAATATTCCGCAAAGTATCAAACCATTTGCTGCAAAAATAGCAAAAGAGAAAACCTCGGCCGGTTATCTGAAAAAACAGCTTTTGGAAAAAAGTAAGTTTATAAAGGATGTACTAACGGAGGTGCCACAAGATTTGATTACCTTATTAGAAAAAACCAAATCGGATAAGTTGACACTGAATCATAAAATTCAAGATTTTGACCGCATGCAATTGATTTTTCATCGTATAGGAAATAAATTCTTACTTTCTATATTAGCTATGACATTCGGTGTAGGAGCAAGTATTTTAGCCCACGGCAGGGTAGGCTATTTGCTGTTGGGGGTTCCTATTCTATCTTGGCTCGGGTTTATAGCCAGCTTTGTGCTGTCTACTATACTAATAATATACCTGTTGCGTAGTAAATAGCCTTATTTTTTTATTCTCTAAGTTTTCTTAACTTCACATCTTTCAACACAAACATTATGAGACATTTCATCCTATTTTTCGCCTTGCTAGGGAGTGTGCGCATTGGTTACGCGCAGGAGATTCGTTATGAAACTATTGAAAATATTAGCTACGTTAATGAAGTTGCGTCGGACTATGCGAAGGAACAATGCAAACTGGATATACATTATCCGACATCGGGTGAGGATAAGCCTATCGTGCTTTGGTTTCACGGTGGAGGATTGACGGGTGGCAAAAAAGAAATTCCTACTTTCCTAAAAGAAAAAGAACTTGTGGTAGTCGGTGTAGGCTATCGACTGGCCCCGAATGTAAAGGTAGAGGATATTATCCGGGATGCGGCTAAAGCGACATCGTTTGTCGTTCGAAATGCTCACAGGTATCGAGGAGATACATCCAACATATTTATATCAGGACATTCCGCGGGAGGGTATCTGGCCTTGATGTTATCATTGAATAAAACATATCTTGAAGCCGAGGGATTCGACGCCGATAAATTGGCAGGGATAATTCCGTTCAGTGCACAAACCATCACACATTTTACTGCTCGTAAAGAACACGGAATAAAAGAAGAGCAACCGATAATTAACGAGCTGGCTCCTTTGTTTTGGGTGCGAAAAGATGCACCTCCCATCACGTTGCTGACCGGCGATCGTGAACTCGAGATGTTAGGTCGTTATGAAGAAAATGCGTATTTAAAACGTATGTTATCCCTGATCGGACACAAGCACGTAAAACTTCTGGAATTTCAAGGATATAACCATGGTATGGTGTATCCCGGACTCCCTGTTTTGGTAGAGGAGATAAATCGCTTAGTGAAAGAAAGGGGGTGAAAACATTTTATCCGTGTCGGTAATTTCCCGGATCACACGACATGGATTCCCTGCCGCAACAACGTTGTCTGGAATACCTTTAGTAACAACCGATCCTGAACCAATTACGGTATTCTTACCGATAGTAACGCCTGGATTTATGACCGCGTGTCCACCAATCCATACGTTGTCACCGATGGTGATAGGTTTTGCAAATTCCCAACCTGCTATACGAGGCTCGGGATGCACAGGGTGTCCGGCAGTGAAAAGCGACACATTGGGTCCTATCATTACGTTGTCGCCGATGATAACGGCGGCACAATCTAAAATGATTAAATTGTAGTTTGCGTAGAAATTATCACCTAAAAAAATATTATAACCATAATCACAACGGAACGGAGGTTCAATAAAAAAGCGGCTGGTAGTCTTGCCAAACAGTTTCTTTAGTATTTGATTTCGTGCTTTTATTTTGGATGGTTCAAGACTGTTATACTGAAAAAGTTGTTCCTTTGCGTATTGACGTTCGGCCATAAGTTCTTTTGCCGTTGCTTGGTAAAACTCACCCGCGATCATTTTTTCTTTTTCTGTTTTTTCCATTTTAATACGAAGGTAACTTTTTTTTCCAACCGTAACCGGTTCATAGAGAAAGAACACGATAATTATAGAACACCTTTTAATATGACTTTATTACAACATGATAATAATTGCGTATAAAATCAAATTTATCTAAGTTTGAAAGAAACAAGCAAACGACAAACATGATATTAGAACAGATAGAACCGAAGTCGGTATGGCAATATTTTGAAGCGTTAAACGCCGTCCCGCGGGCGTCTAAGAAAGAAGAGCAAGTCATTCAATTTATGTTGGATTTCGGGGCTCGTTTGGGACTGGAAACTATACAAGATAAAGTAGGTAACGTCATTATTCGGAAAGCGGCTACCATTGGAATGGAAGACCGCAAAACGGTTGTTTTACAATCTCATTTAGATATGGTTCACCAGAAGAACAACGATACCGATTTTGATTTTGACACACAGGGAATTTCGATGTGTATCGATGGTGATTGGGTGAAAGCGAAAGGCACTACATTGGGCGCGGATAACGGGGTTGGTGTAGCCGCCATAATGGCCGTTTTAGCATCTGAGTCCATTGCTCACCCCGCTATAGAGGCATTGTTTACCGTAGATGAAGAAACGGGAATGACCGGAGCAAAGGGGCTACAGGGCAACTTACTGAAAGGGGAAATTCTATTGAATCTCGATACAGAAGAAGACACCGAAATTGACATCGGCTGCGCCGGAGGAGTGGATGTTACGGCTCGTCGCACCTATATACCCGAACAAATTTCGAATGAGGTTGTCTTTTACACGTTAACGGTGAAAGGATTACACGGTGGACATTCGGGGATGGAAATTCACAAAGGTTTAGGCAATGCCAATAAAATCATCAATCGGTTATTGTATAGCTTGTTGCCATTGGACATCCGTTTAGCTAGTATCGATGGAGGTGGATTGCGTAATGCTATCCCGAGAGAGAGTGTGGCCGTTTTTGCTGCCGACGAAACGACAGATGACCTGCTTTTGTCGGTAGTAGAACAAGAGAGCGCAGCAATAAAGCAAGAATTTGCGACAGTGGACGACAAGCTCGAAATCACGTTGAAGCGTCGTGAAAAGTCTTCGACCGGCGTATTACCGATAGACATACAGACAAAATTAATTCAGACGCTCTATGCAGCACCAAACGGCGTCTATCGGATGAGTGCTGATTTCAATAATTTGGTGGAAACATCGAATAATATTGCACGCGTGAAAGTCGGCGGGGGAAAGATAACGGTTAAATGTTTGACACGTTCATCTGTTGAATCGGCTAAAGTTGATTTGGCGAACGCGATAAAGTGCTGTTTTGAGTTGATGGATGCTGAAGTTAGCTTTTCGGGCGATTATCCTGGCTGGACGCCCAATCCTACTTCTGAAATCCTTGACGTATTGAAATCAACCTATACGAACTTGTTTGGAGACGAACCCCATGTCGTGGCTTGTCATGCTGGGCTGGAATGCGGTATATTGGGAAGTCACTATCCCCAGATGGATATGATCTCGTTTGGTCCGACCATTTTAGGCGCTCATTCACCGCAAGAACGTGTATCGATACCTTCCGTGCAAAAATTCTGGCAATTCTTGCTGGAGATCCTGAAACAGATTCCGGTAAAGTAGGTCCAATTAAAGATAGGTTGGTACTAATGCGCGAACAATGATCTTAAAAGGACGAAAGAAAGTATCGTTGGTGCTTGGTGGCGGTGGAGCACGGGGCCTTGCCCATATCGGTGTCATCCGGTGGTTGGAAGAACAAGGCTTTGAGATTGATGAGATAGTCGGTTGTTCGATTGGTGCGCTCGTGGGTGGCGCCTACGCGACGCGACGCCTCCCGGAATTAACAGATTGGATGAAGACATTAACGCGAGCACAGCTATTTAAGCTTATGGATTTCTCCAATCCACGCTATGGTCTTCTAAAAGGCGAGCGTGTATTGCATACCCTGCACGAGGTGTTCGATGATGTCAATATCGAAGACTTAAGTATAGGTTATACCGCTGTTGCAACAGATTTAAAAAACGAACAAGAAGTCGTCTTTCAGAAGGGGAGTATCTATACCGCAATCCGTGCTTCTATTGCTATTCCCGGCGTATTTCGGGGTATCGCTCAGAACGATCAATTTTTAGTGGATGGGGGGGTATTAAATCCTTTGCCATTAAATTATGTGTCCCGAGACGGAAATCTGATTATCGCGGTCAGTTTGGATGGTATACCTATTAAAGACGAACCTACTGCGCCTACGAATTTTACGGCGAGGGCCCTATTGGTTGAATCCTATTACGCAATGCGCCGTCGATTGAGTTCGTTAATGCTGCAGCTTTATAAACCTGATTATGCGGTATGCATTCCCCATAACGCAGCCGAAATCTGGGAGTTCCATCGTTCTGCTGAGTTGATCGACGTAGGTTACGAATTGGCCCGCACGGTAATTAAATCCGAATCATAAACTCCTTTATCGCCGCATTAAATTCCGCTGGTGCTTCTAAATTGGGCAAATGTCCACATCTTGCTATTTCTATAAGCTGTGCCGTTGGAATAGCCTCTTCTAAGTCCTTCATATCCTGTAGGGAGGTTATCCTATCATCACTACCGCGAATCAGCAAGGCGGGAACGCTAATGTCTTTTAATATATCGCTTGTATCTGTTCTAGCGGCTAAGGCTAACAATGTCGAACAGATACTTCGTACACTGCTTCGACGAATAGCACTTTTAATATATTCAACTGCCTCCGGTCTTTCTAAGACACTATGCGGTGAAAATACGTTTTCTACAAAACCAATCGAAAACGGCCTACGGCCGTAGTTCAAGATAGCTTGTATACTATCAAATCTCTTTTGCTTCGCCACATTAGTATCGGCTTTACTATGCGTATCAGCCAAGATGAGGCCATTTATTTTCGCTGGAAATAGCTGATAGGCGCGTAAAGCGATATAGCCACCCATTGAAATACCACAGAACACGGCCTGTTCTATATCCAGTTTTTCCATGAACACCCGGAGATCCTTTGCGAAAACATCGATGGAAAAAAAACCGTGTCCACTAGTTGTTAAACCATGTCCGCGAATGTCTAACGCAATTGCTGTGATATCTTCTGATAGTGCTTCCAGCTGATTACGCCACATGTTCTTGTTAAACGGGAAGCCGTGTAAAAATATAATGGTTTTATTTGATGTTGTTGTCGTTTTTCTGATGAGATAGGAGATGCTGATGTCTCCGATTCGTATTTTGTTGCTCTTTATTAAGCGATCGGTCATGTGGTAAAAATTAATGTTTATGTAATTATTTTTTAATCAGCAATATACATACCACGACGCTATTTTGAGTGCTTTTTTTCGAAAATAATTTGGAAAAAAGGAAAAAGTGACGATATTTGCATCACCAAAAGCAACAATTAAATGTTGTTATCGACATAAAAAGTCTGCGCTTGTAGCTTAACTGGATAGAGCACCTGACTACGGATCAGGAGGTTAGGGGTTCGACTCCCTTCAAGCGCACTTTTTACTACCTAACTTGATACTACATTTCGAAATGCTTCATGCGGCATCCTTTGTGTTTTTAACTAGACCTATTCCCGAGAAGAAGAAAATCAACGAGATAACACCAATAACAGCGAGTGATATATAATCCGTATTTTGGTTAATCAGTTCGTAGCCTGTGTATATTAACCCGATAATACCCAAGATAGTTAATATAGTTCCAAATATTCGTTTTACATTCATGGTTATGCTTTTTAATATTTGAACAATATTGATGCCTGAAAGGTTTTTATCGCCAGACGATTAAATTTAAAATCTCGTCGTAACGTTCTCCAAAGCTGGCCCTGGTTTGTAGCGAACCGGGAAGTTTTTTACGCTTTTATAGCGAAAATATATCACCTAGGTTCTTATGCAATAACTCCTCCGTAATTTGACGTTTCAGTTCTGAGAAATTCTCTCTATTAGCAGCGGCACTAAACTTTCCGTTACTTAATAAGGTAATGGAATCACAAGTTTCGGCCAGCGAGCCAAAAATATGAGAAGATAGGATCACGGTCTTGCCTTTGGAACGTAATCGATGGATGATATCCGTTAGAATGAGGCTACTTTGAAAATCAAGACCATTATAGGGTTCATCCAGAATATACAAGCTGTTACCTTGCAACAGTACACCTAGAATACCCAGTTTCTTTTTCATGCCGGTGGAATAGCTGCTTACATACCGATCTAACGGAAGATCAAAAATATTTTGATCGTTGAGGTTCTGCGGTTTCTTATTGCGAGCCTCTATTAGCAAGGTGAGATATTCTTTACCTGTAATCTTAGGTAGAAAATAGATTTCCGAAGGGAGGTAGCCGACATATTCTTTAAGCGGATGCAGATCGGCGGAGATATGTCCATCATATTTTTCTAGCCCCGCCAAACAGCGAAAAAGAGTAGTCTTGCCGGCTCCGTTGGCACCCACAATTCCATAAACTTTCCCTGCGTGAAAATCCATTTGTAGGTCTTTTAAGACCTGGTGCTTTCCATAAGATTTATATAAGTTACGAATAGTAATCATAAATATTTTTCGAGATTTTGAACGGCTTTTTTATAATAATAGGGGTAGGCGACTACGACAAGTAAGGGCATCATGACGATTATTACACACGCTATAGCTTCCGTTATGCCAACAGGACGCGGATATGCAGCATATTTCATTAAAACAACCAATATGAGCAGTAATAATCCGCTAATCCAGCTAAGAATCGCCCAAAAGAACATCGAGGTACCAAAAAGGAGCAGCAATAGCACGAGTGGCATCACTATTATACTTAATTGCACACATCCCATATGTATTTTATTTTTAATAAAACCCGAAGCTGACCGTGCGTTATTCCATACAATATACTCATCTTCGATAATATCGTAAGCGCCCAACGCCATTAGCATGACAATCCCTAACAACACAAATGGAAGATTTATATTGCCATAATAGATACTTATGCAAGCGAGTGCGTAGCCGATAAGCAATAACAACCAAAGCCGGCGGAAAAAAATAACAAACTCAAATGCTGAACTCCGAAACGGGGTTGGCGTGCTCCGGATTTCCACCCGTCTAACTGAAATAACAGTGAATATTAAGCTAAGCGTAATTAGTAGTATCGTTAGTAACCACTCCCTTCCATAAATAGCGATGGGTATAAAGGGCGAAATGCAGGCTATATTTTCTCCGCATCTTGTGATTAAGAACTTTTGTCTTGTAAATATATTTTTGAGAAAATCTACTCTATTCGGATTGGTGAGTTTATATAGTAGGGAGATAGATACGTATCCAAGTAGCCAGGGAGTATACTGGGGGGCTCTTATCGTAATCGCAAATAGAAGAATGTATAATAGCCCGAAGAGTAAGAGACCAACTAGAAAAGGAAGCCCTATATCTTCTATCTGGCGTCGGAATACTTGATATTGCAACTGAAAGTAGTATTTCATTTCCCTGTTTTAAGACGGCTATTTTTTAGCTTGTATATTCTCTTCTGCTCCGAACAGATATTGGTAAATGACTTCGGGACTTTTAAGTTCGCCTCCGTTTTTGTTCAGTTCATCGGCATAATCCAAGATTGATTCACAGCCAGATTTGGTAAAAATATTTCTCAAATCGTGATCTCCCGAGATATCATAGGTAAGAAAGGCATGCATACGATCGAGCATGAGATATTTCGTGTCCAAACGCTCCAGCTGTGTCAATCTTTTCAATTTATTGCCTTCCGGTGTACCTTCGTTGGTTAGAAATAAGAAGGTTCGTATTAACCATTTATCCTCATGGAGGGAAACCACAAAATAGCCCACTTTGAAGGGGCCAATGTAACATTCCAACAGAACGTGTCCTTTTCTTACCACGGTTCGGGCCTGGCCCTGCGAGAACGTATAACCGAGAAAAGCTTGGACATAGCCTCGTCCAAATAACGCGCGTTCTTCAAAGCGGTCAAGCGCATGTTGTTGGGCGTACAGGGGCAATGCGATCTCGTCTTCGATATCTGTGATCCCTAGTTGGCTAGGTTTGATCATCAGCCAATCAAATTCGTCCATTTTAGTACTAGAAGGTATCCCCATACGAACCACCACCCGTTTCTTGCCATCCACTTCTTGTAATAGCGAACTGTGTTTCAGACGATAGATATGGATTTCATTCGTGCCCCCCAGTCTCTCGACCGCCATCTTATCAAAACGAAATCGCACGGTACCACGATAGAAATCATATAACTGCATATCATTCAGTCCCATAACCTGTAACACCTTTGTTTTCCAGGTGTCAAACCAAACGGTTGTCGTGAAATATGGCGCGAAAGCCTCGTGCAATTTGGAAAAACCTTTGATTCGGTTGCCTATACGATATTGTATGTAATGGATTAGGACAAGGACGTCGGTCAGGAAACGGGCGAAAGATATCTGTTCGTTTAGTAAGGTATCAACGTAATGTTCACTCAAAAGACTAGTCAGCGTCTGCTTATATGCGAAGAGCTCCTCCTCGTTCATCACACGTTTCCCCTGGGGAATGACTTTAATAGGGGGGTAGCGATGCACGTATAGCAATCGTAAACTACTTTCAGGCAGAAGCTCAAAGTACCCTTTACCCACCATCTTCTCACAGGTGGTCCGGAGCCGGTGGTAGAAAACCCGGCGGTGTGCCAGTTTCTTTTGGGTCAATGATGTTTTCCTTTTGCTGGATTTTGCCATCATTCATCGTTTTTCTATGAGTGCTTTAACGGTTTTGTGTATCCGTTAGGATATTATACAGCCTAAATATAGCAAAGTCTATGGAATTATCCTAGCGGAGGATGATCGGCTGATGGAAAAGCCGGCCTATTAGTATGCTATTCCAAGAATTCATTTTAGAGGGTAGGGAGCTAGCTTGGCAGTATCTCAAACGTTTATTTAGAAAGATATTTTCTCCTTCCTCGAAACAGGCCCAATCTTAATTATTGTTAAATTCTTCGTTTTTTTTGTTGTCTAACAATCATTTTTCGATATATTCGTTTTGTTATAAAGCTGAATTTGATTCATGAAGCCTTCGAGATTAGCTGTTTATGTTTCGGATTTACAACGCATGACCGGGCAAAGCGAACGCAATTGCCGAAGACTGCTCAACAAAATCCGTGATTTATTCGGACTGGAAAAGCGACAATATGTAACAATCTATCAAGCCTCAGAATATACGGGGATGCCGGTAGCGGACATGATTCGTTTCATGAAATAGCTTAAAAGCCACAAAAAACCGACCCTAGGCTGGCCGGTGCAGCAGAAAGACCGCAACCGCGATAACAGATAGTTGTCGCGGTTTTTTTGCAATGACTAGCTCTCCATTCCTCAACACGAACGATGCATTCGTCAACATGAATAGTCCATTCCTCAACACGAATGGCGCATTCGTCAACATGAATAGTCCTTTTCTCAACACGAACGACGCATTCGTCAACATGAATAGTCCTTTCCTCAACACGAATGGTGCAGTCGTCAACATGAATAGTCCTTTCCTCAACGCGAATGGTGCAGTCGTCAACATGAATAATCCTTTCCTCAACACGAACGATGCATTCGTCAACATGAATAGTCCTTTCTTCAACACGACTGACGCGGTTATCAATGCGAAAGGACTAAACAAATTGTCCAAAAGCACGCAAATCGGCCGATATATGCCAAATACGGTCAAATCCGGACAAATGTGACCAAATGGGTCATAAACGGACAAATCGGACAGGCCTCATTTTTTTGCTTTTTACATTTGAACCATACAGCCGCGCATGTGCTGTAAATAACAAATTGTAGGATGTAATAAAAATAAAAATGAGGATACTGAAACCACCATAGGAATGAGAACAATGGCAGAAGATGGAGCCAAGGGAAACATTAGCAGAAAAAATTAATATTATCAAATTTAAAAATAGTAAGAATGAAATACACAAGAGCATTAGGTGAAACGCCCAAAGGAACGGGCGACACTGAAATTTTAAGAAGAGCTGGAGCTGTTCTGGAGGCAATGATAGTCAATGAAGAAATCTTTCCTGATCCGTTGCCTTCTCTGGAAGCGTTGCAGGTAGCTAAGGACACTTACGAATCGAGACTGGCAATCTCGAGCAAAACACGAGGTTTGCAGGATATCAGTTTAAAAAATGAAGCAAAGGCTGCGTTAGCCTATACCTTGCAAAAACTAGCCTTCTATGTCAATACTGTAGCCGATGGTCATCTACCGACGCTTTATGCATCGGGATTCCGAATTACCTCGCCGGCGGTTAAAGGACAAGTTCCATATTCGCCTTCGTGGATAAAAGGTGGAGATGGCCACCTCAGCGGTTCGGTGAATGTGGATTTTCAAAAAGTGGACGGCAATAATGTAGCTTATGAATATTGTTATGCTGTGACAGATGATTTGGATGGTGTACCAGCGTGGGGTGATATTGTCCATACCCGGACGACCAGAAAAAACATCATTGATGGATTAGTCCCGAGAACAGTCCTGCACATTCGGGTGCGCGCGGTTAATGCCAACGGCGTAAGCGAGTGGACTCCACCGATTAAACACATCGTCCGATAAATATAAAATAGGAAGACGACACAAAGAGAAAAGCATCGGGCAACCGATGCTTTTTTAGGACTTGTAAGTTATAACTTATCACTGATACCCCAGTAATTTCATCACTTGCTTGGAGTTCTGTTCTTCTCCAAATACCTCGAAATTGAACGTCTCGTCTCGATTTCTACGAACGAGGACGTGTTTCGGTGACGGAAGCAGGCAATGGTGAATGCCACCATACCCACTAAGCACATCCTGGTAAGCTCCCGTGTGAAAGAAACCCAAGTATTGCACTTTACGTGTTTTGGGCATAAAGATGGAGTCCATGTGTGCCTCCTGGCTATAGTAATCTTGGCCATCACAGGTAATACCACCCAGATTCACCCTTTCGTATTCGAAATCCCAGTTATTTATTGGCAGGAGTATATATTTCTGATTCAATGCCCAAACATCAGGCAGGTTGGTAATAAAAGATCCATCAATCATAAACCATTTTTCCCTATCGTTCTGCAGTTTACGGCCGAGGACTTTATACAGAATACCCGATGCTTCGGCTACCGTGTATTTTCCGAACTCGGTAATGATATCTGGTTCCATCACTTCATGATGTGCGCAGATCTGCTTGATACGGTTAACGATTTCATTCACCATATATTCGTAGTCAAAATCGTGCACCAACGAATCTTTGAACGGCATGCCACCACCGATATCCAACGTGTCGAGGTCTGGATTTACTTTTTTGAATTTGCAATATAAAGTCACATATTTCTCGAGCTCGTTCCAGTAATAGGGCGTATCAGAAATACCGGAATTGATAAAGAAATGCAATAGTTTTACCTTGAAGTTCGGATTTCCGGCAATCTTGCTGTTGTAGAAATCGATAACATCTTCCGAACGTATACCTAACCGTGAGGTATAAAACTGCGCATCGGGCTGTTCCTCGGAAGCAATACGAACTCCCAGGGCACAAGGTTCATCTAGCTCAATCTCATCATCATAAAGATTGAATTCTTCTTTATTGTCCAAGACAGGGATAATATTAGTATACCCATCATGTATCATATCAATGATATACTGTTTATACTGATACGTTTTGAATCCGTTACAGATCACGGTGATGTCTTTTGACACTGTCCCAGCGCGCTCCAATGAATCAATCATCGGCATATCGAAAGCGGATGAGGTTTCCAGGTGAATGTCGTTCTTCAGCGCTTCTTCAACGATGTGCTTAAAATGCGACGATTTTGTACAATAACAATATTTATAAGATCCTCGATAATCGTTCTTCAAAATCGCCGTTTGAAATAAGATCTTCGCCTGCTGAATTTTCTTACTGACAATAGGTACATAGGTAAAACGTAAAGGTGTGCCGTACGTTTCTATCATCTCCATCAAATTCAGATCGTGGAAATACAATTCGTCGTCGATAATCTCGAATCCGTCTTGCGGAAAACCAACACTTAAGTCAAGAAATTCCTGATAGCTTTGCATTTTTTATTATTTTTGGCAAAGATATACTTTCATGATGAATACTTTACTATAGTGGATTATATTTTTTGCATTCATTATCAGGAAGTTATAAAAATTACGAAATAATTACATGACGAATTCTATTCAACAAACTTTAATTGCACATACGATCCAAGCAGTGCGAGAGCTTTACAGTGCGGATATTCCTGAATCGCAGGTGACTTTGCAGGAAACCAGAAAAGAGTTTGAAGGGCATATCACCGTAGTCGTTTTTCCCGTGACACGTTTCTCTAAAAAATCGCCGGAACAAACTGGGAACGACATCGGAGAATTCCTTCAACGTACTGTACCTGCGATATCAGCCTTTAATGTAATCAAAGGCTTCTTAAATATCAGCTTTGCCGATCAGTATTGGATAGCGTTGGTTAACAAGAAGTTGATAGACGCGTCTTTTGGCATATTCCCTTCGAATGGAAAGAAGTTGATGGTGGAATATAGTTCGCCGAATACCAATAAACCGC
This sequence comes from Sphingobacterium haloxyli, assembly GCF_002980525.1. Taxonomy (GTDB): domain Bacteria; phylum Bacteroidota; class Bacteroidia; order Sphingobacteriales; family Sphingobacteriaceae; genus Sphingobacterium; species Sphingobacterium haloxyli. The sequence goes on from NZ_PVBQ01000008.1 coordinate 43,783, forward strand.
TTCATTTAGGGCATATTCGGAACAACTTATTAGGATATTCCGTTTCGGAGATTTTAAAGGCTTATGGTTATGATGTGGTGAAAGCCAATCTTGTCAACGACCGCGGTATCCACATCTGTAAGTCGATGCTTGCCTGGCAGAAATACGGAAATGGGGAAACACCTACACTAGCAGGGCTGAAAGGTGATCATCTGGTAGGTAAGTACTATGTTGTCTTCGATAAAGAATATAAAAAGGAAATCGACACACTGAAAGCGCAGGGACAGACGGAAGAGGAAGCGAAGAAAAATGCGCCCTTGATAATGGAAGCGCAAGCGATGCTCCAAAAGTGGGAAGCTGGTGAGGAGGAGGTTATCCAGTTATGGAAAACGATGAACGGATGGGTATATGAAGGGTTTGAGAAAACATATAAACAGCTGGGCGTAGATTTTGACAAGTTTTATTATGAATCGAACACGTATTTGCTAGGAAAGGATATTATTCAGGAAGGATTAGACAACGGCGTCTTCTTTCGAAAAGCGGACAATTCGGTGTGGATTGATTTAACAGACGAGGGACTAGATGAGAAACTGGTGTTACGGGGCGATGGTACATCGGTATACATTACGCAGGACCTGGGAACAGCCCAACTGAAATACGATGAGTTCGAGATGGACGAATCTATCTATGTGGTAGGAAATGAACAGGATTATCACTTTAAGGTGCTGTTCTTGATCTTGAAGAAATTAGGAAAACCTTGGGCAGAAGGGCTTTTCCATTTATCGTATGGTATGGTCGACCTGCCGTCCGGCAAAATGAAGTCGAGAGAGGGAACGGTTGTCGATGCGGACGACCTGATGACAGAGATGATCGAAACCGCTAAAGCGCGTACCGAAGAATTGGGTAAAACGGAAGGACTGGACGAAGAAGAAAGAGCTTCGCTGTACAACACGATAGGCATGGGTGCTTTAAAGTACTTCTTGTTGAAAGTAGATCCTAAGAAACGGCTTTTGTTTGACCCAAATGAATCTGTCGATTTTCAAGGACATACGGGGCCGTTTATCCAATATACACATGCGCGTATTAAATCAGTTTTACGCAAAGCATCTTACAATGAGTCGATAGCGTTAGGTTATCCAGCGGATCTCTCTGTTTACGAGCAAGATTTAATACAAGCTTTGAGCAGATTTCCGGAGGTATTGGAAGCTTCAGCGAAGGAATTTTCGCCGGCCCAATTGGCCAACTATGCTTATGAGCTCGCCAAGCTTTATAATAAGTTTTATCACGAAGAAAGCATTATAAAAGCCGAGGATGATACTGTCAAGAATTTCCGTTTACACTTGTCGGCGATAGCGGCACGGATTATTTCGGAAAGTATGCGGCTATTGGGGATTGAGGTGCCGGAGAGAATGTAGGTTTTTCTTTTCTTTTTCTCCGCGAAAAAGAAACAAAAAGCTCGCCGCTGGGAATCTTTGCATAAGGGTGAGGTGCAAAGGCAAGTTTGTACAGATGCAAAGTTTCCAAGGCGGCATTTAGTGTTAATAAAGGGTACAACAAATTGATTATAAATCAAAATATTATGGAATCTATGCAAACCAAATATAAAATAGGTTTAATAGGCTTTTCAATAGGCGGACAGGTATTCCATGCGCCTTTTATTGTTGGAAATCCGTCTCTTGAGTTGTATAAAGTCACGGCGAGAAAACCAGAACAGCAGCAGGTTTTGGCTAATAAATACCCTGCAGCTCTTGCTGTACAAACACCGGATAAAATCATCGACGATCCCCTAGTGGATATTGTTGTGGTGGCAACGTCTAATGACGTGCATTTTTCACTGGCCAAACGAGCGTTGGAAGCGGGCAAACATGTAGTTGTGGAAAAACCATTCACCAATACAACCGCAGAGGCGGATGAGTTGATCGCGTTAGCAAAACGGAAGGGACGGATATTGACAGTTCATCATAATGCTAGATTTCACTCTGATTTTAAGACGGTAAAAAAAATTATAGAAAGTAAAAGATTAGGTCCTGTGGTTAATTATCAAGCACGGTTTGATCGTTTTAGAAACTTTCTGCGAGCGGGTGCATGGCGGGAGCAAGATTTGCCGGGTTCGGGTATCCATTATGATTTGGGTGCGCATCTAATAGATCAAGCACTGCAACTTTTCGGCAAACCCGATGCTGTTTTTGCCGATTTGCGGAAGCAGCGTGAACACGCCAAGGCGGTTGATGATTTTGAATTTATATTAAGTTATCCAACGCGCAAGATATCTTTATTCGGACAGATGCTTGCAAAAGAACCCACTCCCCGGTTTGCATTGTACGGCCTAAACGGTTCCTTCGTAAAACCAGGTGTCGATCCGCAAGAAGCGCTATTACGGCATGGCGCATTACCGCACGAGGACTTAAATTGGGGGAAAGAGCCCGAGCATATCTATGGTATATTAAATATCGTGGAAAACAGACAGGATATACGAGAAACAATCCCCAGTGAGATAGGTTCGGGACAGGATTTCTATCGAAATTTGGTAGGCGTATTGCGAGGTGAAAGTGCTTTAATTGTAACTCCTGAACAGGCCCGGGATGTTATCCGCATCTTAGAAACCGCAGAGCAATCTTGGAGGGAACAGCGGGTTATTTCCCTTAAGGATCAATTAATTGCGTATTAATGACCTACGATGCGATTATAGTTGGCGGAGGCGCATGCGGACTGATGTGTGCGGTGCAGGCGGGACTGTTGGGCAAACGTACATTGATTCTGGAAAGAAATGACAGACCCGGCGCAAAGATACTAATTTCGGGAGGTGGACGCTGTAATTTCACTAACCTATATACCGCACCGGAAAATTTCATTACGGAAAACCCTCATTTTTTGCACACCGCTTTTTCGCAATGGACGGTAGACGATACGATTTCTTTTTTTGAGAATTTCGGTGGAATCCAAGGACAGGAGAAAACACTTGGTCAGCTTTTTCCGAAGTCTAATAAAGCGAAGGATGTTGTTGCGGTTTTTACAAAGCTGATGTATGAGACCGGGCAGGATATTTGGGTGGACACCGAAGTGAAATCTGTTAAGCAACAAGAAGATGGATACGCGGTGTCTTTTGTACGACAGGGAAACGAACAACAGCTTTTTTGTAAGAAAGTCGTTTTTGCTTCCGGAGGCTTACCTGTCGCTAAACTAGGTGCTTCGGATTTTGCCATAAGGTCAGCTCGTCAATTTGGTTTATCCATCATCGACACTGCACCAGCACTTGTGCCGTTAACTATAACCGGAAAAGATGCTTCTTGGTATGCTTCGTTAGCGGGGAATAGTGTTTTTGCGCGTGTCTATAACAATAAGATTAATTTTGAAGAAAATATCCTCTTTACCCACTGGGGATTGAGTGGTCCGGCTATTTTACAAATATCGTCCTATTGGCGTGCAGGTGAAACGTTTACGATAGATTTGCTACCTAAATTTCGCTTAGTTGACCTGATCAAAAACGAACGAACAGCAGGAGGGAAGCGTACTGTCGGACAATTGCTGAACGATTATTTTACAAGAAAGATGGTAGAAGCCCTAGGAAAATATCTTCCGATCGATCTAAAGATTGCCTCGCTAAGTAAAACCGACGCTAAACTAATCTGCGACACGATACATGAATTTATAGTGAAGCCTGCAGGTGATAAGGGCTATGATAAAGCGGAAGTGATGCGGGGTGGCGTGTCAACGGATGAGCTTAACCCGCGTACGCTGGAAGCTAAAAAACAGCCGGGGCTTTATTTCGGAGGCGAAGCAGTAGATGTTACCGGATGGCTTGGCGGTTATAACTTTCAATGGGCCTGGGCTTCAGGTTATCTGATTGCGCAGGATCTATAGGAGGTGATTAGTCCCGCAGCGGACAAGCGTAGTCGTTTTTCGTCTCAACCTCACATAATTTTCGTACATTTGCATCGAAGCAAACTGGTTCTATCGCTGTCGCATCTTCGGATGGGAAAGAGGAAAGTCCGGGCAACATAGAGCAACACGCTTCCTAACGGGAAGGCTCTTACGTAAGTAAGAGACAGAAAGTGCCACAGAAAATATACCGCCCCGACTCGTCGGGGTAAGGGTGAAAACGTGAGGTAAGAGCTCACGGTCTTGCATGGTGACATGCATTGCGGTAAACCTCGTGTGTTGAAAGACCAAATAGGTTACGAACCTCGAAGGCTGCTCGTCTTCTTCCGATCTTTTCGGAATTCGTAATGGGTAGGTTGATCGAGCTTGCGTGCGAATGCAGGCCTAGATAAATGATAGAAATCCGCTCGTGTTATGCGATGGGATACAGAACCCGGCTTACAAGGTTTGCTTCTTTTATAAAAAGATAGTTTTTATTCACCAAGATAAATACATATATGACAACAATCTTAATCATCGACGACGAACGCCCCATAAGAAGCTCGCTACGCGATATTTTGGAATATGAAGATTATAAGGTGCTGGATGTCGATAATGGATTTGATGGCTTAGCTATCCTGAAAAAGGAAAAAATAGACCTTGTTCTATGTGATATCAAAATGAACAAAATGGACGGTATGGAGGTCTTGACGGAGGCACAAGATATCTGTGATACACCATTTATCATGATTTCCGGTCACGGTACCATTGAGACTGCGGTAGAAGCTGCGCGAAAGGGCGCTTTTGACTTTTTGGAAAAGCCGCTCGATCTTAATAGGTTGTTGATAACTGTTCGTAATGCCCTTGAAAAAGGGGTCTTGGTCAAGGAAACCAAAGTTCTTAAGAAAAAAGTCTCCAAAACGAAGGAAATATTAGGGATATCTCCAACTATCAGCCTTATAAAGGAAACAATAGATCGCGTGGCTCCGACAGAAGCACGTGTTTTGATTACTGGAGAGAACGGCTCGGGAAAGGAACTGGTAGCCCATTGGCTTCATGAAAAGTCTGCTCGTTCGAACTCACCTTTAGTAGAAGTCAATTGTGCGGCAATCCCCTCAGAATTGATAGAGTCCGAACTGTTTGGGCATGAAAAAGGCTCCTTCACGTCTGCCGTAAAGCAGCGCATCGGAAAATTTGAACAGGCCAACGGTGGAACTTTGTTTTTGGATGAAATTGGCGATATGAGCCTTTCTGCACAAGCAAAAGTACTGCGTGCACTTCAGGAAAACAAAATAACGCGGGTAGGAGGGGAAAAAGAAATAGATGTAAATGTCCGTGTAATTGCCGCGACAAATAAAGATTTGCTAAAAGAGATAGAAGAGGGCAACTTCCGTATGGACCTTTACCACCGCCTAAGCGTAATCTTGATTCATGTGCCACCTTTGAAAGAGCGGATTTCTGATATCCCGATTATTGCCTCTAATTTTTGTGAAGAAATATGCGGGGGATACAATACGCCAACAAAGGAAATTACAGAAGGCGCAATGCAAGCGTTACAAGCTTTGCCGTGGACGGGAAATATTCGCGAATTGCGGAACATGATCGAACGTTTGATTATCCTGAGTGATAAAAAGATTACCGAAAAAGACGTGGCTTTGTACGCGAACCCATCGAATGGCAACCTCACCATTGGGAATAACGCAGGTTCAAAAGAGGAAGGAATGCTTGATTTTGATAAATTTGAATCTTTTCAAGATTTTAAGGATTACGCAGAAAAGGAATTTATCAACTTTAAATTGGATAAGAATGGGTGGAACGTTTCAAAGACCGCTGATGACATCGGAATACAACGCAGCCACTTATATCATAAAATTGAAAAGTTCGGTTTGAAACGCGCGGAATAGTAAAATAACGGAAACGATGGACATATTAAACCATCGTTTCCGTTATTCGTTGAATTTTCGTTTTTGCCTTCTATAAAGTACAATAATAATAAGTAAAAGAATAATCGCTCCCACAATAATCGCTGCTGTGGATGACGTTTCCTCTCCTTCTGTATTTATATGTTGTTCTGCTTTTGCAAGCAACGTGATATAGCTAAATAAAATAATAAACCCCACTTTTCTCATAACTTAAATATTAAAAAACACAATGAACGTAATGTAATGTTTTCGTACACAAATAACAAATGTGTTGGTTGCAAATATGGGTTGTTTTTTGTTAAAATATGTTAAATAAGTGTTAAAGTCGTTTTATTTTTTTGTTGGCTTTAGGCTTAATGTCTTTATAACGAGACACTAAGCCGTTCGGGGCACTAACTAATATCAGCTGACGGACTGTGAATTAACTCCTGCGCCTCTATTAAAATACGTTTTTTTTGTTGCCGATTAGTTTGTAAATACTCGAGGTACTCTGGGTTTTGCACTAAATCGCGAACGAGTATACAGCTGTTCTTGAGCAGCAGATTTTTCTCTGCACCATTTAGATTAGTTAAACAGGTTATAGGATATAATTCTAAGTTATCTACTAGATGCTTAATGTTATTGTGAGTGGGGTAGTCCCAGGCCAACATATTTAATTTGTAATATTCCCCAAAACTGATGGAATCAGCGGTAAGGTACGCGTTCGTCACCAACCAACCATCCGTAAATTGTCGCGCTGTCTCAAAAAAGGAAAAGGACAGACCTTTGATGTCTTTTACCCTAGAGAGGAAATACATCGGAGTGGTCACAGAAATTTTTGCGTCTACATCGTTCCGGAATTTACACTCTATGGCTAGCATAGCATTGCCCTTTGTAGCTATAACATCAATCTCATGTGTTACAGCATGGCCTTGTACTGTCTTTCCTGTGACTGTACTATAGCCGACATTCGCAAACACCTTTCCGATCCATTTCTCAAAATAAAAACCCTCCGGACCTAAATCTCGGAGTGCTTTCTTCAACGAGTATCTTGCTGCGTAAGAATCACGGAGATTTTTTAGCAAATCAAAAGCTAATTCATAAAGTTCGCGTGTAGTGATGCCCTCATATAGGTGGGGCTGTATGCGCTGGAAAACCTTATTGACTTCGTCTTCCGAAGCTTCGGACCTGGACAGAGAATATCGTAGTTTATTTGGTTCGAAAGGAACTAGTTCTCCCGAATGTTTCTTTACGTTGATTGTCATCGTATTTGTTTAATGCCAGAAAGTACAATTTTTTATATTAACAGCAAAACATTTTAGACAAATAGTTTGTTCTATCTAAAAATCATGTTATGGGAATAATAGAACAAGCCGCAGATAAAATGAAGACTAAACTGGATGATGTTTGTGAACATGGTAAAATAGCAAGTTCAGAACGTATGCTGTCTGTGATAGCAGGGGGTTTTATCTTAGGATATGGTATCAAAAAGATATTAAAGAACCCTTTGCGTGCTATTTCTGGTGTTACGCTCGGAAGTGCCCTAGTTATGAGGGGCTTAACGGGGAAATGCCCTGTAAAGGGTGCTGTAGAAGCAGCGGCAGGTGAAGAGGAACGAAACTTGGCGTTAATTGAACGCCGCTATTTCGAGAAATAAATCAAGGTTTGTTATATACTAATTCAAGCTAAACCATCTTAAAGTGGTTTAGCTTTTTTTATTAACTTATAAAACCTTTTACATATTGCTGCGTAATTTCATGCTGCGGATTTAACAGTACATCTTCTGTCTTGCCAAACTCTATTATTTCTCCGTTGTACACAAATATAATGTAGTCCGATACACGACGTGCCTGTCGAAGAATGTGAGTAACAAGTACAATCGTGTAGTTCTGCTTAAGTGATATTAATAAATTCTCAATTGTTTGCGTAGATACGGGGTCCAGAGCTGACGTGGATTCATCTCCTAAAATAATCTCAGGCTTAACAGCCAGACCTCTGGCCAAGCATAAACGTTGTTGCTGCCCTATAGATAACTGCGTTGCAGATGCATCTAAACGATCCTTAACCTCCTCCCATAGACCGACATTCCGCAGCTGCGTTTCTACGATCTGGGTCAATACCTGTTTGTTTTTCTCCCCATGTATCCGGGGACCGTATGCGACGTTTTCAAATATAGACATAGGCAAGGGGAAGGGTTTCTGAGACAGTAGGCCCATCTTTTTGCGTATGTGGGTGACCTCTGCATTTTTGGCATACAAGTCCTCGCCGTTCACTAGAACAGATCCCGTAATCTCCACGCCTTTAGCATCGTCTACCAGACGATTTAAGGTCTTGAGCAGCGTCGTTTTCCCTCCGCCCGACGGCCCGATAATGGAAGTTACCGAATTATTAGGGATAGACAAATTGATATTCCTTAAAATACGTTTACCTTCAATCGTGACGTTCAGGTCTTTAATTTGTATGTGTGGGATAGAAGTGCTCACTAGATCTTGTGTTTCTGCTGTCTGGATGCTAGAAGATGTGTACATATAACGATTATTAAAATAATAAATGTTAAAACTAATGCGGAAGCGTAGGCACGCCCCTGTACTTCCGGAATTGGACTGCTCAACTGAAAGAATATTGCCAATGGCAACGTGGCAGCAGGTTCGTCTATATATTTTGGGAGATTATCGCTAAACCCAGTCGTCAACAAAACGCCTGCCACATCGCCTATTGCCCTGCCAAATGCCAGCAAAATAGCAGTAAAAATACCTGGTTTGATATATTTTAGAAGAACCTTAGCTAATTCCCACCGGGTCGAACCGAGCGAAAAAGTAACATGTTTTAAATCTACGGGAATTGTTTTTAACAATTCATCTATGGTACGCACTACGATGGGAATCGTAAGTAGTGTAATCGTGATAATGCCTCCCAATAAAGATGCCCTGATACCCATCCAGACCATGATACTGAAAGCAATAGCACCGTAAACAATGGAAGGGATACCGAAGAGAACGTCAAATAACAGCTTGCAAGAACGCTCCAAAAAAGATCCACTCTTTACATATACGTTGAGGAAGATGGAAATCGGAATTCCAATCACTGTAGCAAGCACGGTTGAGAATGTTGCTAAATAAAGCGACCCTAAAATAGCATTCAAAATACCGCCCTCTTTTCCAATATAAAAGCCACCTTTTGGAGCTTGGCTAATCATTTCCCATGATAAATATGGGAGCCCCTTATAAAGAATGGTGCCGACGATAAAAAATAATGAACCCGTAATTGTGATCCCAGAAAGCTGCATTGCCATCTTCGCTATTTTCTCTTTCAGTAGTCGCTTTTTTATATTAGTCATTAGGATTTCCCCTCCAATCTATTAAGAATCAAACGTGATATTAAATTAAAGCCAAAAATGAGCACGAACAAGAGTAGAGCTGCGAACATTAAAGCAGAGTCGTACAATGGTATTGACATCATCTCGCCAAAGTTATTTGCAATTAAGGCCGGCAAAGGGTAACCTGCATCAAAAAAAGATTTCGGAATTTGTGGTATGTTCCCACAAACCATAAGCACAGCGATCGTTTCGCCAAAAGCCCGAGAAATTCCTAAAACAACAGCTGCGATTAACCCTGGTTTCGTTTTTACCAGTATAACCTTAACAATGGTTTCCCATTTTGTTGCTCCTAACGAAAGAGAAGCGGCTTTCAATTCATACGGTATAGTTTGTAGGACCTCCACCATTATACTGACCATAATGGGGAAAATCATTACTGCGAGGACAATTCCTCCTGCAAATACGGTGTAGCCAGTGGTTTCCGCGCCCACGATAGGCGCAATGTAATCGCTTAAAAAAGGAACGACGAACAATACGCCCCAAACACCGTAAAGTACGGGGGGAATTGCAGCTAGCATATTCACCAAAGGTAAAACCATTCTGCGCAGTGCTTCGCTAGCGTATTCCACTAGGTAAACAGAAGCCAAAATACAAAGGGGAGCAGCAATAATAAGGGATATAAACGTTACCCAAATGGTTCCCATGATGAACGGAAGAAACCCAAAGCTTCCATTGAGTGGCGACCATACACTCTCTGTGAGGATTGCACCTAAGCTTTCCGCATGAAGCAACGGCAAAGATTTGAAACCAAGCCCTATGAGGATAAGGACAATAACAATAAGGGATATGGCCAACAGCATGCCAAAACTACGCTGAATGAGCTTATCTTTTATTAATCTCCAATTCACTTTATAACGATAATTTATTTAGTTCTTTACTCTTAATCTCTTCGTTCAAAGGCACATACCCGTTTTCGAGCAGATAACCCTGTTGTTCCTTCTCTAGGACAAACTGTATAAAAGCTGTCAATAGCTTTGTCTTTTTCTCGGCATGAATGACAAATGTTAAGTTACGAGAAGGGGGAGAGGGATAACGATCGGTGGCAACAGCATTTGTTAATGAATCAATTTGGTCATAGAAATCCTCCCCTTCATCGATACGCCCGTTGCTGTTAAGGTCCAGGGGAAGGATGGCAATATTTTCTACGGTGTGCTTTGTCTTGAGATCATAAACAAAGTTAATATTACTGAAACCGATCGAAAGCGGTTTATCCTTAATCGCCTGTACCAAACCTGGGTCTCCGAATATACCTACTCCCTTCATTCCCTCTTGATGTACGCCGAGAAACTTTGCCCATGTTTCGGCAGCTCCCGCCGCGTCTGAACGTACATATACTTCAATAGGCTTTTTCACAAAACGAGCATCTATATCGCTCCAAAGTTTATATTTTTGGTGTACAAAAATACCCTCTAGTTCTTCATGCGTAAGGCCGCGCTCTTTGATAAGTGTATAATTAGGGTGGTTACTATTGAAAGAACCTACAACAGCGTCCTTTGCTACATGTATCGGATACGCTCCACGAACAAGCTCCTGCTGATGCAGGTCGCGTGACACCAAGCCGATATCCACCATATTTGACAAAACGTCGGAAATACCCTTTCCTGCGCCCCCCGCAGAAATATTAAACCGTACGTTTGGATGCTCTTTTTTAAAATCTTCACTCCACAATACAACAATTGGATATAATGCGAATGCGCCCGAAATAGAAATATTTCCCGTGTAACCATTTACTTCATCGTATCCTTCTTTTACTTTTGGAGCGCAAGACGTTGTCAAGAATAAAAGAAATAGACTGTATATTAAACACTTAAATTTATTCACTTGTTTTATCGTTTGAATTGCTTCAAAAAAATATTTTTACAAATATATACTAAATTGGTAGATTTTATATGATTAATAGATGAAAATTTTATAACTTTGTCATCAAGTTGTTGAGAAGACGTTATTAGATGATGACGATAATTGACAAAATTAAAAAATGAGAGAATAGATTATGCAAAGCTTTCGCACAGAATTAGAGAATCCAGTAGTAGAGCAGGAGATAATTGAACTGGAAAGAAAGATAAGATCCTACCGCCAGGGGGAAATGGTAGAAGATAAATTCAAATCTTTACGGTTAGCTCGTGGTATCTATGGCCAACGGCAACCTGGCGTCCAGATGATACGTATCAAATTGCCTTTCGGTAAGCTGACATTTAAACAACTGTTAAAGATTGCGGATATTTCAGATGAGTACGCTAGTAGCAATATCCATTTTACGACACGACAGGATATTCAAATACATTTTGTAAGCTTGGAACGCACTCCGGAGTTATGGGCAAAACTAGCAGAAGATGATATGACGCTCCGCGAAGCTTGTGGTAATACAGTCCGGAATGTCACAGCTTCGCCTGCAGCTGGGGTAGATCCCGACGAACCTTTTGACGTTTCTTCTTACGCACAGAGTACTTTCGAGTATTTTGTTCGGAACCCGATCTGTGCCGAAATGGGTCGAAAGTTTAAGATAGCATTTTCTTCTAGTGTAAAAGACACCGCTTTTTCCTATATACACGACTTTGGTTTTATCCCTAAGGTTAAAATGGTAAACGGTCAGGAAGTACGGGGTTTTACCGTGATGTTCGGGGGTGGCTTGGGCGCGCAACCGATACTGGCGCATAAAACACATGATTTCTTGCCGGAAGATGAGCTTCTCCCATTGATGGAAGCAACTGTACGCGTGTTCGACCGCTATGGAGAACGCAACAATAGAAATAAAGCACGCTTTAAATATGTGGTCCAGAAATTAGGGTTAGAGGAAGTATTGAAACTAGTTGAGATCGAACGCAAAGCAAACAAAAATAAACGGGTTGTAATTGATAGTAATAAAATTGCACAACCTGAACCTCCAGCTGTATTTTCGGGTATCGTGGAGCCTCTCGATGCAAACGCTTATGAAATATGGTCAAGAACGAACGTTTTTGAACAGAAACAAAAGGGTTTTTATGGTGTATATGTCAAAGTTCCGACAGGAGATATATCCACAGCCAACGCGCGTTTATTGATAGCAGGAATTCGCGATCATGTTGCTGACGATATGCGGATTACACAAGATCAGAACTTACTATTAAAGTATGTTCGAAAAGAATCATTACCGCATATATACAATGTACTGCATCAGTTAGGTTACGCGAAGTTTGGATTCAATAGTACATTGGATGTGACGACCTGCCCGGGTACTGATACCTGCAATTTAGGGATATCTAACTCTACGGAAATGGCGCGTGTTCTTGAACAGTATATAGAGGAATTTCATGCAGATTTCGTCGATGAGACGAACCTAAAAATTAAAATCTCCGGTTGCATGAATTCATGCGGTCAGCATGGTTTAGCACATATCGGATTCCATGGAGCATCCCTTAAAGCGGGGGGTAAAGTATTGCCCGCTGCACAGGTCATGATAGGAGGCGGAACTGTCGGCGATGGAATTGGCCGGGTATCGGATAGAATAACCAAAGTGCCAACAAAGCGCGTCACACAGGTAGTGGATCTGGTGTTAAATGATTTCAAGGTAAATAAGTTAGGAGAGGAGAATTTTCATAACTATTACGACAGACAGACAAAGGATTATTTCTACCGTCTTTTAAAGCCCCTTGCCGATTTAACTAATCTGACAGACGACGAGTTTGTGGATTGGGGCCGTGACGATGTCTATAATACTGCCATTGGCGTTGGAGAATGTGCTGGGGTGGTTATTGATTTAGTTGCTACGCTGTTGTTCGAAGCTGAAGAGAAAATCGATTTAGCAAAAACAACATTAGAGAAAGGGCTATATGCTGACAGTATATACCATGCGTATAGTGCCTTTGTGTGGACAGCGAAAGCGTTGCTACTGGATAAGGGAATAAATGCCAGTACCCAAATAGCGATTATAGATGAATTTGATACGCAGTACGTCCAAACGGAACTATTCACTTTTCCGACTTCGTTCAAGGAGCGTGTGCTGCAAATCAACAAATACGAGCCGTCCCAAGAATTTGCAGAAGCATATATTACACAGTCCATTGCATTTTATGTTGACGCTGCTGCCCGGAGAGAAGAATTACGGACAGCGACGACAACTGCTTAGTTTAATAGGAGAGAAAAGAAATGCAGATTAAACCATTTATCACGCTAGTAGGAGCCGGGCCGGGAGATCCCGACTTGATTACGCTAAAAGGTATAAAAGCCATTCGTGAAGCAGACGTTGTTCTCTATGACGCTTTGGTGAATGAAGAACTATTATCCTATGCCAAACCGTCTTGCACACTGATTTATGTTGGCAAACGAGCTGAACGTATATCAACATCACAGGATTATATCAATAAACTTCTTGTTGATTACGCGTTAACCCACGGCCACGTCGTACGGTTAAAGGGCGGAGATCCGTTTGTATTTGGACGGGGAGGAGAAGAAATAGATTATGCACGCAAATTTAATATTCCTACGGCGGTTGTGCCTGGTATATCCTCATCTGCCGGTTTGACAGGATTGCAGCAGATTCCATTAACTTATCGTGGAATAAGCGAAAGTTTTTGGGTTATTACCGGATCCACATCGGATGGCCGCCTTTCAGCCGATTTAAAAGCGGCAGTACATACGAGTGCAACGGTTGTGATACTCATGGGCTATGCTAAATTGGCGGAAATCGTAGATTTCTACCAGCGACATGGAAAAGGCAAGCTGCCTATTGCACTTATTCAAAATGGTTCGCTACCAAATGAGCGCATCGCATTAGGACGAATAGACAATATCTTGGAGGAAGCAAAACGAAATTTGGTTGGCGTTCCCGCAATTATCGTATTGGGTGAGGTTGTCGCTAAACATCGAGAATTTGAAAATCTAAAAAATGGAATTCACTCACTTACTGTTTAGATGAACGAATTGTTTCCCATATATGTAAAACTTCACCAGATTCAGACGCTGTTGGTGGGTGCTGGAAATGTAGGACTGGAGAAATTGGAGGCAATCTTAGCCAATTCACCACTGACAAACCTACATATTGTGGCTACAAACGTGAGCTCAAAAGTTTATGAACTGGTAAGTGGAAAGGAAAATATAAAAATTTCTGAGCGGGCATTTAGCGACAGCGATATCAACGACGTCGATTTAATTATTCTTGCGACAAACAATGCGGCATTGAATGCCCACATTCGTCAACTGGCTACCACGCGCCATATTTTGCTGAATGTGGCTGATAAACCCGCTCTTTGTGATTTTTATTTGGGTTCGGTAGTTTCTAAAGGTAATCTTAAAATCGGTATATCAACTAATGGAAAATCCCCCACCATGGCGAAGCGGATCAAAGAGTTTCTTAACGACTTGCTTCCAGAAGAAATTGACGAAACACTGGAGTTAATGGGGCAATTAAGGGATAATTTAACAGGTGATTTCCAAGAAAAGGTACGGGTTTTAAATGCACATACAAAAGATGTCTTAAATAAAAAATCGTATGATAGCACAAATTAAGCAGGAAATAAAGGGGTTGAACGCTGCGGAAATTATCGAATATGTGCAGGCGAAATACGGTCCGAGAACAGTTTTTTCGACCTCATTTGGTATAGAGGATCAGGTTATCACGCATTTAATTGCGCAATCTGGAAAAGAAATATCCTTGTTTACCTTGGAAACAGGCCGTCTTTTTCCTGAAACATATTACGTATGGAATAGAACGTTGGAGAAATATAAACTTCCTATCAAAGCCTATTATCCAAACACCGATGCAGTAGCACAGATGGTCACCGAAAAAGGGCCGTCAAGCTTCTATGAATCAATAGAAAACAGGAAAGAATGTTGCTATATTCGTAAGATAGAACCACTGCATCGTGCGATAAAAGGTTTTGATATTTGGATTACAGGCATTCGCGCGGAACAGTCTGCCAATCGGGAGCATATGGAAAATGTCGAGTGGGATGCAGCAAACGCTATTATTAAGATACACCCGTTGTTCGACTGGACTTTAGAAGAAGTAGAGCGTTTTTTGAAAAAAAATGGGGTTCCTTATAATCCGTTGCATGATAAGGGTTTCCCAAGTATAGGCTGCCAACCTTGTACACGGGCAGTACGCGAAGGAGATGATTTCCGTGCTGGTCGATGGTGGTGGGAAGATAAAAGCAAAAAAGAATGTGGTCTACATGTTACGCAATAAACAGTAAATAGATTATAAACAGAAGATGGATTATTTAGATCATTTAGAGGCGGAGGCAATATATATCCTGCGTGAGGTAGCGGGACAATTTGAGAATCCTGCACTTTTATTTTCGGGAGGTAAGGATTCTATAACTTTAGTGCATCTGGCAAAAAAGGCATTTCGTCCAGGCAAATTTCCTTTTCCATTGGTGCATATTGATACCGGGCATAATTTCCCGGAAACAATTGAATTTAGAGACTGGCTAGTAGAACAGCTAGGAGAAAAGCTGATTGTTGGACTGGTGCAAGAAAGTATTGATCAGGGAAAGGCCGTAGAACAAAAAGGTAAGAACGCTAGTCGTAATGCCCTCCAGACCGTAACCCTTTTGGATACGATAGAGAAGTATGGTTTCGACGCCTGTATAGGAGGGGCTCGACGGGACGAGGAAAAGGCCAGAGCCAAAGAACGTATTTTTTCTGTACGTGATGAATTCGGGCAATGGGATCCGAAGCGTCAACGTCCTGAACTCTGGAACATCTTAAATGGAAAAATCCATAAGGGGGAAAACGTACGTGTGTTCCCTATTTCGAATTGGACAGAGCTTGATGTGTGGAATTATATAAAACGCGAGCAAATAGCATTGCCTTCCATATACTTTAGTCATGAACGTGATGTGGTGTTGCGGAATGGACAGTGGATGGCAGCAGCATCGTTTCTACAGATTGATGAAGAAGACACCGTAGAGCATAAATCTGTGCGTTTCAGGACGGTAGGAGACATGACTTGCACAGCTGCAGTAGATTCGGTTGCCACCGAACTCGATGATATTATCGAAGAAATAAAGGCTTCAACTGTTAGTGAAAGAGGAGCGAGGATGGATGACAAGGTTTCGGAAGCTGCGATGGAAGACCGAAAAAAACAGGGATATTTTTAAGGAAGTAAGCTAGAGGGAAATGAATATACTGAAATTTATAACAGCGGGTTCTGTAGATGACGGCAAAAGCACCTTAATTGGTAGATTGTTATATGATACCAATTCTATTTTAGACGATCAATTAGAAGCCATAAAAAAAGCCAACCGGAAAAACAACGATGGGACAGTTGACTTGGCGATTTTGACTGATGGTCTAAAAGCTGAGCGGGAACAAGGAATAACCATTGATGTTGCATACAAATATTTTCAAACGGAAAAACGAAAATTTATTATTGCCGACGCGCCCGGACATATCCAATATACCCGCAATATGGTGACAGGTGCATCAAACTCGGAATTGATTATTATTTTAATCGACGCGCGTAAAGGTGTTATTGAACAAACTAAACGTCACTCGTTTTTAGCTAAATTATTGTCATTGAAGAAAGTGCTGGTCTGTGTCAATAAAATGGATATGGTCGGGTTTGACTCCTTTGTTTACGAGCAAATCAAAGCTGACTACCTAAAGTTGGCGAACCGCTTAGGTCTGGAGAATGTCGACTTTATCCCTGTTTCTGCTTTAAGAGGGGATAATATAGTGCTTCGCTCAGAAAGAATGCCTTGGTATACCGGATGTTCTCTATTAGATTACTTGGAAACGGTCAATATAGAAGATGATAAGTTGCAACCATGGCGTTTTCCTGTTCAGTGGGTAGTACGACCGCAAACAGAAGATCTACATGACTATAGGGGATATGCCGGGCGTGTCCTAGGAGACGGCTTAAAGGTAGGAGAAGAGGTCATCGTATTGCCAAGCGGCGTAAAAAGCACCATAAAAAGCATCGCATTAGCAGAACAACAGCTGGACCAAGCGCAAAACGGGCAGTCCCTTATCGTCCATCTAACGGATGATATAGATATCTCGCGGGGAGATATTCTGGTGTCCGCCGATCATCCGGCATTAGCGGAAAGAAACTTTGAAGCCAATATATGTTGGTTTGACAACAAGTCATTAGACGTCAATCAAATTTATCTTTTGCAGAATCACAGCACGCTCACCAAAGTCAAGGTTACAGCGGTCTTGTATAAGTTTGACGTGAATACACAGGAAAAACATTATAACGGAGATATTCACTTAAACGATATTGGTAAGGTTGAAATCAAAGCCGCTAGTGAAGTCGTATTTGATTTGCATAAGGATTTCCCAGATAATTCACAAGCTATATTAGTTGATCCCAGAACGAATTTAACGGTCGGTGCCGTAATGATTGAGCGTGTGGCATGATTGATTAGCATATATGCGAGCATAGGAAGCGAGATTGGGTAATTGGTGCCTAATCTCGCTTTTGTTTTGCGGCGTGAGCTAGAGAGGACGGAATGCAATTGTTTTTCTATTTAACATAATGTCAATTATGGTTCTTTTGAATAATGGTGAATTTTATACAACAG
Organism: Sphingobacterium haloxyli; assembly: GCF_002980525.1. Taxonomy (GTDB): domain Bacteria; phylum Bacteroidota; class Bacteroidia; order Sphingobacteriales; family Sphingobacteriaceae; genus Sphingobacterium; species Sphingobacterium haloxyli. The sequence goes on from NZ_PVBQ01000008.1 coordinate 61,404, forward strand.
CGGTACGTTTTTCGCAGATATTCGCTATTTGTGAAATATTTTAATAAATTAGCAAGCTGAGGGAATATAAAAAACATAATTTCTAACAAATGTCACTTAACTTTAAAAAGTTTATCAAATACGTTGAGGATAGAAATCCAAACGAACCAGAGTTTTTACAAGCTGTTGCAGAGGTCACTGAAGATTTAGTGCCATACATCAATGAACGACATCCAACATGGAGCGACTTAAAAATATTAGAACGTATCGTTGAACCGGAACGTGTTATTTCTTTCAGGGTTACTTGGTTAAATGACAAAAATGAAGTTCAAGTCAACCGTGGATATCGTGTGCAAATGAATAGTGCAATAGGACCATATAAAGGTGGTCTTCGTTTCTCCCCCACTGTGAATCTCAGTATTCTTAAGTTTTTAGCTTTTGAGCAAGTTTTCAAAAATAGCCTAACTGGAATACCCCTTGGAGGTGGAAAAGGCGGTTCGGACTTTGATCCGAAAGGCAAGTCGAATATGGAAATTATGCGATTTTGTCAGAGTTTTATGACAGAGCTTTATCGCCATGTTGGAGCTGAAACAGACGTCCCGGCTGGAGATATAGGTGTAGGCGAACGTGAGGTCGGTTATATGTTTGGCCAATATAAGCGCATCCAAAATAACTTCACCGGTGTGTTGACCGGGAAAGGACAGCATTGGGGGGGCTCTTATATCCGCCCGGAAGCAACAGGATATGGTCTGCTTTATTTTGTCGAATGTATTTTTGAAAATATAGATGAACAAATAGCAGGAAAAACTATTGCTATTTCGGGAGCAGGTAATGTGGCCTACTATGCGGCCGAGAAAGCTATACATTTGGGTGCTAAGGTAATTTCTTTGTCGAATAGTACCGGAACATTGCATGATCCGGAAGGGCTAACGCTTGAAAAATTAACGTATGTTGGAACGCTAGGACGCGAGCTAGCAAAATACCCGCAAAAATTTAAGGCGGCATCTTTCCATGCGGATAAAAAGCCTTGGCACCTTAAATGTGATATCGCCCTTCCGTGCGCTACGCAAAATGAACTAGACCATGAAGATGCTAAATTGCTTGTTAAACAAGGTTGTGTATGTGTTGCTGAGGGTGCTAATATGCCGTCTACTGCAGACGCAATCAAGGTGTTTCATAAAGCAAAGATTCACTTTGCACCTGGTAAAGCAGCTAATGCAGGTGGTGTAGCTGTTTCGGGCCTAGAGATGTCGCAGAATTCGATCGGGCAGCAGTGGGCTACAGAGAAAGTAGACGCCCGATTGAAAGGAATTATGGGTAACATTCATAAAACTTGCCTTAAATATGGGAGAGAGGATGACGGATATATCAATTACTTAAAAGGTGCAAATATAGGAGGTTTCATTAAGGTGGCCGTAGCTATGAAAGCCCAAGGGTTGGTTTAATCCATACTTTCGCGTAAATTCGAAAGCTCCACAAGTATATTGTGGAGCTTTATTTTTATCTAATTTAATATATGAGAACAATTGCAGAACTCCCCCATCCCGATTGCAAAATATCTATTTTTTCAATGAACCAAAAGTTTATCGTTAAGTTCGAACAGGGGGCGCTTGAACAATCTTACAAGCTAGCTGAGACAGATATAGTTGGTGGCGTCAACGGCTTATTTGAGCTGTTGGATGAAACATTTATAAACGACGTGCTGAAACAATTTAAGGAGATGCGTCAGCTTTTTATTGACGCCTATAATAGATATGAATAAATTGTTTTCATTGCACCTGTAACACGCTGATAACTAATTGCGTATTCGTTTATTTTAATGTAAACAGAATAAAATTTGGCAAATAGTATGCGCCAGTGATTTTACCTGACCTTTATACGTAAATCAAATATTAAGCATATTGATATAACTATTTGATTTGAAATTACATATTATATCTGTCAAAATATTATTTGGTATAGAAATGTGGCCGGTGTGTTGTTGTAAACCAAACATCCAAACAGGATGTTGTTGTTTGGATGTTTGGTATTATTTGCATTAACTGTTATAAATGGTCTAAGGGGCAAATGCTCGATCTCCTTTTTTGTACGGATAGTTGCCGTCATATTTGCCCGGAATTTTAACGTAGCGTAATGCTTTCGTCATTCCGACCTCTGATGTGAAGAATCCGGTTAGTGTCAATTGCTTCAGCATATGGAAGAAATGGTTTGGAAGCTGTTCGATTTCTTCTGGACTCTTTCCGGTCTTTTCTGCGTCTTCGTTCAATTCTCGTTGTTTGTCACCTCTTTCTTTTTGGAATTCTTTCGCTTCTTTATCTAAGATATTAACAAACTGCAATTGGTCATCTTTTGATAACTCTTGGAATTTTTTACCAAATTCTTTTTTTGCCCTGTCGTCTATTCCATCTAAACCTTCCAAAAATGCTTTTTGGTCATGCGGATCATAACAGTCCCGGATCATCACCGGAATAAACTCGCCAACGCCAGCTTCCTTCGCTCCGGGCGTAGAAGTTTGAGGTAGAATTGCTTCCGCAAGATCTCCTAAAAAATTCACATTATCTTTTTCGAACAACACGGCCACATCCTTAGAAGCGGGCCTTGTACACCCTTCCAAGAATAAATTGGCTCCGATAACAGAACCGCCGATCAGCATGGCCACACGTTGAATTGCTTCTCTTCTATTCATCTTAACTCATTTGAAATTAAATACTATAATCTATTTCCCACCCTTGGCGATATTCACGCTTCACAAACTGATTTACAAGGTCAAAATTGCTCACTTTCATTTTGTCCTTATCCCATAACAATTTAAGATTTCTGCCTGGGAACTTGCCGTCAACCTTGAGATCCGCACCGCGAATCGCCAAATTCGCCATCAGAATAGCTTCTGTAAGCGGACCCGAAATATCAAATGGTGCACTGACTTCCATATTCCCATATCCTGCAATACAAGCCTCTACCCATTGCGCGTAATGTCCACTTGCTTTGCCCGGAACGCGTGCATATTTCTGCGCCACACTTTCTTTACGACTGGTAGGTAACAAACGGGCATTATCTCCATACGTGTCAGCCAATAGTTTACCCTTTGTGCCTATAAAGAGAATACCGTTACCGCCATCGCCAAAAATCTCGTTAGGCTCTAGTTCGTCTGGACGGGCAGGCTGTATGCCACCATCCATCCAGTGTAGTGTAACTGGCCCCGCGGTTTTTTCCGTTTTCGGAAATGTCATCGTAACATGGCTTGACGGTGGACAACTCTCAGGGAAATAACCTCGTTTGAATTCATCAACGTAAATTGTCCCGACAGAGGCCTGTACATCCTGCACATACTGAAGCCCTAAGGTACTAAATGGCACTTCTAATAGATGGCATCCCATGTCGCCTAATGCCCCTGTCCCATAATCCCACCAGCCGCGCCAGTTGAATGGCACCAGCTTTTCAATATAGTCTTTATAGGGAGCTGTTCCTAACCAGAGATCCCAATCTAATTCGTTTGGCACGGGAGCCGTCTGCGTTGGCCAAGGTATCCCCGAAGGCCACACGGGCCTATCCGTCCAACAATAGATCGTGTGTACGTCCCCTATTAAGCCAGCTTCGTACCATTCTCTAATTTCACGAGGGCCATCGTTGGACGCCCCTTGGTTTCCCATTTGTGTTACGACTTTATATTTTTTTGCTGCATCTGTTAACACACGCGCTTCCCAAACATCATGTGTCAAGGGTTTTTGTACATATACATGCTTGCCTAACTCCATTGCCGCTAAAGTTTGGATAGCGTGATTGTGATCGGGTGTAGAAATAGAGATCGCATCGATATGTTTATGTTCTTTATCCAACATTTCACGGTAATCTCTGTAATATTTCGCTTTTGGAAAGCTTTTTACCGCCCCAGCTGCACGACGGTCGTCTACATCACATAAAAAAGCGATTTCCGCTTTTCCACTTTTGTGAAAAGACATAATATCTCCATAGCCTTTACCTCCAACTCCTATTCCAGCGATAGATAATTTGTCGCTCGGAGCAACGAATCCTTGTCCACCCAGTACATGACGAGGAACAATCATAAAACTAGCGGCAGCTAATGTTGCACTTTTGATAAAATTTCTCCTTGAATTACTTGTTTCTTTCATGATTTGACATTTTAATGTTTTAAACAGATTTACAGATTTCCCTTCTTCAACTCGCTAACAGCAAAATCAACTGCGCGTGCTGTTAATGCCATATAGGTTAATGACGGGTTGACACAAGATGCTGATGTCATTGCTGCACCATCTGTAACAAATACATTTTTCGCATCCCACACCTGGTTATTTTTATTTAGTACCGAGTTTTTCGGATCAGTTCCCATACGGGCCGTACCCATCTCATGAATCCCCTGGCCGAATCCATAGGTGTTATCGTAGGTTCTGACGTTTTTTACACCAATTTTCTCCAACATCTCTTTCATCTCCTCCATCATGTCCGGTCGCATCTTCCATTCATTATCTTTAATTTCCATGTCCATGGCCAAGACAGGTAGGCCCCATTTATCTTTTTTATCCTTATCCAGATAAATTCGGTTTTCATGGTACGGTAGAATTTCTCCAAAAGCGGTGAACCCAACACTCCAATTTCCGGGCTCCAACATGGCGTCTTTCCACTCCCCACCAACGCTCATTTCTGCGACCTCGCCAGACCATCTACCACGGCTGGCAGCGCCTTGATAACCAAATCCGCGTACATAGTCACGTTGTTTATTGTCACCCGGCACATTCACAAATCTAGGGACATACAGTCCAGTTGGTCGTCGCCCAAAGATATATTTATCTTCGTATCCCTCTACAACACCGTTCGCTCCACAGCGAAAATGGTGATCCATAGCGTTATGTCCGAGTTCGCCAGAGCTACTTCCCAAACCTCCTTCCCAAATATCTGTAGCGGAGTTCATCAATACCCAAGTTGAATTAAAAGCCGAAGCACATACGAATACAACTTTTGCATAAAATTCGTACGTTTTGTTTGTTTCTGCATCCACAATTTCTACGCCTGTCGCTTTTTGCGTATCCTTGTCGTACAAAATCCGTGTTACGATAGAGAACGGACGAAGCGTCAAGTTACCTGTTGCCATAGACGGCGGCAATGTAGAAGATTGCGTACTAAAATACGCACCGAAATTACATCCTAATGAACACTGGTTTTGGTATTGACAATTAACCCGGCCATGGTGGGGTTTTGTAATATTGGCTGTACGGCCCATAATAAAATGGCGTTTACCTCCATACTCTTTTTGCAGCCGGGCAGCAAGATCTTTTTCCACTACGTTAAAATCCATGGGTGGAAGAAAATCACCATCCGGCAATACATCCAAACCATCTCGATTACCAGAAATGCCGGCCCATTTCTCAGCATAACTGTACCAAGGTGCAATATCTGCATATCGAATAGGCCAATCGGTACCATGCCCGTCCTTGATATTCGCTTCGAAATCTAAATCAGAAAAGCGATAACTTTGACGACCCCACATTAGGGAGCGACCACCTACATGATACCCTCGATACCAGTCAAATCGTTTAACCTCTGTATAAGGACTCTCCTTTTCATTTACCCAAAAGTCAAGATTTCTCTCATTTAGTGGATAGTCGCGCTTTAATACAGGATAGTCTTTTTCCATCTGTTTAGTACGTCCTCCTCTATGTGGATACTCCCAAGTGTGCTTGTTTGCGTGATAGTCTTTTATATGCTCAACATTTCGTCCGCGTTCTAACATGATGGTTTTCAATCCTTTCTCCGTCAACTCTTTCGCTGCCCAACCACCACTGATGCCTGATCCGATGACAATTGCATCATAAATATTATCTGCCATACTTTTCTATTTTTTTAATTTGTTTGCGTTATACTGTTTTGTTCTCTACTTTCTCGTCTTTAAATAAAATCATGAATAAGATCATGACAACAAATGCGATACCGGCCGGCACGATCCATGTTTGTTGCCAAAATGCAGCTACATCTGTTTCTTTTACATTTTGGTATTTGTCTCCGATAAAACCGGCAACCCAAAAGCCTATCAGCTGCCCCACGCCGTATGTCGCTAAAGTAATCAGTCCTTGAGCAGCGCTTTTATATTTCACTCCCGCTTTACTATCGGTATAAATCTGACCCGAAACAAAGAAAAAATCGTAGCATATACCATGCAATGCTATACCGATAATTAACATGAATGACAAATCGCCAGCATTTCCATATGCAAACAAGAGGTAACGTACCACCCATGCCAGCATACCAATCAGAATGGTCTTTTTAAAGCCGAATCGGACGAATAACACCGGTAGCAACAGTAAGAATACGGCTTCTGAAACCTGTCCAATAGCCATTTTTCCCGTTGCATTTGATAAGCCAATTTCTACCAAGAATGGATTGGCGTTCGAATAATAAAAAGCTAATGGTATACATATTAGGATAGATGAAATAAAGAAAATCAAAAAATTTCTATCTTTTAATAGCTTTATGGCATCTAATCCAATGATAGAAGCAAATGATGGTTTTTCTGCGGAATCTACTTTTATCGGAGGTGTTTTAGGTAAAGTGAAAGAGAATAGTCCCAGTACCGCAGATGCAATACCTGCCATCAAAAAGGTGTTTCGTAGAGCGCCGTCTTGTGCACCTTCGGGTGAGTCCCATCGAAATAAGAAGCTAATAGCCAAACCAGCTATAATCCATCCAATTGTACCCCATACACGAATGCTCGAAAATTGAGTTTCCGGATTTGTTAGCTGTCTGAAAGAAACCGAGTTTACCAACGCCAATGTGGGCATATAAAGAATCATATACACTAAAACGTATGGATAAAAAGTAGCTATATCGGCAGCCTTATACATCTGGAACATCAGCACTGCACCAACTAAATGTAATATAGCCAGAATTCTCTCCGCATTAAAATATCGATCTGCGATCATACCAATGATGAAGGGCGCAATAATAGCACCTAGCGATTGTGTCGAAAATACGTTAGAAATCTGAAACGGTTCAGCTTGTAAATTTTGAATCAAGAAAGTTCCTAATGTTACGAACCATGCCCCCCAAATAAAAAACTCAAGGAACATCATGAAAGACAGTTTAAATCTTATGGATGTTGACATCTGATATAGGTTTATTTTGTATAAATATATTACTTCTCTTTTATATTATATAATGCGCTCAAAAATTGTCGACTTCACGATAGGCGTTTACTAAAGCTCTTTCTCCCTCTACACCCGATTTCGACATCCCATGTTCCATTCCCACAATACCGGTATATCCCTTTTCTTTCAACCATTTGAATACATTCTTATAGTTGATCTCCCCCGTGGTAGGTTCCTTTCGTCCCGGATTATCTCCTACTTGAATATAAGCAATTTCGCTCCAACAGAGATTCATGAGGTTGATAAGATTGCCCTCATTTTTTTGTTGATGATAAGCATCATATAAGATTTTACAAGACGGGCTTCCTACCGCTTTACAAATCTCATATGTTTGATCGGTATAACGAAGAAATAAATCCGGTGTATCGCTTAATGGCTCTAACACCATCGTAATACCGTGCGGTTCAAAAATTTCGGCACCCCGTTTTAAACCTTCTACCACGTTAGCCGTTTGCACCCCTATGGGTAAATTACGTTGATAGTTGCCGGGAACAACTGTCACCCATTTGGCGTTGACACGTTTTGCGGCCTCTACAGATTGTTTACATCCATCCAAAAAAATATCAACATGTTCCTGTTTTCCAGCAGCTAATGTGTTCGCTCCATTTCCACCTTTTGGGACAACAAACACCCCCATACGCATGCCTAATCGTGCTAAGGTCTCTCCTATCTTTGTTTGTTCTTCTACGGGCCTTGTAGGTAAACCATTGTCTTCGATACTACGGAAACCCAATTCGTACATGTATTTGATTTCGTCTACGAAATTTTTACCTGCCGTTGCGGAGAACATACCTTGATGCGGAGCATAATCTAGTTGGAAGGTCGCCCCTTCTTTATTTTGTTTTGTCGCCGCCACAACTTCATTACCTAAAATAGCTGTACCTCCGATAAACGCTGCACCGCTTTTTATAAAATCTGCTCGTTTCATTATATTAAATTTAATTGGTTGATTGTTTCTTTACGTATCGATTAAAGCCTGCTGAAAAAGCTTCTTTAAACCGGCCGTTGTCCTTATAAATAATATAGATGTCGATGTCCTCGAGGCTATTTGCTAAACTTATACCTGCCTCCGGCGTCATCGCCATAAATACGTTGTCATAGCCATCCGCATCCATCGCCGTAGACGCCACAACCGTCACGCTCGCTACATTATTCTGTACCGGATAACCGTCACGCGGATTTATATGGTGATGAATGCGACGTCCTTCTAAATCGAATGCTCGCCTATAGTTCCCGGATGTGGTCACCGCTTTATCCGTCAGTTGCAATATGATATTTGAATACTTAGCATCCTGCGGGCTTTCGATGGCTATCTCAAATGGAATGTTAACATCTTTATAACCTTTTACTTTTATTTCACCGCCTAGTTCAACCAAGTAACTTTCAATTCCTTTGCTGTCCAATAATCTAGAGATAACATCTACGGAATATCCTTGCGCTATACCATTTAAATCTAGTCTCACCCGTTTATCATTCTTAATTAGCGTATTTCCCTCTAAAATAAGTTTATCCATGCCTACGAATTGTAATATGCTATCAATCGTATGTGGTTGCGGAAATGTATTGATGCGATTAGGTCCAAACCCCCAAAGTCCTACAAGAGGCATTACCGTAATATCAAATAATCCATTAGATATCCTATTTATATAAAATGAGCGTTTCACAACATTTGCCATATGCTCATCTAATTCTAATTTTCTGTCTGCTTCATTAAAAGCTGTAATGAGCGATTGATTATTATATAACGACATCGAGTTGTCAATAACGTTCAATACGCTGTCGATCTCTATTTTAGAAACGAAGGAGTTTGGTGCATAGTATTGAATATTATAAGATGTGCCTTGAGCCTGTCCATCAATAACGAATTTAGATTGTTGGGCATAAACCAGACAGCTCAGCGTTATTAAACACGGTATGAGTGCACCTTTTAACACGTTCTAGATATAAAGACCGGTGTTTTTTCCCGGGATAGCGAAAGGATATTCACCATTTTCATTCGGAATAATTTTAGGCAATGCATTCCAAGCATATATATCGGGAGACAAGTCGACCTCTGAGGAAACTGCTTCATTCCATTTGATTACTTTGCCTGTATAACATGCTATTCTGCCGATAATACCCGTAAGTGTACTATATGCTCCATGCTGTGTGTCGTCGAAAGCATATTCGTTCTTAGCAATCGCCGCAAAAAGTTCTCTATGTTCCTGTTGATAAGCGTTTGGATTGCCTTTGGGGTCGTGGCGGTATAACTCATTTCCCTTGGCATCCCACAATACTGCTTGGTTGCTCGCCGAAAGGTATGCGCGACCATTTGTCGCCTGAAAGGTTTCGTCTACCCGATTGGACACACCCTCAAAATGCCTACATTGGCTATATACCACAGTGCCATCATCATATGTAAGTTCAATGGCGAAATTGTCATAGATTTCCCCATAATCCTTACCTGTACGATGTGCTCGACTACCTGTACCTTGAATAGAAACCGGATACTTTCCTTTCACCCAGTTGGCGATGTCGATGTTATGGACATGTTGTTCGACAATATGGTCCCCACAAAGCCAATTGAAATAAAACCAATTCCGCATTTGATATTCCATTTCAGTTTGTTCTGGTTTTCGGGGCCGAACCCATACTCCGCCACTATTCCAGTAAACCTGTCCGGAAACCACATCGCCGATGGCGCCATCCTGTATGCGTTTAATTGCTTCTCGATAATTGGTTTGGTAACGGCGTTGCAAACCCACGACTACGTTTAACTTCTTCTTTTTGGCTTCCTCTGCTGCAGCGAGCACCTTTCTTATACCCGGAATGTCGACGGCGACGGGCTTCTCCATAAAAATATGTTTGCCGGCTTTCACAGCTTCTTCGAAATGTATTGGACGAAATCCCGGAGGCGTGGTCAGTAATACGACATCCGCATCCTTAATGGCTGCTTTATAGGCATCAAAACCAACGTATTTACGACTTTCCGGTACATCAATTTTTTCGCCAAACTTTTCTTTTAAGGTTTTGTAAGTGGACTCTAGGTTGTCTTGGAAGGCATCCGCCATCGCCACCAGTTTAATGTTTTGCCCTGACGCAAAGGCATCGAAGGTAGCACCGGTGCCACGCCCGCCACAACCGATCAACGCAATTTTGATAACGTCGCTTCCAGCGGCGAATACACTAGATACCGGCGTAGACGATAATACAGCCGCGCCCGTTAGAGCCGACCCTGCTTTAATAAAATCTCTTCTTTTAAAATGTTGCATTAGTTTAGGTGTTATAATCTATTCATTAAAAATCTTTGATAGGATCTTGATTGTAGTAAGCCATAATCTCTCCTTGCGTCGGTGCATTCATTGGTCGAACAAGACGTAGCCCCACGAACGGTGCTTCTGGAAACCACCAATTAGATTTTGGTATTTGCGGATCCAGCTGCTTCCACATAGGATCAGAAGCCATGCGGGCAGCGGATCGAAGCGCACCAGCTTGACTATCGAAAGCGCCACCCCTTACACTATGGGGGTAAAGCGCTGTGGGGATAGCAACAGGGTTTTTAGCAGTTTTACCCTCAAACTGTTCGTAATAGTTCGGGATATATTGATCAAACGTCCATTCAGCCACATTCCCGGCCATATCATACAAACCCCAACGATTTGGTTTTTTCTGCCCGACAGGCGCAGTCCTATTGTTGCTGTTTGCTGCGAACCACGCGTATTCGTTTATTTGTGTAGTGTCTTCGCCAAAAAAGTATTCCGATGTGGATCCTGCCCGACACGCATACTCCCATTCAGCCTCTGTGGGTAAGCGGTAAAATACTCCGGTCCGCGTATAAAGCCATTTGCAAAATTGAATAGCATTATAGTGCGTCATCGCCAGCGCTGGATGTCCTTCCTTACCCATACCAAAAGTCATATCCAAATAAGGTTTTGTAGGTCGTGTCACAGCATCCACTTCGGCGGCTACGGTACCATTCATTGCGATAGTTTGCTCTAAGTCTTTGTAAACAAAAGGCTCATATAAATCCCAGGTAACTTCATAAGTACCCATCCAAAACGGATCAAGTTCCACTTGATGAGTAGGCTTTTCATCTTCTTTTTCAGATTTATCACTTCCCATGATAAATCTTCCTCCGGGAATAGCCTCCATAGAAAACTCCAATTGGGTACCCTCTATTTTCTGGATGTAACGCTCGTGCTTTTCCTGTGCTTTTAAAATGAGGTTAGCAACTACGAACGCGAAAACAAACACATTGATCTTTACAATTTGCATTGTCATTAATCTAGATTTTTTATAAATCGGAATTAAATATAGGAATAATATTGTAAAAAATACACTAAGTCCATTTTACAACAATCAAGTTACAAAAAAAGATAGTCTGTGATATATGGATAATATGACTGAAATATCACTAATTCAAGGGTGAGGGACCTCTTCTGGCATTATAAAAAGTAATATATTTGCCAACCTAAAATTATTGGTTTTAAAAAAAAGGTATTGAAAAAGGTATTTTTTACATTCTTATTATTAGTGGCTTCTTTTTGCCTTCGAGCACAAATGGATTCTAGTGCATTAGTGCAGAAAAATCCGTTGGTTATCGAATTGGAAATGGAGAATGGCGGGATATTGGCAGCAAAGGATATACGACGAACAACTTTTGAAAGTGCGTATTATAACGGAATAAACCTGAAAATAGGTTGGAAAATGCAAAAATCGAACGACCAGTACTTCACATTATATAACAACCCCATTTATGGAATCGGTTTCTACAGTAGTACGTTCAACACCGACATTATTGGAAGTCCTTACGCCGTCTATGGATTTGTGCAATCTCCTTTTGGGAACTTAACAAATAAGCGTTGGGGGTTCGACTATCGTATAGGACTCGGTATTTCCGGTAATTTTAGACCTTACGATCCAGAGAACAACCCGCTGAATGTTGTAATTGGCGCAAAGAATAACGTTTTCATCGATCTTGGTATACGAAGCCAATATAAAATTAATCCAAACTGGCGTATTGGACTAGGCTTGGCCTATCATCACTTTTCAAACGGTGCTCTTCGGCTGCCAAACAAAGGCGTAAATTTAGTTCCGCTAACAGCATCCGTTACATATCAACCGAATGATCATTCTATCCTCCCCGACAAGAGCAATATAGCACCCTATAGCGACAAAATACTATACCATATTAACTATGGTGCCGGCTGGAAACAATTAGATAAAGATAAAGATGAACGTTTTTTAAAAACTACTTTAAGCGCTTACGCCAGTAAGTTTGTATCACATAAATGGAGAATGGGAGGCGGTGTCGATTTATTTTACTCTTCCTCGGGAAATTACGATGAAATAGCGGGAGACAACAGCGGTAAATTAAGTGCAAAGCTATCCGGCGGACCATCTTTTTATTTAGTGCATGTATTGAACCGTAATCTGGTACTAAATGGAAACGTGGGTTACTATATCCATAAACAATATTTCAATGGAGAGATAAACCGTATCTTTCTAAGAGCAGGGGCGCGGTATTATGTTTATAAAGACTTTAATGCTGGCATCTCTATCAAAGCCCACAAAGGAAAGGCTGACTTCATCGAATGGACGGTTGGGTATACGTTTAATAGGGATTAAGTGGTTTCTTCATTTTTCCTTGATGAAAAAATGAAGAAAAAAAATCAAGGCCGATTTAGTCCACACTCACAGTAACTCTTTATTAATCGCGTTTGATCACGCATATGTACCACCCCATCTTTAACATTTAATGTCGCATCCGAATATTTGAAGTTTGTAGCAATCCTCCCTTGCACGGACCGTTGTTTCAAATATTCGAAGCGACGAGGTTTACCTTCGGTGAGCTCCACTTCGTTCCGGTTTTGCTTCTTTTTCACGGGGAAAAAGAAGATAAAAAAAATTACATTACTAATTTCCCGATGCTTTTCGCCAAATTTCTGTCTACCGTAATATAACCTGGATAGTAAATGTTGCTATTTCCGATTTTAATAGACGGTTTTATTTTTAGGACAAGAAAACCTTCTCCCTTTCTTGTAAAAAGTTCATTTAATACATTTTCTACCCCTTTTTCTTTCGCGGTGCCGAAAATGTTAGCTTTAAACGTTAAGGGCACGACGGTGCTCTCACCAGTTGCTAAATGAAGATTTTCGTTCACCGTCCCTTCGAAAAGCGGTTTTCCTTGAATTTCAATTAAGTATTTAAAGGAATTAATTTTTGTCGTAGTTGTCGTGGGGTTACTGACTTTCATATTTATCCTCGCTTCTAAAGGTAAATCCTGTCGTAACATCGCCATGGCTATTCCCGGAAGGGACGCTAAATTCACACCATCTTTTCCTGTATAGCTATCCATGTCTCTGCCTGCTAAACGGATATCTTGCATCGATTCCACCGTATAGTTAAATTTAGCTAGCGCATCAATTTGGTTTTTGTTAATAGCACAGCCGCTCAATAATAATCCTATAAACATCATGCATAGGATATTGATATTCCTTCTTTTCATATCTAATTTATTACTTTGTTTTATTCCTTTTCCCACCAAAATGGTATGTAAACCCTAACGTAAATACAGCATTTCCTGCTTTTAAATAAGTGTTGTCCAACACGTTAAAATTAAAACCGTTTGTATACTGTATTTGAAAATTCTTATTCAATTCCATGCGTGTATAAAAAAGAGGCTCAATAAACAACGCTTCTTCTGTTGGACTAGCTAAATCGTTAATGGTAAAATCTTGCATAGCTACTCGGCTAGCACGGACAGCAGTACCATAATTTAATTCGCGAGGTTTACCAAATAGATTCAGCTTTTGTCGCCTTGTGGATGAATAATTTACCTGGACAAAAATTTTGTCAAAATCCACTATTCGCGTTTCTACCGGTATCATACCTACGGTAGAAGCTCGGCGATCCATCTCTGTCGAAGACCCGATACCATAGCCTGCTTATATTTCCAGTATCTGTCTTTTTTCCTTACCGATTCGGGTGAAATAACCAAGACCACCTTCTACCAAATGTTGTCTAAATAGTTCATTTTTGTTATTGTTACCACCTTGGTCAATGTAAGATCCATTCGCTATTATGGCTATATGATTTCCTACAGCAACCCCCACACTTCCGCTTAAATTTCCTTTAACATTGGCATGAACAGCAGCATGCACCTCTCCTTTTTCCTGAAACATAGGCGTTGCTGGCACATTGGGCATATATATCGAGCTACAGGAAGCAAAAAATAGCGCTAGAGGCAAGATGATAAGATATACGAATCGGATATACATAAGTTGTTGTTCTTATGCGCTAGCAATAAGTAATTATTGTGCCAGAATTATTTCGGCTCTTTCTAACTCTACCTGCATCTCCTTTTGTAGTTTTAAAGCTTCTTCCCGCGCACGCTCTGCAAAATCCTTTCCATCAGATGCATATATAATACCGCGCGTGCTGTTTACCAACAAACCACATTCTTTATTCATACCGTACTTACATACTTCCTGTAAAGAGCCTCCCTGTGCACCCACGCCTGGTACCAGAAGAAAGTAGTCTGGAACGTGTTTCCGTACGCTCAAAAAGCCTTCTCCTCGAGTCGCTCCTACTACAAACATCGTGTTTTCAGGTGTACCCCATGCTTTTACTTTGTCCAATACATATTCAAATAATTCCACGCCCGATGCATTGGTAAAGTTTTGAAAATCCCTACTTCCTGGATTGGAAGTCAACGCTAACACAATAGACCATTTGTTGGGTATGTCCAAAAATGGAATGACCGAGTCATGTCCCATGTATGGTGCTATCGTAAGCGCGTCAAAACCTAAGCCAGAGACATCTTCATCAAAAAAAGCTTTAGCATATCTAGTAGAAGTATTACCGATATCACCTCGCTTCGCATCGGCAATGCTCAGACAGTTTTTTGGTATTACTTCCCAAGTTTTTTGCAATGATTTCCAGCCCTTCACACCATAACATTCGTAAAAAGCGATGTTTGGCTTATATGCCACGCAAAGATCTTCAGTCGCCTCAATAATCGCTTTATTAAAAGAAAATATTGGATCTTCATCATCCAAAAGATGTGCCGGTATCTTGGCTAAATCCGTATCTAACCCTATGCACAAAAAACTTTTTTTAATTTTAATTTGCTGAATCAACGCTGCTCTGGTCATTCTTATCTATGAGTTAATTCTGTAATAAAGTCGGATACATCTGTGCGAGAATAATCCGCCATACCTTCATGGCGTGCAGCAATATTTCCTGTTTTATCCAAAATGACGGTCGTCGGGATAGCTCCCGCCAACCAATCGCTTGGAATCTGACTTTCAGGATAATAAACAGGCAAATCCATATCGCTTTCTTGCATAAAATCGCGTGCCTTCTCCTTCTCAGCTTCAATCTCGACAATGAGGAAAACTACTTGATCATTGTCCTTGAATTTATCTTTTAACACCTGGATAGAAGGCATTTCTGCCTTACAAGGAGGACACCAAGTCGCCCAAAAATTTAAGAAAACCACCTTCCCTTTTAAATCGGATATGCTCATCACCTCTCCGTTATCGTTCGAGAAAGCAACTCCAGCATAGCTGCTTTCCGAGGTAACTTCAAGTTCTGAGGTGTTTGTAGATACCTCCTCGGGTTTTTCCAGATTAGGTTTAAATAGGCCTATTTTCATCAAGCCTTGTTGTATCCAAGCACGTCCAGCCGGTAAGATCAGTAAAATGATCAATCCTACAAGGAGTACGTTGCTACCTATTTTCCAAAGTTTCTTTTTATCACTCATTTTATTTAGATTTTATCTCCGAGGCTAAGTCACTACATTATTAAGCTCATAACGCATCATAATAGATTGCGCCATTAGCTATCGAACTTCTCCAGTAATTTTAACAAGGTAGCAAAATCTTTCGGATACGGCGCTTCAAAACTGTATTCTCTCCCTTCGATAGAAAAACGAATTTGATGTGCATGCAAAGCAAAACGCTTCATAATAGGTTGTTCTTCTTCTCCTTTTGCCATTGTAAAACCTCTTTTCTTGATCTGAGACAAATAGACCGGTTTACCGCGATACATCTCATCGCCCACGATAGCCGCTCGCTGGGTCGCCAAATGGATACGAATCTGGTGCATACGACCAGTAATCGGTTTACACTCCACAAGCGTAAAATGTCTAAAGTGTTGTATTGAATTAAAAATAGTTTCGGCGGCTTTTCCATTAGTGCGATCGATGGACACATTTTTATTTCCCTGATTTAATATAGGCAAATTCACCAACAAATCTGTAAATGTATGTATACCATCGATAATTGCATGATATTTTTTATCTACACGTCTGCGTTCAAATTCAATAGAAACCAAACGATACGTTTCGGGGTTCTTCGCTAACAGAAGCAAGCCGGAAGTATCTTTATCTAAGCGGTGGCACACTTGAGCATCTGGATGGTACTTTTTAGCAAGACGTAAAATATTAACCTCATCTCCACTCCTGTTGTCCAGTGAAGCTACAAATGGCGGTTTATTGATGACAATTAAATCGTCGTCTTCAAAAAGGATGAGATCCTGAAATTTCGGAAATTTAAATAAACGATTGTCGCTTTTTTGCATAAACGCAAAAATACAGAAATACCTTTAACATCCTCGACTTCTATAACTTTTTATTAGCTTTGTCTCTTTAAACTACAAGCAAATGTCAGTAAATAAAATAGTCAAACGAGTAACCACAAATACCATTTTGGCAATGAAAGCAAATGGTGAAAAAGTTAGTATGCTCACGGCGTATGATTACTCTACTGCGCGTGCATTAGATGAAGCTGGAATCGACGTTTTACTGGTCGGCGATTCTGCCGCCAATGTTTTTGCGGGATATGAAACCACCTTGCCTATCACATTAGATCATATGATATACCACGCCAGTGCTGTAGCTAGGGGCGCGCAGCGAGCGCTAGTATTGGTTGATCTTCCCTTCGGCGAGTACCAGGGCACGCCGGAAGATGCTTTCAAATCGGCTGTCCGGATGATGAAAGAATCCGGTGCACATGCAGTGAAAATGGAAGGCGGGATTGAGATTCTGGATAATATTAAAAAGATTATTGATGCGGGTATTCCTGTATGCGGCCATTTGGGGCTTACGCCGCAATCTATTAATAAATTCGGCACGTTCGGTGTTCGTGCACAAGATGAGGCTGAAGCAGAAAAACTGAAATCAGACGCGCTGGAACTTCAAAAGCTAGGCTGCTTCGCTGTTGTTCTGGAAAAAATACCGGCAAAGCTCGCTAAGGAAGTCAGTGAATCACTTTCGATTCCTACTATTGGTATCGGCGCTGGAAATGGCTGTGACGGTCAAGTGCTGGTAGTTAATGATATGCTTGGATTCACCAAAGATTTTAAACCAAAGTTTTTAAGACGTTACATGGAAATGTACGATGGTATGGTGGAAGCGGCGACAAAATACGCAGAAGATGTAAAATCGGGAAACTATCCCAATGAATCTGAGCAATATTAACGAGCTTAATTTTTTCAAGATAGGGAGATGAAGATATTTATAATTATAGCATTAGTTGGACTTTTGGCCTATCTTATTGCCAGAAGGTTTATGTTGACAAGTGCGAGCAATACGTCAATTGTGAGAACTAATCAACACCAACGTTTTGTTGTGATAGATACTTCGCCTCAACTTATCAGTCGCGTAACAAAAAGTACCTTACGTACAGTTGGAATAGGTTTCTTACTTCTTTTGATCGCGTTGGTTCTGGGGATGAAAATTAAAATACTCTGGATACTTATGCCATTAGCTCTTTACCTTATTGGTCAACTTTTCGTTTACACGAATCATGTCAAGTCCACTAAGGATCAGCGCATCTATTTTAACGCCGCGACATATGAGGTGTTGGTCGATCACGTAAAAAATCAGCCGCTGTCTTTTAATTTGGTGAGCGACGTTGTGAGCGTATCCGAAATAAAGTCGGTACAGAAAAACCGGGATACACTATTTGGTTATTACAAAATTCGTTTAAAGCAAGGCACGATTGTTATCCCCTATTTAATCGAGCAAAACGAAAACAGTGTGAATAAACTCTTTTTTACGTACCTCAATGAAAATTTTAAGATCGAGGTAGAAAGTAAATTGTTCCCTATTATATAATCCTATCAATCGTTAAGTGCTCGCCAAATGTGATCTTTGAGCTGTTGGATATTTTTACCCGACACGGAAGATATGAAAATCGAAGGTATTCCTTTCGGTAACGTCTCAGCCATCTCCGATTCAAGCTCATCATCGAGCATATCTGATTTTGTAATTGCCAATAGGCGTGGCTTATCCATTAACTCAGGATTGTAAGCGGTTAATTCATTTAATAAAATTTGGTATTCTGCAGCAATGCTACGGTCGGTATCCGCAGGAATCATAAATAGTAAAACAGAATTACGCTCAATGTGTCGTAAAAACCGGTGTCCTAAACCTTTTCCCTGCGACGCTCCTTCAATAATCCCCGGGATATCGGCCATTACGAACGATCGGTTGTCACGGTAACCGACAATCCCAAGATTTGGCACCAAGGTAGTAAATGGATAATCTGCAATCTCAGGTTTTGCGGCCGATAAAACGGACAGCAGTGTAGATTTTCCAGCATTTGGGAACCCAACCAATCCGACATCTGCTAATACTTTTAATTCCAATATAATCCATTGCTCATGTCCCGGCATACCCGATTGTGCAAAGCGTGGTGTCTGCTGTGTGGCAGATTTAAAGTGCCAGTTACCCAACCCACCTTTACCACCAGGAGTCAATATCTTGGTTTCTCCGTCTTCTGTAACGTCAAATAAAATCTCTCCGGTTTCTGCGTCCTTGGCGACCGTTCCTAAGGGAACCTCCAATATTTCATCTTTACCGTTGGCCCCCGTACGTAAAGCGCTTAACCCTGGCCCGCCGTGTGCGGCGATGATATGTTTTCTGTACTTTAAATGGAGTAAGGTCCAATGTTGTGAAGAACCTTTTAGGATAATATGGCCACCACGGCCACCATCCCCACCGTCTGGTCCGCCTTTAGCCGTAAATTTGTCCCGATGTAGATGTGCGGAACCGGCTCCGCCATGCCCAGATCGACAACACACCTTCACATAATCCACGAAATTTGAACCCTGAGCCATATCCTACTATCTTATTTGTTACTTTGATCTCTAATTAATAGCTATCAATAATTGCTGTCAACGATTGGAAAATCGTATCAATCTCACCGATACCATTTATCTTGGACAACTTGCCCTGAGCCTCATAATACGGTAGTACGTGTATGGTTTTATTGAAATATTCCTCGATACGTTTCGTCAACTTATCGGCAGCATCATCTGCCCGACCGGATACTTCTTGACGTTTCGCAATACGTTGCTTTAACTCTACTTCGGTTACATCCAACGCCAACACACCGGTGATACGTTCATTGATTGATTCCATAAACTTGTCTAAAGCTTCTGCCTGTGCAACCGTACGAGGGAATCCATCAAAAATAAATCCTTTAGCGTGTGGATTTTTATTGATTTCCTCTTCCAGCATCGCGATAGTAATGGAGTCGGGAACAAGGTTACCGTCAGCAATAATCTGACTCACTTGCTGACCCAATGCTGTTTGGTCTTTGATATGAGCGCGAAATATATCGCCTGTGGAAATATGAACTAATTGGTATTTTTCAATGAGTTTTTCAGATTGGGTACCTTTCCCTGCACCGGGAGGACCGAATAAGACGAGGTTTAGCATAAGTGTTATTTTATGTTCAAAAAAAAGCCTAATCCCGATAAAGAATTAGGCTTCGCTTGTGCGCTCAAAGGGAGTCGAACCCCTAACCTCCTGATCCGTAGTCAGGTGCTCTATCCAGTTAAGCTATGAGCGCGGCAACCATCACATCTTGACATATTAGCCCGTTTTGTTTTGGTGATGCAAATATAGTTAAACAGAATGGCTATGCAAATTTTTTTTTATTTTCGTTATTAGGTGTAACTTTTATAACTATTAAAGGATGGGCTATTCGGAATGCTTTATCGCCAGTCAAACATACGCTCGATGACGAACAGGCCTTGATTTGAGCTAGGTCTTTTTTAGATTGAAAGTGTAGCCAATACTTGCGTTGATAATTAAAGGCGAGAACTTTATACCCGAAGCTAACGTCTTCAACTGTTCATTACTTCCCGTATTTCTATTTTGGTAATGGAACCTGTTGTTGTCAAAACGTGTGTCAACTGTGGGCCAAAACCTAATACTTGGTGCTACTGTAACGCCCTTAAGCACATTTCCTTTCTTTTTAAAAGGCTGGAAAAAACCGTACACTCCAAGCCCGACACTATAATTGTTGGGATCCGCTGCAACTCTATTGAAAGCAGTTTGAGGCTCACCTTTGTAGTAGAACTCAAAACTATGCCATTTGGATTCTACCCGTAAATTGAGCCACTCCGTCAGACGGTAGCCAATTCCGAACCCGGTTGAAAAAGGCATATACACCTCGACTCCCTGGTTTCGCAAATAATCGGGTAGTAAATTTCCTTGAAAATCCAGCGACATGCCGTGTGAATAATCGAAGACGAAACGACGGTAAATGTAATTTACCTCCAGGTTGAAGCCGCTCAATGCGACGGGCTGCGTAAGTCCAAAAACAACCGCAATTTTTTTATCACTATGCCATTGGGGGCTTTGTGCATGAATGTTTTGACTTATAAAAAGACTAAAAATAAGTATCAAAAAAGAACCTTTAATTTTTTTCATTGTTTACAGAGACTTAGTGTTTGATATCGCAAAGCTCAAAATCTCCGTGCAAGATTTCATTCACATTTGTGAAGAAATGATTTAATATATAAACTTTTTTCTAATCCTGCTTAACGATTGCGGTGCGACCCCTAAGTAACTGGCAATGTAATATTGAGGAATACGCTGAACGAGCTCAGGGTTGTCTTGGGCGAACTTAATGTACCTTTCGTTGGCTCGCAAATTTTGTAATTCGTCGTTTCTCGATAGCGACGAGAAAAATGCCTTTTCAATGATCTTTCGGGCTAACAACATAACGGTGGGCACTTCCTCGTACAGCTGCTGTAGTTTATCAAACGAGATAACCAGAATTTCAGTAGGCTCAATAGTCTTAATCGATATCGGCGATAAGTCCTGGTTGACAAAACTTTCATACTGTGTAATCCATTCACCTTCTTTTGCAAAGTCGCAAATAACTTGTCCGATATCCGCTATTTTGTAATACAAAACAATTCCTTTTTCAATAAAAGCCACGCTTCTACACAACTCTCCTTGCCTGATAAAATATTCGTCTTTTTCAAGTTTTTTATATTGAAAGAAACGCGCAAAATCTTCGATTTCAAACTCGCTGGGTATTTCTTTCTTTAATAAATTAAATAGGGTCGTTTCTATCATAGCGTCTTTGGAAATCCTTCGCGTCGTTAAATTGCATCAAATATATTCATCATTATGGATACAAACAACCTTGTGCGAACAAGTAAGTTTCGACTGAACAGACGTGCTCTTGTAATGTCTTTGACGAATCAGCGATTGTTTTGATCGCGGTCCTGTTGGCCCAGCCATAAAAAAAGCCCAACTTTCGTTGAGCTTTTGAGCCTCCTATCGGGATCGAACCAATGACCTACTGATTACAAGTCAGTTGCTCTACCAGCTGAGCTAAGGAGGCTTTTGAACCGTCTCCGATTCAGTGATGCAAATATCACAGTTCTATTTCGATTATCCAAATACTTTTTTAAAAAACTCATTGTATAGCATGTATAGATCATAAATGCAGACTATGAGATGCAAAACAAACAAGCTGGAAAGCAATTCATCGGTCATTTTGACATCTAAATATATTTTCACAAGACAAAATTTCTGATTTGTTCAATACAATCAAAAAGGCACTTAAATTGTTTACCAATAAAACGACGTCAAATAGCGTATTTACATAGATTAAAAAGATATCACTATATGAACTTTAACAACTATACAATCAAAGCACAGGAAGCCATACAAAAAGCTTCCGAAATGGCTGTAGGCAATCAGCAGCAAGCGATTGAAGCTCCACATATATTGAAGGCACTCCTAACCGTTGATGAACACGTCATCGGGCATTTACTAAAGAAGTTAAATGTAAATATTAACTATCTGGAAACCGAAGTCGATAAACAAATTGCTTCTCTTCCTAAGGTAAGTGGTAGCAACGTATACCTAAGTAACACAACAGCTTCGGCGTTGCAAAAGGCACAAAGCTATTTAAAGGAATTTAATGACGAATTTGTTTCTATTGAACATATTCTCTTGGGACTTCTTTCCTCGGGTGATAAAACTGCTTCCTTTCTGAAGGATCAGGGTGTAAACGAGAAAGATCTCAAATTAGCTATTAAAGAGCTTCGAGGAAATAACCGCGTAACCGATCAAAATGCAGAAGCAACGTACAATGCCCTTGGAAAATACGCCCGTAACCTCAACGATTTTGCGGAGTCTGGGAAATTGGATCCGGTTATCGGTCGGGACGAAGAAATTCGGCGCGTGATGCAGATTCTATCACGTCGTACGAAGAACAATCCGATTTTGGTTGGTGAGCCGGGTGTCGGCAAAACAGCTATTGCAGAAGGTATTGCACACCGAATTATCAAAGGTGATGCGCCAGAGAATCTAAAATCCAAAACGGTGTTTTCTCTAGATATGGGAGCGCTTATCGCCGGTGCTAAATACAAAGGCGAGTTCGAAGAGCGTTTGAAAGCTGTGGTGAAAGAAGTGTCGGACAGTGCCGGTGAGATTATCCTATTTATCGATGAAATCCACACCTTGGTTGGCGCCGGTGGCGGCGAAGGCGCTATGGATGCTGCAAACATTCTAAAACCTGCTTTAGCTCGCGGCGAGCTTCGGGCGATTGGTGCAACAACCCTGAATGAATATCAGAAATACTTTGAAAAGGATAAAGCTCTGGAGCGCCGATTCCAAAAGGTCATGGTCAACGAGCCGGATACACAGGATGCTATTTCTATCCTTCGTGGCTTAAAAGAGCGATATGAGACACATCATAAAGTCCGTATCCTGGATGAATCTATTATAGCGGCAGTGGAATTATCACAACGCTATATCACCGATCGGTTCTTGCCCGATAAGGCAATCGATTTAATAGACGAAGCCGCATCTAAACTACGTTTGGAGATGGACTCCGTGCCAGAGGCAGTGGATGAACTGGAAAGACGCATCATGCAATTGGAAATAGAACGCGAAGCGATTAAACGCGAACGTGACGAGAAGAAAGTGAAAGAGCTTTCTGAAACCATCGCCAATCTTTCCAACGAACGGGATTCATTAAAAGCATCCTGGCAATCGGAGAAGGGCCTGGTCGATAGGGTCAATCAAGAAATTCAAAATATCGAAGATTACAAGCTGGAAGCAGATCAAGCGGAGCGTGCTGGCGATTATGGCAAGGTAGCGGAATTACGGTACGGAAAAATCAAAGAAGCACAGGATAACGTTGAAAAACTCAAAGCCGAACTAGCGGAGAAGCAACTAGATAGTCGTATGCTTAAGGAGGAAGTTACTTCGGAGGATATCGCGGATGTTGTATCTCGTTGGACCGGTATCCCAGTAAGTAAGATGGTACAGTCTGAACGGGAAAAATTGCTTAATCTGGAAGAAGAATTGCACAAACGTGTTGCCGGACAGGAAGAAGCAATTGAAGCAATTGCCGACGCCATCCGTCGCTCAAGAGCGGGGCTGAGCGATGCGAAACGTCCTATAGGTTCTTTCATCTTCCTAGGTACTACCGGGGTAGGTAAAACAGAGCTTGCCAAAGCATTGGCCGAGTTCTTGTTTGATGATGAACAGGCCATGGTACGGATAGATATGTCGGAATACCAGGAGCGCCATGCGGTATCCAGATTAATCGGCGCTCCTCCGGGATACGTCGGTTACGAAGAAGGCGGACAACTGACAGAAGCCGTTCGTCGTCGACCTTACTCGGTCGTGTTGTTGGATGAGATCGAGAAAGCCCATCCGGATGTATTCAATATTTTATTGCAAGTATTGGATGACGGACATTTGACAGATAACAAAGGGCGCGTGGTCAATTTTAAGAATACGATTATCATCATGACGTCGAACACCGGATCGCATATCATTCAGGAGAATTTCTCCAAATTGGATGACAGCAACCGTGACGAGGTGATTGCAAAAACCAAGGACGATGTATTTGAACTCTTACAGAAGTCTATCAGACCGGAGTTTCTGAACCGTATTGATGAAGTGATCATGTTTACACCGTTGAGCCGGGATGAAATTGGCGACATTGTGCGCATGCAGTTTCAGAAGATACAGAAGCAACTCGCGGAACAGAATATATTCTTATCTGCCAGTGAAGACGCACTTGACTGGCTAGGTCAATTGGGCTATGATCCGGTATACGGTGCGAGACCGTTAAAGCGGGTTATCCAAAAACGGGTTCTCAATGAGCTCTCGAAGGAAATCCTATCGGGTAAAGTTTCAAGGGATTCCGTTATCCAACTGGATGTATTCGACGGTAAATTTGTGTTTATGAATAAAAGAAACGGGGAGTAATATTCCCCGTTTTTTATTCCTTAATCCGCCAGACCGAAATAGCGCCTAGCAACATAAACATCCCTCCTAACATGATCCCATATATTGGCTGGCTATCAAAAAAATATTTAATAATCATTCCCCCGAAAAATCCGCATACGATTTGTGGGAAGGTGATAAAGAAATTGAAGATCCCCATATATACCCCCATTTTGCGCACAGGCAGGCTGTCACTTAAGATCGCATAAGGCATGGAGAGAATGCTCCCCCATGCAATACCAACCCCTAACATCGTTAACAGCAAGATATTCGGCGAGGAAATGAAGAGTATCGAAATCAAAGAGACTCCGCCAATTATCAACCCGATCGCATGTACCTTTGTTCGCCCAAAACGATTCGCCAGACGCGGCAGGAACATGGCGTACACTGCGGATACACCATTGTATACGCCAAAAAGCACGCCTACCCAATTGCCGGCTTGTGCGTAAAGACGACTACGTTCTCCATCCATCTTATAAAACACATGTTCCGCAATAGCGGGGGTCATGTATACCCACATCATGAAAAGCGCGAACCAAGAGAAAAACTGAACCCATCCAAGCTTTTTCATGGTTCGCGGCATCCGTTTAAAATCCTGCAAAATAGCGCCCAGACTATGATCAGCTGAAGATTGAGGTTCCGCTTCGGTCTCCTCCTCCCCTACAAAAGACTGTAGTTCTTTCGGCGTATATTCCTTTGTGGTGAAGACGGTCCACAGAATAGTCGCGATCAATACGAAGGCGCCGAAATAAAAAGAATAAATCACATTTTGAGGAACAACGCCGCCTCCCCCTTCAGCAGGGACATGTAGGTATTCTGCAAACACATATGGCAACCAAGAACCCACAACCGCCCCCAATCCAATCAAAACCGTCTGAACAGAAAAGCCCAAGCTTCGTTGGCCACTGGGAAGATTATCCCCTACAAGCGCCCGAAACGGCTCCATGGTTACATTGATAGACGCATCCATCAGCATCAGCATACCGGCACCAATCAATAATGGTGGAAGTATCGTGGTAAACAAGGCTATATTGGGCATAAATACTAATGCAATCGCCGTCAATATAGCACCAACCAAAAAGAACGGCCGTCTACGTCCCATCTTTGTCCACGTGCTGTCGCTATAGTGCCCAATAATCGGTTGTACAATCATACCTGTAATCGGCGCGGCAAGCCAAAATAACGACAAATGTTCTACATCAGCGCCGAATGTCTGGAGGATACGGGAAGCGTTGCCATTTTGCAATGCGAAGCCCATTTGGATGCCCAAAAAGCCCATGCTCATATTGATGATTTGAGTCGTGGATAAGTTGGGTTTAACGCGTATGTTGTTCATGTCTAAGCTTTAAGACTTCAATTCAGGTTCAACCAAGAGCTGTTCTCCGTTAAATATAATACTAATTTTAGTATTTGACAGGTTTTTAACCTCCACATCCTCTTGTTTCACCTTAATAAACAATTTCGCTCCCCGAAACTGTACATGAAAGGCATAGCTTTGCCAGTTTTTTGGAATAAAGGTCCGGAAGTGTAATTTACCGTGACGTACACGCATACCTGCAAACCCCTCCACAATGGCAAGCCATGTACCCGCCATGGAAGTGACATGCAATCCGTCGTCGGTATCGTTGTTATAATCGTCTAAGTCTAATCGTGCTGTGCGAAGATAGAATTCATACGCTTTATCTTCCTTGCCCAATTTGGCGGCGAGAATAGCATGCACACAAGGTGAAAGCGAACTTTCATGCACAGTTAACGGTTCATAAAAATCGTAATTTCGGCGAATGGTTTCTTCGTCGAACTCATCCTCAAAGAAATACAGGCCTTGCAACACATCTGCTTGTTTGATATAACAAGAGCGTAATATCCTATCCCAACTCCAGTGTTGATTTAACGGACGCACTTCTGCAGGAAGATCCGTAGTCGGAATCAACTCCTTGTCCAAGAAACCATCTTGCTGTAAAAATACACCCCGTTCGTTATCTTCAGGGAAATACATATTGTCCACAATACGTAGCCATAATGCACTTTCCTTTTCTTTAAATTGCAACTTAGACAGCAAAGCATACAAACGATCCTCCTGTTGTGTTTGCTGCTGCGCAATGACATCCAACGTATAACGTAAGCACCATACGGCGATTCTATTCGTATACCAGTTATTGTTTACATTATTCTCATATTCATTGGGACCTGTTACCCCAAGCATCACATAGCGTTGTTTCTGCTCGCTCCAATTGACACGTTGTGCCCAAAAACGGCTGATCCCAATCAAGACTTCCAAACCATGGGTTGTGAGATACGCGCTATCATTCGTGTAACGGATATAATTATAAATCGCATAAGCGATGGCACCGTTTCGATGGATTTCTTCGAATGTAATTTCCCACTCATTGTGACATTCTTCACCGTTGACGGTAACCATCGGGTATAATGCCGCCCCATTGTTGAAACCCAGTTTACCCGCATTTTCAATGGCCTTTTCTAAATGCTGATAACGGTAGAGCAACAGATTTCGGGCTATGCTGGGTTGTTGCGTCGCCAAATAAAAAGGCAAACAATATGCTTCCGTATCCCAGTAAGTTACCCCACCATATTTTTCTCCGGTGAAACCTTTCGGCCCAATGTTCAGTCTTGCGTCTTCGCCCGTGTACGTTTGATTTAACTGAAAAATATTAAACCGGATAGCTTGTTGTGCAGCGATATCTCCTTCGATTTGTATATCACTTTCTTCCCAGATACGTGCCCAGGCAGCTGTTTGCAATTGTATCAATTCAATATAGCTTTTGGAGGCGATTTGTTTCAGGCTATTTTGCGCCGCTTCCGTTAGCTTATCCAAAGGATGATTGAGGGAACTGACTATCGCTATATATTTTTCAATGCGGATGGATTCCCCAGCTTTCAAATGTGCACTTAGCTCCTCGCCCACATAAAGCGTTTCTTTTCGTTTACTCCCCGACGATTGAGCTACACCGCCAACATAAAAAACATTTCGTAAACGCGCTTCTACACGGAATTTCGTCTTCTTAGTCTCGGTTACCAACACAAGATCATCTTGAATATCTTCAGCAATAGGTACCCAAAAACGCTCATCGTAATTGCTATCCCGATTAATGACGTCACCATTTAAATAAGAGCAGATAGATACCGCCGCATCTCTGTTAACGACACGTAGCGTGTATTGCAAGGATGCAGTATCTGATTGAAACAGATGATACATCCGTTTAGCTGTCACTTCTACTACAGCACCGCATGGCATCTTTGCCATAAACGTACGATAGAGTACGCCAGCTTTCATATCCAAACGGCGTTCGAAACCCGATATTTCGCATTGTGCTAGATCTAAGAGCACACCGTCGATACGAATATCGAGTCCAATCCACTGCACGGCATTGATGACTTTCGCAAAGTAGTCCGGATAGCCATTTTTCCACCAACCTACTCTCGTTTTATCGGGATAGTAAACACCGGCCAAATAAGAGCCCTGCATTGTCTTTCCGGAGTATGTTTCTTCGAAATTTGCCCGCTGTCCCATCCTTCCGTTGCCAATGGAAAATATACTTTCCGAAAATTCATTGTGTTCTGCTCTAAATTGATCTTCAATAATATGCCAAGGATCGTGTATGATGTAATTCTTCATGTTCTCTGTTAATATTCACTTAACCGTATTTCGGACAAATTCTCCACGCGTGCATCGTAGTTTGCTAATGCAGATGAGGCGTCTACTGCTATTACTCGCATATTGGCCGCTCTCGCGGCTTCAATACCAGCCTGTGCATCTTCAAGCACTACGCAGGCGGTAGGCGATGTGCCTACCGATGCGGCCGCTTTCAAAAAGACTTCGGGATCCGGTTTCGAACGAATCACTGCATTCCCATCTATGATAGCATCAAAATAGTGCAGGATACCGGTTTTCTCTAGGATCCGAACAGCATTTTTACTCGCCGAACCTAATGCTATCTTTTTTCCGGTAGTTTTTAAATAGATGAGCAGTTTAGTTGTGCCGGGAAGCACATCTCCGTCTTTCATGTTCTCCACTAGTTCCAAATACCAGGTGTTTTTTAGCATCGCCAGTTGTTCTTTCTCTTCGGCCGATACGTTCTTATTTGCCCATTTTAAGATCAGATTCAGTGAATCCACACGGCTCACACCTTTTAATTGCTCATTTTCTGCTTCGGTGAAATCAAAATCAAGCTGTTTTGCCAATCGCTTCCAAGCTTGATAATGAAATACAGCGGTGTCCACCAACACCCCATCTAGATCAAATATTACGGTGGTTGCCTCGTCTATTATTCTCCTCGCGTTCATTCGTTATTTTAGTTCAAATACCAATGTTTGTTTGCTTTTTAGCGCAACGCTTTCCGGTAAGCCAAACGATTCATCTGTTAAAATATTCCTCATCTGGCGCGACTGCCCGATGCCTTGATCAAAACGTGCTAACGTGACATGCTGTTCCTCATCACTACAGTTCATCACGACCATTACTTTTTCTTTTTCGTTGTAGCGGAAATATACATATACATCATTTTGCGGTACATAATGTAACAACTTGCCATCCTGTAACGCAGGGGTCTGTTTTCTATATCGCGCCAATGTGCGTACATGGTTAAACATGTCGTTTTCAGCTTCTGTACGCCCTTGGGAAGTGAACTTATTTATTTCATCTCCGGGAAAACCACCTTTAAAGTCATCCCTAACCAAACCATCCGGCCGGCTAAAGTTTTTCATTAATATTTCTGCACCATAGTACATTTGCGGAATACCTCGGTAGGTTAATAACCAGCTAAAAGCGCTTTTGTATTTTTCGATGTCCTCGCCTACCGTTGAAAAGAAACGATCTTTATCATGGTTATCGAGGAAAATCACATTTGCCAAAGGGTTCGGATAAAGATAATCGCCACTTACGGTGTTATATAGTTTGTTGGCACCATCTTTTTCCAGATTAAGTGCATCTCCAATAGCGTAGTTTAACTGGAAATCCGTTACACCCTCCAGTTTCGTATCTACATCCTGCCCTACTTTTTGACCGCCTAAGAAATACGCTTGGTTGGGAACAGCGTGCACCCATGTTTCCCCAAAAAACGAGAAATTCGGGAATTCTGCACGGATTGCATCTGTCCACTGCCCCATAAAAGCTAAATCATTGTAGGGGTACGTATCGATACGAAAACCGTCCACGCCCGCTTCCTCAATCCACCAAATATGACTTTGTGTGATATATTTCTGCATCTTTTCGTTTTGATGGTTTAGATCGGGCATCGTTTCCACGAACCATCCTTTCTCCATCAGATCTTTGTCTGCCTGCGCTCCATACGGATCAAACATGGTCTGGTCCTTATAAGTCGTTTGCGTGAATGTATCCCACTCATGTAGCCAATCGGAAGATGGACGATCAATTACCGTCCAGTGATATAGCCCAACATGGTTAGGTACGACATCGTGCACCAATTTCATGTTGCGCTTATGCAGCTCTTTTCCTAGTTCGCGGTATGTATCCACTGATCCGAATCGGGGATCTATTTCGTAATTTTCTGTATTAGCATAGCCGTGATAAGAATAGCCCGGCATATCGTTGGTCAAGACGGGGGTCATCCAAAGAGCCGTTACACCCAAATCCTCGAGATAATCCAAATTATTAATAATTCCTTGCAGATCGCCTCCGTGTCGGTAATACATGGAGTCCCGGTTTAATGCGGTTTCACGCAAGTCTTTTACAACATCATTGGTAGGGTCGCCATTGGCAAACCGATCGGGCATGATCAAATAGATAAGATCAGCCGCCGTCACACCTTGTGCTTTCACGAGATCCTTGTCCCGATTCTTCAACACATAATCGCGGGTTAACACTTTCTTTCCGTTCTTATATAGCTCTATAGGATACGCTCCAGATTGTGCGTTATTCAAAATTTTGACATCCAAGAAAAGGTAGTTCGAATTTTCTACCCGTTGCACCTGATTCAACTGGATACCCGTTTTAGGTAATTTCACTTCACAATCGCCGATATCCGAACCGTACAATACGATTTGTAGTTCCGGATTGTGCATTCCTACCCACCAATGCAGGGGTTCTGCCCGTTGTATGGATTGACTTTGTGCAAAGGCAACCCATAACATCGAGCATATTAGAGTAATCGCTATTTTGATGTTGTTCGTACTTAAAACCATTTTATATTACTTTTTTGTAAGACTATATTTCAAATTTGCCAAATCAATGACGACATCATAAATCCCCGCTTGCGTTATGGCGATATCATTATCGTCTTTAGTATTTAAATTGCCGTTTGCACCACCATAGCTCGTACCCCAGTCGCGGTTTTTCCGGAATTTCATTGCGCCCACTTTCAGTTCTACGGTCGCTTTCCACAGCTGTGTATTATTTTCGTAGCGCATATCGGTGTCGTTATCCCATCCAGTAGCCGCGTCACCGACAATTCCCCAACTATGGTCTTTATAAGAAATGGTATTTTCGTTGGTATTTACGGTGAGCTCAAGGTTTCCTGCTCTGGGCGCCTTGATATTTCCCGATGCACTCAATGAAATTCTTCCCGCTCCATCGTCGCCATAGGAAACATCCCAACTGCGCGCAGGTGTTATCTTAAATTCGGAACCTGCTTCGGGGAAGTAAATAATACCAGTGTAGAGGCCGTTGCTTGTAGGCGACACCAAACTTTCGGCAGTTTCGATGGCCCAGTCGGCTCCCGGTGGAATAGCCTTTTGGTAAGCACCCGGCACATAGAGGTAGCTGATGGCTGCATAAGGCGTAACCGCCAACGACAACGTATTAGAGTAAAGCGGTGTAAACGACGTCGAGATCGTAGACTTTAAACGCAATTCCAGATCGGTAACTTCATCTACAGGTAACTCCATAGCGAGCAAGAGGGCATTCAGTTCAAGGGTATTAAAACTGTAACGATCATCGCCAGCTGAAAATGCGATCTCTTGAGCTCCTTCAAAATCCTGTCCTTTCAATCCAATTTGTAGCGCATTGATGATAGCGGCGTTAAAGCCGAAATCAGCGGATTCCCATTGTATCGTTAATGCTTCCTGATCCGCATTTTCTTTGGTGAGCACCACCGAAGATACCGAGGCTTGTAGCGACGCACCATCAGCCGGAACAGCCACCAGTTTGGTTTCATCTTTGCTGCAGGATACGCCCAGTAGCCCAAGAAGTACAGCAATACATGCAATTATATTAAACGTTCTCATTATTTCCTTATTTGAATAGATATTGTATTAATACCCCGTATTTTGTTCTAGATTTGGATTAGCGATTAGATCCGCCGCAGGTATAGGGAAAAGCGTCCGAAAGGATTCAACCGCGCGACCCGCCGCTTGCCCACCTTTAAATGGCCATAAATAACTACCACCCGTATACCGACCATAACGAATCAAATCTGTCCGGCGGAAGGCTTCCCAATACAGTTCTTTACTACGCTCGTCCAGCACAATATCTAGAGAGATGGTGTTCAGATTTCCTGAAGAGTTGCCATAAGCACGCGCTCTAAGGAGGTTAAGATAAGCCAAGGCCTGCGTATTGCTGCCGCCAGACCCTCCACGTAGTACTGCTTCCGCGTATATTAAGTACTGTTCGGCCAAACGGAATAATGGAAAATCGGTAGAAACAAAAGTACCATTGATCGATTTTCCATCTTGATTTGTGGAGGTTTTATTGCTGAACTTCGTCACAGCCAAGCCCTCTGTGAATACAGCCGGATCTTCAATATTCGGATTATTACCGAAAAACATCGCCCGCTTATCAGTATTTCCACTGACATCTTCAAAAGTGCCGGGTAAGGTGCTACGACTACGGTTACCGCCCCATCCCCCACCAGGGATACCGAAGTTTGCTGGCGTCATCGATCCGTGCACAGATGAGTTGATGATGAATGTTGTCCCACCGTTATTTTGCGTCTGTATGCCGTCATAAGCAATTGGAAGAATCATTTCTGGGTTATTCTGATCATTATCAGCCAAGAAGAGATGGCGATACTGCGTCATCAGACTATAACCGCCCTCCTCAATCACTTTAGAAGCATAAGCCACAGCCTCGGTATATTTGCCGCTGCCTTGTCCCAAATATACCTCGGCGTTGAGGTATAGACGAGCTAATAGGGCCCAAGCCGCCCCTTGATCAACACGTGCATACTCATTTTGCCGAGGAGCTGCCAATAATTCTTCAATAGCAAGCAATTCGCTCTCCACGTAAGCAAAAAGTTGAGCTCTGGTGATCTGATTAGGTGGCGTCACACCTATTTCGTTTTCCTCGGTTATAAAAGGCGGATTACCGTACAGATCCATTAACACCCAATACTGGTAGGCACGCAGGAATCTGGCTTCTGCACGGTATTGCCCTATAACTATCGCATCATTTCCCGCAATACCTCTTCCCGCCAGCTTTTCGTCGGTGCTTTCACGTAAAAACTCATTGATAACCGTTATATGGTAAATACTTCTTGTATAAAGCCCTCGGAGCATAATGTTGCTTGAATTCCATGTCTGGTAATTGAGGTCAGCTACCCCTGGGTCGCCTAACCATGCACAAATACCTTCATCCGTGGTCAGTTCCTGTGCATTCCAGTAAAGACGCAAAAAATCAGATGTTCCCGCATCAATTCCCCCTAAATCACTGTCTCCTGGGCCCGTTCCACTGGTCAGGGCAAAGCTACCATACACCTTTGCTAACGCATTTTTATATCCCTCCGGCGAGCCATAAGCCACATCCGCCGTAATATCATTTGTTGGCGCCAAGTCTAGATTCTGACTACAACTTGTCCAGATTAGCGCTACACTTATCCCTAAAAATATAGTACGTTTCATTTTTCTTCAGTTAACGGTTAAAAATCTAAGTTTACACCTAATACATACGTTCTCGGTCTTGGATAAAAACGGTTATCGATACCCCCGTCTATTTCCGGATCCACCCCTTTGTACTTACTTACCGTAAATACATTTTGCATATTGGCAGATAGGGTAAGCATACCGTTACCATTCCGGAAAATATTTCCTGCAGCATAGCTTACCGAAAGGTTGTCCATTTTTAGGAATGATGCGTTATGAATGTAGAAATCACTATTGTATTGTTTTTGCTCAAATTGCGCTCCTAAAAAGCTCGTAGGTGCATTATTTATAGGCCCATTCGGATCCAGCACATTATAACGACTCGCAAAATTAGAAGACACGTTATCGTAAACATAATTTCCAATGTTGGAGCGTAATACCGTGTTCAACGTCCACTTCTTATAATTCAGTTGCGCTGTAAAACCCAACATATACATAGGAAGCGGCGATTTATAGAAATACCGGTCATTATCGTTGATGATTCCATCACCATTCAGGTCTTCATAAATTCCTTCTAGCGGGCGACCATCTTCTGCATATACTTGTCTATATACCCGATAGCTGTAGGGCATGTGGTTTACCACATGTGCTTGTATGTTATTACCCGTGCTACCCAATATGCCGCCTTGTTCGACGAGATAATTTGGGTCGTCTACCGCCGTTAGATTGGTTACCTTACTGTGATTATACGTAAAGTTAAATCCTAAATCGAGATTAAGATCGTCTTTACGGATAGCAGCTCCGTTTAAACTAAACTCCACGCCCTTGTTTTCCATATTTCCGACATTCGTCAATAAGAGGTTGCTGAAGTTGGTACCCACAGGGATGGGAATCGTGCTTAATAAATCCTTGGTCTTTTTGAAGTACACATCCACGCTACCCGATAGGCGTCCGTTTAGGAAACCGTAGTCGATCCCAGCGTTGTATGTTGCTGTACTCTCCCACCGGATATTTTTATCGTAGGCTACCGGCGTGTACATATTATAAAACATGTTACCAAATTGATACAACGACTCGTTCATACTACGAACATAATTCGGTAGGTACGAATAGTTTGCAATACCATCCTGCTGGCCGGTCACACCATAGCTCAAACGCAATTTCAAGTCAGAAACGGTATGGTTGTCTTTTAAGAAGCTTTCTTCTTTAATGCGCCAAGTGGCACCCAGCGAGGGGAATACCCCCCATCGGTTTTCTTCACTAAAACGCGAAGAACCATCCGTACGCAATGTCCCTGACAAGATATATTTGTCAGCATACGTATAAATTAAACGACCATAATAAGAGATAAGCCTGTTATGCGGAATATCAAATGGAAAGATTGGCGTACTAAGCACCGCGCCGTCGGCACTGGTACGGTCAAAATTGTATTCCTTCGATCTGTTATCGTAATAACCATAACCAGCAGTAGCGTTAATATTACTCTGAATAGCGGTTAAGTCCTTCGTATAGTTTAAATAAAATTCACCTACTGTATTTGTGATTTCTTTTTTATAGCGGCTAACTTCTCCTCTCGTATTAATATTTGAAGCTGCATATTCAGGAATAAAAACACCACCCTGCCCTCTGGACACATCGTATCCGAGGTTCAAATTGGCATGCAACTCAGGAAGAAAAGGCAATGCATAATCGAATTGAATGTTACCAAAACTTCTAGCCACCTCTCCATTATCATCTTTCAGGTCTATCAGTGCCACCGGATTTCGTGGAGCATTCGGGTTCGGATCGTCTACCCCCGTATTATTGTTAAATTGCGTCCATTCATAATAATTACCAAACCGGTTTTCGGTATGTACAGGTTTCGTTGGGTCAAACTGGATCGCGGCCCCAATCGCATCTTGATTGCCAAATTGCGACTTGGAAAGCGACCCTTTCAGATTGATATCAATTTGCAGGCTATTATCAAAAAGCTTAGGTGCAAAGTTGATGCCCGCTGTGGTGCGTTTCATATGATCGCGCTTTAATATACCCTGTTGGTTCAGATAGCCTAACGATACACGATACGGTAGATTGGGTTTAATAGCTCCCGCGACGCTCAGATTATTATCCGATGCAAATGCTCCACGGTAGATTTCATCCTGCCAATCCGTATTCGCTTCCCCCAGCGAAACACGTTGGGCGTCATTTCCATTTGCATGCACATATTCCCGGATTTGATCAGCCGAGAGTAAATCTACCGTTCTCCCAACCTGTGCCAACGAATTTTGCGAGCTGAAATTAAAAGATGGCTTACCGCTGGTACCTTTTTTTGTTGTAATCAAGATAACCCCGTTTGATGCACGCGAACCGTAAATAGCCGTTGCATTCGCATCCTTTAGCACCGTGAATGTTTCAATATCATTTGGGTTAATCAGACTCAACGGATTCCCGACGCCCGAAATTTCTCCTGTCGATAAAGGAACACCATCTACAACGATCAAGGGGTCATTACTGGCATTCAGTGAGGCACCCGCGCGAACCCGAATTGTAGCTCCACCACCCGGTTGTCCACCACTAGTGGTAATCTGTACACCCGCTACCTTACCGGCGATGAGTTGCTCGGGTGAACTAATGAGTCCTTTCTGAAAATCTTTTGAAGATACCGTCGTCAATGAACCCGTTAAATCTCCTTTTTTCTGTGTACCATACCCGATGACTACAACCTCATCTAGGCTACTGGACGTATTTTCCAGCACAAGATTGAGCATGTTATCCCCCGCCGTTAAGGTTACGTTCCGTTCGGCAGTCTCATATCCCATCATGTTAACCACAACCTTGTGTGCGCCTGCTGGAATATTCCCAAGGCTGTACTCCCCGTTCGCACCTGAGGATGTAGAAACCTGTTGACCAAGAATCTGTACGGTTGCTCCCGGTATACCTGCTCCTGCGCTGTCCGTAACCCGACCTTGTAGCCGTGCCGTCTGCGCGAAAGTAAGTGTACTAAGCAACATCAGTAAACCAATGGCCATTACCCTGCGTAATGTAAATTTGTTCATCATGTGATTAGTTTGTTATTGTTTATTGTTCAGTTTATTTATGCTTAGAATATAATACTGCCCGGGTGAAAGAGCAATCGCTCCCGTCGTACGCCAATCGCATGCTACACCCGGCAGGTTATCGTACCAGTTTTTCTTTAAGTTTGCAGGCAGAGTGAAATCATGCGCCACCACATCGAAGTTTCCGATAACAAGTACCTCCTGTTCAGCTTCTTTCACGACATAATATTTCACGGCGCCATTTACATGGTGGCTTACCGTTCCATTTCTGAAAATAGGATTCTGACGTTTCCAATCAATCAGTTTTGCATAATGTGCAAAGAGGCTATAACGTCTGGGGTCTTTCAAATAATCCCATTTCACGGGTTTTTCGCCTGTTCTCCCATTCTCATCAATCGAGATATCATAACCTAACTCTCCGAATTGCCAAATCATTTTCGGACCAGGCGAACAAAGAAGAAATGCCGCCGCCTGTTTCATACGCTCCAACGCTGTTGTCAAAACCTTGGTCGAATAATTACCATTGGTATTGCCATATTGCAGGTTTTTGTACATCAGGCGTTCTTCGTCATGCGATTCCATATACGACACGAATTGCGCTTTTTCGAAACCATGTGCATCGGCGAAAAGGCGTTTAAGATCGGAGTTATCATTCCAACCCATAGTGGCTTCATTGAATGCATGGTTTAGGTTGTTCCACAAAAGCATACCTTCACCCGCCAATTCACGTTCCTCGCTGTCTTCTGCAAAATGCTCCAGAATGACATAGAAGTCTTGATCCCGTTCGCGAATAAAATTATGGTAGTTTTTCCATAGTGCGATACGGCTTGCATCATAAGCTGACCATTGTTGTACCGCCCCGTCGCTTTCGTCCGTACCCGAATTTTTCTGTGTAAAGCCTTTGGAAAGGTCAAAACGGAAACCATCTACCTTAAACTCTTCCATCCAGAATGCGATCACATCTTTGGTAAATTGCTGCGTAAGTGGGCTTTCGTGATTGAAGTCGTAACCCACGTTATATGGATGGGTAGGTACAATATTAAACCAAGGATTATTTGTGAGCGAACCTGATTGTTGATACAAACGTACCATAGGTGACTTTCCAAAAGCATGGTTTAATACCATATCGAGTATCACGGCAATCCCTTCCTGGTGGCATTCATCAATAAATGCTTTCAACTCATTAGTGGTACCGTAATATTTGTCCAGCGCAAAGTGAAAAGAAGGGTTATAACCCCAGCTCGAATTTGCCTCAAATTCCTGTACAGGCATAAGCTCGACTGCGTTCACGCCCAATCGTTTCAGATAAGCAATAGAATCTCGTAATGTTTTGTAATTGCGTTGATCTAGGAAATCCCTTATATGCAGTTCATAGATTACCAAATCGAATATATCGGGCCGATTGAATGTTGCGGTTTGCCAGGTATATGTTGTGTTATTTAACGCCAACACCGAAACGATGCCCGTCGTTGCTTCCCGTGGATAATCTGGTAAACCCGAGTTGGGTGCTACGTCCCCGTCATGATTCGGGTCCAACACCAATTGTGCGTACGGATCAGCAATTTTCAACTGCCCGTCTATCAGAAATTGGTAGGTATGGCTCTTTTGAAAATTCAAATCCTTCAACGTAATCCACCAGATATTACCATCTGAAGTACGTTTCAGTGCATAATCTTGCGTCGCTTGAAAATCGTTGAAACTCCCCAACAAAAAGACAGAAGATTTATCTGGAGCGGTAAGTACAAAAGACACTTCGTGTTTATCATGATTGATTGTTACACCGTTTTTATTTATCTCCTCCGGTAATTCAGCTACTTCCACATCGCCCTCCACAAACACAGTAAGCTTCTTAATGGCACGCTGTCCATTCGCATTTATACGTGCTTGTATATCCTGTTGTCCCGTACCATTCAACTGCAGTTTGTGGGCAAGCTCATAGCCTTGGTTAGTCGCGACTTGCTGTCCATTTAGAAAAAGTGTTAATGTACCCGACTGAGAAGCTTTTAATCGGATCGGGAGTTCTTCTCCCTTTGCGAACGATGGTTTTTCCGATTGCGGAACAAAAGTAGGCCGCACAGTAGGTGCTTTAAAGGTTATATCGGGTCTTTGCTTCGACGAAACCGGCCAATACATGTCCGATCCATCTGCATTGCGCAACACTTTACTTCCATCTGCATTCCGTACCAAAAAGGCAATATGGGTGACGTCATTTGGTTGTGTCCGCTTGAAAAAGCTCGCAGGATGAATAGCAATACTATACTTACTATCCGATTCCCGTTTTAATTTATAGCTATCGAGATTGCTATCCCATGATGTCGCGACTTCTTTCCATTCCTTTTCCGATCTACTACCGGTCAATAACAAACCGGCATGTAGGTATAGGTCTCCGGAATGGTTAAGAAGTTCTTTGTTGCCTTTCTCCAGATCAAAAGTGAGCGTAGTGGTTTCGTCCCAAAATAGAAAATCATCGGACAAGGATACTAAACCCAGTACGGTATCCTCCCCGATTTGGTCTACATCTGGTTTCACATCCTTTTTACAGGCGATGATCCAAAGTACCATGACGAGCAGATACCCTAATTTTTTGTTCGTTTTCATTTACAAAGCGGTTAGCCAAAACCTATTGGGAATGTTCCCGAAAAAACTCCATTTAATTTATTATCGAAGAATAAAAGGTATTATAAAAACAGCTACTCTTGTGATTCCTCTATAATTGTCAGCATTACGGGAATGTTCCCGAAACATATCAAAGGTAACACGTTTCAGGAATATTCCAAAGTAAAAAATATTTTTTTTTCAGAAAAATTAAAGTTTCCGGCTGGAATCTTGAAAAATGAGGCTGGATTGTAATAACGTAGTTTCTTGTTGGCGAAGCTCCGTCGGTTTATCCAGTATCCGGAAAAGAAAATTGGCAGCTTCCTTTCCCATTGCAAAGGCCGGTTGTTTCACGACACTAAGCGAGGGACTCAATAAATCAGCGATGTCCAAACAGGAAAAGCATATCAGTTTTAAGTTTTCCGGAATCTGTACGCCCTCTTGCTGGGCAACCCGGATCGTCGATATAGCTAGCCTTTCCACCGAAGCAAAAATGCCATCGGGTTTATGCTGTTGAATGAGATTCCTGATAGCTGCTCTGTTTTTTACTTCGTCGTTTTCCGTGTCCAATATCAATTTCTCTTGAAACAGTATACCGTTATCTTCCAATGCTTTCCTATAACCATCCATCCGAATCTTACCAATGGACACCTTTCGATTGATGACAAGATAAGCTATGTTTTTACATCCGTTGTCAACAAGATGCTGGGTGGCGAGCCTACTGGATTCAAAATCATTTCCGGTAACGAAATGACCATGGAAATCGTCATAACTCCTATCGAAAAATACAATGGGAACATCATGGTCTACTAAGGTTTGTAAGTGGCTGTGATCTTTTCCCTCTCCCGAAGCAGAAATCAATACGCCGTCTACCCGGCCATTTACTAACGAACGTACAATAGATGCTTCATTTTGTACACTGTTGTCCGTTACATATATCAATGTATGGTATTTTTTTGAACGGGCAATCAGTTCGATGCCTTTTATCGCCTGACTGAAAAACTTATTCCCGAATTCGGGGATAATAATGGCAATGGTCTGGCTGCGATTCCCCCGTAAACTACTTGCATATAGGTTTGGAGAAAAGCCCAGTTCTTCTGCCTTTGCCAGAATACGTTCTTTCGTTTTCGGACTGATGTCACTACTATCCCGAAATGCCCGGGATACCGTAGATTTGGATAGCCCTAATGTCTCTGCTAAATCAACTATTGTTATCTGTGACATATCGTTATTCTTACTTCAAAGATAGCAATAATTCGTTGTTGTGTGGATGCATGTGACGTGTTTATAGCATACGCTTACGCTAAAAAAGCCGTATCTAATAAATAGAAGGCAGCAAATATGACAGACGCGACACCATTGGTCGTCATAAACGCTCTATTTACGCGGCTTAAATCGGCGGGACTGACAATACGATGTTGATATATCAATAAAAGTCCGTAGAATGCAACACCCAAGTAATAAAACCATCCCACCGGCATATAGAATACCGGTAGCAATACGAATATAAAAGAGAGAACATGTAGCAGTTCCGAAATACGTAATGCTTTGTTTCCCCCAAAATAGGCTGGAATAGAGTTCAGTCCGTTTGCTCTGTCAAATTCTTCATCTTGCAAGGCATAAATAATATCAAAGCCGCCAGACCAGCACATCACGGCTATGCCGTAGAATATTGGTACAATGTCAAATTGGTTGGTCACCACCAAATAGGCTCCTATAGGCGACAGCCCCAACCCTATCCCTAATACAATATGGCATAATGGGGTAAATCGTTTTGTATAACTGTAAAACAATACCACAAATAGCGCTATAGGCGATAAATAGAAACACAATGTATTTATAAAATAAGTGGCCCCTATAAAAATCAAGCAATTAATAACCGTAAATGCTAGGGCGTTATTGGCCGAAATTTTTCCAGCAGGGATATCACGCATAGCGGTGCGGGGATTTATAGCATCAATATCACGGTCTAAAAAACGATTAAATGCCATGGCTGCATTCCGGGCAGTTACCATACATACCAACATCAGTAAAAGTTTTTTCCAATCAAAGCCATGTTGTGTGGTTTGTATAGCTAGAAAAAAACCGATAATAGCAAAAGGCAAAGCAAAGATGCTGTGTGCAAACAGCACGAGCGACATATACTTCTTCATGGTTACTACTGGTCAACTATAGGCGAAACGAAATTTTTATTGATGCCATCTATCGTAGCCAAGATTTCATCCATTCCTTGCCTCTTCTCGGCAGAAGTCAGGAAAAGAGACGGTACTTCTTCAAACCAGGCTAAAAGCGACTTTTTGAATTTCGCAATATTTTGATCGGATTTCATTATGGATTGCTTGTCTGCTTTTGTAAATACCAACAAAAACGGTAGACCCTGCTCTCCTAGCCAACGGCAAAATTCCAAAT
Organism: Sphingobacterium haloxyli; assembly: GCF_002980525.1. GTDB lineage: Bacteria > Bacteroidota > Bacteroidia > Sphingobacteriales > Sphingobacteriaceae > Sphingobacterium > Sphingobacterium haloxyli. Next base: position 102,893 of record NZ_PVBQ01000008.1, read on the forward strand.
CTATCTTCTGCGGTTCGAGCCGGCTGTCTATCAATACAAAAATACACTGAAGATTCTCACGTTTTGTCAGATACCGTCGAATAAAACGTTCCCATTCTGCCCGATTTTTTTTAGACGTCTGGGCAAATCCGTATCCTGGAAGATCGACAAGATACCAGGCTTTGTCTATTATAAAATGATTGATAAGTTGCGTCTTCCCGGGTTTTTGAGAAGTCTTAGCTAAACCTTTTTTATTGACCAAAGCATTGATCAGTGATGATTTGCCGACATTGGAGCGGCCTATAAAGGCGTATTCTGGCAACGATGGTTCCGGAAGCTTCCGCACATCGGTATTGCTCATGACAAATTCTGCAGTTTTTACAAGCATAGAACAAAGGTAGTATTTTTTCCGATTTTGTCTCACGCTCGCAAACATTATCCATTCCTGAATCGTTAGGTACTATACTAGGAAATCTTATTAGAGAAAAGCAGTATAGCATAAAAACCCTCAGCGATGGAAAATGAGAATTTAAACGAAAATAGCAAATCAAACGAAGCGACACCACAGCGTCCGGAAGGTGAACGCATTTTAAACGCGCCACTCGTAGAAATGAATTTGTTTGCATTCATTGAGCAGATAAAAAGTGAAACGACGTGGGCTGATAGCGACCGGAATTCTATTACCATTTTTAAATCGGAGGCTATGACCATGGTATTAATCGGGCTACATGAAAATGCGGAATTAAAACCGCACAAAGCAAACGGAACAATAAGTGTACAAGTGTTGGAAGGAAAAATCGAATTCAGTACAGAAGATCAGTATGTACAAATTGAGCGAGGACAAATGATTGCATTGCAGGAGAATTTGATGCATCGTGTAAAAGCACTCAAAGAAAGCTTTTTTCTACTCACGCTTACGGGTAGTTAAACAATAAGCACCGACGACACAAACATCGCTGATGGTATGTTACTTGAACGTTAAAACATTTCATAGTATTAACTATTCTATGGAGACGATATGAATATAATCGATATCATACTTTTACTCATTTTCCTGATCTCGATATGGAATGGGATCACTAGGGGTTTCTTTGCAGGAATGGCCAGGCTTGTATCTTGGTTAGGAAGCTTGCTAATTACTTTTGCATTATATAGATATGTAGTCCACTTTTTTGAAATATACATCACAGATAGCATTTGGACAATGCCCTTATCATTCCTGATTACGTTTCTTATTGTCGGTTCCATCCTGTCACTGCTTACTGCCAAAGCTTTGAATGCTATTCCATTAAAAATACGAGTGCATCGCGTGAACAACGCTTTTGGATTTATACCCGGAGTTGTTGTGGGATTGCTCTATGCAGCTATCGTCTCCACTCTTTTACTTTTATTACCCTTTTCAGAAACGCTGACTTCACGAACCAGAGACAGTAAAATTGCAGATCAGCTGACCAACGGATTGGGTTGGATAGAGCGACCTTTCGCCCCCGCGCTTGAAGCCGTAAACCGTTCTATCAATAAAATGACTATTGAGCCTGGTTCGTCTGAAAGCATAAGTCTTCCTTTCGTAGTGGAAAATCCAGAGCCTAGACCAGATCTGGAAAGCCAGATGCTCGAGCTAGTGAACGAAGAACGGGCGAAAGCGAACCTGCCGGCGCTCACCTTGGATGCGGAACTGACGCCGGTGGCCCGTCAACACTCGAAAGACATGTTTGCAAGAAGTTATTTTTCGCACATTTCCCCTGAAGGGGGAACACCCTTTGATCGTATCCGTGATGCTAACATTAAGTTTCTGATCGCAGGTGAAAATTTAGCGCTTGCACAGAACCTGCCCTTGGCCCATGATGGCCTGATGAATTCACCAGGACACCGCGCCAATATCCTTCGACGTGCGTTCGGTCGGGTAGGAATCGGCGTTCTCGATGGCGGAGTATATGGTTTGATGGTTACGCAAAAATTTCGTAATTGAGTACGTCTGCTTAGACGATCTCACGCTTAATCAGCTTACGAGGATTGAAAAAATGATTTAATGGTCCATTACCCTCCCCCGTCTGTACATCAGCGCCGTTCTCGATAGCGTTAAAAACATACTGTTGCCCTAATTCTACGGCTTCATGCAAAGCTTTACCACGCGCCATAAAAGATGCTATAGCGGAAGATAATGTACAACCAGAACCATGCGTGTTATCTGTATCGATTTTATTAAACTCAAACGCATGATAACGACAAGCTTCGTCGAGCAAAAGGGAAGTAATGACTGTCGACTCCTGATGGCCTCCTTTGAGCAGGATATTTTTGCAACCTAGTGCTTTAATATCCATTCCGGCGGTCTTCATTTGCGCTAACGTTTTGACTTCTGTTTTGGCCAAGACAGCGGACTCGTCCATATTCGGGGTGATGAGGTCCGCTAACGGAATCAATAGTTTAATAATTGCTTGTATGGTTTCTTCTTCAATCAGACGGTGGCCACTAGTAGCAACCATAACCGGATCAAATACAACGGGCACTTTTTTGTACCTGGCTAACGTACTTACGATGGTTTCTACCAATTCAGAAGTATGCACCATACCTATTTTTATGGCGTCTGGAACGACGTCTTCCATTAGCGATGCGATCTGGTCTTTAACAGCCTCAATAGGAACAGGATATATCTTTCGGACTCCTTTCGTATTTTGTACGGGTAGGGCGGTCAATACAGACGTAGAAAAACACCCTAAAGCGGAGGCAGTTTTGATATCAGCCTGTATTCCGGCCCCACCGCTCCCGTCAAACCCGGCGATGGTCATCACGGTAGGATATTTATTTTTTTTCATCAGTATATAGTTTGTCTAAGAATGTGTTTCATTTCAATAATTCATTTTTTAGTTCATAAGCTGCTTTTAGGGGGTCTCTGGCGCCACACACAGCAGATACCACCGCAATACAATCTGCACCTGCGCTTACTACCGCCCTCGCATTGTGTTTATCAATGTTGCCGATAGCGACCAGCTTCTTGGACGTCAGCTGCCGGATCTGGGTTATACCATCCAAACTCCATTCGGTAACGGTATCGGATTTGGTCGCTGTACGAAAAACGGGGCTTATACCCAAATAGTCAGAAACTGCGGCCTGTTTATTCGCTAACTGATCAATATATTCAATTGAATAGCCCACATATGCCGATGAAGCGTCCCACTGGCTGCGAATTTGCACCGGTGGTATATCACTATTGCCAACATGTATACCTGCAGCAGGAAGAGACATTGCCACTTGGAGATTATCATTGATAATAAGTGGTATGTTATGCTTGTCGGTGATATCCTTGAGTCGTTTGGCTGCCTCCAAAAAACCAGCGGTTCCAAGCAGCTTTTCCCGGAGCTGAATAATATCAACGCCACCCAAGATAGCCTGTTCAGCTACTTCCAGATAACCGCGTCCGCCGCAATCGGCCTGTGAAATCACTAGGTATAGTTGATACGGGAAGTGCGCTCGGGTGTTCATTGCGGGGTACATTTGATATACGCGTAAAACTCATTGTCTGTCATACTGTATAATTTGTCAAGAAGATTTACCTGCAAGCTACCCGGTCCTTTAGATTGTTGTTCGGCCAATTCACCTGCTACGCCCAATAAGGCCATAGCTGCAACCGTCGCTTCGGTTTTATCTTCAACTACACCAAGCATTGCCGCCACAAGGGCGGATGCAGTGCATCCTAAACCTGTTACCTTGCCCATCAGCGGATGTCCGTTGCTGATATAAAATATTCGCTGCTCGTCGATAATAATATCCGTTGCTCCCGAAATACATACGACGGCTTGATAGGCCCTGCTAAGTACATGGGCATCGTCTATTGCAGTATGGCTTTCAACAGTGCTGTCCACACCTTTAGTAGACGACTGATGTGTGTTAGCGAGCGCCGCTATCTCTGAAGCATTCCCCCTGATTACGGTTGGTCTAAATTGCAACAGTTCTTGTAAAACAGTATTCCGGTACGGAGTGGCTCCTGCTCCTACGGGATCAAGCACCCAAGCCTTGCCTGATGTATGGGCTGTCTCCGCAGCGGTAAGCATACTTTGATGCCAGTATTCGTCTAACGTGCCGATGTTAATTACTAGTGAACTCGCGATCTGCACCATTTCGCGAACCTCCGATTGCGCGTGCGCCATAACTGGTGATGCGCCGACGGCGAGCAAGGCATTAGCGGTATTGTTCATAACGACATAGTTGCTTATATTATGGACAAGAGGCGAGCGATGTTTAAGGGATTGAATATGTTTCCAGAGTGTTTTTTCCATTGCGATTACTTTTAAATATAGTGCTTTAGGAAACTCGAAACAGCCTTTCCCTACGTCGGTATGATCCGAATCAGGTTCGAAGGGTGTCTCTCAATTCCTTTCAGAATACCCCCAAAGCTTTACAAACTTAACGAAAATGCAGCAGATTAGCGAACAGACAAAATAGGTTCATTTTTCTCGCGGTAATTAACTCTCCATCTTACATTTGTTGACAATCAAAAAAATACTATCTTTAAGCAGCAAATTGGAAATTATATGCTAGACATTCGTCATATCGTTAAACAATATAGTGGCCACCGCGCGCTGGATGATGTATCCCTGCAGGTGCCTCAAGGAAGTATTTTTGGCCTTTTGGGACCAAACGGTGCCGGAAAGACGTCGCTCATCCGTATCATTAATCAAATTACCGCACCCGATAGTGGAGAAATATATTTCGACGGCGAGCTCCTTCAACCTAAACATATCGAACGCATCGGTTATCTGCCCGAAGAGCGGGGGCTATATAAAAAGATGAAGATCGGCGAACAAATGCTTTATTTGGCGCAGCTCAAGGGACTATCCAAAAGTGATGCCGCCCAACGCATCCGGAAATGGTTTGAAAAGTTGCAGATCGAAAGCTGGTGGGACAAAAAAGTCGAAGATCTCAGTAAAGGCATGCAACAGAAAGTACAGTTTGTAGCGACGGTCGTGCATGAGCCAGATCTTATTATCCTTGATGAACCTTTTTCTGGTTTCGATCCAGTAAATGCACAGGTGATACAGGAGGAAATTTTGGAATTGAATAAAAAAGGTGCTACTATTATTTATTCTACTCACCGCATGGAATCTGTCGAAGAACTTTGTGATTATATTGCACTTATCAATAAATCTAAAAAAGTGTTGGATGGTCCCGTCCGGGCAATAAAACGTTCTTATCAGAACCAAATGTATGTCATTGAATGTAAAGAACCAGGTGGCCTCGTTCTAAACTTTATGGAAACATCTTTATTTGAAGTGGTCGAAGAGAACAGAACAACTGAAAACTATGAAGTAACCATTCGTATAAATCAAAATAATTCATTGAACGATATATTATTATATCTTATACCTAAAATTGAAATTAACCAAGTAAGAGAAGTTATTCCGTCTATGCACGATATTTTTATTGACCAAGTTACAACGCCTTCTAACAAGACGATCCACCATGCATAAGATATTATTAATCATTAACCGGGAGTATTTCAGTCGCGTAAAGAAAAAATCTTTCCTACTTGTGACCTTTCTTGTTCCGATGCTTTTTATCGGGATGTATGTGGCTATATTTTTCCTTACGAAACAGAGTTATGAAGACACACATACGATTGTACATGTAATTGATGAAGAAGGCTCTATATCTGATCAATTAAAAAGCAATAAGCATATTGCATATTCATTTTCAAACACCGGCTTGCAAGAGCAAATAAACAGTTTAAAGGATGGAGCGAAGAATACGAATTTACTCATCATACCCGCTGACTTTTATACCTCCAGGAAAATCGAGCTGTTATCCGCCGGTAAACCGAATATCAGTACACAAAACGAGGTTCGATCACAGCTTCGGGAAATTATCCGTAATGAGCAGTATCGCAAAATGGGATTAGACATAGATCGTATCCGTAATATTAATGACAATATTCAAATTGCGGCAAAGGAGATAACCGAAACCGGAGATGCCAAAGATAGCCATACAGAAGTTGCCATGGGGATAGCTATGGGATTGTGCTTCTTGATTTATCTGTCACTGGTGCTTTTTGGCACGCAAGTTATGCGTGGTGTTATAGAAGAGAAGTCCAACCGTATTGTTGAGGTCGTTATCTCTTCGGTAAAACCATTTCAATTGATGATGGGCAAGATTATAGGAATCGGCATGGTCGGTATCACCCAGTTTGTACTTTGGATTATGCTCTCTTTAGCGTTAATGACAGTCTTCTCAACAGCGTTGTTTAACGATAAAGAAGTCGCTCAACAGGCTATGGGTCGAAATATGGATGAATTACCCAATGAGCAGGCCGCTACCGGAAGTACCGACTTTGATTGGATGGCGGCACTCGATTCCGTGAATTTCACAGAACTAACCATTTGCTTTTTTGTTTTCTTTCTTGGAGGATATCTCCTATATAGTGCTTTATTCGCGGCGGTAGGTTCTGCTGTCGATAGTGAAACGGAAGCCGGCCAATTTACCATGCCGATAACCATGCCTTTATTGATACCCTATGTACTGTCATTCGGGGTACTAATCAATGATCCTCATGGAAGTATCGCAACATGGTTGAGCATGATTCCGTTTACGTCGCCAGTAGCGATGTTAGTACGTATTCCTTTTGGTGTGCCGACTTGGCAGATTGTACTATCTGCTTCATTGCTCATCGGAGGATTTGTTCTCACGACTTGGTTTGCGGCACGTATTTATCGTGTAGGAATCTTGATGTATGGAAAAAAAGCGAGTCTAAAAGAACTTGTAAAATGGTTTAATTATAAAAGATAACGCAAGAAAATAGAACGTCATGACAACATCTCAAAACACAGAAAAGAAAAGGTCGGGAGTTTTCGGAAAAATCCTGGCTTGGCTATTGATCATCGTATTTTTGGCTGTCGGTGGTCTGGTTTATTATCGATACTATTTCGTATTCGGGGAAGGTGTAAAGTCAGGTTATCTTAATTTTGCCGTCAAAAAAGGAAATCTCTTTAAAACGTACGAGGGGAAATTGATTCAAGAAGGGCTACGGACCCAAACTGGTAGTGGCGTGTCGAGTAATGAATTTGAATTTTCGGTGGAAAGTGATTCGATCTTCAGGATACTGGAGTTAAACAGCGGCAAATATTTTGACCTACATTACAAAGAATATCATGGGGTTCTGCCATGGCGCGGCAACACCCGGTATATCGTAGATGAGGTGATTAATATGAAGTAATTCTATTCTGACACAAATCGACAAAAACTATCTCATTAAAAATGAACTTATTCGCATTATACCCGCGTTTTTTGTTTAAAAATATTTGGAGTATATGGGGAATTGTCCTACTTTTGTGTCATCAAAATCACGGTGGGTATAGCTCAGTTGGTTAGAGCACTAGATTGTGGTTCTAGGGGTCGTGGGTTCGAGCCCCATTACTCACCCGAAAAGCGAAGTCGATTGACTTCGCTTTTTTATTTCTCAATGCTGGAATCTTGATTGCCTCCGATTATCACCCGTGACATTTGCGGAGCCAAAACTACAACTTTATCCTTTGTCGAATATTATCTAAATATTAATTTTTCGTTCTCCGTTGATTGACTGATATCCTTGTTTTTATTATTTTAGGGCATAAACCGATAAGAAGCATGTTTAAAACCAATTTTGTGCATTTTTCTGATGACCATGTTATATATAATTGTCGCCCGTTTGATGGCTATTTAGCTTTTCTTCCCCAACCTATTGAAACCGCGCCGGAAACGCATCTATCCTACCGCAGTTTCGGTGGCAAAGATTTCTGCTGGTTTGAATTTAAAGATACGAAGCTGTCTGCCGACTTATCTATGCAGATTACTGCTCCGGGGAATTACCTCTGGCTTCTTATCAATATGCGCACCGGAATTTCGCTGACATTAGACACTAGACATTTGGTCCCTAACGATATGTTGCTCTGCTACCAAACGCTGATCGATGACCATATGATCTCTTTAGATAACAACAGCTCCTGGTTTCTATTAGTAGGAATGGATGGCCTTAAGTTACAGGAACTCACAACGGAATACGCACAACTGAAGCCCCTGTTTGCGACCGTCGCTGAAGAGGACATTTCGCATCGTATTATCGGAACGATGAATCTCCATGCGAAGCTTAAACGTATATTGAACGGCCTTCAACAGATGGAATTCCGACCATTTAGTACCTACTACCAATTGGCCAATTGGAACATCCGGTTCTTCCGGCATGTATTTCAGGAAATGGAACCACCATCGATCGATAGAACAGATCACGAAATCGAGCTGTATTATAAAGCTATGGCCTATATACGGGACAACTTCTATGACGACCAAATAAATATCAAAACCGTTGCTAGCGCACTGCATGTAAGTGAAAGTACATTAAAAAGGGCTTTCCAAGACAAACCTTTTAAGGTGACCGAACAGATTATCGAGTTTAGACTTCAGGAAGCAAAGGAATGTATCCGGAACTCCGATAAACCGATTGCAACGATCGCTTCTTCTTTAAATTTTGCCTGTCCCAAGAACTTCAAACGCCTTTTTATCAAACGCTTTATGATAAGTCCGCTACAATATCGAGATAGCATGCGATTGAAGCGGTTGTTTTGACCGACGCTGGTACGGACCATGCTCTCTGCTTGCATGTGTCCTGTCTGATAGGTCATGATCAACGACTCAACGCACGTCGCTTTTGACGCATTGCGCTATACCATTGTGCCATATGAATAGAACAACGCCGTAACGATACACAGCAACAAGTCTATGGACATCGCCAATGATATGGATTACATCAACGATGACCCGATGCACATGTGCTTTCGTCCAGCTGTCATTACCCGTAACTCCATGTACCAGTCCAATGAACCAAAATACATCACCTTTGGCATATTGGTACATACATCTGATTCGTTGTTGATGCACAATGAGCCATTGTTGATGCACAACAGTAAGTAAACACTCACCACAAAATGTGATTTTATTTACCGGAAACGCCGTTTTTGAAACAAAAATAAAGACAAAGGGGTTAATCGGGTCACAACTATCCGATGTTGGTGAAAAAGTTGACCCAAATAGCCCCCCTTCTAGGAAACGTCCTTCCCTATATTTGAGGCGTTAATTCATTTTTTTAAACAATTTAAATTTAATCATTATGGCAAAACCAGTACTAACATCAAAAACGCGTACGGAATCAAGGTTGGTTCAATACGCCTCCAACGTGGTCAAAAAATCAAAGGAGAATGCAGATCTGTTTCCTGATGCCGCGGAGAAAGTAACACTATTGGAAACTGCGTTAGCGGATTACACGGATTCTTTATCCGAAGCAGCGTTCAGAGACATGCGGCAGGTGGTCATCAAAAACCAGCAAGCAGTTTTGGTCAGACAACTGCTCTATGACCTGTCGTTACATGTAGAGTCTGTCGCTAAAGGCGACCCCAACATTGTGTTGGCGGCAGGGTTCGTGCCTGGCAAGAACAACGCTCCCAACGCAGGGATATCGCCCAAGGCCAACGACCTGCGTGCTCTAGTTACCCATCCAGGAACGAACACTGTACAGTTGCGTGTCAACCCATGGCGCCCGGCAAGATTCTATCAGTTTGAATACCGCAAGGCTGGTAGTCTCAATGAATGGACAGCGGTACTTAGTACAAAATCCAAATTGGGCGTTTCGGATTTGAACTACCTACAGGAATACGAATTTCGGGTAACCTATCTCGGCACCAATCCAACACCTAATTACAGCGACACGGTACGCTGTGTAGTGGTATGACTTTTATTGATCCGACCTGCATGTAAGCAGGTCGGATATTTAGTTTACCGTATTTTTTTAGTATGTTTAAAAACCAATATATAAAGATGAAGAATATCATAATAGACCATCCGCTCCGTACCATCAGCTATCAAACACACGACGATCGCTACCCGCTAAATCACGAGACCCAAGCCTTGGATGATTACAGATTGGCACACGACCAGGCCTGGCGTATGAAGCTCCAATTCGAAAAAGAAAAAGGTGAGGCTCAACTTGCCCTCATCAATCTCCATAAATTGGATGAAGAGCGCCATGAATTCAACAATATGTTTGATTTTTATAAAGAGCAGATTGATTTCTCCAGCAAAAGTTTGCACACCGAACTGGAAGTTGGCTTTCAGGTCGAATTACGAAACTTCTATAACAGCGTCATCGGACAGCACCATAAACTAGTACAGTTTTACGATGTTATCGGTGCGCGTGACAGAGAATATACCCTCATCACGGATACCTATGTCAGAGGAGAAAAACCTATCGATCCATTGCATTTTGACGTACTCGATTCGGTCTTTAGGCATCACGAAGATATGCACGTGGATGTCGTTTCACTCGATAAAGATCTCCAGCAGTTTCTTGCTGTATTAACAGATGTTTATCTCCTCCTGGATAGTTATGTCCAGCAATACAACATACTGTACACCAGCTATAGTGATATCTTGCAAAAAACTGCGCAGTTGACAAAAGATGTGCAGGTGCTACATGCTGTTTGGGGAGAGCAGTAGAATTTCTACTGCCCTACTGTACTGCCTTCACTTGAAAAGCATCTAATCTATTCGCTTCGTCTGCTGCTATTTGCAATTTCGTAAACGGCTTCTTCGTAAAGAATAAAGCACTCATATTGCTTTTTCCTCCGTCAGCAAATAATTCGATGGAATTACGGTCCAGCAAGAAACGAATATCCAAATCACCTCCCTGAACCAATCGCGGCGCAACCGGATGATGGATAAATTTATCGCTGAAATTTGCGTCACCCGCTTTTGAACGATCGATGAAATACTGCTGCTTATCCCCATCATAACCAAATATCAAGGCATCCCCATCTTCATTCGATAACGTTACTTGGAAGCCGGTAGCTTTTTTCAACGTAAACGACGCGTCAAAGGTATTTTGGAGGGAAACGATAGCATCACTTAAATCTGCTTCATTGGCTAATTCTACCGACTTGGATTTGGTCATTATCTCGCTTACCTTATCAATTTCCGAAACAGGCATAGAGGTTAACAACCAGTTATCGCCTTCTTTCACTAAACCCAATTCCCTTACAATGGTCATCCCGCTTCGCCAAGTGGACGCCGGAACATCGTTGGCATATTCCCAGTTACTCATCCAGCCGATCAACAACTTGCGATCGTCGGTATTCGAAAAAGTGACGCCAGCGTAATTGTCGGGACCGTAATCCATCCAACGGATATCGTTGTGTGCACTCGTAAACGTTTTGCCATCAAAATCGCCTACAAAATATTGCGTCGCCGAGCCAGTGTTCGGTCCGCCAGGATTGATGCTAACTAATAATACCCATTTCTCGCCTTCAGCTGTAGAGAACGGTAGTAAATCCGGGCATTCCCACACACCACCGTGTGCACCTATCCCCTCACCAAATTCGCTTAGTCTTTCCCAAGCTTTCAGGTTTTTGGAACCATAAAAGGTTATGGACTGTTTAGTCGCCAACGTCATGATCCACTGTTGTGTTTCATCATGCCACATCACCTTAGGATCGCGAAAATCCCAAATGCCCGGATTAGGCAATACCGGATTACCATCATACTTCGTCCATGTTTTACCCTGATCCAAACTATAGGCGATACTTTGGGTTTGATGCAATCCGGTTTTCTGATCTTCAATTTCGTGGCTATGGTTGGTATATATAGCTACTAACGCGTTTGCGCCAAAACCTGCAGTATTGTCTTTGTCAATAACGGCACTTCCGGAGAAGATTGTTCCCAAACTATCAGGAAAAAGTGCAATCTCCTGCTCCTCCCAGTGTACTAAATCCGTACTCGTGGCATGCCCCCAGTGCATCGGCCCCCATTTTGCATCATCCGGATTATGTTGGAAAAACAAATGGTAGGTTCCATCCAGATAAACCAGACCGTTGGGGTCGTTCATCCAGCCATTTTTGGGAGAAAAGTGATAAGCCGGGCGATAGTCTTCCAAACTATCAATCTGCTGGTTTTGCTCTGTGGAGGTTTGCTGTGGTTGGCATCCGATTAGAGCAAGAGCCAATAAGCCAATTGTCAATTTATTCATCGTTATTCCTTTAATAATTTGTTTATAAAAGTATTTCATTAAACATCCCTATCAGGTTTTTGTTATGGCCATTCCCGATATTCTTATTGTTCCGTTATCTGCAAAAATAGCCCAAGGATTTTCATTCATTTTGTAAATACGATTGGTAAACGCAACGTTGTTATTTACGTAGACCGCACAAATCGAGTTTTCGATTACGATCTTGATATCAAACACTCTATTTGCAGGAACAACGAGCGGTGTAAAATTGAGTTCTTTCTTCGTTACAGTGTTTCTACTTTCCTGATGCATAAATAGGGAAGGCATGCCCCAACGATTGGATGAAGTTAAGTCAAAAGATACACTATAAACCTCTGATAGATCATCACAGGCCCCGAATGAAAAACCAAAACGTTCAGATTGTGACGCATCTATTTTCATCGAAATTTTTACCGGTTCCGTATTTCGATTGAATAACGCATAACTCCGGTCAGAAGATGAGGTAGCGATCGTATAGGTATTCCCCTCGTTTGAAACATTTCCTTCTGATTTTATCTGGGCAAAAGCCACTTTTGTATTAAACTTTGCATCCACGGCATTGGGAATGGCTGGATACAGCTTACCGCTCGGCTGTTTTATCAATTTATGCGATATCAATGATCCAGACCAGTGCAACTCGTTATTGCTGTTTACCGTCTGTCCGGTAGAACACCATCCCGATAGGTAACGTGTGGTGCCGTTACTCGCCGTCTTTCCGGCATACAGGTATAATCCATCAAACGTCTCGTGGTGTCCATCCGCATCACGACAAATCCTCCACGGACCATCGGGCGAATCCGAAATCCGATAAAAGGTTTTACGATGCTCATCACGATTAATACGGGAAAACGTTAGGTACCATTGGTTATCCATTTTAAATATATCCGGGCATTCCAATATTTCCGAGTCCGTTTCTATTTCGTGCTTTCCGGGATGGTCAGACGTTGTTGCTACTAAAGGCTCGATGAGTGACCAGTTGCTCAAGTCCGGAGATGTAAAACGTGCAAGTGTCCCTTTACCATCTTTACGGGTCGTAACCAGCATCACATAGCTATTACGCGTTTCGTCCCAATAAACATGGGGATCTCGGAAGTTATTTTGATCATATCCGCCCGGTGCTTGGAAGGCGGCTGCCGGTTGTTTCGTCCAATTTAGCATATCCGATGACGTAGCCATCATCACTTTTTCAGCTGGATTCAGATGGGCATTATGCCCGGTATAAAAGCTATAGTACGTATTATCTTTTTTTATAAAACTCCCCGTGCCTATCCACTCTTCTTGACTTCCTATCGCTCCAGAAGGTATGATTTCTGTAAAACCTTCAAAAGATGCAAAGTCAGCAGATCTTGTCAGATAAATAGGATGATGATTTGCATTTTCATACAGATAGAACAAGTAAAATTTATTGTCATCCGCATTGAAATAAGGCATCGGATCACCCACAAAGCCCTGTTGTGGTTTATAAAACAGCTGATATCCGCCGGCTTCTTGCTTGTTACTGCATGTTATAGACATATCAACCGTGGGGTCGGGTTCTGGATCGGTCGGAGCAGGTATCTCATTGTTTTTGCACCCTGTCAGCAGGTGTACAAAGAATAAAAATGGAAATAGGCCTATCATTGCTTTCATATCGTTATTCTTTAGGAAGTGCTTTCAATTCGTCCCAATACATCTGCTGTGTTTCGAAAGCCAGAGGCGACCCGTTAGGGTGCTCATGCGGCATCACCAGGATATTATTAATGATGGCTGTGCGATTCGCAGGAATTTCAAAAATCAACTCCTGCCATTCACCGAGATGGTCTTCGGAATACCATGCTCTTAACCAATCCTTATTGTTTTCGCCATCAGATTGTATTTCAAGCTGCACATCTCCAGCCACCTGTTTAAGCATCATAATGGAGAAACGGTTATATTCAGCAGGATCGATGTTTACTTTGTTCTCGTTCCAAAGTGCTCCTCCATGCCATCCTTCTCCTGTAACTGCATTTCGCACCATGGAAACACATAAAGGTGAAGCATTGATTCCATCGGTTTTAGGGTTGTTACTTTGGTTTTCAACCGCCGTTCCCAAATCCGCCCATTGGGGGGCAATGTTTTCACCGTTGAAGATGATCAACGGCTGCTTCGGCTCATCTCCTATTATTGCCGTGGCTGTATAGCTGAACGTTTCTCCCATATACGACAACGTATAGGTTACCGGCGAACTGAAATCAACATAGTTTCCTTGTGCCGGAGATATTTCTGCCCCGTCGGTGTATTCTACCATCGGGCTAAGCTGGGTCAGATCGGTACCCTTGGGTAAATAAATGACAATACTGTTATCATTTTGGTTGATCATACCGGTACGGTTCCCGATACGGAAAGCTGTTATTTCGGCTTTGATTTCCTTAACTATTACGCGATACGTCTGGAATACATTTCCATTATACACACGGTATACTACTGGCGAACTAGCAGAAAACTGGAAATTCTGCGCAACTCCGGAAGCTGGCTTTATTGCTGCATTGGCAGGCAAATCGATAACAGGTGCGACAGCGGATAAATCGGTACCCGCTGGAACTAGAACCGTGATTGTTCCGGTTTCGTTATCTACGACGCCATTAACATGGGCTACTTTAAACGCCAGCACATGGACATCAGCATTCAAATCCAGCGAATCGGCTACTTCTTGCTTGCAGGCATTAAAAAGCCCGCCGAGTAGTAGAACCAGTCCTATATTGATGATTATTTTTAACGTGTTCATACGATTTTATTTTTCAAACCCTCTTTTTAATATCCAGGATTCTGTTGGTACAGATACTTACTTAACCTAATCTGTGCTTCGGGAATAGGCAGGTACTCGTGCTTATTCGCTGCAAACTGTGCAGAAGCATAATACGATCGGCGCGACCGTTCCGCATTGTAATAAGCGTTCATAGTCTGCTCGGCTACGCCCCAACGCACCAAATCAAAAAAACGTTCGTTTTCCATAGCCAATTCCAGCCGTCTCTCCCATCGTAGTGCTTCCCGGGCGACTGATTCACTCCAGTTAATATTCACACCGTCTCTATAAGTTTCAATAAGTGTCTTGTCGCTGGTGTAACCTGTGAACTGCATGCTACTTTTTGCACGGGCGCGTATCTCATTGATTAAAGGCAAAGCTTCTTGAGGACGATGTAGTTCGATAAGTGCCTCAGCCCGCATCAATAAGACATCAGCGAAACGAATCAGAATCCGATTTTTGGTATTGGCATAGAAAGGAACCATCGGTACAAAACAATCGCAGTCGGGGTCTACATTTTCTTTTAACGAAGCGTATACAGAATAATCTGCCGGGTTACGATTCCAACTTTCTTCATACAAACGGTCTGTATTGTATTTATAAGGTAAACCCGGGATGGCTACCGTATGGAAAAGTCTTGGATCGTATTTTTCTGTGTTACTATAGTTATCCAATGTATTGTAATTTTCTATTGGTAACCCATTGCCCGTTGTGCGGAAAGCGTTGACCAAACTCTGGCTTGGTTTTTTAAAATCACAACAACCTAACCCCATCGGTACCGAAAGGACATCCGACAGGTTTACCCGTCCGAATTTCGTTCCATCGTCCTTCGAATATTGTACGGAAAATATAGCTTCTTTACCATTTTCATAACTATCGGGCAAAAAATTGAAGGCAAAATCAGCTTCCAGGCTGTAGTCCGAAGACAACACAATTTGCGTGTTTTGCAGTACTTTTTCCAAGTCTGCCGCATCAATTCCTGTGACGGTATTTCGCTCCGGATCACCTTGCCTATATGCTTTATACAAATAAGCTTTTGCTAGGTATGCAGCAGCAGCCGTCTGATTAGCCCTCCCGATCTCCGTTTGTGTCGGAGGTAAATGATCTACAGCATATTGAAAGTCATCAACGATTTTCTGCCAAAGCTCATCGTTCGACAGTTCCCGATTGGACACTGTTTCATAGCTATCGATCGGTGTATTTTCGTCTATATAGGGTACATATTTGAACAGGATTTTAAGCATAAAGTAAAAATGCCCCCGCAAAAAACGGGCTTCTGCTAGTTTTACTTCTTTACCCTCAAAGTCACCAGCTTCGTGTATCGTACGGATTGTCGTATTCGCACGGGAGATGGAAAGGTAACATTGAAACCATAGACGATCCACCTCGCCAAAATTGGTCATGATATTATTGGATACTTCCAAGAAATGAAAAACCTGTATATCCTGCGGACCAGAGCCGCCTTTATAGGCGTCATCTGAGCGGACAGTACCGTAAGGCCATAAGCTAAAAGGTACATCGTAGTGATCGTTTCCCAAAGCCGAGTAGGTCGCCGTAAGCAGCCTATCCACGTCATTTACCTGATCTGAACTAAGCACCCCATTGGGTGTTTCGTCCAGGAAATCGGCACAACCTGTTAACAAACCGGTGGCCAACATCATCGTAACTATTTTATTAAGTGCTCTTTTCATGGTGTAATAATGATTAACGTTTGTCTTCTAAATGATTAAAATATAACATTCAATCCTGCCGTCCAGGTGGTTGGAATAGGGTAACCCCATCCCACGTTTTCAGGATCTACCCCTGTAAATGCTTTTGATTTTACCGTGAACAAATTTTGTCCGGTCACATAGAAGCGTAGACGACTCATGCGCAATCGCGAAACCATGTCAGTGGGAAGCGTATACCCAAAAGACAAATTGCGTAATTTTAAATACGAGCCATTTTCTATATAGTATGTAGAAAGACGGCCTTCGTCGTTGTTATTGGTCGTTTGCAAGGCAGGAATATCGGAACTGCTGTTTTGCGGTGTCCAGGCATTCAACAAGCGCCTTCCCTTATTTGAATTGACATCGTCCACACTCCAGAAATCGGTCTGTTTTTTTAACCAGTTTTCTACATCAATACCTTGTACACCTTGAAAATAAGCAGAGAGATCAAACCCTTTATATTTAAGCGTTGCATTCAAGCTGTACGAAAAATCAGGATGTGGATTCCCTATCCAGGTGCGGTCAAGATCGGTAATTTCGTTGTCCGTATCATACACATTCACATAACGTAAACGTCCGATACCTTTACCTGTCTGGTTAACATGTGCATTCACTTCATCTTGGTTTTGAAAAATACCATCTGTTACGAATCCGTAGAACGAACCCAATGGACGGCCAATAATGTTATCGCCTTGACGGCCACCATACGAGTTTTCCACCGCTTCCGGCAAATGCGTTATCTTATTTTTATAAGCAGAAATAACCCCCGTTAATTCATAGTCCAGGCCAAAAGCCGTCTTATTACGATAACCAGTCGTCACATCAATACCTTTGTTCTCCATGGAAGCACCGTTTGCCCAACGATACCCGCCTTCACCCACCACACCAATATAAGCCGGATTAATCAACATATCCTTGGTGGCTTTCACGTACCAATCAATCGAGCCGAACAGGTTCTGCCCGAAAAGTGAAAAATCAAGACCGATATTGGTTTGTGTGGTTGTCTCCCATTTCAAATCATCGTTTTGGGTCTGGATCTTACGGTATCCCGATGGTAAAATCCCCGATCCGTTTCCTGCCAAGTCATAAGCTGTTCCATTTACGATATCCCAGGTCGGGTCGGCGACACCATATTCCGGTACAAAGAGTGCATAGGTCGCTAAGTTATCGATACCTTGATTTCCGGTCTGACCCCAACCTACCCGTAGCTTTAAGTCAGAAATAAAGCTTTTAGTGCTTTCCATAAAACGCTCTTCTGAAATACGCCAACCTGCTGTTACCGCAGGGAAGGTTGCAAAACGGTTATTTTTTCCGAAGCGTGAAGACCCGTCGTGTCTAACAGTAAAAGAAGCTAGGTAACGATCATCAAATACGTAGTTTACTTTTCCGAAATAAGAAAGCAAAGAAAAACCTGTCGAACCGCCACCTACTGCAGCTGTTCCGGTACTGACGCCTGGCCACATATATTCCGGTGTTTCAATAACGAAAGCGCCTTCTCCGGCGGTATATGCATTAAAGGATATGTCCCGTTGCCTATTCATCTCCATACCACCTAATATATCGAAAACATGCTTCTCTATTGTTTTTCTATAATTCGCGGTATTTGACCAAGTCCATTTCATCCCATGGCTTTGTTCCATGTTGACGCCCGTTCTATTATTGTTCAAAAAACCGGATTGATAGGAAACTTCCATGTGACGTTTATAAAAGTTGCCATAGTCAACACCATAACTGGTTCTTACATGCAAGTCCTTGATAATCTCTAAATTTGCATAGACATTTCCGAAAAGCCGCCAATAATTGTAGGCGTTATTCCGATTGTCGTAAAGCAATCGCATAGGATTATGTCGGTCATTCATCCCTTGAGAAGGGCCTCCCCAACCGATACCATCCACGGTATGCAACGGAATAACGGGCAACGCTTTTAATGAAAGATCCAGTACGTCCCCCGGCACCTGAACTTCTCCCGTATTATTCACCGTGAAGTTTTCTCCTACGACCAGTTTCCCATCAAAAAACTTATAGTCGGTATTCAAACGAGCCGATATGCGTTTAAAATTCGTATGCTTCAGCGTTCCGTTATTATGAAAATACCCCAACGAGAAAAATGAACTGCTTTTGTCGGTTGCTGAACTAAATGAAGCATTATACGATTGAATCAACCCCGGTTTAGACACCTCATCGAACCAATCGGTATCAGAGGCACGCATCGTCTGTCTGCTGTCCAGAAATTTAGATACATAAATATGATCCAACTGCGGCTGACCGTCGGCACTGTTACTCCAATCAAACTGATAACCGATGTTATTACTATTCGGATTGGCTCCGCTGTTCATCATGGCCTGCCACATCGCTTGTCCGTATTCCTGTGCATTGAGTACCTCCATACGGTTATTGAAAAAGGTGCTTGTCGCGAAAGCATCAAAAGTGAGCTTCGGATCACCCGATTTTCCTCGCTTGGTCGTGATAATAATAACGCCATTTGCTGCCCGTGAACCGTAGATGCTCGCAGAAGAGGCATCCTTCAATACTTGTATACTCTCAATATCGTTCGAATTCAACTCATGCATTCCTCCCTGGGTAGGTACGCCGTCAATAACGTATAAAGGGTCTTGACTACTATTTAAGGAGCTAATTCCACGCATGCGTACCGTAGCGGCGCCACTGGGATTACCATCTGCTGTTACGGTCATCCCCGGAACACGTCCTTGTAAAGCTTTAATAGGATTGTTTTCGGGCGCTTTCATCATTTCCGTCACATTCACGACGGAAACCGCTCCGGTCAAATCTTTCTTGCGCTCAGTTTGATAACCCGTAACCACCACTTCTTCCAATCCCTGTTCAATACTGATCAGACGAATTTCCATAAATCTTGCGGCTCCTGTGGCTATGGTTTGCGATTCGTATCCCACATAGGAAACTTCCAGAGAAACGTTACTACCGGTTAGCAACAACGTAAATTCTCCTTTTTCATTCGTTTGTGTTGCCTGCTGCGTTCCCCTGACCACTAAAGATGCACCCACTATGGGCACTTCTGTGCTGCTGTCTGTCACCCTTCCTTGAAGTGTTACCTGCTGTGCAAAGCTGGTAACAGAAAAAAGAACCAAGTACAAAAGCAGGATTGCTCTCTTTTTTGTAAACATATAATCGGTTGCTTGTTAATGAATAAAATATTTAAGTTTATTGTGTGTTTAATATTTGGTATTGTCTAAAGAATTCAACCATACGAACCTATTGATCGTAGGCGCATCGTAACTTGGACATGCTCCTGTACTCTGCGTCACGAAGGCACTTAATGTTGTAGCAAACTCCAACATTTCTTCCGGTGTTACCTGTTTATCCTGGCGGCAGCGCTGCGTTAGAAAGGCGGCCAAAAAAGAATCACCACTACCAATAGTATCTTTCACTTCGACTCTTAATGCGGGAAAATGGTAGGAGAATTTTCCCAACCAGGAATGGTAGATAGCCCCCTTTGCCCCATAGGTTACGATAAGCTCATTAATGCTAAAGGTAGTCATAATGGCTTCTGCTTTTTTGGCGTCAGTATCCGTATCTGGTAATCCCAACCATGTCGCTACAAAACCCAGTTCCTCCTCGTTCATCTTCACCAAATCAGCATAATAGAGTAATTCAAAGATGCGTTCTCTTGTATAATGCGGCGCGCGTAAGTTCACATCCAACACTTTGTAATTCGCTACTTTTATTAAGGTTTGAAGCGTTTGATAACTGATATCATTACGTGTCGATAAGCTACCGAACACGAAAAAATCAGCTTGTCGTACGGCTTCTATTTCTTTTTCTCCTAGCGCAATGTAATCCCAGGCAACAGGAAATACGATTTCATAACGCACATCTCTGTTTTCATCGATATGGACTTCTACTGTCGATGTTGGATAGGTGCTATCTTTTTGGAAAAGCGTTAGGGGAATAGCTAATTCGGCACATAGCGCTATAATATCCTCTCCGTCTGCATCATCACCTACACGTGTAAGCATATGCGTATGGATACCTAGCTTATTTAAATGATAAGCTACATTGAGCGGCGCACCGCCTAGCTTTCGTCCGGTAGGCAAGTTATCCCAAAGCACTTCGCCGAAACAAATACCGTTGATATTTAATCTTTCGTTTTTCATTTATGCTTGCAGTTTATTACTAATGAAATGGCATGGTATTGCTCATATCTTCGAGCGATTTTCCTTTGGTTTCCGGCATCAGCTTCCATACGTATAAAAACTGGAGTACCATGCATCCGGCAAAAATCAAGAACGTATAACCTCCTCCTAGTAATTCGGTAAGTGCAGGAAAACAGAACGTAATGATCGCCGCCATGACCCAATGGGTTAAGCTTCCCAATGTCTGTCCTTTGGCTCGGACATCGTTCGGGAAAATTTCGGATATAAACACCCAAATTACCGCGCCTTGTGAAAAAGCAAAAAAGGCAATAAATAACATGAGATAGATGGTTACTGCCAAGCCCTCTATAACACCGGAGAAAAAAGCATACGATACCATCGATAGGGCCGCAACCATTCCAATAGAGCCGATAAACATCAACTTACGTCGTCCAACCTTATCGATAAAATTGATTGCTAGTAGCGTGAAAATAAAATTGACTAATCCGATTCCAACGGTAGACAACAATGAACTTTGCGCGCCCAATCCTGCCATTTCAAAAACGCGAGGTGCGTAATAAATAATGGCATTAATACCCGATACCTGATTAAATACCGCAAACAGAATCGCCAGTATCACGGGGAAGCGGTTGGCTTTCGAGAACAAACGGCTTTCTCCCTTACCTTGGTTCTTTTGCTGACTTCGTAGTATCAATTCAATATCGTTATCGGCCTGCTCGCCACTTACTTTCTGCATAATAGCCGTCGCTTCCACTTTTTTTCCGCGGTGCAACAATAACCAACGTGGGCTCTCCGGTACGAAGAAAATCAAGATAAAGAAAATAAGCGAGGGAAGTGCCTGTACACCGAGCATCCAACGCCAAGATTCTTCTCCCGTTTGCCCGATAAAATAATTCGACAAGTAAGCAATCAAAATCCCTAAAACGACGTTAAACTGAAATAATCCTACCAGCTTGCCACGTGATCTTGCGGGTGAAATCTCCGATATATAGATAGGTGCCGTTACGGACGACACACCTACACCAATACCACCCAAAAAGCGGAAAAGGATGAACGTATTCCAATCTTGTGCCAATGCGGTGCCAATAGCCGAAAAGAAATAGAGTGCAGCTACCAAAAACAAGGTTGTTTTACGCCCTAATTTATCGGATGGATAAGCGCCCATCGCCGCGCCAGCAACGGTACCTATTAAGGCTATCGCCATGGTCAACCCGTGTTGAAATTCGCTGAGCGACCAGAATAGCTGAACGGCTTTTTCTGCACCGGAAATTACGGCCGTATCAAAGCCAAATAGAAATCCGCCTAAGGCCACTACGAATGACCAGGCTAAAACTGTGTTTTTGTTCATGTTACTTTATTTACAACTGATTAATCCAAAATTAACATGGACTTCATCTTTGTTTAAATAATGGTCAACTTAATTATATCAAATTTGTATCAATAGCGATCTGTTTTCAAGTCGCTATATATCAATAGATTAAAATTCACAAGAATATTTAAGGCTATGAATTTTCTACCGTTTCTTTAGATTATGTTACCTATCTAAACGATCAACAAAGAGTGTATTTTAAACACTAAGATTTGTTCTTTTTGTTAAGAAAAAACAATTTCACGTATATTGTCAAGAAAATTCAAAAACACGGGGATGTCAAAGTTTTATCTTCTTTTTGCTTTCGTGACGCTTCTCGGCTGTCACGCCTGTCAGCCGAATGGAAATAATACGCAGTTCACTATCGCTTTTTCACAATGTATCGGTGACGACGCTTGGCGGGAAACCATGTTGGATGAGATGAAAAGGGAACTTTCTTTTTATCCGGATATCGAATTTATCTACCGCGATGCTGGCGGAGATAATCAAATGCAGATACAGCAAATCAAAGCACTGCTCGAACAGGACATCGATCTGCTCATTGTTTCTCCCAATGAAGCCGAACCATTGACGCCTATTGTCGATTCTGTTTTTCGAAGAAATATCCCTGTGATTGTTACCGACCGCAAAACTTCCTCCGGTTTATACAACGCGTATGTTGGGGCGGACAACCTCGCGATTGGCAAACTAGCCGGACAGTTTATTGTACATGCGCTCGGGGGGGAAGGACAAGTAGGTATCATCACCGGACTGAAAGGTACATCGGCATCCATCGAACGGAAGAGAGGATTACTTAATGCATTAGATAGTGCAGGCATGGTTCGGTTGGGTGTTGAAGTTCAAAGTGATTGGGAAAGACATAACGCCTATACCCAAGCTAAGCAGCATATTGAACAACTTCTTGAGCAAGATATTATTCTGGCTTTTAATGATCAGATGGCTTTTGGTGTCAGTCAGGCGCTTCAAGAAGCGGGTGAAAACAAGAAAAGAATTATCGGTATTGACGCCCTTCCCGGCGAAGGCAATGGATTATCGGAAATTGTTAAAGGAACATTATTCGCTTCGATGCTCTACCCCACTGGTGGTACGGAAGCTATTCGTACAGCGATGGCGATTTTGCAACGTAAACCCTATAAACGGGATAATATACTAGGAACCGTCGTCATCAATCAGGATAACGCAGAGCTCATGATGCTGCAATCTAACAAAATACAGGAACAACAAGAGGATATAGACAAAAGGCAAGAGCTTATTGTTGAACAGAATACAATATACCGAAACCAACAGACGACATTGAATGTCTTGATAGCAAGCTTGGTATTAGCAGTGGTGTTTGGGGGGATCTCGATTATCGTTATCAAAAGTAATTGGGAAAAAAACAAGCATCTCGAAAAACAAAACGAAGAGATACTTTCACAACAGCAACAGATTGTGGAGATGAATGAACAGATACAAGCTACTTCTGAAGCACAAAGCAAGTTCTTCACCAACGTCTCTCACGAGTTTAAAACACCGCTTACGCTTATTCTTGCCCCTATGGAAGAATTGGAAAAAGAAAAAAACTTGTCTTCTGAAGGCGTAGACCAACTGGCACGTATAAAACGGAATGCAAAGAAACTTCAAAACCTCGTTATCGATCTGATTGACATTCACCGTATTGACAAGGCAAAAAGAAAGCTGCAGGCTGCTCCGGTACAGATTGACGCTTTTATCCAACAGGTATTGGCTAGTTTTAAACCGCTGTCACAAAAAAAACGTATATCGTTAAGCTATAGCAGCAAAACGCCTGTCAAAGAAATCTGGATTGATGAATACCTAATGGAGCAAGCGTTTTCCAACCTATTATCAAATGCCTTTAAATTTACTGAAAAGGGCGGAAAAATAAGCGTCGTCGTCGAAGAAAACACCTTTGGGGACTATTTATACATCCGGGTAGTCGATAACGGAAGTGGTATATCGGTTACGGACATAGATTACATCTTTGATAATTTTTATCAAGGCGAGCAACATCTTTCTGGTTCAGGTATTGGATTGGCTTATGTAAAGGAGATTGTCGAACTGCATCACGGGCAAGTGACCGTCAGTAGCAAAGAAGGAATCGGTTCGTCGTTCACGTTACGTTTGCCAACGGGTCATCTACATTTATCAGAAGACGAAAAGAAAGGATTGTCGGACAATACTTCCACGCGACAAATGGAACGTGAGGAGTACATCATAAACATAGAGGAGCTAACGGAGGAAACCGTTTCTTTTTATTCCAGTAAAGCGGCTAATATTCTGGTTGTTGACGACCATCCGGATATTCGTCTATTCTTGAAGGATATTCTTGAAAAAGAATACAATTTGCTGTTCGCCAAAAGCTATGTGGACGCAATTGCAAAAATGGAGAAAAGTTATCCCGATTTGATTGTGAGTGACATTATGTTGCCCGATGGAAGTGGTTTAGAACTGTTAAAAATGATCAAGAATAGTCCGCGGTTTAATAAAACCCCGGTGCTATTGCTAAGTGCACTGGATACCGAAGAGAGTAAAATCGAGGGAATGCGCTTAATGGCGGATGCCTACCTTACCAAACCCTTTAATGTCGAACATCTAAAAGCAGTAATAACCAACCTCATTACCTCCCGACGACAGCTGAAGGATCATTATACCAGCATTTTAGAGCTGAGCGAAACGGCAACGGATATAAAACAACATACTGTACAGGATAAGCGGTTTATGCAAAGTTTAGATATGGTGATTGAGGAACATATCGGGGAAAAATCACTCAGCGTAGAAGATATAGCACATGCGCTGAATATCTCGCGTGTACAATTGTATCGCAAAACCAAGGGGCTATTGAACAGTAGTGTAAACGAATATCTTCTCCAACGTCGTTTAGCCAAATCTAAACATCTTTTATTGGAAGGATTGCATATCAACGAGGTGGCTGAAAAAGTAGGTTTCTCCTCAGCAGCCTATTTCGCAGCGGCTTTCAAAAAACAATTTGGTATTACGCCAACGGCATACAAAAAGGATAAGTTGAAATAATAATGGGTTGACCGCCGGTCAACCCATATTTTATTAAATCATTCCGACGCTACGTTTGATAAAGGAAGTTAAATCTGCACCTTTTAACAGACCACGAGATAACAAGGCCAAATCAAAAGCCTGTTTCGCCAGTTGTGTTCCCTCCTCTTCGGAGCTCTCTAAAATTCGTTTTATCAACGGATGATTTCCATTGACAGTTACCTTATAGTTATCCGGTAATGTGCCGTAGAAGCCCATTCCACCGCCTGTTTTCGCCATATCTTTCATCCGGCGCATAAACTCATCCTCCGTAACAGAAACCGGTAGGCCATCCGCGTGTAGCGCATCGACTTCCACTTTCATATCAGCTCTGGAAATCGCTTTCTCAAAGATTTCCGATGCTTTCTTTGATTCTTCTTCGGATAAAGATAAAGTCTGTGTTTCCTCTTTCTGGATCAATTTGTCCGCGACATCTGCATCTACACGTTTTGCCTGAATTTTTTCGCCGCTTTTTTGTTCCAAATAACCCACGAAATGATTGTCAAGTTGGCCATCCAAAGCCAATACATCATAACCTTTCTCTTTCAAGGACGCGATGAAACCGTCTTGTTGCGAAGGATCATTGGTGTACAAGTATACAATATTACCATCTTTGTCCACTTGAATATCTTTTACTTTTTCGTAGTATTCTTTCAGGGTGAAGGTTTCTCCATCTACATTCGACAGCAGGCAGAAATCGTTCGCTTTTTCCGCAAACTTTTCATCGCTCAGCATACCATATTTGATAAAGAGCGCTATATCGTTCCATTTTTGTTCAAAGTTTTTACGATCAGCCTTGAATATCTCATTCAACTTATCGGCAACTTTCTTCGTGATATAATTGTTAATCTTCTTCACGTTGCTGTCCGCCTGCAGGAAAGAACGGGATACGTTCAATGGGATATCCGGCGAGTCGATAACACCTTGTAGCAACATTAGAAATTCCGGTACAATGTCCTTCACCTCGTCTGTAATGAATACCTGGCGAGAATATAATTGAATTTTATTCCGCTGGATATCCATTTCGTTCTTTATTTTGGGGAAATACAGAATACCCGTTAAGTTAAACGGATAATCGACATTGAGATGTATCCAGAACAGAGGTTCGTCCATTGAATAGGGATACAACTCACGATAAAATGCCAAATAATCTTCATCTTTTAGTTCGGATGGTGCCTTCGTCCATGCCGGTGTTGTATTATTAATAATATTATCAACTTCTACCGATTTATATTTTGGCTTGCCTTCTTCGTCTTCCCCATCGGGCTGTGATTCTGTTTTTGTTCCAAACCGTACAGGAACGGGTAAGAAACGCGCATATTTATTCAAAATCTCGCTCAGACGACCTTCATTCAAAAACTCTTGTGATTCTTCATTGATATGGAGAATCACGTCGGTACCGCGTTCTGTGCGGGTGCCCTCGCTTATTTCGTAAGAGGTACTTCCGTCACACGTCCAGTGTGCTGGAGCAGCTCCCTCTTGATGAGATAACGACTGAATTTCGACTTTGTCCGCTACCATAAAAGCGGAATAGAACCCGAGACCGAAACGACCGATGATCTCGTTAGCATCGTTCGCCTCTTTAAATTTCTCCATAAACTCTGTAGCACCCGAAAATGCTATTTGGTTAATGTATTTCTTGATCTCCTCCGCTGTCATACCAATACCACGATCGGAGATGGTAATCGTTTTGGCGTTTTCGTCGAATTTCACGTCGATGGTCAGATCACCCAGCTCACCTTGAAACTGCCCTAAAGAGGATAATCTCTTTATTTTTTGAGAAGCATCAACGGCGTTGGAGACCAACTCGCGTAAAAAGATTTCATTATCGGAATAAAGAAACTTCTTAATCACCGGAAAAATATTCTCGGTGTGGATCGAAATACTACCTTTTTCTTGCATATATTACTTAGTTTTTGTCTATAAAAAATCAATTACAATCATATCAAGGAGCATTCCATTTGTCTTTTTTAGGACAGGATGACAGTTATCGAAAGAAAAAATGTAATTTAGACAGTCGAACGATATGGATACGCGAACAGTTGATAAAACGCCCCTTTATGAAGCTTCTATTTATTTCTTCTATTTTGATGACTATATTTGTCTTTAATAACCCTCAACAGTATAAACAAATGACGTACGATACAACCGGTAGCATAATACGCTATAACCCTGCCTTAGATACTATTATCGACAGCTCTGCAAGGGCAGAAATCATCGCCGAGGGCTTTGAATGGAGCGAAGGACCATTATGGGTAGAAAGTGAGCGAATGTTGTTGTTCTCGGACGTGCCCGCCAATACGATTTACAAGTGGACAGCTGAAAATGGAAGCGAAGTTTATTTAAAACCTAGCGGTGATACGGGTGATAATCCTAATCGACGTAAGGAGCCGGGCAGCAATGGGTTATTATTAGATGATTTCGGAAACCTGGTGTTGTGCCAACATGGTAACCGGCAACTTGCCCGGATGAACGCTCCATTGCGGCAACCCCAAGTTGCTTTCCAGACATTGGCAGATACATATAATGGTAAACGGTTGAGTAGTCCCAATGATGCGGTGTACAATAAGGAAGGTGTGTTATTTTTCACAGACCCGCCTTATGGATTGCCCACACAGCGTGATGATGACCCCGAAAAGGAAATCGCTTTTAACGGCGTATATAAAGTAAAACAAGGTGGTGAAATCATATTACTGACCGATAAGATTAGCAAACCCAATGGTATTGCCTTCTTCCCGGGCGAACAAAAGCTATTGATTGGTAATTCCGATCCGAGTGCGGCCGATTGGTATATATTGGATTTGGCTGATACTGTTGTAACGCCAAAATTATTTTACAGCGCTACCAATGAACGTGATGGTTTACCTGGATTGCCAGATGGATTAAAGATTGCCAGCAATGGAATTGTATATGCAAGTGGACCAGGTGGCGTGTGGATATTCGACAGCACGTCCAACGTACTTGGTAAAATAGCATTGGATGAGGCTGCTTCCAATGTAGCTTTGTCTTCTGATGAGAAAACACTGTATATAACGAATACTGGAAAGGTGTTACGTGTTAGACTAAAATAACACCTTTCTAGCGGTTTATTGACAGCTCTTAAAGGGTTAATATACCTCGAAAACCGCGTGCAGCATAATAAGATTCTGCGCCGTTATGGTAAATAAATACCTGACCGTATCGCCAATCTCCGAAAATAGCACCACCTTTTTCTCGGATGGCGGGTGGTGTCAATACCCAACTGGAAGTTTTCGCGTCAAACTTTCCAAGTGTCTGCAGTGCGCGGTACTGTTCCTCTGTTAAAAGATCGATACCCATCTCAGCAGCCATCCCAACGGCGCTATGTTTGGGTTTGTGTTCTTTTCTGGATTCCAATGCTTCTTGATCGTAGCAAACACTCCGCCGCCCTTTTGGACTCTCGGCAACGCAATCACAAAAAACATATTCGTCCGCTTCTTTCTTGTAATCTATTACATCTGGTTCGCCGCCCGTTTCTTCCATTTGATACAGCGACCATAGCTTTTTTGGACTTGCAACGAGTTTTTCCTGTATCTTTGCCCAATCCAAATCAGGATGGCGGTTTCTGTTTTCTTCAAATCGTGTTTTCAAGGCGTCAAGAAACTTGTCTGTTTGTTCCTGCGATAGTTTTGTCTTATTACTCATGGTGTAGCGCTGTTTGATTGAGAAAAACGAATATACAATAATTCTGTTTTTTGCTGAAATAGAAAAAGCCGGTCTTCGAAAAAACCGGCTTTATTTTCATTAGTCTTGTTTGAACTTAGAGCTGTTTGCTCAATTTCTCTACTAAAACAGATTTCGGCACAGCCCCGATCTGCTTGTCGACAATTTCACCGTTTTTGAAGAATAATAAAGCAGGGATATTGCGAATACCATACTTCACGGAAATGTCGGGGTTGTTATCGACATTTACTTTTCCGACTACAGCTTGTCCGTCATACTCTGAGGCGATTTCATCTACTATGGGGCCAACCATACGACAAGGGCCACACCATTCTGCCCAAAAATCGATTAAAACAGGTTTATCTGATTTAAGAACAAGCTCTTCAAAATTGCTGTCTGTAATTTCTAATGCCATAATATTTAATTTTTTGATTTCTCTAAGTAATTAAGCAAAGATAGAAATTTGACGAAAGATAATCGTCATTTGCTCTTCACAAAAATTTTTATAGGCTATCAATTTAATCTATAGTTTACCCCTTCGAATTTCTCTAAACCGTCTAAAAAGTCGTTTGTAAGATTTATTTTCAACGATTTGGCAGGCATCTCGATAGCTAGCTCGTCCTGCATATCCAAAATTTTAAATTTCAGCTGGCAATTACATTCCGTGCCTTCTACTTTTGTTGATTCAACTAAGGTATGCATTTGCTGCACAAACTGGTCATTCAAAAGATGAAGGGGACATTGTATGGTAAATGACTTGGCCATTTTGTCCCTTAAATCGGAAAGCAGCTGCATATTCTTTAATTCAAAACCCCAATTACCGGCCTGCCTAAAACGTTCTTGTACCAATCCCCTTATCTGCACAAAGAAACCTTCTTGCAGATATCCTCGGAACTTGACGTAATCTTCTCCAAACACCATAATCTCAAATGAATCGCTATAGTCCTCTATAATAAATGAGCCAAACGGCTTACCGGACTTCGCTACTCTATGGTTCGCTGCCGCAATAATGCCACCAACAACTACTTCCTTGTTTTTAATCCGATTAAACTCCAACAATACTTCGTCCTCTACTTCACTTGCTTTGACCTTGTTTATCAATTGGAGGTCTATCACCCTATTATGGCAAAAATGTTTTATTTCAAACTTATAATTATCCAATGGATGGCTGGTCAAGTAGATCCCGATAACGTCTTTTTCATATTTGAGTTTCTCGATAAGCCCCCAAGCTGGGCAAGGCGCCAATACCGGTTCAGGCAGTTCTGTTGCCGCCGATCCACCAAAGAGACTGGCTTGCGCCGAGTTTTCGTTTTCTTTTACCCGGTGGCCGTATTTGATGGCTTTCTCTAAACCCGTCGAGCTGTCACCGTCGACATGGAAATACTGTGCTCTATGGGTATTGGTAAAACTATCAAACCCTCCAGCATACGCTAAGCTCTCGAAAGCCTTCTTATTTGCCGCACGCAAATCCACACGTTTGGCGAGGTCAAATACGGATTTGTATTTACCATCTTTTTCACGGGTTTGAACGATAGTATCCACCGCTCCGGCTCCCACCCCTTTCACCGCTCCCATTCCGAAACGAATCGCGCCTTGGTCGTTCACCGTAAATTTATAATACGATTCGTTCACATCGGGACCTAGTACTTGAAGCCCCATTCGTCGGCATTCCTCCATGAAGAATGTCACCGTTTTAATATCATTCATGTTGTTGGACAACACTGCTGCCATATATTCTGCCGGATAGTGCGCTTTGAGATAAGCCGTTTGATAAGCCACCCAAGCGTAACAGGTAGAATGCGACTTATTGAAAGCATAAGACGCGAAGGCTTCCCAGTCTGTCCAGATTTTTTCCAATACCTTCGGATTATGCCCATTTGCAGCCGCTTGTTCGACAAACTTAGGCTTCATTTTATCCAACACCGCCCGTTGCTTCTTACCCATCGCCTTACGCAAAACATCGGCATCACCCTTAGAAAAGCCAGCTAGTTTTTGCGACAAAAGCATCACCTGCTCTTGATATACGGTGATACCGTATGTTTCTTTCAAGTATTCCTCACAGGCTTCCAAATCATAGGTAATGGGCTCTATTCCATGTTTTCGTTTGACGAATGACGGAATGTATTCCATCGGTCCCGGGCGATATAATGCATTCATGGCAATCAAGTCGGCAAATACTGTCGGCTTCAATTCTTTCATGTACTTCTGCATCCCCGGAGACTCGTATTGAAACACGCCTACCGTTTCTCCACGTTGAAATAGCTCGTACGTCAATAAATCGTCAATGGGGAATTTATCGGGATCGAGTTCAACACCATGACGTAATTTCACGTTGGCAACGGTATCCTTAATCAACGTAAGCGTCTTTAGCCCCAAGAAGTCCATCTTCAATAGACCGGCGCTCTCTACTACAGAGTTATCAAATTGGGTGACATACAGGTCGGAATCTTTTGCCAACGATACTGGTACAAATTTGGTGATATCATCCGGTGTAATGATTACCCCGCAAGCATGGATTCCCGTATTTCGCATAGACCCTTCTAGAACACGTGCCTGCTTAATGGTTTCTGCTTCTAACCCTGCACCGTCAGCCAACGATTTTAAACGATTGACCGCTTCCAATTCCTCCGAGCGCAACACCTCTTTCATCGCCTTCTCATCCATCGAGAAAATTTTATTCAACTTGAGGTTGGGTATGAGTTTTGCAATCTCGTTAGCATCTTGCAACGGTAAATCAAGCACGCGTGCGGTGTCCCGAATAGAAGACTTTGCTGCCATGGTACCATATGTGATGATCTGAGCGACCTGGGATGCGCCATACTTATCAATAACATATTGCATCACCCGGCTTCGGCCTTCATCATCAAAGTCGATATCAATATCGGGCATGGAAACGCGGTCTGGATTCAGGAAACGCTCGAAAAGCAAATCGTATTCGATCGGATCTAAATTGGTTATTTTCAAACAATAGGCAACAGCGGAACCCGCTGCTGAACCACGACCTGGCCCCACAGAAACGCCCATTTTTCGGGCAGCATCAATAAAATCATGTACAATAAGAAAATAACCCGGGTATCCTGTTCTTTCAATGGTTTCCAGCTCGAAATCAAGACGATCGCGAATACTGTCGGTAATCTCTCCATAACGCTCTTTCGCGCCTTCGTATGTCAAATGACGCAAATAGGCATTTTCACCTCGCTTACCACCATCCAAGTCGTCCTCAACGTGCTGAAACTTCTCTGGAATAACAAATTTTGGTAAAAGGACATCTCTATGCAAAGAATAAACTTCAATCTTATCTAAGACTTCCTGTATGTTGATGATGGCCTCGGGTACGTCTGCAAACGCCTGCTTCATTTCCGCTGCAGACTTAAAATAGTATTCCTGATTAGGCAGCCCGAATCGGAAACCGCGCCCTCTACCCTTTGGCGTTGACAATTTTTCTCCGTCTTTCACACATAGTAGAATATCATGGGCGTGTGCATTGTCTTTGCTGACATAATAGGTGTTATTTGTCGCGATCAGCTTGACATCGTGTTTCCGGGCAAGTTCAATAAGCGTTTGGTTCACCCTGTCTTCATCTTCTTGTCCATGTCGCATCAGTTCGATATAGAAATCGCCTCCAAACTGTTGTTTCCACCAAAGTAGAGCCTCTTCTGCCTGTGCTTCACCTATATTCAGCACTTTGCTCGGTATCTCTCCATAGAGATTACCCGAAAGCACCATCAGATCCTCTTTATATTGTTCAATGACCGATCGGTCTATACGCGGGACATAATAGAAGCCTTCCGTATAGGCAATCGACGCCATCTTTGCTAAGTTATGATAGCCTTTTAGATTCTTTGCTAAAACGACAATTTGATAGCCGTTATCTTTCCTTGATTTATCTGTTCGGTCTTCGCACACATAAAACTCGCAGCCCACGATTGGTTTAATCGTCCTACCAACTGGTACCTCTCCTCGTTCTAACGCCTCTGCATTTTTCGCTTCGATTTCTTTATTATATCCGAGCACCGTATTCACGAAGTGAAAGGCCCCCATCATATTACCGTTGTCCGTAAGGGCCACTGCTGGCATATTATCCTTCGCAGCAGCGTTTACCAAAGCTGGGATAGAAATGGTCGATTGTAATACAGAAAACTGCGAGTGATTATGTAGATGGGCAAACTCCGCCTGGTCCAGCGCTTTCTTAAGCTCCTCGTCAATAACAGTTGTAGGCTCATCTGTTTTTTGGGCGGCGCGAATAGCTTCCGATGCGGCTTTTAAGTTGATATGTTTTAACCCAAACGGCGTAATGGGATCGGGATTATATTGTTTAAATTCAACAAAATACCCCGTATCTACCTGTAGTTCTTCCGGAGTAAATACCTCCTGTCTAACGAGTTCAAAAAAACAACGCGTCGTTGCCTCCACATCGGCCGTTGCATTGTGTGCTTCAGCGAAAGGAACGCCGAATAGGTAGTTATGAAGCTCGGTAAGGTTCGGGAGTTTGTAGCGCCCGCCTCGGCCCCCCGGAAGTTTCAACAATTCTGCAGTGACCTCTGTACAGGTGTCCAACACCGGCATACTAGCTAAGGGAGAGTTGACCGCATAACGATAAAACTCGCTTCCCATAATATTGATATCAAAACCGACATTCTGTCCAACAACAAACTTTGCCTTCGCTAACGCCGCGTTAAATTTGGTCAATACGTCAACCAGCGGAACACCTTCTTTTTCAGCTAACTCCGTGGATATACCATGAATTTTTTCGGAATCGTAAGGGATATTAAAACCATCGGGTTTAATCAGATAATCCTGATGCTCAATAAGACTCCCCCTTTCATCATGCAACTGCCATGCTATCTGTATACACCGCGGCCAATTGTCCGTATCGGTGATGGGCGCATCCCAACGCTTCGGTAAACCTGTAGTTTCGGTATCAAAAATTATATACATCAAAATCCCTTTCTCTTCTCAACAAAATTATAAAATAAACGGATGGAATCACGTTGTTTGAAACAAAACATTTTGCGTATTTTGTTTGGAATATAATTTGACGAAGATAGATCATGAAGAAATTTTTGAAAATTCTACTGTTTATTAGCATACTCGTTATCGTTGGCTGGTTTTTAGTTGTACGGTACGGCGGTGGCCCGACATCAGAAAGCAAACATCAACTGCTCATTGAGCGTATCGAAGCTATGGGTAAGCTGGAGTTGGTAAAATATCGGTTCAGCGACGTATTGGAACATAAAAATGTTACGGCGTATCTGCCGGATGCAAGTGTCCTTCTGATCGTTAAAGCTGACGCGGTCGGCTGTATAGACCTGACAAAGCTCGCCTCTCACGATATCGAAGTTATTCGTGACTCCGTGTCTATCAGGTTGCCCGCCCCGGAGATCTGTTATGTTAAAATAGATCACGAGGCTTCGAAAGTATATGACACAAAAATGGCTTTCTTCCGTGAGGCAACCTTGGTGGATGAGGCTTTCAAAAGTGCTGAGAGGGAAATTTATAAAGAGGTACGAAATTCGGATATTTTACGACAGACAAAAAATAACGCGATTCATGTGTTCAGGCCTTTGCTTGAAGGACTAGGTTTTTCTAAGATAAACCTATCGTTTGAATAAAATAATACGCCACACGAATGTTAAAAAATGTTAAAGGATCTGTGATAAATAATAGTTTGTATTGTTCAACGTTATAAGAGTATAATTTCATAATTTAGGTTAATAATTGGTTTGGTAAAATCCTGAGGCTCCCCGCTTCAGGATTTTTTATTTTTAATTTATAGCTTTAGCAAACAAAAAGAAGACCTCCATCCGGGCGGATAGAGGTCTCACTAACCAATTATAACTTGCCGCCATGCTCTAGCGGACTGAATTATGAACTGCTAATATAGCAAGAAAATTCAACCATCCAAAATAATTCTCTACATATTTTGCGTGTATGAAACTAGCTTCGACAGATCACCCTTTAAAAATTACACTTTTTCGAATTTTTGTTGCCGGACCACTAAAACCAGCTCTTCATCCAATGCTAGATAACCATATTCATAGACAAAAAAATACACCTGCCCTTTGGCATTACTAAATTGATTGGTAAAGAAATCAAAATCGAATCCTTTAGAAAGAAGTTTTTCACGAGAGACTTTTTGCATCTTTTCTTTGCCTAGTATCTTACCGAGAACTTGCCGGTTACGCTTCAATGTGTCGTTAATTTTTCGCACAAAACTGTTCGGAAGACTATTTCGTCTATTGTTGTAAGCATTCCGACAGGCGTCATGGCAAAAGCGTTTATCCGACCGCCCAACGACAGGCTCGCCACAAGTCAAACACATACGTTTTTCCATATTTTACATAATTCTTTTATTGTACAAACGTTTGTAAACGCTTATAAACGTTTATAAACGCTTATAATTGGTTAACTACCGGCTAGTATAAACCAGCTTTCGCAACTTTGAATTGTCAACAGCGAATACCATTGACACTATAAATGTAAAATATCTAAAGTGGATTTACAACTAAAATTTCAATATTATGAGTACATTAATCAATGCAGTACAGCTTATCGGACGCTTGGGAGCCGATGTAGAGATGAAAACAAC
The DNA here is from genome assembly GCF_002980525.1 of Sphingobacterium haloxyli. Lineage (GTDB taxonomy): Bacteria > Bacteroidota > Bacteroidia > Sphingobacteriales > Sphingobacteriaceae > Sphingobacterium > Sphingobacterium haloxyli. The sequence continues at coordinate 138,217 of NZ_PVBQ01000008.1, forward strand.
GACAAACGGGACCAAAGTTTCCAACGTGCGTTTGGCCACAAACGAGTATTCCAAAAACAGTCAAGGAGAGTGGGTAGAAACCACCTATTGGCATAGTTTGGTATTTTGGGGAAAACTCGCGGAGAAACTAGAAAGAAGAGGGAAAAAGGGTACCCGCTTATTGGTGCAAGGCTCGCTGTTATATCGTGACTACATCGATGTCAATAATATCAAAAGAGAAGTTACGGATATCCGCGTGCACCAATTTATTGTACTGGATAGTCAGGCAGCCAATACATCGTTGTTGGAAGTTTCTTCGGATGCCGAAGAGGATACTGACCACCTCCCTTAAAACGGTCGCGGGTGCCAACCATACGTGAAAGGCACCCGCGTCTATTTTTTGCCCACCCTTATGACAGATAAATCCCGAAATTAGAATCAGCTATTAAAGCCGACGTAGAAAAGGATTTCGTTAAAAATCCCAGCCCGCAGCTTTCGCTATTTTTTTGGGGATATCGGTGTTCTCCATCTTATGTGTAAATCGCTCAGCTCCTGCTCCAATAGCAAATATGGGGATATACGCTGCTGAATGTCCCCCTGATGCCCAGCTCACCGAACCTTTTTTGTTTAATATTTTAATCGCCTCACTTGCCAATTTATCATCGTTAGCATATAAACTTTTTGACTTTTCCGTTTCGTGGCGTACGAAGCTCTTCTCATATATTGCAACAAGCATGTTTTCCTCATCTTCGCTCACTGCTACATCGGCAAAAAGGCCTACATTTTCCATTAAGACATTTTTTACTTCGTCCCAACGCACATCTTTCTTAGCCGCTCTCAAATCAGCTAACAATTTAGACAACATGCCCTGCGATACCCGTTGATTTGCTAGTAGTTTTGTGTTCAGACGGCTCCCTCCATTGCCGACGGCGATGCCTCCCGTCTCGTGGTCAGCCGTTACGACGATTAGTGTTTCCTCTGGATACTTTTCGTAGAATGCATAAGCCCGCTTTACTGCTTCATTGAAATCCAATACCTCTCGTACGGTTGTCGTAGCGTCATTCGCATGCGAAGACCAGTCTATTTTCCCACCCTCAACCATCAAGAAGAATCCCTGGTCATTATTTTTCGTTAATGATTCTATAGCCGCGTCGGTTATCTGCGCCAAGTTTAAATCGTTGTCTTTCTGGTCTATTGCGTATTTCAACGATGAATGGTCGCCGTCTTCTACATTCATCAAAATTATCTTGTCGGCTGCTAGCTTGGCCTTGTTATAGCCCTCCCAGCCGTAAGCCAATGTATATCCAGCTTTTTCAAACTTCGGAAATAAAGAAGGAGCATCTTCTTTTTGCGAGTTTTTGTTCGGACTTAAGAAACCTGATCCTCCAAAAAAGTCGAAATCTGACTTTATCAGCTCTTCCGCTATTTCATAATACTGGTTACGACTAGGTTGATGGGCATAGAATGAGGCTGGCGTAGCATGATCTATACTCACAGACGTCGTAATTCCCACTTTAAGTCCTGCTTCTTTAGCCGTGTAAGCAATACTCTTATATGGTGTGTTCGCCGCACTGTCCATCCCCACTACGCCGTTTTTCGTTTTTTTGCCTACTGCCAATGCTGTACCTCCGGCAGCCGAATCGGTCACACCGTGCGATAAAGAATAAGAGGTAGCAAATGTAGCATAAGGAAAGGTGGAAAATACGAGTGGGAAAACGGTATTCCGATCTTCTTGCGCGGCTAGAAAAACCTCGGTTAGATTAATCTGGTTCAATCCCATTCCGTCGCCAATCATAAAAAAAATATACTTGGGCTTCTGTTGTGCTGACGCACCGAATACGACAAATAAAAAAAGGTAAAGTACGAAAGAAATTTTCTTCATTTTTCGGAGTTTAGACTAACAAAAATAAAACAATATAAAGTCTATATTAAAATTAAGTAAGTGATGAAATTAAAATAAATAATCAAATAATGCCAAATCCTATCCAACAAGTTACAAAGGTTTGCTGAAAACGTTATTTTTGCAGATATGACATTACAACAGAATGAAATGATTGTTCAGGATTTCGAAAAATACATGCGAGATACCTTACAGCGCAATATACCTTTCACACTAGAAAATTTTACGGCCTTTGCGACATCCTTAATTAATTTTTATGGTGGCAGCAATTTAATCTCAACATCCGAAAGAAGAGAAGCGGCTCTCGTCCTCGTTCGTTCTTTTAATGCAGGCGTAGGCAACCGTATCACCCAGGAGGATCTCGGGCAAATAGCTGATTTGATAATTTCGGATTCCACGATTGATTATTCGCTATTAAACCCGATTTTTTCACTATAATAGCGTTGGGGACTAGAAAGAAATTTGCACATAAAAATGATTTTACGTAGATTTGGCCAATCTCAAAGAAGGGGGATTAGCTCAGCTGGCTAGAGCGTTTGGCTGGCAGCCAAAAGGTCATCGGTTCGACTCCGATATTCTCCACATACAAAAAAGGACAAGGTCTAAAGCTTTGTCCTTTTTTATTCTTGAATCGTCCACACCAATTTATCAGTAGTATATCCTGAGCGCTTGGCGTAAGCTAGATATTTTTCTTTGATATCCTCAGGCATTGTCTTATCACGCGAGAGCATCCACATATAGTCAAGATTTTCACCGAAGACTAGAGCATAACGATAATCATCATCAACCATCACTACATTATATCCCGAGTAGAATGGCCCGAAAAAAGATACTTTCAAAGCCCCCTCTTCTTGACTTCTGACAAATTTTGCCTTGCCAATACTTTGCTTATATCGATCTTTTACCATATCATAACCTTGATTATTGACCCGAATACTGGCATCGTCGTTCAGCGCATAGGACGCTGAAACATTTTTAAGATTTTTCTCCCAGTGAAAATCCATCCGTGCAATCTCGAACCACTCTCCTAGATACTTTTCTTTTTGGAAGCCTTGCACTACGGCTACATTGGATTTTACGGGTTTTAACAAGTTATATAATGTTGTGCCCGCGGCTACGGCGGTTAGCAACAATAATGATTTTTTCCTGTCCATATACACTAAACCGGAAAACGCAATAAAAGTTTGGTTAATAATTAATAGTTTTGAAGAACTTTCATGAGATATCTATGGAGGTTTGTTAGCAAGCATTGGCAGTAACATTTTCAGCGAAAAATATTGTACTCAAAAGAAGAAGCAAAGAAACTAAAAGAGCAGTTTTGGACTAATTTCGGTCGATTTATGTCTTTGGTTCCAAATGAAGAGGGAATAAAAATAAATTGGGTTAATTATAAAACAACCATTAAACATCTTTATTTTCGGATGGAAGCGGACAATAAAACGGCAAGCATCTATATTGAAATCAGCCATCCGGACGAAGGGATAAGGGAGCTGATGCTTACACAGTTCCAGGAATACGAAAAGATACTGCATGCTGAACTCGAAGAAGAATGGATTTGGAACAAAAACCATTATGATGAATATGGCAAAAACACCGCTCGTATCGGAATAGAGCTCGACAAAAAGGTCTCTGTTTTTAAAACGGAAGACTGGCCTACTTTAATCCGTTTTTTCAAACCGCGTATGATCGCCTTGGACCGTTTTTGGAGCAATGCAAAATACGGCTTTGAGCTATTTAAATAGCATCCTTATTATGGTATCGTTGTGCGATCATGGTAACGATCAATATCTGAAGGGCGTGGAATATCATTAACGGTAGAAAATATAGACCTGCGCTAGGAGAATGAGCGAATAGAAATTTTCCGAATACAGAACCGTGGGTCAATGATTTTTTAGACCCGCAGAATAAAGCCGTTATCTGGTCTTCCCTATTGAACTTAAAGACGTATTTACTTAGTAAATAGATCATCCCATAAAGAAGCACAAATAACAAAACCACACCCACAAAAATCCATAGAAGATAAAGCTTTCCCGTGCTTTCAAACACGCCGCTTACAAATGATTCAGCAAAGCTGCTGTACACAATAAGCAGAATAATCGATTTATCAAAAATCCCTAACTGCCGGTTATATTTCGATGCCCATTTGCCAAAATAGCGCTGCAGTACCAATCCCCCGATAACCGGGATGATAATTTCCTTTATTAAACCCCAGTATACATCGCCGACGACATCAACCTGTTCAAAATTTAGAAAAAACTGCATCCATAATGGTGTTACGACCACACCAATTAACCCCGATATACTTGCGTTAAAGATGGCGGCAGGAATATTTCCTCGCGCAATAGAAACCATTACAACCGAAGAAGATACTGTAGACGGCAAGGCTGCCAAAAAGAAAAAAGAAAGCCAAAAATCATGCTGTAATTCGTTCTGAACCAAAGGATAAAAAGGTATTACAAGCAAAGGAAATAAGACAAATGTCGCACCTTGTATCAAAAGGTGAAGCTTCCAATTGCTCAATCCTGTTTTTAACTGCTGAAAGCTCAATTTTAGCCCGTAAAAGAAGAAAATAAGGGACACACCGACGCTCGTTATCCATTCTAGTATTTTCCCTTCCTGCCAGAGATACAGTTGGGGAAAGAAATAGGCAATAATAATAAAACAGAGCAGGGCAACGATAAAGCTGTCAAAATTCAATTTCATATAGGCTGGACATAAATGAAGCAGAGACGCAATGTACTGCGTCTCTACCGGTATTTCACTATATTTTCACGAAAAAGCCGCTATGAAGACAATTTACCCAAAGCCTCTTTTATGCGTCGCAAAGCTTCTTTCAAAGCCTCGTCTGAAGCTGCGTACGAAAGACGAATGTAATTGTTATTACCGAAAGAGTCGCCTCCAACAGTCGCCACATGTCCTTCATTTAGCAGATAGAGTGCCAAATCTGAAGAGTCTTTGATTACATTTCCGTTTGCATCTTTTTTCCCAAAAAACGAACTAATTTCAGGAAAGAAATAGAACGCGCCCTCCGGAAGATTCGTCTTCACTCCTGGAATATCATTTAATAAATCATACACCAATTGACGTCTGCGCAGAAATGCTTCTTTCATTTCATTTACACTTTCCAGTCCGTCATGGTAAGCAGTAATACCGGCGCGTTGCGCGATGGAACAAGTTCCTGAGGTCGTTTGGCCTTGTAGTTTATCGTTGGCAGCAGCAATTTCTTTATTAGCGGCTATATATCCTAAACGCCAGCCTGTCATGGCAAAGGCTTTGGAAAAGCCATTTACGATTATTACGCGTTCACGGACGGACTCAAACTGAGCGATGGATTCGTGTTTGTCGACGAAATTAATATGCTCATAAATCTCATCTGACAAAATGAAAATATTTGGGTATTTTTCGAAAACCTTCACCAATGCAGCTAATTCGTCCTTGCTATAAACGGAACCTGTTGGGTTACAAGGGGATGAAAACATAAACAACTTAGTTCTCGGCGTAATAGCTGCCTCCAACTGCTCGGGTGTAATTTTGAAGTCCGAGTCGATATCCGTATCAATAAATACGGACTTTCCTTCTGCCAACACGACCATTTCCGAATAAGAAACCCAATATGGTGTAGGGATAATAACCTCATCACCCGGATTAATTAAAGTTAAAATAACGTTAGATAATGATTGCTTAGCGCCGGTAGAGACCACAATCTGTGACGGCTCATATTCCAAACCGTTTTCATTTTTCAATTTATTAACAATAGCTTGGCGGAGTTCTGGATAACCCGGTACCGGAGAATAACGTGTATAATTCTCATCTAGCGCTTTTTTTGCCGCATCTTTTACGTTATCTGGTGTATTAAAGTCTGGTTCTCCTACACTTAAACTAATAACGTTGATTCCTTTAGAAGCTAATTCGCGCCCTAGTTTAGTCATTTTTAGGGTCGCTGATTCGGATAAATTATTAATCCTATTTGATAGATATGATGTCGTACTCATGATAGTACAAACGTAAATAAAATGCTTTGCATTCACGAATACCTAAATAGAAAATTTCATGAGTAATTCATTTTTATATACCGATTCGATTTATTGCATATAAAAATGAATTTATTTAGGTTTGTCTACATATGGATTCGCGTAGAAAGTTTTTAAAGAAGATAGGAGCCGGTTCACTCCTACTAGGCTTGCCTCCTATTTATGCCCAACAGATAAAAGTGCCTTCGAGAGAGGTAAACAAACCTATTGTTCTGTCTACCTGGGACTTTGGGTTGAAAGCGAACGCTGAAGCCTGGAAAGTTCTTTCTACAGCGGGGCGGGCTCTAGATGCCGTAGAACAAGGGGTACGTTACACGGAAGCCGATCCTACCGAGCGTAGCGTAGGCTATGGCGGACGTCCGGACAGAGACGGTAAGGTGACGTTGGATGCCTGTATTATGGATGAAAATGCGAATATTGGCTCAGTAGCTGCGCTCGAACAGATTAAACATCCCATATCTGTCGCTCGGGCGGTGATGGAGAGAACCCCGCACGTTATGTTAGTGGGTGATGGTGCGCTACAGTTTGCCCAGGAACAGGGATTCCCGCTTGAAAACCTGTTGACAGAAGCGTCAGAAAAGGAATGGCGCGAATGGCTCAAAACAGCGAAGTATGAACCGGTTGTCAATATAGAAAATCACGATACCATTGGTATGATTGCGTTAGACGAACAGGGCAATCTTTCAGGAGCTTGCACAACTAGTGGCATGGCTTTTAAAATGCATGGACGGGTTGGCGACTCTCCTATTATTGGAGCCGGATTATATGTCGACAACGAAGTGGGCGCTGCTACAGCCACCGGGCATGGCGAAGAGGTTATCCGTACAGTTGGATCGCATTTGGTCGTCGAGTTAATGCGTCAAGGGCATACACCTCAACAAGCTTGTGAAGAAGCAGTAAAACGAATCATCAAGTTTACAGAAAGTCGAAAAAAAACCTTAGCTAACATACAAGTTGGATTTATTGCACTGAATAAACAAGGGGAATATGGAGCGTATTGTATACATGGTGGTTTTAACTACGCGAAATGTGATAAGGCGGGAAACCAGCTTATTTCCTCTCCACATTATCTTATATAGAAATGCCAAAAATAGAAATTGCCTGTTTTAATTTAGAAGCAACCGGGATAGCCCAACAACACGGAGCTGACCGCGTAGAATTTTGTGCAGATATGTCACTAGGCGGAACAACCCCCAATTTGCGAGAAACAGAAATTGCTCGTCGCGCATTACACATCAACCTCCATGTGATGATACGACCTCGAGGCGGAAATTTTGTGTACACGGCACATGAATTTGCACAAATGAGAAAAGCCATAACCTTATATAACAACCTAGGTGTAGATGGTTTTGTGTTTGGGGTACTTGATGCCATGGGGAACATAGATAAACAGCGGAACAGTGCTTTAGTTGAATTAGCCGGAGAAAAACCCTGTACTTTTCACAGGGCGTTTGATGAAGTTACAGATAGCGTGCAGGCACTAGAAGATATTATTGCTTGCGGCTTTAATACCGTACTTACCTCGGGCTGCGCGTCGAATGTAGATTTGGGACAAGAGGAATTGAAGCGGCTGGTACAACAGGCTCGTGGTCGCATTGTCGTTATGCCCGGTGGAGGTTTGCGTTCCACCAATATCGGTCGCGTCTGGCAAGAGACGGGTGCCGAGTATTTTCATTCATCAGCTATTACTGATGGCTCAGAAACAGCGGTCGCTACAGAAGTACAGGCGTTAGTGAAAGCAGTTAAATTGTAGGTTCTACGCCTAGGAAATGTGGAAGCTACACAAGATATTGCAAGCCTATACGTAAGCCATAACCGATTGCGATCCCGGCAACAAAACTAGCTAAGGTACCTACGAGGATGTATTCGGTAAATTTTGTGTCCTTAGCATTTGTTAAATCACCGAAACGAAAGATGGATTTTGCTCCCAAAAGAAAGCCTATGCCCGATAGAAAGCCTACCTGTATAAAAAAGACGATTAGCAATCGTTCCATAATACCAATTAGCATTCCCGCATCTACAAGCGATTTTGTCGGTTTAGAGGCTACATCAACTTCAGAGGTCCACTTGCTGAAGAAAACGCGTAACATAATTGGACTAACAAACGCAGTAAGGACAAAAGCCAAAACGTATAATAGGTTTTTTGGAGAAAACAAAGTTCCCCAATCGATAGATAAACCATATTGATACAGTATAACGGCAACCAGTGAGAGGATATGCAACGTTTGATCAGCTATAAATAATAAAAACGCCCGTTTGGGAAACCTTTTCTCGAAATAAATCTTGCCACTATCAATCAATAGATGCGCACAGCTTATAAATAATATAACTTGCCATTGGTCAGGTAGTTCTGGTATGAAGAGCAATACCAGCAGCATTGTGTGCGTTGCAACATGTATCAGCAGATAACCGATGTGCTCTCTGCGTTTCTGCACCCAACTCTTAGGCTGTAGTACAAAATCACCTATAAAATGAGCCAACAATAGCTTTAAAAATAAAATGCTCATAACGCTAACATTTCTTTCGTACAGTGATCTAAGGCCCGTTGTATTTTAGTATAACTCGCTTTCTGCAATTCAGTGCTGACTTGACTTTGATATTTTTTGTCCAATATTTTAGCCAGTTCAGCTTGGTTGGCATCCTCATTTAGGAACGCTGCTTTCACTGTCTCTGCGATATTGGATGTCCAACGCGTCGTTAGTTCCGCTACTAACGGTAATATGACATTGCATACTGCGTCAAGCTTAGGATAAGCAGATTTAAAAGAAATGGTTTCTTTTTTCAGCTCCTCGAAAGCTTCTCCAGAATAAATAAGTGCAGAGCCAAAAGAGTTTTTGATATGCGGAGCATCATATTCTGTCGTTCCAATGCCAATTCCCATACGCACATCTAAATCAAGGGCCAACATCGCAGCCTTTATATATAACGCAGCCTTTAGCACATTTTGGATAGTTAGTTCCGCTTGAAAGCTATCTCCTCGGAAAATATCAAATTTATTAGCGTATAGACCTATAGCTTCTTCCAATGCTGGCATCCATATTTTCGGATCTGCAGAACGTGATTTAACTATATCACCCGATATTACTGCTATCATATAACGTCTTTTACCCAAAGATAAGTATCCGATACGATATCAGCAAAATTAGTGATAAATAAAATTATCATCAAAATCAATGATAATTTAAAATATCACCAAAAAGAGTGATATAGACAATTATACGACAATATTGATAATTTTGCCCTTTACAAAAATGAGCCTTTTTACTGCTTTTCCGTCCAAATACCGCTGTATATCTGCATTCGCCAGCACCGTTTCTTCAACAGCTTTAGGATCCAAATCTAAAGCCAATGGCAGGTTCATCTTCATTTTCCCATTAATAGAAACTGGATAAGCAAATTCCGATTCGATTAAATAATCAGGATTAAAAGTAGGATATGATGCATAGGAAATCATACCTGCTTCATTCCCCAACAATGCCCACAACTCTTCCGTGATATGCGGGGCATACGGGTGAAGCACAACGATGAGGTCCTGTAATATTTTTCGCTTGTTGCATTTCAAATCAGTCAACTCATTCACACAGATCATAGAAGCCGAAACAGACGTGTTAAACGAGAAGCGCTCAATATCTTCTTCTACCTTCTTGATGATTTTATGCAGTGCTTTATATTCCGCTTTGGTGGGTTCTTCTTCCGAGACTACAAAATTTCCTTGCGCATCGTGGAATAAACGCCATACCTTACGTAAAAATTTATATACACCCTCAATACCATTTGTATTCCAAGGCTTTGACTGCTCCAACGGACCTAAGAACATTTCATAAAGACGGAGCGTATCAGCACCGTAGGTCTCTATAATGTCGTCGGGATTAACAACGTTGAACTTAGATTTTGACATCTTCTCGACCTCCGTGCCGCAAACATATTTACCATTTTCCAAGACAAATTCAGCCGCTGCAAAATCCGGACGAAATGCCTTGAATTTCTCTGTATCAAGCACGTCGTTGTAAACGATATTAACATCAACGTGCAATGGAATGGTATTGTACTTATCTTTCAGACCGAGCGAAACAAAAACATTTGTTCCTTTACCTTCTTCATCAAGCACGCGATATACAAAGTTAGAACGTCCTTGAATCATCCCTTGGTTAATCAGTTTTTTAAACGGCTCTTCTTCCTGGTGAAACCCGAGATCTTTCAGTACCTTATTCCAAAACCTGGCGTAGAGCAAATGACCCGTAGCATGCTCGGATCCACCGATATATAAATCTACAGCCTTCCAATAATCTACAGCCTCCCTAGACGCAAATGATTCCTTATTAGTGGAATCCATATAACGGAACCAATACCAGGAAGAACCTGCCCAGCCCGGCATTGTACTCAACTCGTAGTCGTATTTTCCTTGATACTTCCATCCTTCGGCTCTGCCCAACGGAGGTTCGCCTGTTTCGGTAGGCAAGTATTTATCCACTTCTGGTAATAACAAGGGTAACTCCTTCTCCTCAATTAAATGAGGAAGACCATCTTTAAAGTAAACAGGTACAGGCTCACCCCAATAACGCTGGCGACCAAAGATAGCATCGCGCATCCGGTAGTTTATCTTTGCCCTACCTAATCCGAGCTCTTCCAAACGCTTGATCAAAGCTGGTACGGCTTCGTTGTAGGTCATACCGTTGATAAAATCAGAATGGATGTAGCGTCCTTCTTTTGTTGGATCAGCTTCTTCCTCGATATTCTGTGCATCGGAAATCGGAATAATCGGTAGATCAAAATGCCTCGCAAAAATATAATCCCGTTGATCTCCAGATGGCACAGCCATTACAGCTCCTGTCCCATACCCTGCCAAAACATAGTCCGCAATCCAAATCGGCACATTTTCTCCGGTCAATGGATGTGACGCATATGAACCTGTAAAAGCACCCGATACTGTTTTGGCATCCGCCATACGGTCTAATTCCGACTTTTTAGCAGTCTTCTCTTTATAGAATTCGATTTCAGAACGTTGTGGATCTGTAGTTAAAGCATCAACTAACTCATGTTCGGGTGCTAAAACGATAAAAGAGACGCCAAATATGGTGTCCACCCGCGTGGTGAATACATCGATATCTGTATCCAACTGGGGCAACGGGAATTTCACCGATGCTCCTACGGATTTACCTATCCAATTACGCTGCATCTCCACTAACGGTTCCGGCCAATCAACCGTATCCAATCCGCGTAGCAAACGATCGGCATACGCTGTTATACGCATCGACCACTGCATCATTTTTTTCTGTTCTACAGGGTATCCTCCTCGTTCTGATACACCATTGATGACTTCATCATTAGCTAATACAGTGCCTAGAGCGGCACACCAGTTCACCGTGCTCTCCCGCAAATAAGCCAATCTATATTTTAGCAATTCGCGTTGTTGTTTCGCCTCGGAAAAACCATTCCATTCGGCAGCAGAAAAGATCAATACATCCTCATCACTAACAGCATCAATACCTTCAGAACCTGAGGTTTGAAATAGCTCTATTAAACGATCAATGGACTCCGCTTTATCTGTTTCATTGTTATACCACGCATTGAACAACTGCATGAAAATCCACTGCGTCCATTTGTAATAATCGGGCTCCGATGTGCGTACCTCCCTAGACCAATCGTAGGAAAAACCAATGTTATCCAATTGCTCTCTATACCGCTTGATATTCGCTTCTGTCGTAACAGACGGATGTTGTCCTGTTTGGATAGCGTACTGTTCAGCAGGCAATCCAAACGAATCATAACCCATCGGATGCAACACATTAAAACCCTTTAATCTTTTATATCTGGAATAAATATCAGAAGCGATATAACCAAGCGGATGTCCTACGTGCAGCCCCGCACCGGAAGGGTACGGAAACATATCCAACACATAATATTTGGGCTTATCTGTCGTGTTAGCAGGCTTAAATGTACCATTTTCAGCCCAAAACTGTTGCCACTTTTTTTCTAGCGATTGATGATTGTATTCCATAATAATATGTTGCTAATCTGAAAGAGATGCGAAAATAGCTATTTTACGTCAATTTAGATATAAAAGTTTCAGAATAGACAATAAATTGTGCGTATCAGGTGTTAAATGTCTAGACGTTTAAGCAAATTATTCCAACGAATTGTTTCTTAAATGCACATTATTATTTACTTTCGCATCATATATTAGATTAAGAAGAGTGTATGTCGACTTACGAAGAAGGTTCACCTAGGAAGAAAACCAAGTCTGTTTATGTGTCAACGGTCATTAGTATCGCCTTAGTGCTACTCATGACAGGATTATTGGGTTTGATTCTGGTGCATGCTAAAAACCTATCAAAATACGTCAAAGAAAATATTGTCCTCAATATCATTGTAAACGATAATGTAAATGAGGGGGATGTCTTGGCGATGCAAAAGGATCTTGAAAAAGACCCCTACGTACTGCGCACCGAGTATATTAGCAAGGAGTTGGCTGCAAAAAACCTGAAAGAAGATCTGGGCGAGGATTTCGTGGAATATTTGGGACACAATCCGCTATTGCCCTCTATTGACGTATACTTGAAGGAACAATATGCTAACACAGACAGCATACAAACGTTTATTCAGAAATCCGCCAAAAACAGTCGGGTGAAAGAAGTGATCTATCAAGAATCGCTTATTGATATGGTCAATAAAAACATCCGTATTATCGGTATCGTGGTATTAGGGTTCACCATTGTTCTATTGATCATTGCAGTAGCACTTATCAATAACACCATTCGTTTAGCCATCTATTCACAAAGGTTCCTTATCAAGAGTATGCAACTTATCGGTGCGACAAAGAACTTCATACGTAAACCTTATCTCCTGTATGGTATATTTCACGGTTTACTAGGCGCTATGATAGCTATCCTATTATTGATATTTACCTTGCAATTCGCCCAAAAACAAATTCCTGATTTAGTATTTCTACGCAATTGGTACGAGTTTGGTGCGATTTTCCTTATCGTGGTCGCTTTGGGAATTGTGATTTCCGGTTTTAGTACTTACTTCGCCGTCACAAAATATCTAAGAGCTAAATCACATAGTCTGTACAGGTAGTCATGCATTATGTTATGAGTGATAAGAGCGTTAAACTGTAAATGTATATTAAATCACGAACAAAGAAATATGTCAGAAAAAAAACAACACCATACTTCACAGCCAAAATCCGGCTTTGTTTTTGAAAAAATAAACTATCAACTGTTTGCTGCTAGTGTCCTCGTGGTTGTGCTAGGTTTCATCCTCATGACAGGGACCGAAGATATTTACAGCTTTACCAAGATAACGTTAGCCCCCTTGGTGATTGTCCTTGGATTCGCCTTGGGCTTTGTTGCTATTTTATACAAACCAAAAAACAAAAAATAATTAAGAATGACCTATTTTCAGGCGATTGTCTTGGCAATCATTGAAGGATTAACGGAATTTTTACCTGTTTCCTCGACGGGTCATATAATTATCGGAACGGCATTAATGGGGATGGAACCCTCTCCTTTTGTTAAGCTATTTACCATCGTTATACAGCTCGGCACCATTCTTTCTGTTTTAGTTTTATATTACCGGCGGTTCTTCAGATCGCTAGATTTCTATTATAAGCTGGCCGTAGCCGCTATTCCTGCTTCGGTCCTCGGTCTAGCGCTCAACGATTTTATTGACGCTCTTCTAGAAAGTCCACTAATGGTTGCAGTGATGCTGGTTGTGGGCGGCATTATCTTATTATTTGTGGACAAATGGTTCAACAGGCCACAAATTGATAATTCAGACAATATCTCCTATAAACAGGCATTTATTATCGGCTGGTATCAATGCTTGGCGCTGATTCCAGGAACATCACGCTCGGCAAGCACCATTGTTGGCGGAATGACCCAGGCACTTACACGTAAAGCCGCTGCCGAGTTTTCTTTCTTTCTGGCCATCCCGATGATGTTAGGAGCCTCAGTTGTCAAACTCTATAAATTTATTAACGAAGGACATGTTTTTACCGGTGAAGAAATAAACCTGCTCATTGTTGGTAACGTGGTCGGTTTTATTGTTGCTATTATCGCTATTAAAAGCTTTATCAGCGTATTAACCAAATACGGTTTTAAAGCTTTTGGATGGTATCGTATCATCGTCGGGCTTACGATTATTGGATTACTACTGAGTGGACACAGTCTGGAAATTATATAAATGACAAACGCAGAAGAAACCGTATCTTCCCCATTCGATTTTGCAGGAGGCGAGGTTCTATTGGTTGACAAGCCTTTGGAATGGACAAGCTTTGACGTGGTTGGAAAGCTCCGCAATAGCATGAAACCTCAAAAAATTAAAGTAGGACACGCAGGTACGCTCGATCCCCTGGCAACAGGATTATTGATTATCTGTACAGGTAAATTCACGAAAAGAATAGACTCCTTCCAAGCGGAAGACAAAGAGTATACCGGTGTCATTACGTTAGGCGCAACGACACCTTCCTACGATTTGGAGACAGCTGTTGACCAAACATTTGACTATACACATCTCAACGATGCAGATATACACAAAACAACCCTACAATTCCTGGGCGCACTTGAGCAGTATCCTCCTGCTCACTCCGCAATCAAAATAAAAGGCGAACGCGTGTACGAAAAAGCTCGCCGGGGCGAAGAAGTTGAGTTGAAAGCACGGCACATCACTATTAACAGTTTTGAGATAGAGAAAATTGAAATGCCAGACGTGCATTTTAGGATCAGTTGCTCCAAAGGCACCTATATCCGCTCCATCGCACACGATTTTGGCAAGGCTTTAGGAATAGGCGCACATCTCAGTCAGCTCAGAAGAACCAAAAGCGGCAATTTTCATGTAGATGACGCTTGGAATTTGCAGGATTTAATTGAAAAAATTAAATTACACAGGACAACGATTCAACAGCAATAGACAAACAACTAATCATAGATCGTGAAGATATATAAAAGTTTAGATGAGTTCGAACCACTTTCGAATGCAGTTGTAACCATCGGTACATTTGACGGCGTGCATATTGGCCATCAAAAAATCTTATCCAAACTAAGGGAATGTGCAGCAGAAAGAAATGGCGAAACTATCTTGCTGACCTTTTTTCCGCACCCTCGTCTAATTATCAATCCGAATGACGATAATTTGCGTCTTATTAATGATATAGAAGAGAAAACGCATCGTCTAGCCTTATCCGGAATTGACCACCTAATCATTACGCCCTTTACGCGAGACTTTTCTAATCAATCACCAGAAGAATACATCAGCAACGTTTTAGTTGGTCGGCTAGGTACAAAACAGATCGTGATTGGATACGATCATCATTTCGGCAAAGACAGACAGGGTTCTATCAAAGACCTGAAAGAGTTGGCCGACATATATGATTATGCTGTTGAGCAGATTCCAGAACAAGATATTGAAGATGTTGCCGTGTCGTCTACCAAAATACGTGAATCCTTAATCAAAGGAGACATTGAAGCCGCCAATAAATATTTAGGCTACACATTTGAATTAACGGGCACGGTCGTTCGTGGCGACCAAATCGGTCGAGAAATCGGTTTCCCGACAGCCAACCTCAATGTACACGAGGCCCATAAACTGATCCCTGCTTATGGGATCTATGCCGTGGAGGTAGAAATTTATGCTAACATGTCTACCGTTCATACTGGCGAGTACGTAGCTCCGCAGCCTGATCGTATAGCCAAAGGAATGGCGTATATTGGTACCCGCCCAACGGTGGATGGCATGAACCGAAAAATTGAAATTAATTTATTGGATTTTAAAGATGATATATATGGTACCACACTGCGCGTGAAGTTCCTCAAATTTATTCGTCATGACCAGTGGTTTGATTCCCTGGAAGCGATGCAAAGCCAAATTAGGGAAGACGAAAGAAAAATTCGAGCATACTTTGGAACGTGATTTAAATCTCCGCTGGATAATACACCTGACCTAGATCATGTAACATCGTTAAATCGACGGGTTTCGGAAACACACCATACACAGCCGATCCGGAACCAGACATGGAAGCGTACATAGCTCCTTGCTCATAAAGCGCTAATTTGATTTCTCTTATCAAGGGATATTTGTCAAAGACGCCCTCTTCAAAGTCATTCTTAACATAGAACTTCCAGTCTTGAACAGGAAGATGCAGCACTTCCCTCAAGTCCTCTTTGGCAGGACTGGGTGTAACCTGTTGATAAGCAGCTGCAGTGGCAATATTTACGGGAGGCTTGACAAGTACCAAAAACTTATCCGACAGATCTATCGGAATAGGAAATAAATCTGTTCCGATTCCTTCGGCATAAGATGGTCTATTTTGAATAAAAAAGGGACAATCAGCCCCTAGTTTTGCGGCTTCATTTTCTAACTGTAGTGTCGAAAGCCCAATTTTAAACTTTTCATTGAGCATTTTTAATACGAATGCGCCATCTGAGGAACCTCCACCAAGTCCAGCTCCGTAAGGAATCTGTTTATGTAAATGGATATGTACGGGAGGTATACTAAACCTTTCTGAAAGTAAATGATATGCTCTTAAACACAGATTATTATCTTCTACTGGTAAATGTAAACCGGTAATTTCCAATGTGGTGTTTAAATCAGCGCCGACAGCGGTGATTTCTATAATATCATATAACGGAAACGGATAAAAGACGGATTCCACTAAATGATAACCATCAGCACGCTTGCCGACGATGTTTAATCCAATATTGATTTTAGCGTTAGCAAATGAAATCATAATGCAATGATACTTATTCTTCTTCTTTTTCCCCGTGAAAAAGAAGCAAAAACCTCGCCGCTTCGAATGTTTTACATTTGGGGATAGTGCTAAGAACGGGTTTGTACAGTTGTAAAACATTCGGATGCGGCATTTTAATATTAAGGGGAGGTCCTTGCAATTGTATGATCCTATTCTTAACCTTCTTCATTAAAAGCCACCGCCACGGCTTGGGCGACACAAAATCGTACTAAAAAAACCTTTGTTTAATCTTGGCAGCAGGGTCCAAGGCAACTCTTGTTAGAAAGCGCTTGAGTTTGTAACTTGCGGTCATTGCAAAGGTATTGTATGATGATTCGCACCATAAGTTTGTTATTTTGTTTACTTCTAGGCGTTTGCTGTTATGGACAATATATTTCGTCTATTGGAAGTCCGTATGTTCAGAATTATACCAAATCGCAATATAAGGCTGGAAATCAGAATTGGAGTGTTGATCAGGGAGCCGATGGCGTCATATATACCGCTAATGGCGACGGAATCATCGCATTCGATGGGGCTTATTGGGAAACGTACCCCCTGAAAAACAAAATGGGCGCGCGAAGTGTAAAAGTAGCGAAAGATGGCAGGATATACACTGGAGGCAAACAGGAATTTGGATATTTTGAGAAAGAGAAGGGCAAGCTGCGGTATTATTCGCTGACCCATTTAGTAGAGCCAGACATTATACAGAACGACGAAATATGGAAAATTCTCTTCGTCGGTGATTCCGTCATCTTTCAATCATTCTCCAAATTTTATCTTTTGCACGAGAATAAAATAACAACGCACTATGGAAACGGGGAACCCTTTCTTTTTGCACATCAGGCAGGAGACCGCATTTGGGTAGAAAAGATTCCGGGCGGACTACATGCTTGGGAAGGCAGCGGTTTTACACCCTTAAAAACGCGTTTGAATAATGTGCTGGTGTTTCTCCCTTTCGATATAAACCATATACTTGTCGGAATAGCAAAAGAAGGGCTTTTTCTGTTAACCGAAGATGGAGAAGTTTCGCCTTGGCATCCCGAGTCCCAACTAAATCAACTTCTCAAAGAAGCGCAGATAAATAATGGCGTCAAGATAGATGACAATACATTTGCATTCGGTACGATAAAAAGTGGTATTTTCATTGCCGATAAATCGGGGAAAATACTTCAGCATATCCACAAACGCAATGGCCTTCAAAACAATACCGTACTCAGCATGGTATTGGATAAACAGGGAAATTTATGGGCAGGATTGGACAACGGCGTAGATCGAATTGAGATCAACTCCCCCTTTTATTATTACAACGATATCTTCGGAGCGTTGGGCACCGTATATGCTATCAAGGTGTTTCAAGACCGAATATACCTTGGAACCAATCAAGGCTTATTTTATAGCCCTTGGACGGCAGACAGCCATCTGCAACAACTCCAGTTTCGATTTATCCCCGATTCACAAGGGCAGGTTTGGTCGCTTGAGATACTCAATAACCAGCTCATTTGTGGCCATAATGACGGTACGTTTTTAGTCAAGGGTAATCGAATAGAGCGTATATCACGTTGGACCGGTGGTTGGCAGAACATCCAGCTTAGACCTAACGCACCTTTTTTCATCCAAGGAAATTATACTGGAATCGCTTTATTTGAAGACCGGCAGGGTTGGCAGTTACATCACAGATTTGAAGAACCGAAACAGGCGGTCTTCAAACTTTACCCTTGGGATAATATGACATTTTGGGCGGTACTAAACAATAGTATTAGGCTCTTAGAGCTGTCTACAGCGCAACCAACCATACGAACTTTAAAGACTTTTTCTTTTACGGCAGATTTCCCGAACGTCCGACGGATCACGCCGGCGGATATTAGGGGCAATACAATTTTCGCTACCGATAAGGGCATTTTTACTTATGATAAGGTACTAGATAAATTCGCTGCGTACGACGACTTAAACCATTCGCTCGGCTCTTTTGCAAATCCAACCAAGATAAAGCAACGGGACGACACAACGTATATCTTTATCAATAACGGCCGGTTTGCTTTGGTCGAATGGAAAGATAATGTTATCCGAATTGATTCTTCCACTTTTAATGGGCTGGAAAACATGGTCATGAAAGATTACGAAAATGTTGAATTTGCAGCAGACCGTTTTCTTTTCGCATTGGACAATGGATTTGTCGCCTATAATCCGTATTTTAGACATAACGTTGCTATTGAAAGACCAATCATTAAAGGATTACAGGACATTTCCATGATGAGCAGTGATTCAGTTAGCTACCTAGAAATCGAGAAATCGATTCCGTACAAAAACAATAATATCCGTGTAATATTCTCTTCTCCATGGTATTCTAGTATCGCCTTGAAATATCAGTATCAATTGGAAGGGTATCAAAATAAGTGGTCAAACTCCTCCGAAATACCGTATATCGACTTTACAAATCTTTCTTGGGGAACCTACACGTTTAAGGTAAGGGCAATAGCCGCTGACGGACGGATGTCCAGTGTCAGCCAGGTCACATTCGCCATCAAAGCGCCATTTTATCTGCAATGGCCAGCATTTCTACTATACATCATTAGTCTGGGTATAGTCTTCATCATTGTGCGACGTCGTATTATTGATAAGATAAAACAGGATAAGCTTCAGTTAAGGCAGAAACTTCGCCGGCGCCAAGAAGAACTATTACGTCGCGAAGCCGAACAGAATGAGAAGAAACTCATGCAGTTAAAAAATGAGCAATTGGAACTAAAATTGAGTCAAAAAAGCAGGGAGCTCGCAAACGTCGCTGCTAATATTGTCTACAAAAATGAATTATTGCACAATCTGCAAGACGAGCTTTTCAAACTGAAAGACAAGAACGGTAATAAACTCTCGGTTGACCAGTTACAAAAGGTAAACAAACTTATGGATAACGCGCGCAGTGATGAGCGCGACTGGGATATATTTGAAAAAAGTTTTAATGAATCGCACGAGAACTTCTTTAAAAAATTAAAAGCAGATTACCCTTCCTTATCCCCCAATGATCTAAAACTATGCGCGTATCTTCGGCTCAACATGTCTAGCAAAGACATTGCGTCCTTGCTCAATATAACTACCCGGGGCGTGGAGGTCAGGCGGTACCGTTTGCGTAAGAAGTTTGAGCTTCCAACGCATAAAAATTTAACGGAGTTCCTACTCGAACACTAAAAAACTACGTCATTATTACTACAAATAAATAGTGTACAACATACACCCACGCCGAATTCATGTGCAGGCACCATCACGATTTAACAACCTTTATTACAGCCAAATAGATAAAGATAGAATGCAACTTGTAGCAGATATACAACAATGAAGTAGTAATGTGAAACCGCTTTATTTTGCCATAGAACTAATACACCACATCTTTGTTAAGATTATAAACACTGTGTTACGATAACCTGTTATTGTGTCATAATTACAAACGTTAACAAACTAGTTTTATGAGGAAGTTATGTATACTTTTTTTGTTTTTAGCCTCCACCCTATCCTACGGATATGCGCAGGTTAAAACGGTAACCGGAACGGTAAAAGACAGCCAGTCTTTAATTGGTCTTCCGGGAGTCACCATTTCTAAACCAGATGGAACAGGGACCCAGACAGATGCCGCTGGACGATTCTCTGTCGAAGTCGGACCAGCAGATTCTCTAACTTTTCGCTTTATTGGTTACACACCACAGTCGGTTATGGTCGGTGACCAAGAAACATTGGATGTTTTCCTGATTAGCGAAGATCAAGCTCTAGAAGAGGTTGTGGTTATTGGTTATGGAACCCAAAAGAAAGCCGACTTGACGGGATCCATTAGCTCCCTTGGGGCAGATGAAATCATCAAGCAACCCGCTATGTCCGCCATGCAATCCGTGCAGGGTAAGGCTGCGGGACTGAATATTGTCGCATCAGAAGCACCGGGTTCTGCTCCAAATGTTATTATCCGTGGCTTAGGTACCGCCCTAGGAGGAAGAAATCCATTATATATCGTTGACGGTATGCCTGTTGCAGACATCAACAACATTAACCCAGCGGACATTGAATCGATGGATGTATTAAAAGATGCTTCTTCGGCATCTATATACGGTCTTCGCGCTGCCAATGGTGTTATTATTATCACTACAAAAAGAGGGAAGGCAGGATTCTTTCAAATTAGCTACGATAGTTATTCCGGAATCAAAAACGTTCTCAACCGCGTCAAAATGGCTAACGGCAATCAATTTGCGACATACGTAAATGAACACCTCTCAGCGTTGGGACAGGATTACTCCATCGCAGAAAATGGACAACACTATGAAACAGATTGGTACGATGAAATATTGAAAGCAGGTACTGTCTTCAATAATGCGGTTAATTTATCCGGCGGGTCTGAGAACATAGACTACTACTTAAGCTTCAATAACTTTACCGAAAATGGTATCATCGACGGCAATAAATTCGTCCGTAATACAATAAGAAACAATAACACTTATAAATTCCTAGACGAGCGCTTAAAGTTTCACCAGACATTGAATTTAACATTCACTGATAATGACATCAAACCCAATGGGGCATTTAATTCAGCCTATCGCCAAACCCCCATTACACCAGTATGGTATGAAAATGGCCGTGCCGGTCGTCCGATATTAAACGGTGCAACTGGGCTTATGGATTATACAGGATCCGAGAGCCACGTATTAAACTCTATCGGCAACCCAGTTTACGATATAATGATGCATAATGAAATGCAAAAATCCACAACTATACAAGGCGGTTTCGAAGGCGAGTTTCAAATCACTGATTATTTGAAGATAAATTCAAGAGTTGGAGCCACTAAATATTATTTCAGAGGACGTAATTTTACAGATACTAGAACCAACTGGCTAAATGGACATCCCACACGTACGGAAGCCGAGTTTGAACAATTTCGCTCCGACAATCCGGAATCTGCATCTTACGCCTATAACCGACTTGGTGTACAACAGGAAGAAACATTCAGATGGGTATGGGAAAACTTCCTTACTTTTCAGAAAAGCTTTGGCGCTCATAATCTAGAAGCTATTCTAGGGATGTCCAGAGAAAGGTTTGGTGCCGGAAACAGGATGGAAGGTGTTGGGTATGATTTACCTGAAAAAGAACAATACTGGAGCATTAACCTTGCTAATAGCGCGCCTAACTCTCCTTACCCTCGTACAATTAACCATAGAAGATTTACACCCCGCGCACTCGCATCCTATTTCGGGCGTGTACAATATAACTATGACAGCCGCTATTACTTTACCGCAACCATTCGAAGGGACGGTACAAGCGCATTTAGAGAGTCTGGCAACTATTGGGGGACTTTCCCTTCCTTTGGGGCTGCCTGGACCCTTAGTAATGAACCGTTTATGGCAGATGCAACCTGGGTGGACTTCCTGAAAATCAGGACCAACTGGGGGATGTTAGGAAATCAGGATATTCCGCTTAATGTGTCCCAAATCATCACATCGCCGGGTACCGATGGCGGCGCTGCGGAAAATACTTCCAATTATGTGTTTGGTCCCAGCCAGGAATTAGTTTACGGCGCGGCTTTTGGTACACCAGTCTTACCTGTAGGTTGGGAAATAACACACGAAACAGGAGTAGGTCTTGATTTTGGATTTCTAAACAATAATTTGACGGGCTCAATTGACTACTATCACAAACTGAATACCAATGTTATTTTGAATGTGGTACCTACTCTTTCATCTCCTTTTCAACAAAACTTTTATGCGCACGGCGGTAAAGTATTGAATCAAGGTATTGAAATGGTCGTAAACTGGAATAAGGCTATCAATGAAAACTTCTCCTACAACATCGGCGCTAATTATGCGTATAACGAGAATGAGGTTACGGAAGTCGAACCGGCATACGATAGGGCGATTGGCGGAAGTTTAGCAAATGGTCAGATTACCAAACAACTTCGTGTAGGACAACCGATTTATGGCTGGTGGATGTGGGAAGCTGATGGCGTGTGGCAGAACGAGCAAGAAATCGCTGAAAACGCTAAATATGGTGATCCTATTCCGGGTCATTTACGTTATAAAGATCAAGATGGGGACGGCGCGATCGACAACAGGGACAAGGTTTTCTTTGGTTCTTATCTTCCAACTTCAACTTATGGTATCAACCTTGGTGTCAACTATAAAGCTATTGATTTTTCGATCTATGGTTATGGGGTAGCCGGCAATATGATTTACAATGCATTAAAAGGCACCCGAATTGATGGCGGCGAAAATATTGCGGAACAAACGTTTAAGGAACGTTGGACTGGAAACGGTTCCACCAATATACATCCAGGTGCGGCACGCGATTCCTATGCTTCCAGCTACTATTTAGAGTCCGGAAGTTACTTCAGAATTAACAACATCACTTTAGGGTATACTTTTGAGAGGTTATACTCCAATAGTTCTAATCTTAGAGTCTATTTATCAGCACAGAATCCGTTTATGTTTACAAAATACTCGGGATTCTCTCCCGAAATTGCAACAGATGACGGAGCTCCTAGTGCTACCACAGGAATCGAGCTATCCGCCTATCCCACTACCCGAAACTTTCTTTTTGGTCTCAGTCTTCAATTTTAACATAAAATGTGGATTATCATGAAAATCAATAAATTAAATATTACATTACTACTTGCTGCTGGTTTGCTGATGCAGGGGTGCACAAAGGAATTTTTAGACGTTCCATCTAACGAAATAGTAGAAGCGGAAGACGGTTATGAAATATTTGAACCTGAGGGTTTTATTACCGGCGTATACGGTATGTTTACCAGTTTTAATTACGGTTTTGCCTATCTCGGGATAACGGAAATCATATCGGACAATGCCGACAAAGGCTCCGCTCCCACCGATAGTGGAACAGACAAAGATGTGCTGGATAATTTGACCTTTAATGTCACGACCCCATCTTTTCGTTCCCTTTGGGAGCATTGGTATAAATCTATTGGTCGTGCATCTATAGCCATAGAGTATACCGAAGACTACGAAATGACCAATGAAGAACTAAAAAACAGGTTGATTGCTGAGGCGAGATTTCTACGCGCATTAAACTATTTTTTCCTTGTAAGAGGTTGGGGAGAAATCCCTATTCAAGAAATTGACCTCATTGAACGGAAACCTGTTTCCGAAGTGTATGCATATATAGAAGCCGATTTACAATTTGCTATCAATCATCTCCCATTGAAGTCAGAATATCCAGCAAGAGATCTTGGTCGTGCGACCAAAGGAGCTGCTCAAGGATTATTGGCCAAAGTATACCTGTATCAGGAAAAATGGCAAGATGCTGTATCGATGGCAGAAGCCGTGCTTAATTCGGGCGAATATGCTTTGGAGCCGGATTATGCCACCATCTGGCGGGCATCGACCGAAAACGGACCAGAGTCACTTTTTGAATTTCAAGCCCGGGGACAGCAAATAGCTCACGGGGTTCACCAATATTCTCAGACCCAGGGTGCACGCGGAGGACAGAATGGTTGGGGATGGGGCTTTAATACACCGTCTCAGAATCTTTTAAATGCCTTCAATGAAGAAGGTGATGAGATTCGACGAGATGCAACTATTATCTTCCGTGGGGAAACGCTGTACGACGGCAGGGTTGTCGGACAAGACGTGGAAAACGCCATGTATAACGAAAAAGCATATTCTTCCGCAAATGCTGGAGCAGATGACACCGATAAAAATATTCGATACCTCAGGCTTGGCGAAATATATCTTATTTTGGCAGAAGCCGCAAACGAAATGGGAGATGTAGGCAAAGCTCGCGAAAATCTCAATATCATTCGCGATCGGGTAAATTTAGAAGAAGTTACCTCTACCGATCAGCCAGAGCTTCGGGAACTGATATGGAAAGAAAGACGCTTAGAGCTTGCATTTGAACACGACCGCTGGTTTGATCTGGTTCGTACAAAACGAGCATCACAAGCGATGGAAGCCAATGGAAAACGCTTCCAAGAGCGTCATTATCTCTTTCCTGTACCAGATGAGCAGCTCATCCAAACACCGGAAATGACTCAAAATCCAGGTTGGTAAGTTTAAATTCATCTCGTAACATTTGACAATGAAATACATTTATTTAATAACTACACTCTGTACAACGTTCATCAATTGTACCTCGCCAACCACAACAGAAAACGACACCAGCGCAGAGACCGAGATTCCAGACAAAACCCTATCCGACGATTCCTTAATAAACCTCGTCCAAGAACAAACGTTCCAATATTTCTGGGATGGTGCTGAGCCTAACTCCGGTTTAGCCAGAGAGCGTATCCACATCGACGGTGAATATCCTAAAAACGATCAAAACGTAGTCACTATTGGCGGAAGTGGTTTCGGGCTCATGGCGATTTTAGTGGGAATCCATAATGAATTCGTCACCCAAGAAGAAGGATTGGCACGTATAGAAAAAGCATTGAATTTTTTAGATACGATCGAACGCTTCCAAGGTGCCTGGTCACATTGGTATTTCGGTGATACTGGTGAACCGAAAGCATTTAGTGAAAATGACGACGGAGGCGATATTGTCGAAACAGCATTTATGGCGCAGGCGCTTGTATGTATCCGCGAATTTTATAAAAACGGCAGCGATGAGGAGAAGAAAATGGCGGCTAAAGCCGATGAATTATGGAAGGGCATCAACTGGGATTTTTACCGAAACGGGAAAGACGTGCTTTTCTGGCACTGGAGTCCTAAGCACGGTTGGGGCATGAATCACGCTATTCAAGGATTCGATGAATGCATGATTGCCTACATTTTGGGCGCGTCGTCTCCCACACATGCCATTCCAGCAGACGCGTATCACAAAGGTTGGACCCGCGAGGGTAAGATTAAATCATCGGTAACGAAATACGATATTCCCACTATACTAAAACACAACTCCAAAGAAGGTGAAGTCGGACCACTATTCTGGTCGCATTATTCGTTTTTAGGTCTAAACCCCAATGGATTGTCTGACCAATATGCTAGTTATCAGGATGTAGTGACCAATCATACGAAAATCCATATCGCCTATGCAGCGGACAATCCGAAACAATTTAAAGGTTACGGGGCCGACAAAGGTTGGGGCTGGACAGCAAGTTATTCGACCAATGGCTATAATGCTCACCATCCGGATAATGATCCGACCGGAGTCATCTCCCCTACGGCAGCGATCTCTTCCATACCCTATACGCCAAAGGAAAGCATCAGCTTCATGCGCTACTTAAAAGATAGCATTGGCGATAAGGTATGGGGCAAATACGGATTTTATGACGCCTATAGCGAAACAGAAGATTGGTATCCGCAACGTTATCTTGCCATTGATCAAGGTCCCATCGTCGTGATGATTCAGAACTATAAGGATGCTTTCATCTGGAATCTCTTCATGGGTGCACCGGATGTAAAAGAAGGTTTACAAAAGCTAGGGTTTTCAACACCCTAACGACAGCACAAATTAATTATATCATGTTAAAAAAGACGGAAATAAAACCTATTATAGCACTGTGCGTAACACTGATGACAACGCTATGTATATATGGACAAAAGTTGGAACAACGTCCGAATGTCATATTTATCATGAGCGACGATCATGCGGAGCAAGCTATCAGTGCATACGGCCATCCTATTTCCCAAAAGGCACCTACTCCCCATATCGATCGGATAGCTCAGGAAGGTGCCCTATTCGTGAATAATTATTGTAGCAATTCTATTTGTGGTCCGAGCCGAGCGGCGATATTAACGGGTAAACACAGCCATAAAAACGGATTTATGCGGAATGGGAACAAGGGTTTCGATGGCACCCAAGAAACACTGCCAAAAATCCTGCAGCAAAACGGTTATCAAACAGCTGTCATAGGTAAATGGCATCTCATTTCGAAACCGACGGGCTTCGACCATTGGGAAATACTGAACGACCAGGGAGATTATTACAACCCCTACTTCATCACTGCACAGGATACCGTTCGCCGTATGGGCTACGTTACCGATCTAATTACTGATCTGACAAAAGAATGGTTAGCTAATCGCGATCAAAACAAACCATTTTTTTTAATGATGCATCATAAAGCACCCCATCGCAATTGGGTACCAGCCGAACGGCACTACAAACTTTATGAAAACACGATCTTTCCGGTGCCTGAGACCTACTTTGATGACTACGAAGGTCGGTATGCCGCTTCACAACAGGAAATGAATATTTATCGCGACATGTACGAAGGACACGATCTGAAGATGGTGGACGGTATCGATTCAGAAACTTTACTATACGATCCTTGGCCCCATGCCTTTTTAGAGACTATGACAACGGCAGAACGGGAACGCTTTTTTTCGGCTTACAGCGATCGTAACAATGACTACTATACGACGGAGCGCACCGAAAAAGAAAAAGCGGTCTGGAAATTTCAACGGTATATGCAAGATTATTTTGCCACGGTCAAATCAGTAGATGAAAGTGTGGGAGAAATCATGGATTACCTCAAAGCCAGCGGATTGGACAAGAACACAATTATCATCTATACGTCCGACCAAGGCTTTTACCTCGGCGAACATGGATGGTTCGATAAGCGGTTTATGTATGAGGAATCGTTTTGTATGCCACTGCTGATGGCTCATCCGGGGTACATCCAACCCGGTACAAAAGTAGACGGCCTGACACAAAATATCGACTTTGCTCCTACGCTATTGGATATGTGCCATATCGATATTCCAAATGATATGCAGGGTCTGTCTTTCAAAAAGCTTGTACGAGAAAACAAAACACCCAAAAACTGGCGAAAATCACTTTATTATCACTACTACGAATATCCTGGATTCCACAGCGTCCGCGTGCACTACGGCGTCAAAATGGAACGCTATAAATTGATGCACTTCCCCAAGGAAAATCTTTGGGAATTATACGATTTGAAGAAGGATCCCACTGAAACGAATAATATCTATGGGACAAAGATAGCCGAAAAAATAACCCCTCAACTTAAGCAGGAATTATTAATGCTACAAACCAAATATGATGTCGACGAAAAATATAAATAAGAAAAATAACATACTCCAAGGAACAAAGAGGCTGCTCCTAACTTTATTTTCGATGGCACTCTTTACGACTGCGTACTCGCAGCAAATGCGTGCAGACACCTATTGCAATCCGCTCAATTTGGATTACACTTACATGATCTACAATTCGCACCGCGATATATCCTATCGATCTGGTGCTGACCCCGCTGTTGTAGAATTCAGAGGCGAGTATTACATGTTCGTTACTCGATCGATGGGCTACTGGCATTCTACAGATTTGCAAAACTGGCATTTCGTTACACCCGAAAACTGGTACTTCGAAGGGTCTAATGCGCCTGCAGCCCACAACTACAAAGACTCTGTGTTATATGTCACCGGAAATCCATCCGGACACATGAGTGTGCTTTATACGGATAACCCGAAGAAAGGTAATTGGAAGGCCGTTCCGGGGATTATCAATAACCTGCAGGATCCCAACTTATTTATCGACGACGACGGACAAGCCTATATGTTTTGGGGTTCATCAAACAAATTCCCGATCCGAGGACGCAAGCTAGATAAAAATAAACGTTTTATCGCAGACTCTGTCATTGTGGAACTTTTTAACCTTGAGCCAGAAAAACATGGCTGGGAGCGCTTTGGCGAAAATCACACGGATACGGTACTAGGCGGATATATTGAAGGCCCGTGGCTTACGAAGCATCGTGGCAAGTATTATATGCAGTACGCAGCTCCCGGAACACAATTTAACGTTTATGGTGACGGCGTATATGTAGCCGATCGGCCGCTAGGACCCTATACCTATCAAGTACATAACCCCGTTTCGTATAAACCAGGCGGCTATATGAATGGTGCAGGGCACGGTAGTACCGTACTAGGGCCCGGTGGTCATTACTGGCATTTTGCGACGATGGACTACTCGGTCAATATGACATGGGAACGACGCTTATGTATGTTTCCCACATTCTTTGATGAAGACGGAATTATGTATACAGATACCTATTTTGGCGATTATCCCCGTTATGCTCCTTCCGTGCCCAATCAGGGTGGGCGATTTAGAGGTTGGATGTTATTGTCTTATAATAAACCTGTTAGTGTATCATCCATGCAGAAAGATTATGATAAAGCAGCATTAACTGATGAAGTAGCCAAAACATCGTGGCTGGCCGAAAGCAACGATGATAAACAATGGGTTATTATCGACCTAGAAAAGCAGGCAGCTATGTATGCTATAC
Organism: Sphingobacterium haloxyli; assembly: GCF_002980525.1. Classification (GTDB taxonomy): domain Bacteria; phylum Bacteroidota; class Bacteroidia; order Sphingobacteriales; family Sphingobacteriaceae; genus Sphingobacterium; species Sphingobacterium haloxyli. The sequence goes on from NZ_PVBQ01000008.1 coordinate 167,067, forward strand.
AAATTAACTACGCCGATTACCAATCCGATATGTACGGTAGAATCGAGGGACTCAGACATCGATATACTATCGAAGGCTCTCTTGACGGTGAAAAATGGTTCCTTATCATCGACAAAAGTAAGAGCTTTAGCGATACACCCAACGATTATGTCGAACTGGAATCGCCCGTATCTACTCGCTATGTGCGATACAAAAACATCGAAGTCCCTACCCCGCACCTAGCAATGTCTGAAATTCGTGTTTTTGGTCTAGGGACAGGGAAAAAGCCCACAAAAGTTAAAAATTTTCGTTTAGATAGACGCCCCGACAGACGTGACATTGCCATCAACTGGGCAAAACAACAAAATGTTCAAGGTTATAACGTCAGATGGGGTATCGCACCGGATAAATTGTACAGTTCTTGGATGGTCTACGGAGACGACAATCTAGTGTTAAAATCATTGAACACCGACCAAACGTATTATTTTGCTATAGAAGCATTTAATGAAAATGGCGTTTCCGATTTATCCGGCATACAAGAAATAGAATAAATAAAATATATGGACAGGCTCTCACCCATAAAGAAAATAAATACATGAAAAGAATAGCAATATGGATGCTCAATATCGCGATAACCTGTGGCATAGGTGTGAATGCCCAAACCGATACTAAAATGAACCAGTTCATTTCAGAACTCATGAGCAAGATGACGGTAGAGGAAAAAATAGGACAGATGAATCTTGTTACCGGAGGCGAGGCTGTTACGGGATCAGTCGTATCTACCGGTGTAGAAACCAAAATTAAGGCAGGCGAAATCGGAGGAATCTTTAGTATGTCTTCACCGGCCAAAATCAGAGCTGCACAAGAATTAGCCGTTGAACAATCACGCTTGGGCATCCCTATTATTTTCGGCATGGACGTCATTCACGGATACAAAACCATGTTCCCAATTCCACTAGGTTTGGCTGCCACTTGGGATATGGAACTTATCCGTGAGTCCGCACGTATCGCTGCTGTAGAAGCCAGCGCAGACGGGCTTAACTGGACATTCTCGCCCATGGTAGACATTTCCCGAGATCCGCGGTGGGGACGAATATCGGAAGGAAGTGGTGAAGACACCTATCTCAGTGCGCGCATCGCAGCAGAGATGGTTAAAGGCTATCAAGGCGACGACCTAACAGCTCACAATACCTTGATGGCTTGTGTTAAACACTTTGCTCTCTACGGTGCCGCCGAAGCAGGAAGAGATTACCATACAACCGATATGAGCTTGCACCGTATGTACAACGAGTATTTCCCTCCTTACAAAGCCGCCATCGATGCAGGCGCAGGAACTGTCATGACATCCTTTAACGACATTAATGGCGTACCTGCCACGGCAAACAAATGGCTGATGACCGACGTTTTACGCAATCAGTGGGGATTCAACGGAATGGTTGTTACCGACTATACCGCAATCAATGAACTGATTGATCACGGCCTGGGCAATTTGCAGACGGTATCTGCATTATCCCTGAAAGCCGGTGTACATATGGACATGGTAGGCGAAGGATTTCTTACTACCTTAAAGAAATCGCTAAACGAAGGAAAGGTGACCATAGTGGAAATTGATGAAGCTTGCAAATTGATATTGGAAACCAAATATAAATTGGGACTTTTTGACGATCCTTTTCGTTACTGCGATGATGAGCGCGCAAAGAAAGATATCCTCACGACAGCGCATTTGGCAAAAGCACGGGAAATAGCAGGCAAATCATTTGTGCTTCTAAAAAATGAAAATAATACCCTCCCACTGAAAAAAAATGGTACAGTTGCTTTAATCGGACCGTTGTCAAACACCGGGGCTAATATGCCCGGAACCTGGAGTGTAAGCGCCGACCTAGAGAATACGCCTAGTCTATTGGAAGGTATGCAAACCGCTTTGGGTGATAAAGTAAAAATCGTACAGCATTTGGGTGCCAACCTCCTATCGGATGCAGCGTATCAAGAACGCGCCACCATGTTCGGCCGCGCGATACCTAGAGACGAGCGGCCGGAAGCGGAAATCATTGCCGAAGCGCTCCAAGTGACTGAGTCTGCGGATGTAATTGTGGCGGCACTTGGCGAGTCCTCGGAAATGAGTGGCGAGAGTTCCAGCCGCACGGACTTAAATATTCCGAACACGCAAAAAAGATTATTGGAAGCCTTGATAAAAACAGGTAAACCCGTCGTGCTGGTTTTGTTTGCAGGCAGACCTTTAACATTAACATGGGAGAACGAACACGTTCCAGCTATACTAAATGTTTGGTTTGGTGGAACAGAAACCGGCAAGGCCGTGGCTGACGTCCTCTTTGGCGATGTGAATCCTTCGGGGAAACTACCCGCTACCTTTCCCCAGAATGTCGGTCAAATCCCCTTATATTATAGTGCTAAAAACACGGGCCGTCCGCTGGCAGAAGGAGCTTGGTTTGAAAAATTTCGTTCTAATTACCTAGACGTCACTAACGAACCGTTATATCCCTTTGGCTATGGTTTAAGCTATACGACATTTACTTACGGCGATATCCAGTTAGACAAAAACAGCATGAAAGCTGACGAAAAGATTATCGCCACCGTTAAGGTTACCAATAATGGCCATTACGATGGCGAGGAAGTTGTACAGCTTTACGTTCGCGATCTGGTCGGTTCCATTACCCGTCCAGTGAAGGAGCTTAAAGGTTTTCAGAAGATTTTCCTTAAAAAGGGCGAAAGTCGGGATGTCACCTTTGAAATTAGTGTCGAGGACTTAAAATTCTATAACAATGAACTCGAATTTGTTGCAGAACCCGGAGATTTTAAGTTGTTTATCGGCACGAACTCCAGCGATGTGAAGGAAGCAAATTTTTCACTGCTTTAATAGCAACCCGAGCCATACACACCACTATAATTTCTGTCATCATCATGAACGGAACAAATAGTAACACTAATTTTCTTTTTGGGTTATTCGTTTTTTCGTACTTTTACCTACTTTCAAAGTAAAACAACTGTATCAAAATAAAGCTATTTTATTTAAATGAGCGAAGACACAAATTTTGCAGACGGAAATCCAGATCAAAACACAGAAAATCAAGAACACGAGTTAAGTTCGACAACGATACCGCTATCGGGCTTGTACGAAAATTGGTTTTTGGATTATGCTTCTTATGTTATTCTAGACCGTGCAGTACCGCATATCAACGATGGCTTTAAACCGGTGCAGCGTCGTATCCTTCATTCCTTAAAAGAAATGGACGACGGGCGTTACAACAAGGCGGCGAACGTAATCGGAAATACCATGAAATACCACCCCCATGGGGATGCGTCCATTGGCGACGCTATGGTACAGCTCGGACAGAAAGATTTACTGATTGATTGTCAGGGAAACTGGGGCGATCCGATTACCGGTGACTCCGCAGCTGCACCGCGCTATATTGAGGGCCGCTTGTCTAAATTTGCAAACGAAGTGGCGTTCAATCCAGATACGACCGAATGGCAATTAAGCTATGACGGCCGAAACAAGGAACCCGTTACCTTGCCTGTAAAATTCCCTCTCCTATTAGCGCAGGGAGCAGAAGGTATCGCAGTGGGACTGGCAACCAAAATCATGCCTCACAATTTTATCGAGTTGATCGATGGTTCTATACAGGTGCTGAAAGGGGAGCGTCCTAATTTATTTCCAGATTTCCCGACGGGCGGTTTTGCCGATGTCTCCAATTATAATGAAGGACGGCGTGGCGGAAAAATCCGGGTTCGTGCTAAAATTGAAGAACGGGATAAAAAAACCTTAGCGATTACGGAAATTCCGTATGGCTCCACCACAGGCGGGCTAATAGAAAGTGTCGTTACGGCTAACGAAAAGGGTAAGATAAAGATTAAAAAAATCGAAGATAATACCGCTGAAAATGTTGAAATTATTGTGCATTTGGCATCGGGCATTTCTCCAGATGTAACGATAGACGCCCTTTACGCTTTCACAGCATGCGAAACATCGATTTCGCCGAATACCTGTGTCATCATCGATAACAAGCCACACTTTATGAGTGTGAATGACATCTTGATCGAGAACACGAAACAAACGAAAGCGCTTTTGAAACTGGAGCTTGAAATTAAGCTCCATGAATTGCAAGAGAAAATATTTTTCAGCTCACTGCTTAAGATTTTCATTCAAGAAGGCATGTACAAACATTCCAATTATGAAAATGCAGGTGACTTCGAAACGGTTGTCAAGGTATTAAACAGCCTTTTCGAACCGTTCTTTGCGCAATTTTACCGTGCTATAACACCTGAGGATTATAAAAAGCTTATCGATAAACCGATGAGTAGTATCACGCGCTTTGATGTGAAGAAAGCAGACGAGCAGATGAAAGCGTTAGAGGACGATATCAAAGTGGTTAAAAAGAACCTGCGAAACTTAACTGAATTTACGATCGATTGGTACGAACGCCTACGCAGCAAATACGCCAAAGGCCGGGAGCGTAAGACCGAAATCCGTATTTTCGACAGAGTGGAAGCCTCACAAGTTGCACTTGCCAATGCCAAACTTTATGTGAACCGCGTGGAAGGCTTTATCGGAACGGGTATGCGCAAAGACGAACTTGTATCGGAATGTTCCGATATTGACGATATTATAGTCTTCCGTGCAGATGGCAAGTATTCTGTAACGAAAGTACAAGACAAAGTCTTCGTTGGAAAGGACATTATACACGTCGCCGTCTTCAAAAAAGGTGACGACCGTACCATCTATAATGCTATCTACAAAGATGGTGCGACTGGAACGAGCTATACCAAACGCTTTGCGGTCACCGCTGTAACACGCGATAAAGAATATGACATAAGCAAGGGAACCAAAGGTTCTAAAGTTCTTTACTTTACGGCGAATCCGAATGGAGAAGCCGAAATTGTCAACATACAACTCAAGCCACATTCGAAATTGCGTAAACTCAGCTTCGATCTTGATTTTGCAGAAATTGCTATCAAGGGACGGGGCTCCCAAGGGAATATTGTTTCCAAATACCCTATAAAAAAGGTGATATTTAAAAACGCCGGTGTTTCCACACTTGCTGGACGAAAAATATGGTTTGACGACGTCCTTCGCCGTCTGAATGCAGACGAACGCGGCCGTTATCTAGGTGAGTTTGACGGCGACGACAAAATACTGCTGGTGTATCCAGATGGCTCCTATGAGTTCTCTAGTTTCGATCTGAGTAACCACTTTGACAGTAATGTCCTGCGGATGGAAAAATTTATGTCGGAACATGTGTACACAGCCGTTCATCAAGATGGTAAGTCGGGAACATACTATGTAAAACGGTTTAAGTTTGACGACCAACCGATAGGCAAACGCATATCGTTTATCAACGAAGCTCCTGGCTCTAAGCTGATCTTACTGACAAACGGTACGGAACCCGTAGTTCGTGTCGACTTGTTGAAAGGAAAAGCCCAGACACCGGAGACGCTAGAACAGCCGCTGAACGAGGTTATAGACGTCAAAGGCATGCGCGCACAAGGTAACCGGCTTTCGTTCCATACCGTTAGAAAAGTTAAATTGCTTACCGAAGAAGTCGATCTTACCGAAAAAGCAGAACAGAAAGCAGGTGACCACACGCTTTCTTCAACGGATACAGCTGAAACAGAAACCATCGAAGACACTGTAAAACAAAATAATGCAGACAATATGGCTACGGCAGAAAAAAATAAAGAGGCGGCTGTTGCACAGGACGATCAGAGTGATAACGTAGGCTTCGAGATCACAAATCCTGACGACGTTAATCTCGAGGATTCGGGACAGACATCGTTGTTCTAAACTTGTTAAGTTTCTTAACATATATCAATGAGTACAAACAATATTCGAATGATATTTGTATTGCTTAAATACAGTAATAAAAAACAAAAAATAGATTTATGGCCGAATGGAATTTAGACAAAGCGCATAGCGAGCTTGAATTCAAAGTAAAACATATGATGATATCCAACGTCAAAGGAGTTTTTCTAGATTTTGACGTTAAAGTAGATGGTAGTCCCAAAGATTTATCCCAAGCCCTCGTCACTGTCGAAATAAGAACTGCATCGATCAATACCAAAAGTGAGTCGCGGGATGAGCATCTACGAAGTGCTGAATTTTTCGATGCCAATACCTATCCTAGTATAAACTTCCGGACAACTAAGATTACAAAAATAGCTGACGACGAGTTTGATTTAGCAGGTGATTTGACGATTAAGGATATTACTAAAACTGCCGTGTTTACTGCGAAATATGGTGGATCCGCAAAAGACCCTTGGGGCAACCAAAAAGTGGGGTACACTGTTTATGGCAAAATCAACCGTCCGGATTTTGGATTAACATGGAACACCGCGCTAGAGACAGGTGGTGTTATGGTCAGCGAAGAGGTAAAATTCTACGCCGAAGTACAATTTATCCTTTCGTAATTCAAAACCGAAAAGATAGGATTGAATACAATACTGCAGAGACGTCCAGATGGGCGTCTTTTCCTTTTACAAATGCTCCGTATACTGCAACTTACGAATACCCTGCTCCAGCACTGCACGGTCCTTTTCAGCCAATACGACTGGTCGTTCTAGCACTTCTTTCAAGTCATTTAGTTGTGCCAACGTACGCACCCCTACCGCAGCGATATCCACGGCTGGATGACCAAGAGCGTATGCCAATAGTAGTTGTGTTTTACTTACCTTTAACGATGACGCCAGTTTTTCCACGTTACGTCGTGCGTGTCCCACCTCTCCCGAAGTCAATTGTAAATAGCTCCTAGCAGGTTTATCAATCAACACCCCTTGTGTCAGTGCCCCACGGCTGATGACGGAAATATTTTTGCTCTTTAATATAGGGAAGATTTCCTCCGGTCGCCGATCCAATAAGTTATATTGCATCATGACACTAGTAATATTAGACTTAGTAGCATATTCCCTGATCACGTTTGGACGTATAGAAGAAAGCCCGTAGTAGCGAATTTTACCGTCTTTCACCAATTGCTCGAACGCTTCAATAATTTCATCGATAGGATCGTCCATTGTCCCGCCATGCAATTGATATAAATCAATATAATCGGTGCTAAGTCGGGTCAATGAAGCATCTACCGCTTTGATAATGTACGACTTAGAGGCTTTCCAATCCCATGCGCTACCGTCCGAGCGCCATTGATTGCCCACTTTGGTCGCTAAAATAACTTTGTCACGCATGGGCGCCAACACTTGACCGATCATATCTTCGTTCATACCACGCTCATACAGGTCGGCCGTATCGAAATAATTGATACCCAATTCAAAGGCGCGCTGCAAAACTTCTGTGTTTTGTTTTGTAGCGCCGTATTTAAGCGACATTGTCCCTAAACCAATGGTTGCTATTTTTAGTTCTGAATGACCTAATTTCGTTAACGCTGTCATTTTTTACTATTATTGAATTTGGGGTGTGCACAATGCACGATTACATTACCGTTTCCTGACTCTTTATTCCTATTAATTCAATTTCAAAAATCAGCGGACTGTAGGGAGGTATGTCTGCCCCGGCCCCCCGTTCACCATATCCCAATGTAGAGGGGATATACAATCTGTACTTCGCCCCGCTTGACATCAACGGAATACCCAGCTGCCATCCTCGAATAACGTTAGCCAGATCAATATCTAAAGGTTCTCCGCGCTCATAGGAGTTGTCAAAAACCTTTCCGTTCGCTAACACGCCTTTATAATGTACCGTTACTTCGTCATCTCGTGTTGGTTTCGCTCCACTTCCCTCTTGAATCACTTCATAATAAAGTCCGTCGTCAAAGTACCGAACGCCAGACTTTTGCTTAATTGTGTCAAAAAATGCCGTTTCCTCTTTCTTAAATCCATCAATTCTCTCCTCAGCAGCGTTTGCAAACGCAGTCTTAATCATGCGTATTCCTTCCTCTTCACCGATTAATCCTTCGTTTCCCGCTATAGCATCTTGTACACCTCGTAAAAAGCTTTCCGAACTAAGGGTTATACCGCTGCTGGTAAGCGAAGACCCCACATCTTTACCCAATGCGTAGGAGACAGAATCTGTATTTGTTTCTAAGACCTGTGCTTGTGTCAGCACACTCGTAAATGTCGTTGCCAGCGCGGCAAAACCAATCTGCTTTATATTCATTATTTATGTTTTTCTACTATATTCGTCACAATTTCTCTCGTCAAATCAGGATAGTCAACCGTGACTTTAATCTTACTGTTCAACCATGCCTCGATAGCGTAGTCAAACTTCTTCTTTAAACTACCGATTACTGGAACGCCCATTTGCTCCAAAGCCGCGGCATTTAAATGTTGTTCGTACTGATTTTTCATGGGTACTACCAACAATTTCTTTTCCAAAAACAGCGCCTCTGCAGGCGTTTCGAATCCAGCGCCGCACAATACACCTGAGGCATTCGCCATACTGCTCACAAAGGTATCGCTTCTTATGGGATTAATGGTCACATTCTTCACCGTAAACTTCTTTTTATTATGCTTGGAGTAGACGTCCCATTTTACATCCGGAAACTTAGAAAGGTTTTTCAGCAAATGCGCGTCATCGTATGCAGGCAAATAAACGGTATAGTGCCCGTCGTCCTTTGGGTCAAGCTGGCGAACAGACTCCCGAATTACAGGCGTGTAGATATGGTCATGGTACGATTTAAAATGAAATCCGTACGCAATATTTGAAGGAGCATAGTTCTTCATGATAAACTTACCCAACATATCGGTTTCCTCTGGTTTAGGACTCGCGGGGTGTAATGCACCTATTTGATGACTTAAACCGATACACGGAATTTCCCGGGTTTGGCAAGCCCAAGCAGAAATCGGTTCGAAATCATTTATGATGAGATCGTACTTTTCAACAGGCAGGCTATTGATCTCTTTGATAAACCGTCGAACGGTAGAACTCATAAACGTTCGCCACAAATCTACGCCTCCCGATTTTCCAAAGATAAAACTTAAACCGTGCAGACGATATTTGACCGGAAATGGCAACTCTATATCTGCCTGGATGCCGCTAACCAGCACATCTACTTCCCCTAGTGTCTGCAATATTGGAATAATGTCCAACGCTCTACATAGATGACCATTACCCGTTCCTTGAACTGCATACAATATCTTCATTATATCGCTTTAATTTAAGTACCCAAAGTACACATTTTCCATTAATTCGAAAAACGGAGGACCTACTTTTAATCTAAATTTATTATCTTTAGAACAAACCATCTATACAAGTGAATTATGTACAATAAATATTATTACCTTCTGGGGATGCTCCTTACGCTGATACTCAGCTCATGGGGATTTTATGCACACAAAAAAATTAATCACGTAGCGGTGTTTACCCTACCTACGCAATTGGCCACATTCTATAAAAAGCACATTAACCTGATTACAGAAAAAGCCGTTGATGCAGATAAAAGGTGTTATGTCGATTCGCTAGAATCTCCTCGACATTTTATTGATGTAGAAAAATTCGACGCGGGTAATATGGATTCGATACCCATACATTGGAGTCAAGCCACTGCAAAATACCACGAACGTAAATTACGAGCAAGAGGAATCGTGCCTTGGCAAATTTATTTTACTTACCAGAAGTTGGTCAAGGCATTTCGCGAAAACAATACAGTTGCCATTATCCGCCATTCTGCCGATCTCGGTCACTACGTATCGGATGCGCACGTGCCACTCCATACTACGCAGAATTATAATGGCCAACTGACTGGGCAAATTGGTATCCATGCATTCTGGGAAACCAGACTGCCAGAAATGTTTGCTGAAGACTATAATCTTTTCGTTGGCAAAGCCTATTACCTCGATAATCCGCTCGATTCGGCATGGACCATCGTACGAGAGAGTAACGCACTGGTGGATGATGTATTACAGCTAGAAAAAGAACTTTCCGAAACTTTTCCGAAACATCTGCAACGAAGTTATATTACCCGGAACAACGTACTTATTTCTACATATTCGGATGCGTATGCCCGCGCATACCATCAACGTATGCAGGGTATGGTAGAAGAACGCATGCGAAAATCTGTTCAACGGACGGGCTCCTTTTGGTTCTCTGCTTGGGTAGACGCTGGACAGCCCGCTTTAAAAGGCAAGTTTAACGCTGATCAAAAGGTAGAACAATCGGACATTCAACGCGGAAAAATCATAGGCCGGGAAGAGTGGCATTAGCTTATTTTTTCCACTCCCCTACGCAATACCATTAATGCCTCCTCTATTTCGTTCTCATTTAAATGGCCGAAACCTAATCGCATCGCCGACAGGGTACTGTTTTGGTACAAAATGTTCTTCGGAATAAACAACTCCTGATTTCGGCAAAGATTTGCTAGTTGAAAGAGAGAAAGGGATTTGTCCCAGGTCGTCCACAGGGCCAAACCACCCGAAGGCTTTTCAAATGTCACGATGTCACTAAAGCACGTGTCTAAAATTTCACAGAACAGATTCCGGCGTTCACGGTATATTTTTAGGGATTTCTTGAGGTGCCGATGGATCTCTCCTTCCGCTATCATTTCAGCCAAGGCTTGCTCCATGATCACGTCCCCCTGTTGGTCAATAATGCTTAAATATTTACGCATTTCCGCGATTAGGTTATCGGGCGCCACGACAAAGCCTGTCCGAAAAGCTGGCGCGAGTGATTTTCCAAATGACCCTATGTAAACCACCATCCCATCAACATCGCCGCTCGCCAATGGCATAACCGCCGTCTGTTCATATTGAAAATCATAATCGTAATCATCTTCCACGATAACAAAACCGTATTCCTGTGCTAACTGTAATAGGGCAATTCGTCGTTGGGCGGATAGGGTAACCGTCGTCGGGTAATGGTGATGCGACGTGAGATAAACCATACGCACCTGCCCTGGATTAAAATGGGTACGGATATAATCTATATCCATACCTCTTTCATCGACGGGAACAGTAAGCACCCGCGCACCCATTTTCTGAAAAACCATATTAGCAGAAAACATACTCAAGTCCCCGACCAAAACATGATCACCCTTTGAAAGCAAGATCTGCGAAATAATATATAAGCTCATTTCCACGCTGCGGGTGATGAGCAGATTACTTTTTGAAATGTGCAGCCCTCTCGAGAAATTCAAATAGTTACTCAATTGAGACCTAAAATATTCACTTCCCTCGGCTTGATATCTCGTAAGACGCCTCAGATTGTGTTTCCGTTTCATGGAAGCACTGTAGCAGCGGGAAAGGTGTTGCATTTGTGTTAAACGTATATCGGGTTGTCCATCATTAAAAATCAAACGGCAATCGGACGATTCGAAAGGATTATCCAAAACGGGAGACTGCCTAAATAAAAAGCCTGTTCGATCCGGATACTTCGCTAGTGAAACCAATTTTTGATAAGGTTTGTCTATCTTCATCTGATGCGATTGATTAACGATAAAGGTGCCTTTGTTTGGCATTACTTCCACCCATCCTTGGGCGTCTAACTCATTATAGATAGCGATAACTGTCTTACGATGTACCTGCAGCGCTTCGCTTAAGGCTCGCGTCCCAGGTAATTTCGCACCTACCAACAAATATCCACGCTGAACGGCATTTATTACCTGTTGCGCAACCTGTAGATATATAGGTTGGATAGATGTCCTGTCAATAAAAACAAAACTGGAAATTAAATCTAAAACCGGACTACTCATCTTCTTAAAATTGGAACCATATAACAATCCGGAAAGATAATACTTTTGCTGCATGAAACCATCATGATTATTCAACCCCAAACGAGAATGAATAAATCTGATAGCATCATCACCATTAAAAAACAAATTATATACAGATGAAAATAACATACAGTAACCGAATATTATTTGTGGCCATACTTTTTCCTTTGTTGGGACGAGCTCAAGAAGTTAAAACAGACAGTATTCAAGAAGTGATTGTTCACGCAAACCGTTTGCAAATTCCCTTTAGCAAAGACAATCGAAATATAGAGATTTTAAATGCTGAACAAATCAAACAACTACCGGTCAAAAACCTGAATGAAGTACTGGGGCTTTTAAATGGAGTCGACCTGCGACAACGCGGCCCTTTTGGTGCACAGGCGGATATAAGTATTGATGGCGGGAGCTTTGAACAAACATTAGTTCTGGTCAACGGAGCAAAAGTTTCCGATTCGCAAACAGCGCATCACAACCTGAATCTCCCTATTCCTTTAGATGCAATCGAGAGAATAGAAGTGCTTCGCGGTGCAGCAGCACGTGTTTATGGTATCAATGCGCTAACTGGGGCGATCAATATCATTACCAAGAAAGTAGAAAAAAGCTCAATACAGGCCAACGTATATACCGGCAGTTCGTTTAAAAACAGAGACGAAGAGGATAAAGATGGTATCTATTATCACGCCGGTACACAAATCGGCGCGAGTTGGTTTGGCGACAAACACCAACATCAGCTATACTATAACAAAGAAAAATCTAATGGACAACGATACAACACCGCTTCACAGAACGATAAAATATTTTATCAAGGGAATCTAGCGATAGATGATGATAATGAGATGGAATGGCTGGGTAGCTATATGTACAATCGTTTTGGCGCTAATGGCTTCTATGCCGCTCCCGGAGATAGAGAGTCTGAAGAAATTGTTGAAACGATATTCGCTTCTGTCGGTTCAAAACATCAACTTTCCGAACGTTTTTATTTTAGTCCGCGCATAACCAATCGGTATAACGAGGATGATTACCGCTATTTCAAGCACAACCTTTCGTCGGCCCGCTCTCTCCATTATACAAATGCCTTTTCAATGGAGCTGAACAGTCAATATCGTACTGCCTTTGGAGATTTTGGACTCGGGTTAGAATCTCGCCTTGACCGTATTGTCAGTTCTAATATGGGCAAACATGATCGAAATAACCATGGTGCTTATGCGGAGTACAGGACCGAACAAATAAAAAATATGACCATCAACGTGGGGGCATACATTAATTATAACACGCAGTACGGCTGGCAGGCCTATCCAGGTATCGACCTAGGTTACAGCTTTGCGCCTAAATGGAAAATAGTATTCAACACCGGATCAAGCCAGCGTATTCCATCTTTTACTGACCTCTACTTAGACCAGCGTCCGGGAAATATCGGCAATCCTGATTTATTCTCAGAGGACGCTTGGCAAACCGAAGCCGCCATTAAATTCCAAAGTACTAATTTTATTGCCCACGGCGGCTATTTTTACCGCGACATCCGAAACTTTATCGATTGGATAAGAGCAGATACGAAGGATCCTTTTCAGCCATATAATATAGGTAAAAACAAAATACACGGCATAAATACCAATTTTCTTTATACGTTTCAGCATGATGACATCCGTTACAGGGTGAATATGGGATACAACTATCTGCATGCGTCGCTCCAACAAACTGAGGGACTCACATCCAAATATAATTTGGAAAATCTCAAACATCAGGCGAAGTTACTAATCATGGCCAACAACAGGGTATGGAACGCTTCTGTAGCCAACCGTTTCCAACAGCGTATATCAGATAAATCTTATTTCTTAACAGATGTACGAATTGGCTATAGCTTTCCGTTCCTTTCGGTGTATGCCGATGCCCAGAACATCTTTGACGTCACGTATATCGAAACAAGTGCCATTCCGATGCCTGGAAGATGGTATAGTTTGGGGGTCTTTCACCGACTGTAAGGAGGCTTTCACCTATATTTTGGACTTACTTACCTAAATACCCTCCTATCTTTTTCCCTTTACTCCTTATTTTGTTTCTACAAACACGAAACAAATGGGATGGTTTACAATTTTTAAAAAGAGTAAAGATACACAAAACGCAGCAGAAGCTCCACCCGTTAACGCAGTAGCGGCATCGGTGGATAGTAAGCCTCAACTCAACGGAGCGTCTATACATGATGGTCAAGGTATTTTCCTCATTTACAACTACCTGCAGCAGGATTTTGAAACGCGGGGATACAACGACGCACTTACTAGTCCGGATGAAGGTTACCGAAACGACAATATAAAATTGATTAAATACGATCTAGAGATTTTAATCCATCAGGTCAGAACATATCATGATTCCCTCATGAAAGACATCGAATTTCATATCCATTCCCGGGAACGCGCCGGATTGGTCGATTTAGTCGATGAACTACGAATCAAACAGACTGATCTTTTGGGTCATATAGAAAAGGTAAAAGCATTTGAGCAAGCCGTACAAGCGAACACAGGTTTGTGCGAACGTGCGATCTTATCATATAAACGAGGCTTTATGAAAGGCATGGCATCTATTACCCAAGCCTATTTATTAACCAAAAAATTTTAACACATGACAGACTGGTGGTTAAAATTTGGGTGTTTTCTTACGGGTTTCAATTACAATCTCGTCAAAAACTCCAGCGAGCAATCGGCAAAAAATGTAAAGAAATATACCTCCGCCATGTTGCTTATTGTTTTAGTATGGTTTTTCATTGGTTATAGTTTTGCAACACGTTATCTCCACTTAGCAACTTGGGGCGGAATATTGGGTGGTATACTGATGAGTTTCGTCGTCATCCAAATCGAACGCATTATTATTCTGTCGACACGTGTTAGTACTTGGTCTAGCCTATTCCGCATACTTCTCGCGTTAGTGATGTCTATCTTAGGGGCTTTTATTATGGATCAGATTACCTTTAAAGATGATATCGAATTGCGCAAGGCCCAAGTAATGGATGAGCGGGTAAAAATTGCAGTAAAACAATCAGAAGAAGATTTACAGAAACAAATTCAAGATCTGGATACCATGATTTCGACAGCTAATTCTAGATACGAAGCAGTAAGCGAAGATCTTAAAAGGAATCCGGTTATCGTAACGTCCTATACAAATCGCAGTATTACAAGGGACAGCGAAGGGAAAGAAGTGAACAGCACGCAATCTACCAACAAATCCGTCATGGAAAATCCAAAAAAGCTAGAAATGGAGCAGCTGCATAAACAGATTGAAACGCTACAAAGTAAAAAATTTGCGCTGGCGGCATCCATTACATCGATTAAAGAGCTAAAGGAACAGGAATTGAAAGCCTCTACCGGCTTTCTGGATGAACTGACGCTATTGCATGATGTGGTAACTTCTTCCTCCATAGCATTATTTGTTTATTTACTTTTCTTATTCTTTTTTCTTGCGATTGAATTGTTTGTACTGGTTATGAAATTAACCGACAGTGATTCGGACTACGATAGGCTACTCCGACACCAAACAGATATCCGCGTGCAGATGTTAGAGAAACTCCGCATACACTGAACAAAGTATACCAGAAATTGTTATTCATTATATTATCTAAAAAACAAATTATTATGTCATTCAAAGAAACATTTATTGTAAACGGTGAGAACCTGTTAAAGAAAATCAAGGAGATTATTGCCGAAGGTAACGTGACCAAAATCAGTATCTCCGATAAATCGGGAAAAGAAATCATGAGTTTTCCCGTAACTATTGGCGTAGTAGGCGTGGTATTCGCACCCATTTTCGCCGCGATCGGCGCATTAGCGGCTCTACTTACAGAATGTAAAATCACCGTGGAAAAGCGGAAAGGTGAGGATGCTCCTCTCTCGGACGAACAAAAAACGGAAGAGCCGTCTCAAGGTGAAGGGACTGATATAGAGGTTAAGTAGCGATAAGTTTTCAAAACCTTCTGCTACGGGTAGTTGTTATGATTAAGACACAAAATCATATCTATTATGGCAGAAAAAACAATTGGTATCATCGTGGGGTCTTTAAGAAAGGGATCCTTCAGTAAAAAAATTGCAAATTTTCTTATTGGAAATGCGCCAGAGGGCTGTACATTGGAGCGTATCGAAATTGGTGACCTTGCTTTATATAATCAAGATTATGACGAAGGCGATTCCCCAGCGTCCTATGCCCCTTTTCGAAATAAGGTCAAATCTTTAGATGGGGTGATTTTCATTACGCCAGAATACAATCGGTCTGTACCAGGGGTATTAAAAAATGCAATAGATGTTGGTTCTCGACCTTATGGACAAAACGCATGGCAGGGAAAACCGACGCTGGTCATCTCGTCATCCATTAGTAATTTAAGCGGTTTTGGTGCAAACCACCATCTACGGCAATCACTTGTTTTTCTTGATATGCCGGTGCTGCAACAGCCAGAGGTTTATCTAGCGAACGTACAAAACCTGTTTGACGACAGTGGTAGTTTAACCAACGAAGATACTGCTAATTTTTTAAGGGAAGTACTGGATGCTTATACGAAATTTGTCGAACGATATTGAACGATATTTTAGAGATTCTCCTTAATTAAGCGTTCGAGTTCATTTGCGGGAAAAACACCAGACTGTCTCCAACGTATTTCCCCTTTCTGGAAAAGAATCAATGTGGGTACGCCACGGATCCCCAAGGCTGAGGCGACTTGGGGGTTCTTATCCACATCTATTTTTATAATGGAAGCATCCTCACCTACCCTTTCCTTTACTTCATCTAATATCGGTGCTTGCGTTTTGCAGGGGCCGCACCACTCGGCAAAAAAATCAACCAGTACCGGTTTATCTTGATTTATTATCTCTTGAAATGTCATGCTGTTTCTTTTTATCTTATTTAATCGTAGCGAACAGGAGCTACAAATATATAAGCATTTTAGAGAAAAAAAGTTTTCACCACGACGCCAAATTTATTAATGTGGCAGCCTTTCTCTTAAATAGCCATAAAACCATGTACCGGCGATAGCACTCAGCAAGGTCACCGTGACTACGGTTGCTCCAGTACCAATTTGTGCAAACAATGGTCCGGGGCAAGCGCCGGTGATCGCCCACCCGAATCCGAAAATCAATCCGCCATATATTTGACCTTTATTGAATTTCTTCGGAGAAATATGGATTGGTTCACCGTCTATAGTCTTAATATTAAACCTTTTAATTAACCAGACGGATATCATTCCGACCAATACAGCGCTGCCAATGATTCCGTACATATGGAAGGACTGCAAACGGAACATCTCCTGTATACGAAACCAACTAATAACTTCTGATTTAACAAATATAATCCCAAAAAGCATACCCACTATCAAGTACTTGACATTTTGATATGCTTTGTTTTCCAAATCTATCTTTTTGTAACCCATCTTCTATTTTTGTTTAAAGTAACAGTATGTATGGCAAAATTAGGTTCGCCATGATAAAACCTCCGATCATAAAACATATCGTGGCTACAAGTGACGGCCATTGAAGATTAGACAGTCCCATGATAGCGTGCCCGCTTGTACAGCCGCCTGCATAGCGCGTACCGAATCCGACCAAAAAACCACCCACTGCCATCAGCAAAAATCCTTTTACCGTAAACAGCGATTGCCAGTTCATAATATCTTCGGGAACTAAATTGTTATAATTCGTTATCCCATAATCTACAAGCTCTTCCATCAATGCCGGAGTTACAACTATTGCGTTGGGGTTGCCGAGTATTCCAGCTCCAACAATACCGCCTAATAGAATACCGGCGACAAAAAATAGATTCCACATTTCTTTCTTCCAGTTATACTGGAAGAAAGGAATCTTCGCCGGGACACATGCAGCACAGATATGTCGTAACGACGAACTGATTCCAAACGATTTATTGCCTAATAGCAACAAGGCGGGCACTGTAAGCCCGATCAACGGTCCTGCGATATACCAAGGCCACGGTTGTTTTAACAATTCTAGCATGTTGCGTTTTATTTAATTACAAATCTACGAGTATTACCTATCTCTTTATTATAACTTAGATGACCGGATTTCCCTTTTGTTTCCATTCGTTCATTCCTCCCGCGTAATTCTTGACTTTATTAAACCCATTTCTCTTCAAAATAGAATAGGCTATGGTTGAACGATCGCCTGCCTGACAATGGATAACGAGCTGTTTGTCTTGGCTGATTGTATCGAGATGCTCCTGCAGGGTCCCCACAAAAGCGTGATCGGCTCCCTGTATATGCCCCGCTTCATACTCAATGGTGCCACGTACATCGACGATCTGCGCATCCTCTTTCCCAATGTACGTCTCAAATTCTTCTATAGAAACCACATCCATTGTTTCTAGATCCAATCCCAAATCATGGATGTCGGAAATGTAACCGTACATGTTATCCATACCGATACGCATCAATTTTCGTGTCAAGTCTTCCATGCTGTCCTCTTCAGCCACTAAAATGAACTGTCGCTGATAATCCAGAAGCCAGCCGCACCACGTGGCGAAAGAACTATTGCCCTGTATATTCAAGCTTCCGGGAATAAATCCTCCTGCATAGTCGGTCTTACTTCGCGTGTCCACAATGATGAGCCCTTTCTGATAGGCAGCCAAAAATTGTGCCCTAGATAGTTTTGGATGCTTGGGAACCGCGATCAGCAACGGCCGGTCAACTTTGTTTTGACGCTTCATCATAGCAAAATATCTTGGCGGTTCAGGTTGATCGGATAATAAATAATCAGCAAACCCTTGTTCATCATTATTGTAACGAAACGCCCAATTACGTTTTTTTTCGTATCCAACGGTAGAGCTAGGCACCGCTCCTAGTTCTTTTCCGCAAGCAGACCCTGCTCCATGTCCCGGCCACACTTGGACATATTCTGGTAGCGTTGCAAATTTTTTCAGTGATTGGAACGTCTGCTTAACCCCAACTTCTTTTGTTCCCGCCAGCCCGGCTGCCTTTTCTAGAAGATCCGGACGACCGATATCGCCCACAAAAATAAAATCACCGGTAAACACCATAACAGGCTTGTCCGTAGCTGGGTTATCAATCAGTAAAAAGCTGATGCTCTCGGGGGTGTGTCCAGGGGTGTGGATAACCTCCAAACTTAGATTCCCCACTTGAACAACATCGCCATCTTGTAGTCCAACATGTGAAAACTGATATTGCCAATCTGCACCGCCTTCGTCGGAAAGGTATATCCTAGCCCCCGTAACCGCTGCTAATTCTCGCGAACCACAAAGGAAATCTGCATGAATGTGTGTCTCGGCAATATGCGTGATACGGAGGTTATTTTCGTCTGCAATCCGCAAATATACATCAATATCTCTTTGTGCATCGATTACAACGGACTCACCTGTGGCTTGGCAGCCTATTACATAGCTAGCTTGCGATAAACTTTTATCATATACGCGTTGAAAAAACATAATATTTATAAATATTTCTATATTAATTCGCTTCTGTGTTTATACAAAGTTCCTATTTTATTTTTTATTGTTTGGTCACATTAGTTACACAACTAAGATTTCTGCGATTTTTATTTTTTATTGAGGCATTTCTCGGGGTTTGCGTATAAAACTATTTGTCGATTAACATGTTATTATTATCAAAAGAGAGTACAACTATGGCGTCATTTTTCCAATACAGCGTACACCTTGCTGACAGCCCTTTCTGGGCTTTCGCTGTTCACGACGGACATCAAATAGATTCAGCCGTTGAGCATTTTATGCTGTTAGATGAAACGCAACGTTTGAGAGAAGAAGACCCCTATACGGCCTCGATGGCGGAACTACCGATCAACCAACTTTTTGTAGGATCATCACGTTTTCAATTGGACGTCAACAGGAAGGAAGAAAATTCGGTGTACCTTCGACCAGAACAGGCTTGGGGATTGGAGGTTTGGAAAGATACGCTACCATCTACCGTTTTACAACAGCTCTATGACGACCACAAAAATTTCTATAAACAGGTAGATAGCTATATACAACAAACCATTGATAAATATCACTTTTTTGTTGTTTTTGATGTGCATTCGTATAATGCGCAACGAGCCGACGCAAAACAACCCATAGATAAGCACGCCAATCCGCAAATAAATTTGGGCACCCACTACAATACAGAAAAATGGCGACCACTAATCGATAGATTTATGGAGAGCGTACGTAGCCAGCGAATTTTGGATGAAGCTATTGATATCCGAGAGAACGTAAAGTTTAAAGGCGGATATCTAGCGCAACATATTCTCGACAAATTTGGTAACCAGGGTTGTGTTCTATCCATCGAATTCCGGAAAGATTTTATGAACGAATGGACGGGTCTTCCCTACCAACCCGTTATTCTAGAATACAAACAGTTGTTACTTCACACCTTAAAAGACTTGCAAAAACTAGACGTATATGGAGTTTAAGGATAAAATATTGCCTCAACTATTACGGGCAATTAAAGACAGAACGCCCATACACAAACAAGTTCCCAATAAGGGAAAGATTATTTTTAATAAAATAGTCCCTTATCTATTTATATACCGTGTACCCGATTCAGGTAAAGATCGTATGTTATCGGAGCTCACAAAATCCGAATTAGCCAGTGCGGTATTCTTGCCATATAATGGTGACGATTCGGTAAGTTTATGGATTCCAAAGCTGGCAACAGCACTTGCAGAAGAATTTGGCACCTGTTTACTTATCGAAGTATGGAGTGCCCCGGAAGACCAGGATGCTGATATAGCCATTCATCTCTCGCAAAAAAATGCGCTGGTATTGGCCGAGTACTTAAAGAAAAATATAGAAACCGAGGCTCCTGAATTCCTCGTCGAACTTAAAAGAGAAACAAAGTTACCACGTCCACCCCGGCTTCCACTCTTAGTCGACACAGACGACACAAAAAAAAATATCGTCATCTCTCTCGGCATCTCCGTCCGCAAGAGATATGAGAATATCGAAGGCGCGCACTTGCCGCTGTTGGCACGGGCTTTTCGAGAATCTTTGGCAAAAGGCCTGTCACGGCTATTTTTTGAATTTGTACGACTGTATACAACAGCGCGGGCGGCCCAGTTTAAAATGAAAGGTCAGGAACGACTCAACGCCGAGATATATGAAATAGACCGCGCATTAGCTAAAGAGAGTCAGAAGTTTGATTTCTTACTGCTCGTTACACCTACCAACTCACACGAAGCCTGGCTGCAATTCAAAAAAGATAAATACAGAAAAGCGCCAGTTTTTCATTACCGACCCATTCCGATCGATCCGGATATCGTAAAGAGGAACTTATATAATCTGCGTATCGAAGATATCTATGACCCAACGATAGCCTATCTTTTTAGAGACAAACGGCGGGAACTTGATGATATGATGACGATGCTCGCCTCTCGTGGCACCTCAGATTTCAAATACGGAAGCCTGATGGTTTTTGGCAATGTGGATGAACAGTTATATGGACTGGCAAAGGCCATGCTTACAGCTATTGATAGTATAACGCGGTCGGAAAGGGAAGAATCGGAAGAAGAATATCTTGATGCTAAGGCTTTTGCCCGACTAGCAGAAGAGGAAATATCCTTTCTCCAGCAGCAATCGCCAACCTTCAAAACCAGTGTGCGTGTCCGCGATGATATCGCCGGGGTTATGGTGAACCACGGTGTGCTGAATATTAGTAAGCAATACAGAATAAGTAAGCGGAGAGCGATCGCGCTTATCCAACATGAAGTGGGTACCCACATAATTACGTACTTCAATGGAAAAGAACAGCCTTTTAGTCTATTCCGACTAGGTGTTCCTGGATACGAGCAGCTGCAGGAAGGACTCGCCGTTCTTGCCGAATATCTAGTTGACGGCCTTACGAATCAACGACTACGCATATTGGCGGGACGTGTTATTGCTGTGCAACACATGCTATTAGGACATTCATTTGTCGAAACATTTGACATGCTACACGAAGAGTATCACTTTAGTACCAGCACCTCATTTACCATAGCGATGCGTGTATATCGTTCCGGCGGACTAACAAAAGACACTGCTTACCTACAGGGTTTCAAAGAACTTATCCAGTATATACAGGAAGGCAAAGATCTGAATCTACTTACAATTGGAAAGATCCGAGAAGACTATTTGCCTATTGTCCATGATTTAATTCAACGGGGTGTATTACGGCCGCCGCGCATCAAACCCCGTTATTTACACGAGCCTTATACGGATAAATTAAAAGATGTAGATCAATTCGCCAGTATTTTTAAAATGATTAATTACTAAAATTAATAAAGGATATATGAACATCGCATTCTTAATCAACCAAACCCACAAAGAGGAAAGCAACTTCACGACCACGTTTCTTTCTTTTAAAGCACATGGACGTGGGCATAAAGTATTTTATATCGGTCTGGCTGACTTCACTTATCACAACGAGCATAATATCGGTGCCCATTGTCGCGTGATAGAACCATCAGAAAATATAGAAAGTCAAGAAGGTTTTTTGGAGATGATACGTAAAAAGGAAAAGCAATATATAGATGCTACGCAAATGGATGTCCTTTGGATTCGCTACGATCCTGTTATAGATATGCTCAACCGCCCTTGGGCTCCTCCCACTGCTCTACAGTTCGCTCAGCTTATCAAGCGACAAGGAACCTGGGTTATCAATGATCCCGATAAGTTGGTAGAGGCAACCAATAAATTATATTTAGAATACTTTCCCAAAAAAATTCGTCCTAAAACCATGATCACGCGGTCTTACAATGACGTTGTCAATTTCCTGGACAGCCAAGACCATCAAATCATTTTAAAGCCGTTGACGGGCTCTGGTGGAAAAAATGTTTTTCTAGTGAAAAAGGATGAGCGACACAACCTAAAGCAGACTGTAGAAGTCATCACACGCGATGGCTATTTGCTTGCGCAAGAGTATCTGCCGGAAGCTGCAAACGGCGATATTCGTTTTTTCCTCTTGAATGGTGACCCTATACAGATAGCAGGAAAATATGCCGGTGTTAACCGAATACAGCAAAAAGGCGATATCCGGAGTAACATCCATCAAGGCGGAACTGCGCAAAAGGCAAATGTTGACGAAACCATCTTAGCTACCGTCGCTCAAGTTACAGAAAAGCTTAAGGAAGACGGCATGTATTTCGTAGGGCTAGATATCGTAGGAGATAAAATAATGGAAATCAATGTCTTTAGCCCCGGCGGTCTCAATCTAGCGTCTAAACTAAACAACGTGGATTATGGTTCTCTTGTTTTAGATCATATCGAAAACGAGGTGGAAAAGCGGAAAAACAAATAAATGGCCTTCCATGTCTGGAAAGTCGTCTTTATTGCTATGTCTATTTCGCACTCCTTTCCAGCTCCCTCACAAAATCTCTTCCCCAATAGTGGATATCGTAGTATTTCACTTGATCATATAGCCTATTAATACGAGTTGCCCTTTCTTCCTCCGGCATGAGCAGCGCTTTCAGTAAACTTTCCTTCATACTTTTCATATCGTACGGATTTGTTAGAATAGTATAAGGTAGTTCAACGGATGCACCCGCAAATTCCGATAATACCAAGGTGCCCGCTCCTTTTATTATTCCTTGTACAGCCACATACTCTTTTGCAACAAGGTTAAGCCCGTCTCTTAATGGTGTAATCCAGGCAATATCACTGATCGCGTAGAGTCTCACCACTTCTTCAAAAGGCAACGACCTATAGAAATATTGAATGGGCATCCAATTCATGGTAGCGAAGCGCCCATTGATTTCTCCTACGGCGCGATTAACCTCGTCGCGTATGTCATCATATATTTTCATGCCCTGGGAAGGCGGAGTGCAGATATTTATCAGCTCCACCTTTTCATGGTACTCCGGATACTCCTCGAGAAATTCACCAAATGCTTGAATTTTCTCCAGCGGACCTTTTACATAGTCCAAGCGCTCGACAGAGAGGATGGTGCTCATTCCGCTGGACTTATTGGTGAGCGCAGCGGATATCTCTTTTTTTATACCGGGTTGTTTAAAAATCGACCGTATCTTACCCATATTTACTCCAACAGGCAGTGCGCCCAGCCGTATTTGACGACCATCAATCTCAATAACTTTAGTCATTTGGCTTACCCCCAGTGCACAACTATAGGTCAAAAATTGTTTTGCTGTATTAATTCGCTTAACCACCTTAAACGGCGTGTGAGAACGTAACACATCGATAAAGTTCTCTACGTAACGTGGAATGTGAAAGCTTATGAAATCGCATAACAATAAACTTCCTATGATATCCTTACGCCAAGGGATGATGTTAAAAATATCTGCTGCCGGAAAGGGTGTATGATGGAAGAAACCAATCTTTAGATCCGGGCGAAGTGGTTTCAAATAAGCCGGAACCATCCACAGATTATACTCGTGAATCCATACCAGCGCATCTTGGTCAGCCTCTTTGGCAATGCGTTCGGCAAAGATTCGGTTGATTTTTAGATAATGTTCCCAATCGTTGTGATTAAACTTTGCTTTGTCTACAAAGGAGAAAATCATGGGCCAAAAAGCTTCTTTGCAAAATACGCGATAGAACTGATCAATGTCCGCTTTGGAAAGGCTAATCGTAGCCGCTATCAAATTCGGATATTTGTCTTCGTCAATCAACTGATTTGGAACATCTGGACGATCTACTTGTTTAACTTCCTCTCCAATCCAAATACCGGAACGTCCCTTTTCAAATAATCCGAGTAACGAGGGGATAATGCCATTTGGACTTTTCGGAGCGACTCTTATCGTTTCCCCATTGACAACATCCTGTTCAAAAGGCAATCGGTGGTAAACCATTACGAGTTGGTTCGAGCCTTTATGGGACTCCATAGATTTATATATATCCGTCGTTTCCGTATATGTACGGAAACGTTCGAAGTGTTCCATTGCTTCGATAATCCCTCCTGCGCCGGGTTTAGTGGCTTGGTAGACGCTCTTATAATCGGCCGTATGCTCGAGTAGTGCCACTTCAGCCTCTCCAACAACCACTCCATTATACAGCGTATCATACAAAGAACGATCATTAAGGGTGTCGCCTGCTACCAATACATTGATCTCGTCGATATGTAAATGCTTAATTAAGGCTTTCAATGTACTTCCCTTATTCACGCCCCTCGGTAATATATCGAGATATCTATCAACCGATGTAATAACATCGCAATCGAAGCGCTGTGCTATCTCATAAACTGGAGATAGATCTGTCTCGGTATCATAATAAAACGAGCACCGACGTTGTTGCGGGACTTCTTGATAAGCAACATCCGCTTTCTCTAAGACACTCGAACGTATCTCATATGGAGAGGGCCATTTATTGTCGATATCACCTTGTATTGGCTCCACGGCCTCTAACGTTAACCCGTTAACCACAGTTGCCCCTACGTCTGCAATGATGTAATTCGGTTTCGGAAGGAGTGGATCATTGAGCAATGGAATAACGGACTCTAAACCTCGTCCCGTAACAAATACAAGCTGTATGTCGGGTGATTGTTTGATCAGGCGATACAGACGTAATCTGCTTTCCATGCTTCCTCCTAAAAATGTCCCATCCAAATCCGTTGCTAATAGCATCATATATCGTTTCTTTTTTTATTGTTTAAATTTTTTGTGATTGGCGTGTGTCTGCAGACGAGTCGTATTTGCTATGGGCAAATTAGGTTACCCAGACAGACTTACCGTTTGAAAACACAAATATAACTAAATTTAAACTATTAAGCAAACAACACTATGAATCAAAGGATTACTATCTGTTAATTTACATTAACATCGAATTAATATGCAAAAAGCGAAAAAATCAAAATTATAAATTGTATTTTTAGCGGGAACCTACGACGTGTTTTATGTTTACTAAACTAATTGCTATAGATGATCAAAAAATTGGCACAGTACATTTTCATGCATACATCATCAAAATACAGGAGGACGAGGTGAGTTTCGCTATTTTTATGGATGAATTACGTACGCCGTTATTGTATTTTTATCGAGATAGTATAAATAGTGTCTCTTTCAAGATCGATAACGAACAATTTTTAGGCATTGTCAGAAACAGCAAATTCACAGGAGAGGAACGAAAAGAACTTTACAAAGAATTTGAGTTTTTCCTTCGTACCATGGAAGAGCGGGCCACTGCCTACTTGTTTAAAACCGCGACAGTGAAATATATAACAAACTCTCGCGACATCATCCGATATAAAAACTATTATATTTCCGCTAATACGAAAATGTTTGAGCAGAAATAAAAGATATAGACGCAATTAATTGAATCGGCCCACTTGCCTATCCATTACTTAATTGCGTCTCCTGCTAGTTCAAAATAACCACCTCTACCCGTCTGTTTTTCTGACGGCCTTCCGGTGTTTTATTATCTGCCACTGGATTTGTTTGTCCAAGACCTTGTGTACTGATACGAGATGACGATACGCCTGCATCTTCCAAGAATTTCTTGACCGAAGTTGCTCTTTTTTCAGACAACCATTGATTGTATTCCGCTGTTCCTGTAGCATCGGTGTGACCGTCCACACGCACCTTTCTAGCGCTGTCATTAATCAGCAATTTTGATAATTTACTCAATTCAACCTTCGCTTTATCCGTAAGATAAGATGAGTTCGTTGGAAACAGTAGGTCGGAAGAAAGCGTAAATTTAATCCCTTCATCCGTACGCGTGGCGTCTTTAAACTCCCCCTTCACATTTTTTAAGCCGTCGTCAGTTCCATCCTTAGAGACGACAGCTCCAGGATTAACCATAATAGCTTGTTGTTTGCAAGACGTTACACCAAGAGCAATAATGAGTGAAAACGCGGCAGTACCTAGATATTTCATGAAATTCGCTTTTAAGTTATGCTGTAAAGATAGTAATTTTCATCTTAATAAATCGCTCTTTAAAGCTATGAGTTACCGGATTTCGATATTCAAGCCTAAAGCGCCATTTTATTCATCCGCTCCAAATAGTTTCGCTAACAATGTCTTGATTTCTGGTATTTCTTTGTACAAATTCCATATCAGTCCAGAGCGTGCATTTTCTATGCAGACGGTAATAGCCGCTTGGTTGGTAGCAAAATATTCATCCGATACATCGTTGTTTCGTAAATCGAGCCAAGCACGGAATCCGTACTCTGTAAAAAAGTTTTCACCGTAATTATCATACAACGCTAATACGGCTTTCTTACCTTCTTCGTTCAAAATAAACATAGACGACGGCGCGATCGCGGGATTGATACGATAACTTCCGACGCTATCCATACGTTGATAGAATCCCCAGACATCGGAATTGGTAGACCCTACCCCTATTTCGTTATCGCGGCGTTTCCGAACCTGAATATAATTTCGTAAAGCTTGTTCATAGTTGACGTTCTTGTCTCTTAACAACTTGGGATCAATCGTGAAAAACGGCTTATATAGATCCAATAAAGTCGATCCTGAAAATCCAAACAAGAGATGCTCTCCATATAAGACAGTATCTTGAAAGACAGAAACCCTATTGGCCATATTATCCGTTGGCATGTTCCGAAGTGGATCGACGGCGTACCGGAAACTCCGCATAAGAGTCGAAATTGTATCTCTGGCAAGACTATCCATTTTATTATAATCCGATGAGTACGTCAAATCTATATTTTTAACTCCATTTTCGTAAGCGGAAAGCGGGATAGCATGTTTCGGTGAACTCATCGCCAGCAGGTAAGCATTAATGGACTCATTTATGCCTCCGAGTGTCGGATAATGCTCTGTTAAACCTGCCATTGCAATTTTTTCTACCAACACATCGTTGTATCCATCGGCCACTAATTCATTCCACTTAATATTTTCCCAAAGTGTAGTTATTCTTTTTCGCAGATCGGTTTCGGCATCGTCATTTTTAGCAAAATACTGACGTGCCACCAATAATGCTTCTATCATCGAAGACGTCGCCAATACATCGTAGGTCGCTTCATTATTGCGGTGTTCGGGTAGGCCGGTACGCCCATCGAAATATGCAGGAAAGATGCCCAGATGATGCTGTGCTTTTGTTAGAAAATACACCATACGGGAAACGCGGCCTAATGCTAACGACCTGTTTATTCGTCCCTTTTCCACCCCTACGATAAGACTTAAGATAGCGTTTCCACTTTCTTTAACCGATACAATGGCACGTTCCTTCATACGAAATGGCAGATACATCCCACTATTGATGTCGTAATTTTCCGCAAAATAGTTGACGTGCGCTTCTTGTACCAAGTCTAATAATCCGGTCTCATCTAGTTTTTTTGTCTTTACTTCCTTTACTTCGGAAAACGGTGATTCCTCGTAATTATAATCTACCCATGCAATCTTATAATAGTAGGATTTATTGAGATCCGGAACGTAATCTAGGCAGCCCTGCATCGATATCGGACGTATGCCAACTCCCTTAAACACCTTGTTATCTTCTGATCGATATATTTTTATATAACGGATCGAAGGTGTCAACGGCAACTGCCATTGTAAACGGACTTGTTTGTCATATGCTATAGCAGACGAAAGAATAGCGGGGGAAGAAAGCTTTACTCTTGACACGCTTTTTGACAGAAACTCTACTTGATCAATAAACAGGTGATGCGTCCCCTCACCGGTTCCGTTTTGCGCAAACCGTAGCCCTGTAATAGATTCTTTGACATGCAAGTTTTTCAAATCGGCTATTGGAATCCGCACATCTATCCATTTATTGTAGTCAAGGTTCTTTATATACGACGCTAATTCCACCTCGTTCGTTTCCGAACCTTTTTGTTGGATATTTATTTTCGGCAGGTGATGCGCTGTTGTATTTTCGGACTTGATAAACACTTTTAGCACGAGATAGTCTGACCGCTCAATCTGATAATTCAATTTTTGACGGCTATATCGTAAATCGACTTGCCAATCGCCTTCCATTGCGGACATATATTGCAAGGAAAGTGCATTACCCGGTGTGAAGAACAGGGTGTCAGATACTAATAGGTGGTGGTTCAAGTTCTCGACCCAGGAACGTCCTTGATAGCTTACTTTACTTTTGGCATAGACCCCTTTTACCAAACTGTTGTCGAAAACAACTTCGGGATATGTGTCGGCATACCCTTTTTCTGACATACAGATAATGCCCATAAACGCCAAAACAAACAGATAGAATCGCTTCATAACAAATATTGATCTTCGACAAAAATAAGCAAATATTACACCAATTAACTATTGCCCCCTATTTTAAAGGTTCGGTAAGAAAAATATTACGCACATTTTTAGACGGTTAGCAACAGTCATATTAAAAAGCGTCAAAATAATTTTAGGAATAAAATTTTCTGTCTATATTTGCATCGTCGCAAGCGAAAGTAGCTCAGTTGGTAGAGCACAACCTTGCCAAGGTTGGGGTCGCGAGTTCGAATCTCGTCTTTCGCTCAGTTGCCTAGGTGGTGGAACTGGTAGACACGCAGGACTTAAAATCCTGTTCCCGTTAAGGGAGTGCGGGTTCGATTCCCGCCCTAGGTACTAAAGGAAACAATACGATTGTGTTGTTTCCTTTTTTTATGGTCAGCCTTTCTTTAAAAGCTCATCCGTTGTATTCGTATAGCATTCAATATCGCTAATAATGCTACGCCAACATCGGCAAACACCGCTTCCCACATTGTCGCTAATCCGCCTGCTCCTAGAACCAGAACAATAGCTTTTATACCGAAAGCTAATCCGATATTTTGCCAAACAATTTTCCTGGTTTGTTTACCAATGTTAATCGCCACCGGTATCTTACTTGGTTTATCGTCCTGGATAACCACATCCGCTGTTTCGATCGCGGCGTTGCTTCCTAGTCCGCCCATAGCAATACCGACGTCGCTCAAAGCGATTACCGGAGCATCGTTCATACCGTCTCCAACAAAAGCAACACTTTCGCCTCGCGTCTTGATTTCCTTTACTTTGTTTACTTTATCTTCTGGCAACATGTCGCCGAAAGCATTTGAAATTCCCAGTGCTTCGGCAACGTGCTCGACAACAGTGCTCTTATCTCCGCTCAACATGGTTGGTTTTACACCAAGCGACTTCAATTTATCAATAGTCAGCCTGGAATCCGCTTTGACACTATCAGCAATCGTGATGTAGCCAACAAATTTATTATCGTAAGCAATGGCAATAGTCGTATAAACGATGGTATTGGGATTTAAGTCGTGTTGGATTCCAAATTTCGCCATCAGTTTGAAATTTCCAACCAACAGGTTTTTTCCACCGATAGTGGTTTTTAATCCTTGGCCAGGGATCTCTTCCGTATTTTCCAACTTAATTTCACTGTTTGGCTTTCCGACATATTCGTGAATAGCTGTTGCTATAGGGTGTGTGCTATGGCTTTCCAAAACATTGACCATCTGAAGAATCTCACGCTCTTCAAATTCCGCATTAATATTCACTTCGCGGACTTTAAAAACACCTCTCGTCATTGTTCCCGTCTTGTCCATTACCACGTTCTGGATGTTGGCCAAAGTATCTAAAAAATTGCTACCTTTTATCAAGATACCATTCCTGCTTGCAGCCCCGATACCACCAAAATATCCTAAAGGGATCGAAATAACCAACGCACAAGGGCAAGAAATAACCAAGAACACCAAAGCCCTATACAACCAATCGGTGAATACGTAATCCGAAACAAATAATACAGGTAGGAGCGCGATTCCAATGGCGAGGAACACGACGATAGGTGTGTATATTCTGGCAAATTTACGGATAAATAATTCCGTCGGTGCTTTTTGAGAAGTAGCGTGTTGCACCAATGTCAAAATCTTACTTAACTTGCTATCCGTATACGCCGCTGTAACCTTTACCTGACTGACAGTATTTAGATTTATCATCCCTGCTAAAACTGTTTCTCCTTTACTTTTGGTGTCAGGTTTACTTTCCCCCGTGAGTGCGGCGGTGTCGAATGAAGCAGAATCAGATAACAGTGTCCCATCCAAACCCAATTTGTCACCGGGTTTTAGCATTATAATTTCGTCGATATCCACCGTTTCCGCATTTACCATTTCAGGCTCTTTATTTCTTATAACCCATACCTTATCAGGTCTTTGATCTAGCAATGATTTGATGTTCAGCTTCGCCCTCGAAACGGCCATACTTTGAAACACTTCTCCGACGCTATAAAATAACATTACGGCAACACCTTCCGGATACTCGCCTATAGCAAACGCGCCAATTGTTGCGATACCCATTAGAAGAAATTCCGAAAAGATGTCCCCTTTGTTTATGCTTTCTACAGCTTCTTTGAGCACAGGCACACCCACGGGAATATAGGCAATCACATACCAGATAATCCTAACCCCGCCTGTAAACCATCTCTGTGTCTCCACATAATCCATGGCAAGCCCCATAAGTAATAGCGTTGTAGAAATGAATGCAGGCAGAAACATCTTGAAAATACTATTGTTATGACTTGCATGCTTATGCCCATCATTGCTGTACTCTTTCCGAACATGCTTTGTACTACAACAACTATCATCCTGTAGCGTTTCTTCCACACCTTCTTTAGTGTGTGTGTTTTCTTCCTGCGAGCAACAGCGCTGCCGGCCCTGCATGTCATTAGTCTGTTTATCTGCCATTATTAAGAATCTTTCAACACCAGCCAAAATCGTAGCTTCGTATTCTACGAAGTTACAAAAGAAGAACATACAATACTAACCTTCCGTTTACCAGAAAGAAACGGAAAACTTCAAGCGGACAAAAAGGAATGTACTGGATGATTTTATCAGGATTCAAATATTTTTTCCTATATTTCCGACGAAACACAATATTGAATTTTGAACTTTATAAAACATCTAAAATGAATAATCTGGAATTTAATGATATTCAGCAACATTGGGATAATTTTGTTTCCGCAGCTATTGCATGGGCGCCGAGAATCCTAACAGGATTTGTTTCCGCTCTCCTCATATACTTGATCGGCTCTTGGTTGATTAGGTTTATAAAACGGATGGCGGAGAAGACATTTCAAAGACGTCAGATGGATATATCGCTTCAACGTTTTCTCCTCAACCTTATCAACTGGGGACTCAACATTCTTCTGTTTATTGTGGTGGTTACGCAGCTTGGTGTCCAGACCTCTGCTTTTGTAGCAATGATCGGTGCAGCCGGACTAGCCATTGGATTAGCCCTACAGGGGTCATTGGCAAATTTTGCTGGAGGAATATTGATTCTGGTGCTCAAGCCTTTCAAAATTGGAGACTATATCTCATCCGACACCGGCGTATCAGGCACCGTACAAGAGATAGATATTTTTAATACAAAACTCACTACCCCCCAAAACCAACTAGTTGTCGTCCCCAACGGGCCAATGTCGAATAGCAGTATAACCAATTACACCCAGCTCGGGACGCGAAGAACATGGTTTGACATAGGAGTATCATATGGTGCTAATTTAAAAGACGCAAAGGAATTATTGTTAGCTGTAATCGATAAAAATGAATACGCGATGAAAGAACCAGCGCCCCAAGTTGTTGTTACCGAGCTTGGAGACAGTGCCGTCAATCTATCGATACGAGTGACTACCACTAACGAACATTTCTGGACCATGAACGAACAGTTGATCATCGATTGTAAAGCTGCACTGGATAGTGCCGGAATTGAGATCCCCTTCCCTCAACGAGATATCCACATCCGAAAAGAAGGCTAAGGCAAATTTTGATCTTACGGTGTAGCGAAAAACATGATGATAAATTTTATACGTTTCTTTGATCTCCACCAGGGAGAAGATAAGAAGGAAACCGTGCTGGAGAGCGTCGTCACCAACATCTCCTTCCGGGGTTCCAATGCTTGGATTCTGGCCTGTGCCATCGTGATTGCGTCAATCGGACTGAATGTCAATTCGACTGCCGTCATTATCGGAGCCATGTTAATTTCCCCGCTTATGGGACCAATTGTGGGAGCAGGCTTTGCGTTAGGGACATTTGATTTTCCGCTCCTGAAAAAGTCAATCAAGAATCTATTGATAGC
This sequence comes from Sphingobacterium haloxyli, assembly GCF_002980525.1. GTDB lineage: Bacteria > Bacteroidota > Bacteroidia > Sphingobacteriales > Sphingobacteriaceae > Sphingobacterium > Sphingobacterium haloxyli. Next base: position 199,636 of record NZ_PVBQ01000008.1, read on the forward strand.
AACAGGAATTAGTCTGGTTGTATCATTCCTATATTTCACCCTTAGCCCTTTTAAAGAAGCGCAATCGGAACTCTTGGCACGTATTTCCCCAAACATCTACGATGTACTTATCGCATTCTTCGGTGGCGTTGTTGGCGTCATCGCGATTACCAGGGTAAATAAAGGCAACCCGATACCGGGGGTGGCAATTGCAACTGCGCTGATGCCCCCCCTCTGTACAGCGGGCTATGGGCTTGCCATTGGAAATCTAAGCTATTTCGCAGGTGCGTTATACTTATACATCATAAACTGCGTATTTATCTGTCTGGCGACATTTGTCATTGTTAAATACCTCCGTTATCCCAAGATGCATTACGTGGATAAGCAACGAGAGAAACGTATTACTCAGATGATAACAGTTATCACATTAGTACTGGTTGGCCCAAGCCTGTACTTTGCCTACACCATGATACAACAACGAAAATACACGAACAAGGTAGAGCTTTTTATTCAGCAGGAACTAACGGAAAAAGGGTATACTATTATTTATGAGCGACTCCTGCAAAACCGTTCGCCCAAGCAGTTGGAACTCGCCTTTTTGGCAAAGAAATTCAGTAATAGAGAGATCGATGCACTTTCGCAATCTATGAAATCATTTGGTATAGAAAATACGGAGTTGGTTATACGACAGGATAGTCTTGACATCCGGTCAAGTATTTTGAACGAAATCAATCAACGAAATATATCTGTCAACGAAAAAGATCTAACCATCCGCGCGCTTAACAATAAATTAGCAAGCTATGAATTGGACAATGGAAGGCTTCAAAGTGATCTATCCATCCTTTTTCCAGAGATAGAAGATTATAGCATAGGCGTTCAAAGCCGATATGTAGACGCCGATAGCATATCGAAGCATATCGCATTTATATATGCAACAAAAGAATCGTTAGCGGAAGAACAGGCGAATAAACTGAGGCAGTGGGTTAAAAACCAGTTCCCACTTGATAGTATCAATCTTATACAAAGGAGGATAACGCAGGATTAGAAATTTACCTGCCCGACACGGCAGAAGCCCGTATCAAAAAGTGTTAAAAACTTTCGTGAAGTTTTAAGAATCGTACCATGAAAGTTTTGCTTTGCAAAGTCGAAACTCTATATTTGCCACAGTTTTTTATATGGCAAAAACATCTTTTTGCCACCTTCACCTTTATCAATCAAGATAAGCAGAATAATGGATATTTTTAAAGCGATTATTGTAGGTATTGTACAGGGACTAACAGAATTCCTACCCGTATCTTCCAGCGGTCACATCATTATAGCTCAAGAAATCTTAGGACTTGACTATGGTGATGAGGATAACCTGTTGTTTGCCGTAATGCTGCACGGCGCAACGGCCTTGAGCACACTCGTGGTGTTTCGAAAGGATATTTATAATATCCTTAAAGGTTTGTTAGCGTTCCGAAAAAACGAATCGTTGAGCTTTGCCATATCGATACTGGTATCCATGGTTCCTGCGGTGATTGTCGGACTTTTCTTTATCGATACCTTGGAACAATTGTTTTCCAACCTTCTTGTTGTAGGGTGTTCTTTACTTGCTACATCGCTTTTACTATTGTTTGCAAGTAAAAAAAGAAACCAGGGAAAAGCTATTAATACGGTAAGGGCCTTCGTTATTGGTATCGGCCAAATGTTGGCGGCGGTATTCCCCGGTCTGTCACGCTCCGGCACTACGATTTCCACAGCCCTCCTTATGGGGACCGATAAAGATAAAGCTGCAAGATTTTCGTTTCTCATGGTGTTGCCACTTATTATCGGAGCAACAATAAAAAAGATCTTTGAAACGTCCTCAATAAGCCAGCCAGAAGTAATAGAACAAGCAACCACCATGACTATCCCTGCTTTGAGTCTTGGATTTTTGGCAGCTTTTTTAGCCGGACTGTGTGCTTGTAGTTGGATGATAAAACTCATCCGAAACGCAAAACTCTATTATTTCTCAATTTATTGTGCGTTAGTAGGTACCGCCGTAATAACCTATGCATTGATTAGTTAACGCACAATAGTCTATAAAAATGACTTGATATGGTCATTATACCCATATATCGCCAAGATATCTCCTTTTTCCAAGACGGTATCAGGACGAGGTACACCGTGTAATACAGTCGTAACAATATTTTTTCCGAAAGATGTTCGTTGTTCAGTGTTCTTCAATATTGTTAATACCAACAGTTCGTACCTTTCACGGAAACCAATTTCCTGTACCGACTTTCCTACGTATTTGTCTGGAACAACAACTTCAACTATGGAATAGTTGCTGTTAAGTTCGAAGGAATCGATAAGCCCTGTCATGCTCAGGCGCTTCGACCACCGCTCTGCCGATTCCTCTTCGGGGTGCGCGATCTCCGTGATGCCCAGTGCACCCAAGACCTTTTCATGCAAACGGTTAACCGCCCGGCTGATTAAACGTTTCACTTGCGCTTCCTTACATAATGCAGACACCATTATATTGGCCCCTTCATCTTCTCCTATAGCTACAATAACTACATCGGTATTTTTTAAGGGAAGCGTATTGAATGCCACTTCGTCGGTAGCATCCAAGCAGACGGTGTGCGTAATTTTTTCTTTAAGCGCCGTAATCTTTTCTATTCGCTGATCGACGCCGATGACCTCATTACCCTGCGTTGTCAGCTTTTCCGCTAGCGAGGAACCAAAATTCCCCAATCCTATTACGATAAATTTCATCTTTGTACTTTTTTAATGGTTGACGAGCGCTCGGCGTGAGTAATTACGTTCTTCGTACCGATATGCTCTATATCTCGGTTTCATAAATCTTAATATATAGTAAGCTCTTCAGGAGCGTACCGATAATGTGTGTATTTTACTTTTTTGATGAACGCGATGAGCACCGATAACATCGTTACTCTTCCCACAAACATCGTCAAAATTAAGATCACTTTGCTCTCTGTGACAAACTCACTTGTTACACCTAGGGAAAGCCCCACAGTGCTATAGGCAGAAAAACACTCAAAAGCCACTTCCAACAACGGACGGGTAGGCTCAAAAAAGGAAATCGAGAAAATCGCCATCCCGATGGTGAAAAGCGAAAGGAACATGGTTGCAAACGCTCTTTGTATGGATATAGTACTAATCTCTCTCCCAAAAACCTCTGTCCGGTCCTTGCCTTTTGCCAGGCTCAATATGTTCAGGACTGCTACAGCTAAGGTACTGGTTTTAATACCTCCGCCGGTAGAGTTAGGAGAGGCTCCTACCCACATTAACAGCATGACAAAGATAATCGTTGAGAATTGCAACGCGCCAAAGTCTATGCTGTTAAAACCGGCTGTCCTCGGTGTCGTGGCAGTAGAAAAGGCAATGACTAATTTTCCAACCCCCTCATGAGCAGCAAGCACGTTCCCGTATTCATTAATATAGACAACTAAAGTGGCAAATAGCGTAACGATACCTGTTGTGACCAGATTAATCTTACTATTGATGTTTAATACCCAAGGACGATGAAAGCGACCCTTCAATGTCCATTTCCCGATAAGCTGTTTATACACGTGCTTCAAATACTGAAGAACGTTTACGACAATAGGAAATCCCAACCCTCCAAAAATATAGATCAAGGATATAAGAAGCTGTAGGCTGTAGTTATGCACAATGGCATCATCCATCAATCCGTTCGACATGGTGGAAAATCCCGCATTACAGAAAGAAGATATGGCATGGAAAAGTGAATAAAATATACGGCTGCCATAAGACATTCCCGTGTTGTCGCCCAAACTCCAAAATATACCTATAGCTCCAATGATTTCTATACCTAATGTAACCCAGACCGTTCGCCGCAGCAGCACAAAAACTTCTGACATCCGCTGCGTGTTCGAATATGCGCCCACGGCTAACTGATTCTCATAGGTACTTCCTCCCTTGAGGAAATAACTAAACAACGCTGCGAACGAGAGAATGCCTATTCCGCCAGCCTGAATAAGGAGCATAATAGTGAGCTGCCCCCAAAATGTAAAGTGGGTTGCCGTGTCCACCACGATCAGCCCTGTAACGCAAACAGCGCTGGTTGAGGTAAAAAGCGCATCAATCCACGACAATGGCTGGTGTAATGCCCACGGTAATTTCAATAGGCAAGTACCCGCCATGATAAGAAGCAAAAAGCTAGAAATGAATAACTGCGCGGGGTTATAGAAACGTTTCTTCACAATATTTTAAAATGCGGGGTAAAGCTAAAGTTTTTTTCCTTTAATCTCAAAATTGTCGAACCTGTTCCTTCGTTGAAATAATTCACCTTTGAATAATACGGTCGCTCGATAGAGTCGCTCGATAGATATGTTTGGGCTCCCCTGCCCTAGCTCATATCTATCAGATGGAAGATGTGCCCGTGGGAAGCGACCGGCAACGATCGTTAGCCGTTATCGTATAAATTAATGCTCCTAATGCATAGAAAGGCACATCCCAGACATCGGCGGTCATCCTTTCATTCCATAAAGGAAGTATTATTTCAAATAAGACCGATACCAGCAGGAAACATGCAAATACGTGCGATAGTGGCAGGGTATAAGCGGGATTTTGATAAATCAGTTTCCTTTCCCAACCTATCAGCGGTAATACAATGGGCATAAATAAGATCGGATCAAGGTAGCTGTCTATAATAGGAAGTGAGACCTTCGCTACTTTCTGTGCATATTGGTGCATTAAGAATAGAATGGAAGATACAGTAAAAAGCAAAGTTAGCTTTCGGTTCACATTCATAACGCGATTAGAAAAACAAGCAACAATACTACTAACAGTACGGGGGAGAACAACAATAATAAGAACAATACAGGGAGTTTCAGTACAAATATCAAAATCTGTAAAAGAACCGGCTGACCTTTTTTGGGACGGACCCAATTTTCCAACCGCTTATAAGCGGTTGATATGACTTCCCATATTTCCTCCCTTATTGTTTGTTTTTCAGGTATATTCTGATTTTCTTCCCCTCTATTCCTCTGCATTTGGTTTTATATATGTAGCATTACTTCGTTGGAGCGTTGTCCGGCCCATTCCAAATCTATTCATTAATAGAGCAACCATAGAATCACCCGATATATTGGTAGCTGTCCTCAGCATATCCAAAGGTCTATCAACGGCGAAAATCAAGGCTATACCCGCGGGATTAACACCAATGGATTCCAATACAATGACTAGCATTAGGATTCCCGCTCCGGGCACGGCCGCCGCACCAATAGAGGCCAATGTTGATGTTGCAATTACACTTAGCTGTTGTGCAATAGTAAGGTCGTACCCCATTACCTGTGCGATAAAGACTGCAGCGACCCCTTGATACAGGCACGTCCCGTCCATGTTGATCGTGGCTCCAACAGGAAGGACAAAGCTTAATACTTCTTTCCTTATATGCAAGTTCTCCTTCGCACATTCCATCGTTACAGGAAGCGTAGCGGCGCTCGAACTCGTCGAAAAACCTAGAAGCTGCGCAGGTAAAATGCCCTTAAAGAATTTAAAGGGATTCATCTTTCCAAAGGAATAAATTATTATTGAATAAATGCCGTACACCAATACCAGCAAACCTAGTATTACGGTAACAGCATACATACCCAAAGCCTTAAACATATCTATAGAAGGAGCTTCTGCGATAAGCGTGATAATAAGAGCGAACACTCCGTAAGGCGCGAACATCATTATGATATCGACGATCTTTAACACGACAGCATATCCTGAGTCGAGTACGTTTTTAAGCCCTCGTATATGATCGATTGGCAATGATATCATTGCGATTCCTACCAACAGACTAAAAAATATAACTTGGAGCATATTGCCGTTTGAAGTTGTCGCATGAAAGATATTCTCCGGAACAATATCGACAATTACCTGTAAAGGTCCTCTTTCCCCTTTTACTTCGTTAGCTTGTTCCACTTTTTCTCCTACCTCTCCGCCAAACGACTGTAACATCTCTTGCCGGGTATCTTCAGAAATAAAGTTGCCCGGCTCAATAATATTAACCATGCCCAGTCCAATAGTAACAGCAATGAAAGTAGTCAGGATATATAAACCAAAGGTTCGAAGTCCAAGACTAGAAAGTTGTGTCACATCTTTCAGATCAGAAATACCTTTAATTAATGACACGATGATTAGCGGTATAGCAATCAATTTCAATAGGTTAATAAAAATAGTGCCGAAGGGTTTTATCCAATCGGAGACAAGTTCTCTTCCACCGTCAAATTGGATACACAACGCCCCGAACAATATCCCTGCGACAATTCCGATCAATATCTGCCAGTGTAACGCTATTTTCTTCATGTATAATTTTTAGTTAGCTGTTATTCGCCGGAGTCGTTGCCTTGTTCAATAGAACGTATCCAATAACTCCCGAAAGCAATGAAGCCACCAAAATGGAAAATTTCGCCTCAGCAATAAGGAGATCACTCGAAAAAGACAATAGCGCGATAAAGATTGACATCGTGAAACCTATACCCGCTAAAAGACCGATCCCAATAATCTGAGTCCACGAAGCTCCTTGGGGCATCGAACCTATCCGCAACATAATTGCCAACTTTGTCATCAAATATACACCGACGGGTTTACCTAGCATAAGTCCTAATATGATTCCTATACCCAAAGGCGAAACCAGACCTTCCAACATACCATCCTCAAAGCGAATATTGGTGTTGGCTAGGGCAAATACAGGAACGATCAGGAAATTCACAGGTGTAGTTAGCGCGTGCTCCAACTTCAATAACGGCGGTTCGTGCTTCCCCTTGGTGGCCAACGGGATGGTCATCGCTGTCAGTACCCCTGCAATAGTGGCGTGAATACCCGAATGGTGAACAAAGTACCAGATAAACAGGCCTGGAATGAGATAAAATACCAACGACTTGACTCCCATCCTGTTGAAAATAAAGAGCAGCGCTAGTATGGCGGCCGCATACCCTAGATACACCGTGTGTAACTCAGCAGAATAAAAGATCGCTATAACCAAGATTGCGATGAGGTCATCTACAATAGCCAAGGCGGCCAAAAATATCTTCAATGACGCGGGAACTCGTTTGCCCAACATCGCAACTACAGCTAACGCGAATGCTATATCTGTTGCCATGGGGATTCCCCATCCGCTCGCTGTTTCCGTTCCTTGGTTAACAAAAATGTATATACCCGCGGGCACAACAGCACCGCCAAAAGCACAAAGTATAGGAAGTAGAGCCTGCCGAGGGGTAGACAGCTCACCGCTAACAAGCTCCCTTTTTATCTCTAATCCGACCAAGAGGAAGAAAATCGCCATCAATCCGTCATTTATCCAGAGGGCGAGTGAATATTTTAGGTGTACCGCATCATTTTCAAATCCAAGCGAGGTATTCAATAACCTTTCAAATGAGTCACCGAGCGGGGAATTGGCAAGAGCCAATGATACGACTACACAGATAAATAAGATTATCCCCCCACTAGTTGGAGAATCGATAAAATTTCTGAGGGTTTTTAGCATAATAAATTCGTACAAAATAGTAAGCCTCAAATATAATATAACCGAATAGAATAGAAAAGGAAAATCGGACATGTTTCCCAAAAACCTTCCGGAATCCTATCCTCCGTCCGGTCTTCTGGCTCTCATCCCTCGGACAGCGCCTAAGAAAGCCTTATAAATAAAAAAAGCTCCAATCTTTTGATTGAAGCTCCGCGGAGAGTGAGGGATTGGTTTAGCCCCGCAATCCCCAGCCTCGGCCCTAAACCTCCTGTGGATCGAACCCTATGGGTTCTCATCCCCTTCCGTAGCAAAATGAAAAAGCTTTAGAAATAAAAAAGCTCCAATCTTTTTGATTGAAGCTCCGCGGAGAGTGAGGGATTCGAACCCCCGAACCTGTGACAGTTAACGGTTTTCAAGACCGCCGCATTCGACCACTCTGCCAACTCTCCGCGACAAAAGTACAAATTTTCTCCTTTATCCAAAACTTTATTTCAAATTTCCAAGGTATAGGCAACTCATTCCTCAACAAACATTTTAGCTACGGGAAAATATACCTTTGGCGTGCAATCAGTTAATCCAACCCCAACAAAAAATAATCATTTTATTTTGCAAAATAAGCACAATTGCCTACTTTTGTTGCACCGAAAAGGAGGCGCCAATAGCTCAGCTGGATAGAGCAACGGTTTTCTAAACCGTCGGTCTCAGGTTCGAATCCTGATTGGCGTACCTAAAAAACCTGCTATCAAATGATAGCAGGTTTTTTCTTTTGGAATAAAATCAAATTATCCCTTAATAATTACTTCGTAAAAACCATAAACGAATTTTAAATCCGTAAAAGATTATAAAAAAAAGCCGCAGTCCATTTGAAGAACCGCGGCTTATGCGTTTGCGTATTTTTAATTTTTAACCTGCCTGCTTCGCACGGATGATATTCAATGCTCCCCCTGCTTTAAACCATTCAATCTGCTGCGCATTGTACGTGTGATTAACCAAGATGCTATCTTGTGTGCCATCCGCATGGTGTAAGACGAGCGTCAATGGTTTTCCCGGAGCAAATTCCGTTAAGCCAAGGATGTCAATGGTATCATTTTCCTGGATCTTATCGTAATCGTCCTTGTTGTCAAACGTCAGCCCTAACATACCTTGTTTTTTCAAGTTAGTTTCATGAATGCGGGCAAAAGATTTAACCAACACGGCCCGTACTCCTAAATGGCGAGGTTCCATGGCAGCGTGTTCACGAGAAGATCCCTCACCGTAGTTTTCATCACCAACCACGATTGAACCTATACCCGAGGCTTTATAATCACGTTGTGTAGCCGGTACAGCAGCATACTCGCCAGTTAATTGATTCTTAACGAAATCGGTTTTGTCATTAAAGAAATTAACCGCACCAATAAGCATATTATTGGAGATATTGTCCAAATGTCCCCGATATTTCAACCAAGGGCCTGCCATCGAAATGTGATCGGTAGTACATTTCCCTTTTGCTTTTATCAATAGTTTCAATCCAAAAAGGTCGGTTCCTTCCCACGCAGGGAATGGCTCTAATAATTGAAGGCGATCAGATGTAGGTGACACATCTACTGTCACAGAAGAACCGTCTACTGCGGGCGCCTGATAACCTGGATCCTTGACATCAAACCCTTTTGACGGCAATTCGTCACCTGTTGGTGGATCCAGTTTTACCTGCTCGCCGTTTTTATTGATTAATGTATCCGTTACCGGATTAAATCCTAGGTTGCCCGAGATAGCGATTGCCGCCACCATTTCTGGAGAAGTTACAAAAGCATACGTATTTGGGTTACCATCAGCCCGTTTTGCAAAGTTTCTATTAAACGAGTGAACAATGGTATTTTTCTCTTGTTTATCTGCTCCGGCTCGGTCCCACATCCCGATGCAAGGACCGCAAGCATTTGTAAAGATTGTCGCGTTCAAGTCTTCGAATGTTTTTAACAAGCCATCACGATCTGCTGTATAACGCACCTGCTCAGAGCCTGGGTTAATACCAAACTCAGCTTTTGTGACCAATCCCTTGTCAATAGCTTGCTTAGCAATAGAAGCAGCGCGCGACAGGTCTTCATAAGAGGAGTTAGTACAAGAACCGATCAAGCCCCACTCAACCTTTAAAGGCCAACCGTTCTTTTCTGCTTCTTCACGCATACGCGATACCGGTGTGTACAAATCTGGAGTGAAAGGACCATTCAAAGAAGGCTCCAACGCGGATAAATCAATCTCGATTAACTGATCAAAATACTGCTCCGGATTAGCATAAACTTCAGGATCTGCTGTTAGGTGCTGTTTGACCGCGTTTGCCGCATCTGCTACATCGGCGCGACCTGTAGATCTTAGATAGCGCTCCATAGATTCGTCATAACCGAAGGTAGATGTTGTTGCTCCAATCTCTGCTCCCATGTTACAAATTGTACCTTTACCAGTACATGATAACGATTCCGCTCCTTCTCCAAAATATTCCACAATAGCGCCCGTGCCGCCTTTCACTGTCAGAATCCCGGCCACCTTCAATATAACATCTTTCGGCGCAACCCATCCAGATAGCTTACCCGTTAATTTAACACCGATTAGTTTTGGAAACTTCAGCTCCCAAGGTAAGCCTGCCATTACATCACATGCGTCAGCTCCACCAACACCGATCGCAACCATCCCCAGACCACCGGCATTCACCGTATGGGAGTCCGTTCCGATCATCATTCCACCAGGAAAGGCATAGTTTTCCAAGACTACTTGGTGAATGATACCAGCTCCAGGTTTCCAAAACCCTATACCATATTTGTTTGATACGGAAGATAAGAAATTAAATACTTCTGAACTTTCGTTTTTTGCACGTGTCAAATCCTGCTCCGCTCCATCCCTTGCTTGAATTAAGTGGTCACAGTGAACAGTTGAAGGCACGGCGACCTTAGGGCGTCCGGCTTGCATAAATTGCAGCAACGCCATTTGCGCCGTAGCATCTTGCATAGCAACACGGTCCGGAGCAAAGTCTACATAAGAGGTACCTCGTTCATAAGCTTCGGTTGCATTTCCTGCCCATAAGTGAGCGTACAAAATTTTCTCAGCAAGAGTTAAAGGTTTATTAACCACCTGACGTGCAGCAGCAATGCGCTCGTCATACTGGCTATAGACCTTCTTGATCATTTCTATATCAAAAGCCATTTATTTAATAATTATTTGATGTACTATATTAAAACTAAATCAGTTGCCCAATTTTAAGTCAGAGCAAAAATACAAAAAGAATACTTTTTAAGTAGATTTAAACCACGGCAAACCCTAATTTGGAATAAATCCAAACAACTTAAATCTGCGATGCTATCGGCCCCACATTTTTCAACTGCCGAACCGCTTCTGCAGGATCCGCAGCAGAAAAAACACTACTTCCGGCAACTAACACATCAGCTCCTGCCTCTACCAGCTTTGCAGCATTATCTATACTGACCCCACCATCGACTTCAATCAACAGGGAATCATTTATCTTTGAAGACAAATACCTGATTTCCTTTATTTTAGTATATGTTTGTTCAATAAACTTCTGTCCTCCAAAACCCGGATTAACGGACATAATACATACTAAATCAATATCCCTAATAACATCTTTCAACAAACCTACCGGCGTATGTGGATTCAATGCCACCCCCGCTTTACACCCCAGCTCTTTAATAGCCGCCAGTGTTCGGTGAAGATGTGTACAAGCTTCGTAATGTACTGTAATAACAGTCGCGCCAGAATCCTTACAGTTTTTTAAATAACGATCTGGATCCACAATCATCAGATGTACATCTAATGGTTTTGACGCATGTTTGGCGATTGCCTGCATAACCGGAAAACCAAAAGAGATATTGGGTACAAAGACACCATCCATAATATCAATGTGAAACCAATCTGCTTCACTGCGGTTTACGATTTGTATATCATCGTAAAGCTTCGCAAAATTAGCAGCCAGAACAGATGGAGCTATCAGATGTTTTGTTGTAGGCATGTTTCTTTTCAAAAAATTTTCCAACAAAGATACGGAAGTCTAAAACTATTACACGAGTAAATTGATATTTTAATCCTTTAAACGATTGCCTAATAAATAGTACATTTGTTGTAAAATTATATTAATAGCATAAAAATAATAGGCAAGTGGCAAAACTCAAAATCAATTACATTCGCGACAAGAATCAAAACAATTCTTTTATAGTGAAATTTGCCCTGATTATTTTGGCAATCGTATTGATTTGCATTTTCTTACCGAAACAACCGCGTTTTCGTTACGAATTTGAAAAGGGGAAAGTATGGAATCACGAAAACCTCGTGTCTCCTTATAATTTTGCTATTTTAAAAACGCAAGAAGAGCTCAACAGAGATCGAGAACAGATACTGAAGACTGTTCAGCCCATTTATAACTTAAATGTCAGTGCCAGCAAAGAACAGATCGACCAATTCAATACGGATATTGCGGAGAAATGGCAAATTGCTAATATGGATTCCCTGTCCAGTCAAAATATAGAAACATATCAATCAGTAGGAAATGCCCTTCTTAATTACGTCTACAATAGGGGTATTATTTCGCTTAACAACCGTTATCAAAACAAAGGCATGGACGCTGACCAAGTGGACAAAGCACAGAGTCAGTATAACTTCACACTGATTCAAGATAACGTAGCCCAACAGAAGAATACCTCCGATATTTTCACTATTGAATCTGCCAATCAATACATTGAAAACAATCTTTCCAAAAACAACAGAATAGATCAGAAGACATGGTTAGCAGAAACACTCAAGAACTACGTTACCATTAATTATATCTTTAATGAAAACCTAACAAACAAAGCGGAACAGAATGCATTGGCCAATATTTCTGTTACTCGCGGGATGGTACAAAAGGGAGAGCTTATCGCCGAAAAAGACAAGATCATCAGTAATGAAACTTATCAGAAACTAGCTTCCTTACGTAAAGTTTTTGAAGATGAAGCTCGAATTAGCGGCAACCAGGGGTACGTTATGCTCGGCCAGTTTGTCGTCATTTCGATGTGTGTATCCCTCCTGATGGTGTTCCTCTTTTTTTTCCGATCAACCATCTTTGAGAGCAATAGATTGCTATTTATTATTTTGATCGTCATCGTGTGTATGCTCGGCGTGCTGTCCTGGGCAATCAACATGAAAATTCCCAACCTTTATTACATCCCTTATTGCAGCGTCCCTATAATCTTTAGGGTATTGTTTGACACACGCGTAGCCTTGAATATCCATTTGTTGATGGTCCTATTGGCTGCGCTATTCGTACCCAATAGCTTTGAATTTGTATTTTTACAGTTCATGGCTGGTATGGTTGCTATTTATAGCATCAGAACTTTGGTAAAACGGGAACAGTTTTTAATGTCGTCCCTAATCATTTTGGGCACCTATATCGTAGCATATATAGGGTTAGTGTTAACCCGAAATGGATCGATAAGTTCCGTTTATTGGGCAGATGTCATTCCTTTTGTCGTTAGTGTTGGACTGACGCTCTTAGCTTATCCGCTAATATACGCTTTCGAACGTTTATTTGGTATCGTTTCCGATCTAACTCTGATGGAATTGACGAATAGCAATTCCCGTTTGCTTAGAGAACTCTCGCTGAAAGCACCAGGAACTTTTCAGCACTCACTACAAGTAGCCAACCTTGCGGAGGCGGCAATTTATAAAATCGGTGGAAATCCATTGTTAATCCGTGCAGGAGCGTTATATCACGATATTGGCAAGATGTCCAACCCATTGTTTTTCATTGAAAATCAAAAGACTGATACCAACCCCCATGCAGAGCTGACCCCGGAGCAGTCTGCACAAATCATTATATCACACGTGCATAAAGGTGTTGAGATGGCCAAGAAAAACCAACTTCCAGAAGTTATCATCGACTTTATACGTACACACCATGGCACAACAAAGGTTGATTATTTCTACAATATGGCTATCAAGAACAATCCGGACAAACTAGTGGACGAAAGCATATTTAAGTATCCCGGACCTGTACCCTTTTCCAAAGAGACCGCCGTACTGATGATTGCCGACTCCGTGGAAGCAGCTTCTAGAGCTTTGAAAGAACCTACAGAAGAATCCATCAACAATCTGGTTGACAAAATTGTGGAGTATAAAATCACCCAGCGCCAATTTATTAATTCTGATATTACGATGCGTGATATCACAGCGGTATCTGATATTTTCAAATCGATGTTAAAGAGTATTTATCATGTCCGGATTGACTATGACGTCAACAAAAAAACCGCTCCCACAACCGGTGTTATAAAAAATTAATTGAGTGCCAGATGTTTATTCTTTTTTGACAAAAAAACCCTTTTAAAGCTTTGCGGATTGAAATATTTGCTTTATGTTTGCACTACTCAAATGGAGGAGAGGTGCCTGAGTGGCCGAAAGGAACAGTTTGCTAAACTGTCGTACTGGAAACGGTACCGCGGGTTCGAATCCCGCTCTCTCCGCCACTAAAAATAAAGCCCGACAATAGTCGGGTTTTGTTGTTTATAGACTTTTGTAAACAACGTTTGGACAAAAGGATTAAACAACAAAAATAATGAACGGAGTGAATGGCTTTATTTTTAGTGAAGCCTCCCCTTTTGGGGATCACCGAGCAAGGCGAGGTAATCCCTCTCTCCGCAGAGCTTCAATCGAGAGATTGGAGCTTTTTTTATTCTAAAGCGTTTATATTCTGCTACTAACGGGAGGAGAACCGCGGGATTAACTCCCATTGAATACAAAAATAAGTTTGCGAAGATGACAAACGAGATTTAAAAATTCGCTTTTTTTGCCTTTTTTATCTAGATTTAGGTGATAAACCAAACGGACATATGAAGAGAATACTTTCAATAGACGGTGGTGGTATCAGAGGTATCATTCCAGGGATGTTTTTGGTAGCACTAGAAGAAAAAATTAAACAGGCAACGAACAATCCAGAAGCACACTTAACCGACTATTTTGATTTTTTTGCGGGCACAAGTACAGGCGGAATCCTCTTGTCTATCCTATTATGTCCCGACGACAACGAGCCGAGCAAACAAAAATATACAGCAAAAGACGCGCTCGACATTTATCTAGACCACGGGACGGAGATATTTTCCGCTTCAACTTGGCGTCGTTTTCTAAGTAAATTCGGCTTACTAAGTGAGCTTTACGATGAGACTATATTAGAAAATCTATTGAAGAATTATTTTGGCAATAAAAAACTCAGTCAGCTTCTAAAACCTTGCATTATCACAGCATATAACATCGAATTGCGAAAAAACCACCTTTTCCGTCAACAAAAAGCGATATCGCACGGCGACTTGCGCGATTTTTATATACGGGATGTATGTCGTGCTACGTCCGCCGCTCCTACGTATTTTTCAGTAGCAGAAATATTTTCCCTCGCCGATATACGCTATCCCTTGGTAGACGGCGGCGTCTTTGCTCACAACCCTTCGCTATCCGCCCTTTTAGAAGTTATCAAAAGTTACAATACCTATAAAATAAATGATATTTGGATATTATCCCTCGGAACAGGATTATCAAAAATGTCATATGATTATGAGGATTTTAAGAAAAAACGAGCCATATCCATCGGACCTGCGTTAGTCGATATTATGAGTAGTAGCTCTGCAGAGAGTACGGATTATTATCTGAAACAGTTGTTCCGATCAGTTAACAAATCGGGTAATTACATCCGCATTGAACCCAGCAATCTCTCCTCAATCCATCCATCTATGGATTCCGCATCTCCGGCAAATATTCAAAAACTTGTTTCTCTCGGCGATAAATTAATCAGTGAACACGAAGAGCTAATGAATCAAATTGTTGCAGAAATTATACAAGACAACAAAAACAAATCGGATCGGTCTGTATGGAATTTTTTAAAAAATTAGACCCGTTATAGAACAGGTTTCCATCCATAAACCTTACATTTACACAACAAAAGACAAGTATGGCGCTAAATTACATTTGGGTCTCCTTTTTCTTAATAACATTTCTGGTCGCTATCGCCAAGCTTATCGGGGGCGATACAGAAATATTCCAAAACATTGTCAACTCCCTCTTTGAAAGTGCAGCCAACGGTGCCACGATCTCCCTTGGTTTGATAGGTATGATGACCTTTGCTTTGGGTATTATGAAAATTGGAGAAAAGGGTGGTATGATAAATATCTTTGCCAAAGCGGTAGGGCCGTTTTTTAACCGACTTTTTCCTGAAGTCCCAAAAAATCACCCTGCGCTGGGCTCTATCTTGATGAATTTTTCTGCCAATGCACTCGGCCTGGACAATGCCGCTACTCCCCTTGGACTGAAAGCCATGAAGGAGCTCCAAGAGATTAACACGCAGAAAGATGCGGCCAGCAACGCGCAAATAATGTTTATTGTATTAAATGCTTCCAGTCTTACATTGCTTCCTATTTCCATTATGGCCTATCGACAGGCTGCCGGAGCGGCCCAACCCTCGGATATTTTCTTGCCTATTCTTATCGCAACGTTCTTTTCTACATTAGCCGGACTGATTACCGTATCTCTATACCAAAAAATCAATCTGTTTCAAAAAACAGTCATGCTGTATTTGGGCGGGTTAGCCATATTGATAGGAGCTGCATTATATTATTTCAGCACACTATCGCCGGAAGAAATTGACGTTATATCTCGCGTATTCGGTAACCTTGTACTATTCAGCATCTTTGTTTCCTTTATTGCGTTAGCCTTGTTTAAGCGTATCAATGTCTATGATGCTTTTATAGAAGGAGCAAAAGAGGGGTTTGAAGTAGCTGTCAAAATCATCCCTTATTTGGTTGCTATTTTAGTGGGCATAGCCGTGTTTCGGGCTTCCGGAACGATGGATTATTTGATAGAAGGCGTCTCCGCTCTCATCGCGTTCGCAGGAATAGATACCTCATTTGTAGAAGCATTGCCGGTCGCGTTTATGAAACCGCTGAGTGGTTCCGGCGCACGAGGATTAATGGTGGAACTGATGGCAACAAACGGTGCGGACGATTTTGCTGCCCGTGTAGCCTGTGTAATACAGGGCTCCACCGAGACAACGTTTTATGTATTGGCCGTTTATTTTGGTTCAGTGGCTATCAAGAAAACACGGCACGCGCTTCCATGCGCACTCCTAGCAGAACTTGTTGGTATTATCGCCGCTATCATCGTGGCTTATATTTTCTTTGGATAAAAATTATTAAAACTGATCGACAGCGATCTCGTTAATAGATTAAAGGACAAACTTAAACTTATCAATAAATTAAACGCATGAAAAAAACAATTGCATTAATTGCACACGACGGAAAAAAAGCGGATATGGTAGCCTTTGTGAAAGACCATATTGAATTTCTACGAAATGCAAATATTGTCGCTACCGGTACTACAGGATCCTATGTAGCACAAACCGGTCTGGAAGTGGAACTTAAACTAAGCGGTCCAAAAGGAGGTGATGCGCAGATAGCTGCAATGGCGGCTGAAGGCAAAGTCAACGGGATCATATTCTTCCGCGATCCGTTAGGTCAACACGTACATGAGCCCGACATCCAAATGCTTATGCGCATATCCGATTTGTACAACGTTCCACTAGCTACTAATCCAGCCACCGGAAGTTTAATTATCGAGGGATTATTTTCGTAAACAGATCCAAGAATATTATACCATGTAAAACGATTTAATATAATTATCTATATTTTTTTGGCTGAACATGGTATATTTGCCGACACCATAATTTAAATACATGTCTTCAACTAACAACAGCGAGGTTGATACACCATTTCAACGATTTGGCAGAGCGGAATGGAAAAGTCTAAACGGCCACTTTTCTCATCATCTTACACCGGATGACATAGAAAAGCTAGGAGCGCTAAATGAACCACTCACTGTTAAAGAAATTGAAGAAGTATATTTCCCATTGGCCCATTTGTTAGGCATCTTGATTGAGCGCACAAACGATAAACACGCTGCCGTCAGTAATTTTTTGAAGAAGGGTACGAATAGCCTGCCGTTTATTATCGGAATAGCGGGATCTGTTGCTGCAGGAAAAAGTACGACCGCACGGGTCCTACAAAAAGTGCTTTCCATGCTTCCAAGCAAACCCAAGGTTGAGCTCGTAACGACAGATGGATTTCTATATCCAAACCGCATTTTAGCGGAACGAAATATACGCAAAGGTTTTCCCGAGAGTTATGATACCAAACTTTTACTAAACTTTCTTGCGTCTATGAAATCTGGTGTTCCCCAGTTTGAAGTGCCCGTCTATTCTCATTTGGAATATGACATCATACCCCATGAGAGCCAAAATATTACGCAACCTGATATTCTTATTGTCGAGGGTATCAATGTACTACAAGTAAATTCCTCCACAAAGAACAGTGTTTTCGTTTCGGATTATTTTGACTATGCTATTTATGTGGACGCGGAGGAAAAAGATCTTATAAACTGGTATATTAATAGATTCGAGTCATTACGCGCAACATCTTTCCAAAATCCAGCGTCCTATTTTCATCGCTACGCCGACTTAGGTAAAGAAGAAAGTGTCTCGATGGCAACAAACATCTGGAATACTATCAACCGCCCAAATCTGCACGAAAATATTTTACCCACCCGTTATCGTGCTGATTTAATTCTCGAAAAAGGGTCGCACCACTTTGTAAAACGCATAAAAGTACGTAAAACATAACTTACAAATTATTATCATACGCCCGTTTAAACTTCAAGACTTCCTTAAATACTTCGTTTTCTACCTGTTTATGCACTTTATTGCTACTGCTTTTTGCATGCATTTCCATTTTGTATTTGACGTAGTCTTTCCCGAGTTCAACAACTTTAAGCTGTAACTCGTCTTCACCAGTTAAATAGGGATGATTTGCCAAGACCGCTTGTATACATTCTTCCAGCTTATCCGGGTCTACGGCGACCTGGAGCGGCAGTTCAAATTTCACGAGGAAAAGCGTCGAACGATGCGCAGAAAGATTGATTATAGGTGACGTAAAAACCATGTTGTTAGGTACCATGACCATATCATCATCCTCATTTTGTATAACCAGACTCGAAAAATTAATATCTACAATACGTCCTTTGTGTTCGCCAACCGCTACTCTATCCCCTACCGACAGTTGATCGGAAAACATAATAAATAATCCAGATATTAAATTCGTGATATACTCTCTGAATGTAACGGCTATTGCCATTGCAACGATGGTCAAGCTGGTAACAAAGTCTCGCGGATCTATGCCAAACGCAATCATTAAACTAATGGTCGCTACAGAGGTATTGAGCACTACCGTCAAGCGATTTATACCCAAAACAAAATTACCCCGGACAATTCGCTTTTCGTGTCGCTTTTTATATATCATGATCATGATATACCGACCGATGGAGAACAATATGCTAGACGTCAAAAACAAGTTGAGCCCAGCTGACACATTATTTAACCAAGGGTATTGCTTATAAACGCCTCCCAAAGACCAAAACGAAGCATATAATAAAACCCACAAAATCAGCTTAATTAAAAACGGAATGGGGTTCGTATCCTTTTTTTCTTCTGTCATCATAATACAAATACCTAAATTATCATTTTTCCACTAATATTGCAATATCTTGTTTCCAAGCGGCATATTTTAACTACGGCTATTTCGTTGTACTGGATATGCTCTCCGCGGTGGATTCCGAATCATCTGAACCAGAAAAAGCACATTAATTTTTCTCAAAAAGGACAAAATAAACTAACTTAGCAGGCTGAAATGCGCTAGATATATTATTATGCAAACAACTTTTGATTTTGAGAAGCCTATTGCAGACTTGCAAACCCAAATAGAAAAGGTCCTGCAAGTGCAGGAAAAGACCAAGGTAGATATGAGTGCTACCGTTAATGAACTAGCGGATAAACTCGAACAAACCAAACAGGATATTTATGCAAACCTCACGGGTTGGCAAAAGGTCCAGATGTCCCGTCACGCCGACCGGCCTCAAACATTCGATTACATCCAAATGATTTGCGACGAATTTATTGAGCTTCATGGCGACCGCACCGTGCGAGACGATAAAGCTATTGTTGGAGGATTTGCTTCGATCAATGGGCAATCCGTTATGGTGATTGGGCATCAAAAAGGAAAGAACACAAAAGAACGTCAATATCGCAATTTTGGCATGGCCAATCCAGAAGGATATCGAAAAGCGCTTCGGCTGATGAAAATGGCGGAGAAGTTTAATAAACCGATCGTGACGTTAATCGATACAATGGGGGCTTATCCTGGTCTGGAAGCCGAGGAACGCGGTCAAGGAGAAGCTATCGCACGCAATCTGTTAGAAATGTCGGTACTTAAAGTGCCTGTTATCTGTATTGTTATCGGAGAAGGAGCTTCCGGAGGCGCGTTAGGAATTGGAGTCGGAGATCGTGTATATATGATGCAGAATACGTGGTATTCCGTCATATCACCGGAGTCTTGTTCGTCTATTCTTTACAGAAGTTGGGACCAGAAAGAGAAAGCGGCAGAGTCGCTCAAACTGACAGCAGAAGATATGTTGAAAAATGGTTTAATTGACGGTATCATTAACGAGCCAATGGGCGGTGCACATCAAGATCCAATAATAGCTGCAGAAAACCTAAAGGCAAGAATTATAAGCGACCTTACCGAGCTGACGCGGAAAGACGCAGATACCCTTGTTACTGAGCGTATCGATAAGTTCAGTAACATGGGAGTTGTCGTAGAATAAGAGATTAATATCTAAACGGATAGTCCCTTATAAATTCAAACTTATAATCGGTAGTCGTTTGGATAGTATCGATCAGTGAGGACAGCAATTGCTGTCCTTTTTTGCTCTGAAACATATCATCGTGCATTAATAACACCACATTGTTCGGCTCCATCGACGATTTATTGTCCATATAATTCCGAATGCGCGTGTATATCTCGTTAACCGGTTGGACCGGCATACCGGAAGCACCGTGAATTCTCCATTCCACATCCCAACCATAAATTTTATACCCGTTAGTGTATAGCATATCAGCCGTACTCGCCCCACTTTTGAGATCGATACGTCTTATATCGTCATAAATCCAGATATTACGTCCGGGCAAACGAACTATTTTATGTTTCAATTCCAGATCCAGTTCATTTTTCTCAAAATCTTCATATGCACTAACCGGATTACTGTAGAAGCTGGTAAATCTATTGCCAGCATGTGTATAACTATGGTTGTAGCATTCTACCAGGTAGTTTTCTTTATAGCGTTGAAGATCCCTTTTTAATCTTTTAGACATTTTCGCATGCCTACCGACTAGAAATGCACTGATTTTTACGTTTTTTGCCTTTGAGATAGAGTCAATAGCTGAGCTCCCGATCAAGGGCCCGTCGTCAAAAGTGAAATAAACGTGTTTGGGAAGTTTATTCAGCTCCCCGCGTACCGAATCCCGAACACGACGACGCTCTGTTCTTACGAACCGATCCAGTGAATCTTTACTGATTGGGTTCAGCGTATCGACCAGAATCTGAACAGGATTTCGCCATCGTTCTGTTAAATATCCCTTTTTTTTTACGGTATCTTCTGATATTATATCAATCAATCCGGCGACGCTATCAACTGCTACCGTATCTGGGAGTAAACTTGCAGCACTTGTGTTCATATTGCCTTGGCACCCCGTAAAAGATACGATTCCGGCCACTATAGGCCCCAAAATAAAGATGGATATAATCCCTTTCCACATACGCTATTTCAATTGTTAAAATCTGACTCAAACTTAAAAAATATGAATGACAAAAATTGAACTGTAACGAAAGAACCTGTAAAAATACCAGATTTTAGCTACATACAGTTGATTTTCGTTATCTTTGTGCGATTTAAAAAAATTGAAATTTTCATGGCTTTACAATGTGGTATAGTAGGTTTACCAAATGTGGGTAAATCAACATTATTCAACTGTCTGTCCAATGCAAAAGCACAGGCAGCAAATTTTCCCTTTTGTACAATAGAACCCAACGTCGGTGTTATTACTGTACCCGATGATCGATTAAATAAATTAGCGGAAATTGTTAAACCACAGCGCGTCGTTCCTAATACTATCGAGATTGTAGATATAGCCGGTTTGGTAAAAGGCGCTTCCAAAGGGGAAGGGCTAGGAAACCAATTTTTAGGAAATATCCGCACAACGAATGCTATTATTCATGTTTTGCGTTGTTTTGATGATGGCAATGTCGTACACGTAGACGGTTCGGTAGATCCCATCCGGGATAAAGAAATCATTGATACCGAATTGCAGCTGAAAGATTTGGATACCGTGATAAAACGTATCCAGAAAGTAGAGAAAATGGCTAAGACAGGTGGTGATAAAGATGCAAAAAGAACGTATGAAATCTTATCACTTGTCAAAGAACATCTAGAGGCTGGTAAATCTGCCAGAACAGCTCCTATCCAATCGGAAGATTTTGAATTTATCAGTGACCTCGCTTTACTGACGATTAAACCTGTTTTATATGTTTGCAACGTAGACGAAGCGTCCGTAACAACGGGAAATGCGTATGTCGACCGTGTAACGGAGGCTGTAAAGGATGAGAATGCTGAAGTACTCGTGATTTCGGCTCAAATTGAATCTGAAATTGCGCAACTTGAATCGTATGAAGAGCGTAAAATGTTCCTGGACGACCTCGGCTTAGATGAGTCCGGTGTATATAAATTAATCAGAGCAGCTTATTCCCTACTGGATCTTGCTACTTATTTTACGGCTGGTGTGCAAGAAGTACGTGCTTGGACCATCGAGAGAGGATTTACTGCGCCGCAGGCAGCAGGTGTTATCCATACCGACTTCGAGAAAGGCTTTATCCGTGCTGAAGTTATTAAATATGATGACTACATTCAATACGGTTCAGAGAACGCCATTAAAGAAGCGGGCAAGCTTAGTGTAGAGGGAAAGACCTATATCGTTGAAGATGGTGATATCATGCATTTTAGGTTTAACGTGTAATCACATATATCTCATTATTAAAACGAACGCCCGGCTTTTTTGTTGGGCGTTTTATTTTTTTTATCTTCGGGTATGAAATTTGGACAAGTAAGTAATCCGGAAGAAATTGATTTTTCGTTTCCTCCTATTCCCTCGGAAACGTTTCAGTTACTGGAAGCACACCAGCAACAAAAACCGCTAGAAATTGCTGTGGGTTGTGCAAAATGGAACAAAGCGGATTTAAAAGGCTTCTACCCTCGGGGTACCAAAGATGAATTGGTATACTACGCCAAGCAATTTAACGCTATCGAATTAAACGCGACATTTTACAATTCTCCGTCTAAAGAGCAGGTAAAAACTTGGAAAGACAAAACACCTGATGGTTTTAAGTTCTTCCCCAAGATCCCCCAATCGATTAGCCATTATTCCAGACTTATCAATACCGATGAGAAATTAAAGCATTTTGTAGATGCTACTGTTCTATTTGAAGAGAAACTCGGTATGGCCTTTCTACAGATGCACGATAATTACAAGCCGAAGGATTTTGACCGACTGGAGAAATTCTTGCTTACTTTTCCGAAAGGCTATCCACTAGCTGTAGAAGTTCGGAATCAGGAATGGTTCTCGGATAGCAAAATCAGTGAAAAGCTATACAAATTATTCGAAAAAACCCGTACTACCAACGTACTTGTCGATACCGCTGGGCGCCGTGACTTGGTGCATATGCGCCTGACGACTCCCACAGCTTTTATACGCTATGTAGGCGCCAATCACCCGTCGGACTATGAAAGGTTGGTCGAATGGGTAAAGGTTATTAAGGAGTGGAAACAAGCTGGTTTGCAGCAACTGTTTTTCTTTATTCATCAAAACATAGAGTTGGAGTCTCCCCTACTAGCAGCACATTTCATTGAACATCTCAACAAGGAAATAGGCTCAGACCTCCGTATACCGAATAAAGAGGATACGTTGTTTTAAACCTTTCCGCGCATGCTAGTTCCTGTTTGGTCGTTTAGCACGGGCTCGGGCATGTTTCTTCTCATTTTCGCCTTAACGAGCTTGTCTACACTGTACATTAACAATATGGAAACCAACGATATAGCAACAACGGTATAACCCACAATATCATAATGCTCCAACGGGCTAAATTTATTTTCCTGAAAGACGATAAATCCAGCGATCGTTGCGGCAATTCCTCCGGCTATCTGCTGTAATGATGCATTGATACTCATAAACGCTCCTCGATCTTGCATATCGGGGACGGCAGAGACCAGTGCAGACGAAGGTACCATCCTACTCATAATTCCGATCATCATACAGATATTGAGAATCATTACCAAGGTAAAAGGGGTTGTGCCGAGATTCGTATAAATAACGCAGATCACCATTAACCAAATCGTCGCTCCTGCGAACAATTTATACTTATCCACGCGATCGCTCACCTTTCCTACAAACGGCATAACAACAAGGGAACTTACACCCGAAGCCATAAATAAAAAAGGTAACTGTTCATTACTTATTCCCAGATTATTTACAGCAAATACAGTTCCGTAAGGCATCATCATAAAGCCCCCCACGGATAATATCGCAGTCGTTAAAAAGCCAACGTGATAAGGTTTCTTTTTTAACGTTTGCATTAAATGGCTGATAGCTTTCTTCTGTACTTCCATCCCTAGGTGGGCATCTACCGGCTTTAGCCGCACAGCGATAATAATCGCTATGATTACTGCCAATCCCGCTATAAATAAAAAGGGAGCTTCCCACCCCATTCTATTCGCGATATAAAGTCCGATCGGAATACCTAGCACCTGACTGGCCCCAAATCCCATTTGAACAAATCCCATAACTCGACCTCTTTTTTCCAAAGCAAACAAATCCGTGATAATGGCCATGGAAATCGAACCGATAACACCCCCGAACAAGCCGGTTATAATTCTTGCGGCTACCAAGGTATAGAATGTGTCAGCAATTCCACAAAAAATTGTGCCGATAATAAAACCGGTATAAAAAAACAACAACAGTTTCTTCCGATCATACTTGTCGGCAAAACCCGCCGTTAAAAGCCCAGAAGCACCAGCACTGAAAGCATACGCAGATACCACGATACCGAAAGATGAGGCGTGCATATCCATAGATTTGATGAGTAAGTCTCCCAAGGGCGACATAACCATAAAATCAAGAATAACTGTAAACTGACTGATGGCCAAGATGAAAATCACCAGTTTTTCGTAGCCTGTGAAAGGTACATCTATTTTCGTCTGCATAAATCTATGGAGTCTTAAAATTTCTAATACGTTAACCTTCCTTTTCCAGTTCTTCGAACATATGGCGGTCTTGGGCGGCGCCTACTATATCACCGAGGCGGTCTTTCATATCAGCACGATAAGCATATAAATCAGAATAATAAGGGTTTAGCGATATTGCTTTGGAGTAATCGTGAAGTGCGGCTTCCCAGTTTTCCATTTTTTCAAACAAGTCTGCACGGAGTGCATGGACATAAAAATCTTCAGGAAGCAAGTTTACCAATTTATCAAAATCGAGCAAAGCCTCATCGTATAACTTTAAATCGACTAAAAATCCACCTCGTTCTTCGTAAACTATGCTGGCATCTGGTTGAATTTCCACCGATGTATCAAAATCGGCTTTAGCTTTTTCATGTTCTCGAATGCCTTTGAGCAGCTTAGCCCGCAATAGATATGCCTGAGCATATGCTGGATCCAAGCTTATTGCCTGGTTTAAATCAGATAAAGCTTTGTCATATCGTAATAACCATATATACAACGCGCCGCGAGACACGAGGAGTTCGACGCTGTTCGGGTAATTTTCTCGGCCATACGCGTATATTTTAAGCGTACGCTCATAGTCGAATTGCTGTGTAATTTCCAACGCATCAGACAATATTTGTTGCAACTCGATACCGCTGCCTAGGAATACAGATTCTATTGGTCTATTTTCTACCCATTCCAAAAACGCTTGATAATTAAAATCTAGACTTTTTGCTACTTGCGAATCGTAAAAAGCTCCCTCTTCATCACCTAAAGCCATATTGAGGAGTGATCGACAAGCATAAAAGAAGGGTTGGTCAGAAAACTGTTGTATTGCCGTTGTATACTGTTCTCGCGCTAACTCCAGTTGCCCATTTCGAAAAGACGTAAACGCTTCTCTCGCCAGCGCTAATGCCGGATCGTCGACCGCCATCTCCGCGGGTTCTAAAAAGGTTAAGGGGAAAAGCTGGGCACTGGCCAGAAGAAAGTATCTGTTGTTTGTTAAAGACATGATCAAAAATAGTAATTACCAATATCTTTTCACAATCCGTAGCCTATGGGTATACCGATTTTGTTCTTTATTGAATATACCCTGCAGATCCATCTTGTCTATACGTACGTTTGCGGAGGCGTGAAAGATTGTTTCAACATCAATCATGATGCCCACGTGCGTAATACGTCCGTCCTCATTATCAAAGAAGGCAAGGTCACCCGGTTTAATCTCAGAAAGAAAATTGACTGTCTCGCCTCTTTCGGCTTGCTGGTAAGCGTCCCGCGGCAGTTGTACTCCAAAATAGGCATATACCGTTTGACTTAGACCCGAACAGTCAATACCAGAACAGGTACGCCCTCCCCATAGGTACGGTACGTTATAATAGTAGACTATCAATTCAGGAAACCATACCTGAAAATCCGACGTGGTCGGCTTGCGAAAAACGCCTTCGATATCATACAAAAAACCGTCAAAAGGTGAGTCCATAAGCTGCATCGGAATTTTCGTACCAGGTTTTATTTGTACCTTCCTGTCTCCTAACGACGCTGTGGCACCAGACAAACTCACGACCACATACTTACTTGGCGATACCTCCATAAAGTGTTCTTCCAGTAATGGTACAAATTGTCCCTGTTGCAGCCAACCTTCATAACCAGTATCGAACATACGGATATAAGCCCATTCCTTTTCATCCCGAAGTATTTCAAATTGCTCGGCAAAAAGCACTTGGCTCACCATTTCACTTCGGTGTGAGTCTGTAGCGCGCAACGGGATTACGGATAAGTTGCAAATACCTTTCTTCATCTATCTATTTTATAAAATAAAAACAAATACTGTCGCAATACTGTTTTATACATACGAATATATCACTTTTTATATAGCCACAAAAGATGAGCAACAGATTCAATCGCATACTTTTAGCCGTAGATGACACACCGTGTACCATGAAGGCTATTGATTACGCAAAAGATTTAGTTCGGGAGTTTCATTCGTCCATTGCCTTGGTCACGGTTGTTCCTCCAACCTCACCAGCCAGCTACGGAGCAGACCCATTATTAGGTCAACAACCGATAGTCGTACCGGAAGTATCGGAAATACAACAAGAATCTGCTCAACGATATCTGGAAAGTATCGGATCTGATTTTGATGGTGCGCAGGAAGTATTTTTATTTAACCAAGTAGGCAATGTTCGAGACGAAATTTTAAACACGGCTGCCGAATGGACAGCAGATCTTATTATTATGGGATCTAACGGACGTACTGGTTTTGAGCATTTTATATCGGGCAGTGTATCCGAGTCCGTCATACGGAAAGCAAGTTGCCCCGTATTGGTTATTCCCGGTAAATCAGAATAAAGCGAAGCACTTTACGCATCAAATTATTACTGATTTTTTCTCAGTCGCGCAGCAAACATGCTGTCCGATTTTCTATTATATCCTTTAATAACACCGCCGTCTTCCATCATCAACCCGTGTTCTTCCTCCAGATAACGGACAAGCAGCTCATTTTCCGCTTCAAATACCGAGCAGGTAATGTACATCAATGTTCCTTGCGGCTTAAGGTAACGAACGGCGGTATCAACGATCTGACGTTGAAGGGAAACAAAGCCTTGAATACGCTCTTCGTCAAACTGAGTAAGCATCTCGGGTGTACGCCCCCAAGTTCCCGAACCAGTGCAGGGCGCGTCAACCACTATGCCGTCAAAAACCTCTCCGTCCATCAGGTGACTGATATCCTGCGTTAAATCCAGTACTTTTTTTCTATAGATTGTTTTTACATTCGCTTTATCAAAACGTTCGTCCAAATTGCGGAGTATGCTTAGTCGTACATCGGAAACCAATAAATCAATATGTGGCCAACGGTCTACTAACAACAGTGACTTTCCACCTGAACCCGCACATGCGTCCCACCATTTTTCTCCCTGTTTTAAAGAAGGAATTTCGAGACTTTGTTGAGAAGACAAATCCTGCACTTCATATAACCCTTCTATTCCCCTTATATGCTGCAGGTTACTTCCACTTGGCAAACGATAAGCATTTTTAAAAACTTGCTCAAACGAAATTCCATGTGCTGCAAGTTCCCGTTCTACAGTTTCTTTATAATGCTGTGACACCCGAATAAATAAATCGGGCTGCACCAAATGGCTTAACGAAAATTCTTCTTTTTCAATACCGGGTGACAAATAGGAAGCAAAGGGAAAGAAGCGATTTTCCAAATCATAGCCCTGCATATTCAAAAAACGCAGCTTTTCCGCTAAAGGCGTAGTCATACAAGATGTCCAATCTGGTCGATGAAGTGTTACCAAGGCACTTTGCGTTTCACACAAAAATTCAGCCACTATAAGACGGTCAAGCGTGGGTAAATCTAGCATAGAACGTCCTAACCGGAAATAATTATAGCATAAACGAGAAGTCATCCGTCTATCGGATGCGCCCATTTGTTTATTTGCTTTAAAAAATCGTGTGATAAACCGAGCAAAAGGTTCCTTATTATCATATGCCTCTATCGCTCGCTGAAAATTCCGTAACTGCTGCTCAACGCGGCGTGGATTAATCACCATATTAATTTAACTGAAACGATGAGCCTTGATAGCTTTTAAACGAGACAGCTTTATTTACAAAACCCCAGCCTTCGTTATAATCAAACAAATAAGTGCTGAATAAGCCTTCGAACTTTTCTTTGGCTACGTGTTCGGGGTAATTATCACCATATTTTGCAAGTAGATTTCCAAAATATCGAGCAGCATCATATCCTTTATAAGAGTGGTCGGACGGATTAACGCCGTATAAAGCGTAGTAATTTTCTTTAAATTCCTTTGCTTCCCGTGTCCATGTTTTTAGATGGCTTTCCGCTGTAATAACAGGCTGAAAGTCACCAAATCGCTCGTATATACTGAAATCGATACGCTCCCATAACGGATGACCATACACACGGAACATATAAAATTCCTGCGATGATTTTGCTTCTAGATTACTTACGAAAGATCGCAGCTGAAATCTATCGGTCGTACCGGCTACTATTAAGTTCGTACCTGTCAGACTAATTTCTTCATTTAATTGAGGAATAGACGATACGGAACGAACCTGAGCAGACGAATTTACTTTCCTCAACTCCGACAAGAAACCGTTGAGAAACTGTCGCCCGTCATTGTCTGATGTGTTATAAATAATGACCACATCTCCCGTTTTGTAATCTCGTGCCACACGCGCCGCCATAGCTTTCGTATGCACATCAATCGATGGTGTTAACGATACTAAATTCGGTAAACCGAATTCCCGAGCTCTTGTTGCTGCCAGCGGATTTACTTGCAATACATTTCTGTTTGACAGATGCGTGCCAAACGTGGTTATTTCTTTGGGGAATACAGGACCCACGATCAAGGCAGCATTTGCTATTTCCTCCGATTTTGCAACATATTGATTATGAACTTCGTTATCTCGCGAGTCAATCACATTAAGCGAAAACGAACGGCCCTTCTGTGCCAGCTCATCTAACCCCAATTGAAAACCTTGATAAAAGTCAAGTGCAATTGCAGAACGATTGACATCCTCTTTGGATAATGTATGAGGGGAAATCCTATTAAGTTGAAAAGGTAGAACCAATGCTACGCTGTTTCTGGCCGCTTCTACTCTACGAGCATCTTCAACTGTTTCATCTTTGTCGACCGCTTCCGGTTTTTCCTCCTTTGGAATAGTCCCACCCACATTTCCACCACTATGGTCAGGCGATTTTAGCACACGAGTCTTGGGCGAACAGGCTCCTAAAAATAAAAGTAGCACCAATGCCCATGCAAATAATCGCTTATTCCCATTCAATTGTTGCTGGCGGTTTTGAACTAATATCATAGACAACTCTGTTGATTCCTTTAACATGATTGATAATTTCGTTTGAAATTTTTGCTAACAAATCGTACGGCAAGTGAATCCAATCGGCCGTCATACCATCTAATGAGCCTACTGCACGCAAGGCTACGACGTGTTCATACGTACGCTCATCGCCCATAACCCCTACAGATTGAACAGGTAGAAAAATGGTACCTGCCTGCCATACTTTATCATACCATCCTGCTTCTTTTAAGTTACGGATATAGATATCATCAGCTTCCTGCAAAATTCGTACCTTTTCTTCCGTGATATCGCCAAGCACCCGGATAGCAAGCCCAGGCCCGGGGAATGGATGACGTCCTAAGATATTGGCGTCTACCTCAAGTGTTTTCCCCACACGACGTACTTCGTCCTTAAACAAGGCTTTCAAGGGCTCTACTACTTTCAGTTTCATAAAATCGGGCAAACCTCCAACATTATGATGAGACTTGATGGTTGCCGATGGTCCTTTCACAGAAATCGATTCAATAACATCCGGATAAATCGTACCTTGTCCTAACCATTTTGCTTCAACTCCTTCCGGCAATTCATGTTGGATGTCTTTAGAAGCCTGATCGAATACGTCAATAAATGATGCGCCGATTATCTTACGCTTTTGCTCTGGTTCCGAAACACCAGTCAAACGACCAAAAAACAATTCCTTCGCATTAATCCCCCTAATGTTCAGCCCCATATTTTTATACGAGTCCAATACTTGTTCATATTCGTTCTTACGAAGTAAACCATGGTCTACAAAAATACAGTGCAGGTTTTTTCCGATAGCTTGGTGTAACAATACCGCAGCTACAGTAGAGTCTACACCACCAGACAATGCCATGATCACATGGTCGTCACCTAATTGCGCTTTCAATTCCGCTACCGTCGTTTCCACAAAAGTATCGGGTGTCCAGTCCTGCGAACAACCACATATATCAACGACAAAATTCTTTAACAACACTTGTCCATCGGTGCTGTGTGTCACCTCAGGGTGAAATTGGATACCGTACGTACGTGTACCCTCCACCTCGTACGCAGCAACACTTACTTTATCTGTACTAGCAATGATTTTAAAATTGGAAGGTATCTCCTTGATCGTGTCTCCGTGCGACATCCACACTTGGGACTGCACCGGAACACCTTTCAACAACACGCTTTCCTGGTCTACAAATTGTAAATTCGCCCGACCGTACTCCCGAATTTCCGAAGGCAGTACCTCTCCCCCCTGTTGTTGTGCTAAATACTGTGCTCCGTAGCAAACCGCTAATAACGGAAAGCGATTTTGAATATCGGCATAGTCAATTTGAGGTGCGTCCTCTTGCCTAACTGAATAAGGACTGCCTGAAAAGATAACTCCCTTCACGTCATCGTCAAATGCCGGCAGGTTGTTATAAGGATGAATTTCGCAATAAACATTAAGCTCACGAACACGACGTGCAATTAGCTGTGTATATTGCGAGCCAAAATCAAGAATGATAATTTTTTCGGACATGGCGCAAAGTTACATATTCGCCTTGTATTTTTAACGATTTTTTAATTGATTTCCTTTAGCGGCCTAATAAAGTCAGTTCGTTATCAGAATACATCTTTGCACCCTTTAGATAGGTATAGATAAGCTGCTTAGTTTCTTTATCTTTTAACTTATACAAGTTATTGACAAGAAAACGCTTATCTTCCTCTATATTATCTTTATAGCCTAAAAACGAAGGAATATAGTATTGAATACATAAACGGATATAACGTAACTCAATATTATTTGGATTGTCGGCTATTTCCTCTTCTAACATTTTTTTTCCGTCTCTAAAATAACCCATTTTTTTTAGCGGATTTCCGGTATGTTTCGCCATAAACATATGGTAAGCTGCCTCATAACCTCGCCCGATCGGACAGTTCGCGTATTCTTCCAACGCGTCGAGGTGCTTTACGCAAGTTTTTTCATCTTTATGCCCTACTTTGAAATCCTTTCTGATTTCAGCTAGAGAAAGTCCCTGTCCAAGTAACACTGTTGTTGTAACGAACAACTGAAACACGGCGATATAAAACAATCTTCTCATCATAAGCCCTATACGTTGGTTATACAGTATATGTTTACAAAAAACAAGCCAATTACCTTTCAATTGGCACAACAAGTTACAATTTAAAATGGTAAGTGACAAGCGATGAGCGATTTATATCGCTAAGAACGCGTTTTTATTTGCAAACGATATCGAAAAAACAAAAACCACAATACAACGGCTACGCCTATAGCTATTCCGTATCCAATCGCGTGCGGGAGAGAAAAACCCTCTGGAGCAATCAAAATATAGGAAACAACAACCATTGTCATAAAAGTTGCTGGAAGTAATGCAAGCCAATAAAGGTTACCTCGCTGGCATAAATAAACAGCAATCGTCCATAAAACAAAGGTAGCCAAGGTCTGGTTGGTCCAGGCAAAATAGCGCCAAATAATGGCAAAGTCGGTCTGGCTTATCAAAAGTGCTAAAGCAAAGAGTATTCCTGACAATAGCAAACGCTTTGTCACTGATTTTTGGCTTATTTTAAAGATATCCGAAACGAGCAAACGGGCACTCCTAAATGCCGTATCACCAGAGGTGATGGGCGCAACGACAACTCCTATCAACGCTAGGACACCGCCTACCGGGCCTAACAATTCATTACACACTTTATTCACAACGACGGCGGCATTCCCACCATTTTCCGCCATGAAGACATTTAATTCCCGAACACCTCCAAAAAAGCTCATACTAGCGGCAGCCCATATCAATGCAACAACACCTTCTGTAGCCATTGTACCAAAAAAAATGGGCTTTCCCTCCTTTTCACTTTTTAAACACCGGGCAATAATCGGCGATTGCGTGGCGTGAAAACCAGAAACCGCACCGCACGCGATTGTGATAAATAACATCGGGAATATTGGATAATCTGTACCACCCGAATGAAAATTCCTGACCGTTGCTAATTGCAGCTCCATGATAGGAAGATCGTAGTAAAACAGCGCACAAAAAATCGCCGCCGACATGAACAAGAAGATAATTCCAAAAACTGGATAGAGCTTCCCGATAATTTTATCTACCGGCAATACAGTAGACATCAAATAATAAAACAGTATACATCCCGATATTATTCCAACGGTAAAAAACTCATGGTCTACTATCTCTGCTATAATATGGGCGGGTCCTATAAAAAACACCACCCCTACCATGATCAAGAGCACAAAGGTCAATATCCTCAAAACCAGGCGTACGGGCGTACCCAGATAAGTGCCAGCTATTTCGGTAAAACTCTTTCCAGCGTTTCGTACACACAGCATTCCCGAAAAATAGTCGTGAACGCCGCCAGCAATCAAGCAACCCAACACAATCCAGAGAAAGGCGACAGGCCCCCACATAGCCCCTGCCACCGCCCCAAAAATAGGCCCCAGACCAGCGATGTTTAAAAATTGTATCAAAAATGATTTCCATCGCGGCAAGGCCACAAAGTCTACTCCGTCTGCCCTGCTAAACGCCGGTGTAGGCCGATCTGGATCAATTTCAAAAATCTGCTCACATACCTTTCCGTAAATAAAATAGCCTGCGATAAGAATCGCAATCGAAACCAGTAGTGTTATCATAATTTAAACTCGTATGAAATTGAGGCGTAAGCTACTGTTTTTAATCGATAAATTACAATCCTAATATCTGTTGTTGATTAAGAAGTTCTTTTTTTAGCTTCTCAGAAGCTGCATTTCATTGGGTTCCTCGCACCGCTTCTATCTCTACGATGGGCATTTTGACATGCGCAAATCATTTGACGGGCTTTGCAGGCTGGTCCTTTCGATGACGCAGCGCATGTGTGCATACTAAAAAGCCCAATCCGATGAAGATTGGGCTTTTATAAAGGTAGTTTGTCAAATAGTAACTTCCATATAATCATTCCTTGGTTAGTTGGCGAAGGTCTAGTTTAGCAACCTCTCCAGAACACTTTTTGATCTGATCTTTCGTGCCTACATACAAAATGGAGTACTCAAACTCTATGTTATTATTTAGATCATATGATTTTCCAGTTGTTGCTAATGTTGCGATAACCCTGTTCATACTCTCTTCAGGCAGATCTACAACTACAGGTATCCGTGTCCTTTCCCGTTTTGATAATAGTAAACCTCAGGAAACGATGCATCCAATGAATATGTTTTTTTACCCGAAGTGACCTCCTTAAAATTACCATCGCTATCGAGAGCAACAGACATGTTTACAGAGAAAGTCGGTCGATTATTTTCGCCAAAAAGTATTCTCAAGCCACCTTTCTCCTTATGAGCTCCGAGTAAAAGACGAGTACCTGACTGATCAGTAATGACTTCCATCGCCTCTAAAATACCCAGCTCCAACTTTAGGGGCAGCTATAAATGAACGAATATGAATAGGCCATGGTCGCATTCCATCCGGATCAATAAATTTTATCGGATTGTTGAATGCATAGTTATACGGGCTGTGCCTTCTCATCTGCTCCACCAGCGGATCCACCACGTTCCACCGACCTATCTCCGCATCATAGAACCTCGCCCCGTAATCGTATTGCCTTCCACAACTTTTCTGAACGAACTTCCATTAGTTCTATCTTCCCTTACTAAGAAACAGCATAGCAATACAGAGAATAATCAAAATAATAAAAACAATATAAAATAGTTTCAATATTCTATTAATAAGCTTCACATTTTTCCCTTCATGAACTGGAAAAAATGTCCGACTCAATGAAATATTAATAATAGCGGATAAAAAAGACGCATTGCCCCGATCTTTTGATATTAGATAACTTCTTATCAACATAGTACATAGTAGTGTCAATATCGCTAATTTAATAGCTGACATAATAATTCCTTCCATTTATTTTGCTTTAAATATCTCTGACATTGTTCCCATTAATTGGCGTTGGTTCTTTTGGTACTCTATCGCTTCAATAGGAACAAATAGGTGTTTAGTGAGCATCTCGTCAATTGTCATACCCGGTTTACTTGGAGAGGTATCAGTAATTTTAACACCAAATTCGATTCCTACTCCGACTGCTATTTTTGCTGATAGATTCATTGATTTTGATAATCCTGACTTCACTCTTTCACCTTTTGTAAAGGTATTTTGCGAAAGTGGGGTATTGAAATAAACCTCTTCTTTTTTTGTTTTAGTGGGTGTAACAGTTGTTACATTTCCAATCGTCTCTATTTTCTTTTGCACTTCAACATTTGATGAAGTCCCTACACCAAACCCTAAAAAATTCCCTTCTACAAAAGTCTTAGATCTCTCCGTTGAATTAGAAACATCGCTACCGAACAGGTAAAAATTGTTATCTCTGACTCCAATAACATCGTATTCTCCTACTCCTATCTGTGCTCCCATTTTTCCAATAGGTGTTCCAATATCCAATGCAGTGCTTCCCCAGGTTATTCCTCCTGTGAAAGATATTGTTAATGAATCGCCGTTAACATCTATATGCTTTATAGGGTCAAGACCGCCATATTGGTATGGGGTCATACTATAATACTTCTCTGCAAACCTGTCTATGACGTTGAAACGACCGATCTCGGCATCGTAGAACCTTGCTCCGTAATCGTACTGTCCCCCCAACTCATCCTGCTGTTCCTTGCCGTTATAAAGGTACTTATTGACACCCGAAGTTACAAGAGCTTTGGCCTTGCCGAAAGGATAATAGTCGTGCTTCTGGATTACGTCCCCCGTCGTTTGCTGCAGGGTAGCCCGTACGTTGCCCAGATGGTCTGTCAGGTTATAGTGGTAGGTATAGGTATTGGTATTCGCGTTACGCTGCAGGTAACCTTCTTCCGTATGGATCATCTCAATCGCACTCGCTGCACTGCCTACCTTTTTGTATTCGATGCCGCTAACATAATCCC
>NZ_PVBQ01000009.1 GCF_002980525.1 Sphingobacterium haloxyli
TTCAAATGGCTAAAGCATACTTTGCTCAACATATCCTCCATCAACCATAAGAATCTAAAAGATCTTTATCCGCAGAACTATAAACAAATTAGCGACAAATCAAATATGTAGTTCATAGGGCGCATACTTTTAGTCCATCAGGTGAAACGATATGACCTATGGGGGAAGTGAATCCAGTCATAGAATCGCTGCTTGAGAAGGCAGACCTACCGTATTATTGGGTGGTCGCGAAAGCCATGTAAAAAAGAAACCCACTGTTGCCGGGCGCGCTAGTGGGCTTCAACTGAATTATGAAGTACTAATTTCATAAAATTTTTCGAAAGATGCAAATTTATACCGTCGTTAATTGATAATTACATCCGCTATATTCCGATATTATGGAGCAAAAGGATATATCAACGAGCCAGACGCGTATTCTGAAGGTTCAACCACCACCTGCACACGACCGTCTTTGAAGGTCTCAATTTCATTGTTGTGAATGTTTTGAAATTGTACTTGTATCACACGCGGTTCAGCCCATTCACCACCTTCCCCAAAACGCACCTTCCCGATTACCGTTTCAAAGGCATTAGATCTGGAATATTCTGAAAGCACCTCATCATCCAAACTTTCAGTGGTTGCAACAGCCTGTTCCAGTACCTGCATTTGGGCATATGCTAAAGGAACCATGTAATAACCCAACTCATCTAAATTTTGTTCGATAGCTTTCATCTGATATTTAGCAAGCAAATCCGCAACTCCGATGAAATTCATTTTAGGAACCGGAGCCCAATATTCATAGTTGACAAAGCCATTTAAAAGTGGTCCCAACTCTTTCTTTACAGAAGCACTCTGTGGTCCGATCATCGCTCCACCAACCATTTTTGGGCGATAATTGCTCTTATGAATCGCTCGCACCAAACCAATTGAGTCATTTAAATAAGAACAGATAAAAAATAAGTCGGCATCGGTTGCTTTTACTTTCTCTATTAATGGTGTGTAATCTTCTGTTGAAAGTGAATATGTATCTTCATAAACAATCCGAAAACCATATTTCCCGGCATTTTCTCTGGCACCGATAACTGGGTTTTTTGAAAATTCTGCATCAGCAGAAAGTATGGCAACGGTAAGCGGTTTAGGTTTTTGCAAAGAGGCAAGCGCAAAAAATCCTTCTGTAAGCGTGGAATTAGGATTAGGACCTGTTGGAATCATCGCAAAATAATTCGGGTATTTTAGGTTCAAATTAACACCTAAACCCATCAATCCAACTAAAAATCGTTTACGCTCCATAATAAAAGGCATAGAGGCTGCAATAGTGTTTGTTCCATAACCTCCAATAACCAAATCTACTTTATCCTCATCCAAAAGCTTTTGATAGTTATCAGCTACTTGGGAAGGATCTCCATTGTCATTGTAACAGACAAGTTTTACTTTTCGACCGAGAAGCCCTCCCCTGGAATTTATATCTTCTTCCCAGATTTGATGTGCGAGCATCACCGCTTTTGTGTTTTCGGCTACTGGTCCAGAAAGTGAAAGGCTGTAACCAATGCGGATTGATTTATTTGTTGTTTTGTTTGGTTGTATCATAATTTCCCCAAATTATTGTTATTCCTATCCTTTAGGTCAATCTTGAACAGGGCTTATAGTACCTTTCATCGTATAAAAACTTCCGTCGGGCAGCGTTGCATTGCTGTAAATAATGCCTTTTTTATGATCTTCCACGTGTGTTACGGTAGCCCCCGATATTTCTTTCCATGCAATCATATATACCTGTGCGCGAACTTCAGCGATTGTGATCTCTACTCTTTCCGAGTAACCATCTTTTGTTAAAGAACCGCCATCTATAACTGTAAAAACCATGGATTCATCGGTTTCGAAAAAGAGTTCGGTTTTCAAAACACCTACATCCATTATATACCTGTTGCCTGTTAATTTGTTTTTCACTTTAAATCTGTTTAAATAATTAATTTAGTATCCAACCCCTTTTTTGAACTTTTTTTATCACGAACAATAAACCTGTCTCATTTCTTAACAGATTACAAAAATGAAGTCATTGCATTTCCATTGGCAGATTTTGAAGCAGGAGTCTCTTCCTGCACGACATCCCAATGTTCTGCTATTTTCCCATCTTCCAATCGGAAAATATCCACTACTATAACTGGTACCGGACCCCAACCATGTACAAGGCTATGGGTTATGACGATATCCTTTTCTTCCACGATAATACCTGGCTTCCACTTAAAATTTGAATCCAGAAATGGCAAAAGGTTTCTAAGTCCTTCGTGCCCACTTGTCATTGATGGATTGTGTTGCTGGTAGGATTCATGCCAATAGCGTTCTATGGCGGTAATGTCTTTTTCGTGAAACAACTCATTCATTGCTTTCAACACGATTTCCTTATTTTTCATTTCTTCTTTTTTATATATGTTTATTTTCTATCTATTTCTATTGAATGCTGTAATGTTTTTGATTTAAAAGTTCATACTTCAAAGGTGCATCAACAGAAATGAAAAGACGTAGACAAATGTCTTTAATATTTCGTGCTAACGTTGATTTAGCTTCGACTTATGATGGTATAACTTTTACAACAGAAGATCACATCAAAGAGAGGGATATTGTTGTTGAGTTTGGGCGTAGAGGTAATGAAGTAGTTGGCTAGGCTTAAAAGAATATGCTGAATAAAACTAGGCATATTTCGCTATTCGCTCCAGTTCTTTATCAATAAAATCTTCTATGTATGGAAAAATTTCATTTAAATTATACGCACTTAATTCAAATTCGTAGTAAAGAGTTCGTTTTCCATATGAATGATGCATCATTTTTAATTGGGAGATATTTTCGTTTGACTCGTTGCATCGATATAGCTTAACTTTGCCTGTCAATATATCACTTTCAAAATGGAGATATGTGTTGTTCGACCAGCGGCTTATACTTCGCGTTTGTCGTTTCTCTAGCGCAATGGATATAAAGGGCTCGATAGGGCGAACTATTGTGTGGAAGTATACATAATTATGTTTGCTTTCCAATTTTAATATAACGTCGTTTGCATTCAGGAGTTCATCTAGTTTATAAATCATTTCTAAGATTTTCAATGCGCTTTTTCCTATTTTACCGGAGATTTAGCTATTAGAAGTTCTTTAGTCTCTGCCCAAGTACGCTCGGAACTTTTCCCCGAACTTTTCTCCTCTGCTCTTTGAAAAACCACCGTAAACATCCCATCAGTTTTAAACTAACACCTGACCCCACCTGTTCCACCATGTGGATGCGAAGAAGATTATCTGACTGTACATGCTTTTGATTGTTTTCGTAAAATATTCCTTAACTTCTCGCGGCTCCGGCACATATCAATCATAAGTCTTGCTATGGTTTTGGTGAGCCATAAACATATTTTAAAAGAAATGCGCGAATATAAAATTGAAACGACAGTCAATGATCAGATGGTTGAAATCCCCGACGGGGAAATTGAGTTACGAGATGATCGAATCAAACAGAAATGGACGGTCATGATCGAATCATTTCTCCTTTCGAAATTTGCTGTAACACAAGATTTATATCTAGAAGTTACAGGCAAAGCACCCAGTACTTTTCAAGGGACTAAACACCCTGTCGAAACAATTACCTGGAAGGAAGCAGTCGTTTTTTGCAATTCCTTATCTATAAAATTGAACCTAGAGCCTTGCTACTGTTTTAATGACGACGATGCGGAAATCAACTTTGATCAGACCGCTAATGGCTTTCGTTTGCCAACAGAAGCCGAGTGGGAATACGCTTGTAAAGCGGGTGCTTCGGGGATTAGATATGGCGAACTAGACGCTATTGCTTGGTACAAAGGTAATTCGGCGCAACAGACTCATCCTGTTGGAACCAAGGAGCCAAATGCCTGGGGGCTTTACGATATGCTTGGGAACGTTTGGGAATGGTGCACCGATTTATATGACACGGACGTTTATGGTTCCTATCGTATTTTTAGAGGCGGGGGGTGGTGTGATGAGGAAAGAAGCGTTATGGCAACCACCCGGAGAAGGAGCCACCCATTTAGCTTTAAAATTGACGATCTCGGATTTAGAATTGCAAAAAGCAAACCTAGGGGTCAATGATACTTGACATTATGGCTTTGCCTTTAGGATATCGAAGTCGCTGTTAGCCGACGGGGCCTCGACCCAACGTATACCCAATAAGCCGCGGTAGATACGAAAGGAAAGCGTGTCCCTGACCTCAACTTGATCGTAAATCGATTTTTTTAGGTCAAAACCTGTTGGCTTGCCATCGCCCCATATATCGATGTCAACAGCAAAATGAGGCGGAAAGCTATCCCTATGTTTTTTCGCGTATATCGGCATCTGAACAGATTCCGTAGGCTTTCCAGTAGGGGCACAGTTGATAATGATGAGCAAACTGAATAGCACAAATGGCAGGCATAAAAAGGTAATATAATAAGCATGACTATAGAGTAAACGACTGTAACGCCAATGGAGAATGACCGTTAGGATAAAGCTGGAAACGGCGAGCGGAATATAGCTGGCAATACTGAATTTTAAAAGCACGGAATACAAAAATAGAATTGTCAGGAAAAGTAAAACAAAGGGTATGGGAGGTTTGACGACTTCGAGCGTGTAACTAAAATATATCTTCGGTAGTTTGCTAAACGTATACCATAAATAGGAAATAATGGAGACAAATAATACATAGGCGAAAACATTAAAAATCGGATGTACCGAGAATTGAAGTAGGGCAATATAGACCAGTATAGTTGGAACTAACCCGAATACGGTCAAGCACTGTCGCTGATGCCGGCGAAAGGTGGGTAAAGAAGGGACAGGCGGGCAGGTCGTCTCCCAGCAACGCTGCATAATTAAACGCTTACGAAGAGATAGGCGTTGCCGAATAGGAGCAAACCCGTTGCAAAATATAGAAATCTCAGCATTCGGTTTTGATTCATTATTTTTTTCGGAATTACCAGATAGCGAGCTCAATTTGTTGTCTGCATCGGGGAGCACTATACTGGAACGTAGTTTGCTGTTGCCAAACGGAAGTGTTTTACGCCATTCTCGCAGCGTACCATCCTTCAAGACAAGGCGGTAGCTGGTAATATGCGTCAGGTAAAAGGTGGAGAGTAAGACGCTGAGGATAAAGATACCGGTAAAAAACCAAAAAAGGTACCCAGACGATGGGTCTTGATAACAATGATATATTAGAACGGCAATTAGGGATAAAACGGTACACGCAATAGCGAAACTTAGTAGAATGTACCAACGATAATAAGTGTAAACGATTTTGTTAAGCATAGTGCAATAGTTAGTAAAGCGAATATAGTTATTTATATGGATGTTTATGGCGATTTTTTGGGGACAAGAGAATATTTATTGGACAAGGCGAAGAGGCAGGGCAGGCAGGAAGAACTTTTTAATAGATTATATATAACAGGCGCTTTCTGATAAAGGGAGTGCTTTTTTTGGAGATCAAGCACTAAAAAAGCCCGCATTGTCGGACAATCTTCGAATTTATTGTTCCAGCCTTAGCGAACCTACCTCCACACGAAAGTTCTCTTGATGGTAAGCTAACTCTTCCAACAGATATTTATTAATGAAAGCCTTTATCTCATCGAGATTATAATTGTCGAGCGGATACGATTTAAGCATTATACTGCTATCCTCTTCGTTCCCTCCTTTACATAAACTGACTCTTTCATCATTCTTCAGTAACAGATCCAATGAGTGCTCGACAGTGTCGACTGCAAATAGCAGGTACCTCGCATTGGTAAACGTGTCGTCAGCGTCTTCTCCCGGGCGGGCGGCCAGCGCGAGGAAAGCGTACGCGGGTATGGAATCGTTGTCACTGATCACAAATTGGGTTCTTTTGAGATGTGTGTCCAGCACGATATCGAGATAAGGAGAAGAAAACAGTGGGGCGACTTCTTTAAAAAAGGCTTGGAGATCATGCAGTATGGTATTTTCAAACTTTTTAACTGTCCTTTCAGTCCGTTCTTTTTGTTCCTGTGCTCTTTTCTCCTGTGCTTCGGTACGGGCCATTATCTCGCGGCGCTGTTCCTCACATCTATCATGAAATACTTTAACGTGCTCTGCGATTTTTTCTAAATTCATAATTATTATTTAGTTTCCTCTAATATAGGATTTTTTTTATTTCCTTCTATACTCCGACTACCGGGCGCTCACCACCATCGTAGAGATATTCAAATAGTTGGTGGGGTTTAATCAGAAAAACCACTACAGATTATTATTGATTTTCCTATCATGAAATGGAACGACGTCGTTTATAGTTTTTCTACTGGGTACGCGCCTTAGGCATTCCTTAAATACCATCCAAGAACATATTGATCTGCTACGGGAGCGTGGTTTGACTATAGCTGATTCTGATCGAGCTAAAAATATTTAGAAAGTGTTAGTTATTACTGGCTTAGCGGGTATATGTTCCATCTTCAGAATAAGAAGGAAGGTACGGCTTTTTATTCGGGAATGAAACAAAGAACTCTATAGCAACTGCTTTTTAAACTTCCATCAGGTAAACACTTAGTAAATTGGCTTATTTCTTTAAGCTTCTACTACCGAGAGTTGACCATTGCAATAGACAAAATAATTTAGCCTGCCGACACCGTCACAAATATTTTTCTCATGATAGCATTCTGCTCAATGGCTTTAACCTGTACGTTTAATGATTGCTTGGGTGCCTGATGAAAGACTCGGCAATGAATTTTTTTGATATACCCAATATCTGTTCCATTAAAAGATAACTTTACTGCATCTTGGTCAAATTTATTGTCCTCTTCAAGCGCGTATTGAAGAAAGTCGCCTTTTTTGACGGTGTCTTTGGGAAGGCTGATATATGACAGCCCCGAAAGGTCCGTTAAAAAATGTACTTTTGGTTGATACACGTACTCTGCAAGAAATTCGAAGTTGTCGCTCGCGGTCAACCCCTGCGTTTTCCCTAGTAAATAAAATTTGTCATGCGCCTCGGCAGGATTAACTTCCCAAAATTCATAAAAGCTACTTATATCTGGGCGTTCAGCCTTAATCAATCGATGGGAAAAAATTTGCAGGACATTATTGTCGTAGACTTTATCTAAATCTTGAAATTCAAAATAAGGAATAAAGCCCTCGGATTTTACTAAATCTTTTGTTTGCGGAAGATATTGAAACGTTACATTATTATCTTCACTTCTTTCCAAAAGTCCAACAATATGCCTACGGGAATCCTTTCCTCTACGCCATGCAAGGTATATTTTTGAAAACTCAGCCATTGATAATATTTGTAATGCCTTTTAATAACATATTAGCTCTCTGCGGTGATAATGCTGGGGAATTTTGTTCATGATATTGTCATAATATATCATTACCGCTAAAAGTTTCGGGTCGATCCAGCTAGTTATTTCCAATATATATTTTCGAATCTGTATAGCTTGCGAAAAATCGACGATATTGCCTTTAAAGCAAATAGGTTCGTTATGGTACACTCTGTTCCTGAATTCACGAATTTCTCTTAGCATAAACGCAATTGCTTTTCTATTTACATCTTTCGGTTTATAAGGAAATGTACTAATCGCGACTCCCTGGATAATTTTGAAATGGTGAGGATCAAAAAAGGAAGTCCAGAACCCAAAACTTTGTTCAGCAATTACTTTGGAAGAATGAATAGATTTTGATTTTTTATAGATTTTTATTTCAGCTCTTTCTACCTCTTTCTTAAGGAAAAAACTTGTCCCTGCTAGGGATTTGTCAGTCATAAAATGATTCCTCTGGTTAACTATCCAATCAGTGTCATTAAAGAAAAGGGAAATTTCACCGTGTAACGCATTCCGGAAAAATGTTTCGAAGAGGTTGAGCACCGGATAAAAAGCCTGTGACAGTCGAAGATTGGTTCTGTATATCTGCAAAGCCTTTTTCTTCGAAGCATCGCTTGCCCTTAAATAGCGATTCAGACGAGGGGCAGAGAGATATTTTTCTATATTGTTGTAATTCACGGAGTATATTTTTTGTTAGCTATATTGTTTTTTTGTATATTTGTATTGTTATGCTTGGTCAAGCCTCTTTCCTAACGGAAACGTAACCAAGTCAAGGTTTAAGCTTCGGTCGTATCCGAAGCTTTTTTTTGTGGGAATATTTTCGGCGGTATTTATTATTTTCCACGGTTGTATATTCTGTTGCTTAAGGAGAATAGACTGATCATAAATGGAGAAAGCGAGTTCTGTAAACATGAGCATGAATTGGTCATAAAGTTTATAAATAAAAAGACCCGCACGCTGTTCTTATGGGAAGCAATACGAGTACCGTTATAGCAAAGATAGAAAAAATATTTATAATTTGCTTTCAAAAAGAAACCCACATTGCCGGGCGCTCTGCAGGCTTCTAACTGAATTATAAATTCCCAATTTCGTGATTATTCTTGAGAGGTGAAAGTTTTTGGCTGAGGGCAATGCTTTTTTAAGAAAATATTTACTAAAAAAATTAGTTTATTTTCGATTATTTTTCCTATCTTTAGACATTGACCAACATAACAATGCCATGCAACACTCAAAATACATAGACCCGACAACGGATTATGGCTTTAAGCGGCTTTTCGGAACAGAAGTAAACAAAGACTTTCTCATTGCATTGCTCAATGACCTCTTTCGAGGAAGGAAGACTATAGCTGATTTGGTATACAACAAAAACGAACATGTTGGAGAAGCCGAGGAAACAGGAACGGTTATTTTTGATCTCACCTGTACGGCAGATAACGGAGAACAGTTTATTATAGAAGTCCAGCGGAGTTCGCAGGTTAACCTTAAAAGTCGGATGTTGTACTATGGTAGCAAACTTATTGCTGACCAAGCCCCAAAGGGTAACCGCAAGGACTGGAACTATGCCGTAACGGAAGTATATGTCATCGTATTAATGGATGGTTTTGCAATGCCCGATGGAGAGGACGGCAAGGGTTTTCTGCACGATATTTGCCTGTGTAACAGGGAAACAGGGAAAATATTCTATGAATATTTAGGATTTATTTACATAGAATTGATTAATTTTGAAAAAGAAGAGGTGGAATTGGAGAGTGATTTGGAACAATGGATGTACGTGTTGAAGAATATGTCATCCATGAACAAACTATCGACTTATCTAAAGAAGCCTATCTTCAAGAAATTATTTGAGATAGCTGAATACAGCAAATTGAATAAGGAGGAACGCAAAATGTACGATGTTAGTTTAAAACGTAAATGGGATAATAAAGTGGTGCTTGATTATGCTCGTCAAGAAGGAGAGGAAAAGGCTCGCAAAGAAGAACGTACCAAAGCCGAGGCTGAAAAACTCAAATATGCGTTGAATTTAAAGAAGAGAGGTCTTGCAGTAGAAGATATAGCCGAAGATTTAGGGCTTACTGTTGAGCAAGTCGAAAAACTCAAATAGATTTTTTAATATCATTATATAAAAAGGCGCTTCCCGATAACGGAGGCGTCTTTTTTGTGTGAACTTTGACTAGCTTCGCTGAGCTCCCTCCGGCCGGTTTGTATGATTAACATATTGTCAGACGCGGCGTAAAATTTTCTCTAAGCTCTCACCACAGGCCGCTCCCCATCGCCATAGAAATACTCGAAAAGCTGGCTGGGTTTTAGATCGAACGCTTTGGCTAGACCGTAGACTTCGTCGGCGTATAGT
Organism: Sphingobacterium haloxyli; assembly: GCF_002980525.1. Lineage (GTDB taxonomy): Bacteria > Bacteroidota > Bacteroidia > Sphingobacteriales > Sphingobacteriaceae > Sphingobacterium > Sphingobacterium haloxyli. Next base: position 9,627 of record NZ_PVBQ01000009.1, read on the forward strand.
TCTTTCAATTCTCCTGCAAACAGTCTGTTAAACCTTTTGCTACTGATTTGTGAACTTTCACTAATTTGATTTTGGCTGTTCAAATAAGGCGATATTAAATTCGCAAATCGATTCTCAGTCTTTTTAAGACTGTCTAAAATATGAGCGGAGTGTTGGCTATAGAATGTTTTGCAAACTTTATCAATATCCTCATTAAGGAGTTTTAGCACATTATAAAATACCCGTCCATCCAATTTTGGTGAGCTATCGGACAAAAGTGTGGAAACCGTTTGAAGTTTTTCACGATATTCGATGGTCTTTTTGAACCGCTTTTTTAGAGTTTCCAAAATAAACTCTCTAAATGAATTTAAATTATTGTTCTGATTCACAGTATTTTATTTAATTATTCTTTTTAAAAAAGTCTTGTTTGCGACTTTTTTAAAATTTATTTATGTATATTTGTTTTATAATCAGTTAGTACTGATTAGAGTCTCGAATACGGAAACGGCAAATTTCAAGGACACGAGACGTAGGGTTAGTCTTAACCCCTATACTTTTTGTATCTTCGCAAAAAGGAGGGGTGAGCCTCCCTATCGGAAACTGTGTCCAAGGCTCTTTGCCGTGCCTCGTGTTCAGTGGAAGATAAGGGAGGCTCGTCTCTTTTAAGGTTTCTCCCTCTTCTTTTCCATCAGACTCATAATTTTTCTTAACCACATAAAAGATGATTATGAAAAGAAAAGAGTTTAAAACCGAAAACAAAGCACCAAACTTCGTAGGAGAGCATAAACCTCGCCATACAAGAAAACTGCTTTTCAAAAATCTGATCCGCTCGCCGGATTAATACGAATTTTAAAATAAACAGATGCGGGGCAAGCTGCTATAGCATTAGCCGCGCCCGTGTCTGCTTACCGACCACTAAAAAAAGCCTATAAACGGGACTTCGGTAGAATGGTCAGTCTAACTTTGAAATTCGCACTTTAAAATTAGCAACATTTTTGCCTTTTTCCTAATTATGGTTGCATTTTGATTATTGTAATTCAATAATGAGTGGTCGGTTTACAGCCGAATAAGGAATACGGATGCTGAACCGATTATCAATTATGACGCCGTTATAACGTATTCTTTTTCATCTTATTTACTAACCGCGATGCGGTAAAAGCTAAGGCTGTTAGATAGCTGCAGAATCTTGCTCCCATAGTTTTCAACCGCTTCGCATAACACCAAAAAGAATGCAAAAATTATGCAATAGGGAGAACTATGCGCTGTGGCGAAGCATATTATTCCGAACTTATAATCGCCTTTTTAAATCAAGATATAACCGAAGCCGAACGTTGTTTAGCTTGACCGGAGCGATATGTTTTTCAATGACTTGTTTCATGTTGTTTAATCTATCAACAGCCCAGGCGCAGTCTCCCGAGAACGGGGAGGCTGCCGAAGGGCAAACGGAGATTAAGCCGTTGGTAGTCGGTCAAAAAGTGCCGGAGGAATTCTGGACGAGGGAGCACCTGTTTTATGTCGATGGTGATACCGTAAGGAAGACATTGGAGGAATATAGGGGGAAGCTGTTGATATTAGACTTTTGGTTTTCAGGCTGTTTAAAATGTCTTCTGCACCAACAGGAGATCAATTATTTCGAAAAAAAATATTCGCACGATCTTAAAGTAGTTAGGGTGAATAGCATGCCGTCACGGGAGAATTATACTAAACTAGATCTCTATTTTAAAAGCGAAAGGTTTCTACGTTTAGGATTAACCACTTTTGATTCTATAATTGAAGACGATTATCTCTATGGGCTATTTGCAGTTTCTGCATACCCGAATTATTTCTGGATAAATAGAGACGGGATTCTTCAGCTTCAGACATTTCGAAACCTATTGGACAGGACGTATCAGGCACCCTTTATAGATAATGAGCTATGATCAGGGGACTGTTACTCTTTTTAGGCACAATAATCCTAGGGACTGTTGCGCACGCCCAGCTGCTTATAAAAGGTACTGTTGTCGATAGTTTAAATAATACCATAGCGGAAGTAACAGTTGCAGAAAAAGGGCAGCCCCGTGTCGTCAGAACTAATGAAGCAGGTGAATTTGAAATAAATACAGTTGCAAACAAGGGAACATTGGTTTTTAGTCATGTAGGATATAGATTGTCCACACAGGATTTTCACGCGGACGTTGGCCAGCTGAAGGTAAAATTAGAGACTTCGGCTGCACAGATAGAGGAAGTTACCGTGTCCACGGGTTATCAAAATATTCCGAAGGAACGTTCTACAGGATCGTTTTCAGTCGTGGGGGAAGAGCTGTTTAACCAACAGGTAGGGACAGACATACTCTCCCGCTTGCCGTCCATCGCCAATAGTATCGTGATGGACAATGGGAACTCCTCATCAGGACAGATGATGGTGCGAGGTCTCAGTACCATCAACGGTCCAAAAGACCCTTTGATAGTTGTGGACAATTTTCCTTATGATGGCGATATAAATAACATCAATCCAAATATAGTGGAAAGCATCACCATACTAAAAGATGCTGCTGCTTCCAGTATCTGGGGAGCAAGGGCAGCGAACGGTGTAGTGGTTATAACGACGAAAACCGGAAAGTATAACCAACCTATCCGTATGGAATTCAATAGCAACCTTACGGTGGGGGATAAACCTGATCTTTATTATATTCCACAGATGTCGTCCGCAGATTTTATCGATGTCGAGAGTGAACTCTATGAAAGAGGGTTCTACAATAGTAAGATAAATGCGATAAGTAAACCGATAATTAGTCCTGTAATTGATCTGCTCGACCAAATGGATAATGGTATCATCTCCAGCGAGGAAGCACGAACACAAATACACGCCTTGCGGAACATTGATGCACGTGATCAGTTTGTACAGTCTATATATAAACCATCATTTAACCAGCAGTATTTCTTAAGTGCAAACGGAGGTTCCCGTAATTTCTCATGGCTTTCGTCGATCGGTTATGATCGAAATAAGCAAACCCTCGGTGATACATACCAACGTATTAATCTGAGGTTCCAGAACACTTATCAGGTAACAGAAGGTTTGTCCATCGGTACAAATATCTATTATACCCAAGCTCAGAATAACTCGGGGCGATATGGTTATAATGACGTACCGAACCTGTTGCCATATCTGCAGATCGCCGATACAAATGGAGATGCGTTGCCCATACCAAGAGATCACCGTCATAGTTTTATCCGGACGTACGGCAATGGAAAATTATTGGACTGGAACTATTATCCGCTGACGGACTGGCAACATCATACCAGTAGGGGGCATACTTCTGATGTCTTGGCAAATCTACAGATCCGATATGAAGTTTTAAAGGGACTGATGGCTTCGGTAAACTATCAATATGAACGTCAGAATGGTTTGAGCACAAACTTATCGGACGAGAATAGTTACGCAGCCCGAGACTATGTCAATAGATTTACGCAGATCTCCGGAGAAGAAGTAACCTATATTGTGCCAAAAGGTGGGATAATGGATAAATCTAACCGTCTGTTAAATGCGAACAACCTGAGAGGACAACTTAGTTTTTCCAATACATATGATGAACATCAAATCGATGCAATTGGAGGAATGGAAATCCGTAGGTCCCATATGGCGTCTTATTCCGATAGGTTTTACGGGTATAATCCTAACAACCTAACCTTTGCCAATATGGATTATACACGCTCTTATCCTAATGTTGTTACCGGAGGAGGGGCTTTTATTCACAATAATCAAACATTGGGAGATGTAGATACACGGTTTGTTTCACAGTTTGCAAACTTTGCCTACACATATAGAGGTCTCTATACACTTTCGGGGAGCGCGCGAAGGGACGCAAGTAATCTATTCGGTTTGAAGACGAATGATCAGTGGAACCCTTTCTGGTCGATAGGGGGTGCGTGGAAGCTTTCTAATGAAAATTTTTATCATTTAGATTTCCTCCCTTATCTGAATCTCCGTGCCACCTACGGTTTTAGCGGCAACGTGGACCCTGGTATGGTGGCAGTAAATACGATTCGCTTTATGAGCCCTTCTGTGTTTACGAGACGACCTAGCGCCAGATTCGACAATTATTATAACCCCCATTTGAGATGGGAAACGTCTAAAATGCTCAATTTAGCGATCGATTTTCGATCTAAGAGTAATCGTATTACGGGCTCTGTAGAATATTTCCTTAAAAACGGCGAAAACCTGTTTGGGCGTGCACCGATTGATTATACGACAGGTGTCAGCAGGTCAATTTTGCGAAATGTTGCTAATATGCAAGGAACCGGGTGGGATTTTGAAATCAGGTCGGAAAATCTGAACGGTGGGTTTAAATGGAATACACTCCTTAACCTCAGTCTATATAGAGATGAAATTATAGACTATCACCTGGAAAGAACGCTCGCACAAGAATATGTAAACACGTATAGTCCCCCAATTTCTGGTATCGAAGGTAAACCGGTGTATGCAATATATGCCTACAAATGGGCTGGTCTCGATCCCGTTACAGGCGAAGCTCAAGGTTATTTGCGCGGGGAAGTAAGTAAAGACTATACTGCGATAACAGGTGTCGGTACGTCGGTGGATGAGCTGGAATATTATGGGTCAGCTATTCCTACTAAATATGGGAATATGATTAATTCGTTTAGTTATAAAGATTTTAATCTTCAAATCGGACTTACGTATAAATTTGGTTATTGGTTCAGGCGTCGGTCTATCAATTATACAGAACTGTTTAACAATTGGAGGGGGCATTCAGATTACGCAAAACGATGGAAAACACCGGGAGACGAACTGATAACTAATGTTCCTGTAAATCAATATACGACAAACAGCAATAGAGATAGATTTTATGAAGGCTCAAACGTGTTGGTGGAAAAAGGTGATCACATCCGTTTGCAGTATATTAATGTCGGATATGACTTTAAACGTCTCAAAAGTTTTAAGAGTTTTCAGGTGTATGTTAATATCCATAACATTGGCGTTATCTGGAAAGCTAATAAAGCTAACATTGATCCAGATTTTAATATAGGCTTAGGTCGTGTGGTCAATCCGACAAATTATTCATTCGGCATAAGAGCCGGTATTTAAATCAGAAAAAACATGAAGTTAAACTATCATCAGATTATATCTATCTCCTTTCTTGCGATCTTGATTTCGGGCTGTGACAAATTTTTAGAAGAAAAATCAGATAAAAGTTTGGGAACGCCAAATACTTTGGAAGATTTTAAGGCGCTCATGGATGATTGGAGTTATTTAAATTCTAATTTTTGTTCTATGGGAGAAGCCAGCAGCGACAATTTCTATTTGACTGATGAAGACTACAATGGCCTTTATTATGAAAGTGATCAGCGACTTTATGCTTGGCGCCCAGACAATGTTTCACGTCCTGCTTCGAGCGCGGGCAATGAGTGGTCTTTATGTTACCGAGGAATTTATGTATGTAATTCTATCCTTTTCGGCATCGTTGAAAATAATTTATCAGGCCCAGAGGCGGATCAGGTGAAAGGGCAGGCCTTGGTATTCAGGGCTGCCCGATATCTGGATGGTGTACAGGTCTGGGCGCCTGTTTACAACTCTCAGACGGCTGATCAGGATCTCGGAATGGTTCTTCGGTTAGACCCTGACATGAACATACCATCTCTGCGATCGACAGTACAGGAAACATATGATCAAATTATAGCGGATTTAAACGAAGCGGTTCCGTTGTTGCCCATTACAGCTGTTGCGCCAACGTTGCCTACAAAGGCCGGAGCTCACGGCCTTTTGGCAAGGGCTTATTTAATAATGGGAGATTATTCCCGCGCATTGACTGAGGCGGAAAACGCACTTACATATCATACAGAGTTGATTGATTTCAATGAACTGGATAAGGATGCGGTTTTTCCAATCCCAGCTATAAATCAAATAAGCCGAGAAGTTGTTTTTTTTACGCGCATGTATTCTTCGGAAATCGTTAACAACTTAAATATAGCAAAAATACCAACTTCGCTGTATGAGATGTATACAGAAGGTGACCTTAGGAAAGACATCTATTTTAGGATGGATGACACCGGTGCTCATGTCTTTAAGGGCACTCATATGGGCCATCGAGGTCTTATAACAGGGATTACCTCTAGTGAATTGTTGTTGATTGCTGCGGAATGCAATGCTCGTCTTGGCAATGCTATGGAAGCGGCAGAGGCATTGAACAGACTTCTGATAAAGCGGTGGGACAGGAATCTTTTCGTTCCTTATTCTTTTAATGATCCCGATATAGCCTTGACGATGGTCTTAGAGGAACGACGAAAAGAATTACTTTTTAGAGGGTTGCGTTGGTCTGATATTAAAAGATTAAATAGAGACGGGGCTAGCCTTGTATTAAACAAGGTGATTAATGGCAAGCAATATACTTTACCTCCGAATGATGTGCGATATGCAATTGCTATCCCGGAGGAGCTAATCGAAATTACCGAAATACAACAAAATCCAAGGTGATTTATTGCAAAAAGAGACCATCCCAGAACTATCGAGATGGTCTCTTTTACCACTATTCTCTCGTACTGTTCACTATTTCTAGAACTTCCTCATTATCCTTGCCACTTAACATGTTGGCAAGATCCTGTTCATCTAGAGCGTTGGTTTCGCAAGGTTTGTTGTCTCCCGTTGCGCATGGCGTAGTACTCGGAGAAGGACCTGGTTCCCAATTGTTAATATCGGCAAAGGCGCCCGGAGATGTGCTTTCGCTCGCATAGTGGAAAACAGTTGGTTGAACTTCAGGTGTTTTTTTGTCACCTCTGTCCATCGCTCCAACGACTACAAAAAAACCTAATACTAGTGTTAATACTCCTGCACTGGCACGTAGCCACGCTTTTTTTAAAATGCTCATATCGCATCTATTTTAATATTGTTAAATAATTTATGTTTAATCTTGGCCAAACGGCATGCCCTACCGCCAGAGTGACACGCATAGTGCCTGGGCATTGATGTGCTTACCCGCCTGCCGGGGAATACTGCAAACTTTTTTCTGTACTTTTCCATTGCTATTTCGTTTTAACATCCAGAAGACAGTACGTGTCATCCTACATTTCAAAGATCGGTACAGAAAATGCTGAATATCAGCTCCATCAGAAGGAGCTATTTTTTCGGTCTTTTGCCTGTAAGCAGGAAATAACTGGCCTCTTGGACGGTCCGCCTTGAAATACCAAGAAAATCCGCCTGCTCGCGTTGATTGGTGGCCTGGCGTATTTCGGGCATCAATTTGTCAAACAGAAGGTAGCGCTCAAAGGGAGAGGTGCTGTGCAGAATCTGAATATGCGCTTCCAGCTGTCGTTTCTTTTTATGGGTCAGGATATCGATCAACGTTTCGATAGCGGGCTCTTCTGTCTTAAAGGCTTTGATCGCCTTGTAGGAAATGCCGACCACAATGCCCGAGCGGAGCGCCACAATATCACCTTCATGCGGTGTGTTGCGGTACAGATGGGTGGTACTGGTCAGCGCCAACCCGGGCAAAGCGATGCTCATGATCCTGCGTTTGGCAATTCCGTTGACCTCAATGCTAATTATCCGGCCAAGCATTCCCTCACATACAAAATAGACCTTCTTTGTTCGATCGCCCGACCAAGACAACACTTCGCCTCTACGTATCCGCATCACATCGATATGCTGAAGCGCCCATTGTGCATGCCATGGGCTGAGGTCGCAATAACGCGACCAGAATGCAAGCAGTGCGCGCAGTCCTGGATTATGCTTTCGGATGCGTTTAGCTTGCCGGGTCTCAAATAGGTCTGATTTTGAGTGCTTGTAGCTCATAGTCAGGTAGATAGTGTGCTGTGTAAAGGTGCAAACAATATTTTATGGATTTTTTTTGTAGTGGACATTTGGCGTTTGCCCCCCCGTTTGAACCGATTTGCCCCGGAAATCTGGGGCAAACCGCGAATGTGAGGAGGCAAGCCACAGATGTTAGCCAAGGATTTGGAACAGGTTTTTTTAACACTAATCTTTACCGCAGATCGATCTAAAAGTCTTCAGGCCGGAAGCCGTTAAAGGTAGTGCGAGACTACCGTATGGTTTTATTTTAATGGATAAAAACATGGACACACAATTGTTTTTAGATCTATACGCCCTATTGGATGTCGCCCCCATCTCAGTCGATGAGATGATGGAAATAGCATCTAAGGACGCTCCTCGGAAATGCAAAATAGTTTTTCCGACCTAATGAATGTAATGTGTACGGCCACTCGCGCCGTACACTTTTATAAACCTAAACATAAGTACACACATGGATTTTATTTGGGAACGCATCCAAACCGATAGGGATGCATCAGAATGGATGGAATTTGCATTTTTCTCAGCCAACTTTCAGCATGTTATGCAGCTATATGGTCATCCGTTACAACTACAATATTTTGATCAGACGGTAAAATTTGCCCAGCAACAGGCGGCGGCCGATCTATCTACTGGCTTGGCGGCAGCTTGCGGCCCTATGCTAAGCCAAGCTTTGGAAAACAACGCCTTTATCGTGACGTTTCACTTCGGGTTCTACCGGACCATTCCCGTGTCCCTGCTCCGCATGGGATACCGCGTAGCGATCTTGGTTTCGCGGGAGGTGTTTGAAAGCCAGCGGGCGTTTTATGCGCAGACCTTGCAACCCGAATGGTTTGCCCGGCTGCTATTTGTACTGGCAGAGGATCCGCAGCTGTTTTTCAAGATTCGACAGCTAAGGGAGCAAGGATATCAAGTACTATGCTACGCCGACGGCGGTGCCGGCGCAAAGCAGGGGCAGCTGGGAACCGAAAAAAGAACGCAGGTTAGGCTGGGCGAAGCCTATCTGCAGGCGAGATCCGGCTTTGCGGATATGGCTTATTTGCTGCAAGCGCCCCTTTGTCTGCTGATGCCGCCAGCGTTACAACCAACGGCAAGCTGGGAGCTACGGGAGCTCGAAATCCACTCGGCAAAGGAGCATCCATCGCGGCAAGCATATGTAGAAAAAGTGATGCACAGCGCCTATGGGCATTTGGACAGCGCGATAAGGCAGACACCGCACGCCTGGGAATGCTGGTTTTACCTGCACCGCACCATGCAGCCTCGTTCGTTCATGGAGGATTGGCCCATTGCCGAGCGGTTTATACCGCTTCTCCATGGCCAACAAGGCTTTGTACTGGATAAAGGCCTGTACAGGGTGTATCGCTTAAAAGAATCGAAATTGAAAAAAATAGCCGAATTAATTTTGCAGCATTAGGTAAAATTTTTAATTTAAAGGATTCTATCAACGAAATAACCAAACGCACATGATCAGTTTAACCATCAAAAGGGGACACCTTGGCTTTTGGGTGCTTTATGGGCTTTACTTTTATGTATTGAATGCATTGGGAAATGAGGAAATGACGATAGGAACGGCCTTCCTTTCGCTGCCCTTCTTTGCCTTCGTATTTTACACGGTTCATTACATCATAAAACGGTTTTTCGCCCCACGGCGCTATTTAATCGGTGCATTGATGCTGGCTTGTTTTTATATCTTTTCATCCTCCCTCATCTATATGCTTTCTTATGGGCAAAGCGATGCGCTAGTGTATGGAAAGTATATTGTTGCTGATTACGCGTTCAACTGGCGGGAGTTCCTACAAACGTTGCTAGTCCTCCACGGGCATTTTAGCATACTCGCGCTTTTGTATTTTTACTACCGCGAACAGCTGCGTATCACGCGAGAAAAGCTGGCTGAGGCCGAACGGAGGCTGGCATTAGAGCAACAGAAGGTGGCGCTGGAGGAGCAAAAAAGACGTTATGAATATGCGGCGCTAGCTGCTCAAGTAAGTCCGCACATGATGGCCAATATCTTTCAAAACTGGAAGCAGGAGCTAAAGACCCTCAAACCGGAGCTTGGTCAGCAGGTTGATAGACTGTATAACCTCATGCGCTTCTATATGGAGGCGGATCATCCCGATCGCTTTCGGACTATTTTGTTGGACGATGAGGTTAAGGCCGTGTACAACTATGTTGAGGTCCGACGGGAAGGCTCGGACCGCGAATGCTTCATAGACTTCGATATAGCCGGTAATCTGGCGAGATTCTCCGTACCGCCGACGACCTTATTGACACTGGTCGAAAACGCATTCAAATACGGTGAGGTTGACGATCCAGATTTTCCGATCCGCGTCCAGGTCCGTATCCAGCAAGCGGGCTATCGCATCACGGTAGAGAATAGAAAAGCACGCGTCGACAAAAATGTTGTACGCCACGGGTACGGGCTGAAAAGCCTCAAGCGGCGCTTGGAAATCTTGTACGATTCCCAGGCGTCCATAGCCATTAAGGATACAGAAGAATATTACCATGTTATTATCTTAATCGAATTTGAACACTTGAAACATCTATAATTATGAGAACATTGACCGCAATTGTTATTGACGACCAACAATTAGCCATTGACCACATTCTAGAGCTAACTAAAGAAATCGACTACGTGGAAATCGTAGCAACTTTTACAGACGAAAAACTCGCACGGAGCTTTATCCAAGTGAATCCTGTGGATTTTATTATCCTTGATGTCGAGTTGAAACACACAAACGCCTTCCGGTTTCTGAGAACGCTACCCGACCCGAAAATACCTACAATTCTGTACACAGGGCACCAACAATATGAAGACCAGGGCTATGAGCGCGATATGGTGGATGTTCTTCTAAAGCCTGTTAGTGAAAGCCGTCTAATGGCAGCACTACGGCGGATGCATAAGGATTTTAGCGGCAAAACAGTCGACGACAGCTTGGCTGCTCATGAGCATTATTTTCAGATCAAAGGCCCCGTGCGGGCGGAACGGCAAATGGTGCGGCTAAAGGAGCTTGTGTATGTAGCTTCCGAGGGAGGAAAGATTATCATCCACTTAGTCGATGGGCAGAAACTGGTGAGTGCCGTGTCGTTTAAGGCTGTTATGAGCAAGTTGCCCCGGAAATGGTTTAAGCAATGTTACCAAAATATCGCTTTCAACGTAAATTTCTACGCAGGTTACCGTGAAAAGCAGGTCCTATTGACCGTTACCGATAAGACCTTGCCTACGGGAGGTAAAGATCGATATACGGATTTTTATGCGTTTGTGGATAGCAATTTATTGGAGGGCTAACGGAAAAAGCATGAAAAATAAAAGGAAAAATAGTAAAGAATATATGAAATGGCGGGCTAGAACGACCGCGAAAATACTGCTGACTAGAAAAGCGGTGTATCAAGAGATCTGGGGGCTGTTGCGTGAGCGCGCATCTGCTGAAGTGGACGCGCAACTCCTATCGGCGCAAGACGTTCAGGCCCTGTTTAAAATCGGTCACAGCACCTACTATCGTTGGATTGCGTCGGGATGGCTAAATCCTACACGGATACACGGACGCCATTATTTCCAAAAGCAGGAAATTATGGCCCTTTTGGAAAAACGCCGGTATAGATCCCGAGGCGGATTGGGGTGACCATTTTCTTCGGGCGTTGTTCGGGTACCCTTCGGGAGCTGTTCGAGTGGCCTTCGGGACCGCTTCGGGACCGCTTCGGGACTGCCTCGGGACTGGTTCGCTTTTCGTTCGGGTGTTGTTCGGCTGCGTGCCGAACAGCACCCGAACAACACTCGAACACTATCCGAAGCTCACTCGAAGGAATCCCCTAGATGGCCCGAGCGGCTCCCGAACGAAATCCATACCGCTCCCGAATACTTCTCGAACAGCTATCCCATAATATCCCGAGTTGTCCCAAGTTATCCCTTTAATTTTTTGACCATCGAAACCGCTTTACTTTAGCTCTCGATATCACAGAATAGATGGCCGAGCATGCCGGTCGATGGTTTAACAAATTTAATGACATAAAAAAATGGCAAAGTTTTTAAAAGGGATTCACGGAGCGTATTCCGGAAAAGTAGGAAATGTAGTGGGTAGCAACTGGCGGGAGGTAGATTATGTCCGCTCCCTGCCAAAACCTAGTAAGAAACCGGCGACACCAGATCAATTAGCGCAAAGGGCAAGATTTGGATTGGCAGTTTCGTTTCTTTCACCGATCAATGATTTATTGAAACTGGGTTTTTCGGATAAACAACAGGGTAAATCAACGGGGTATAACCGGGCGCTTCAACACCTGATCAATCATGGTATCAGAGGCGAGCACCCCGAATACGAGATCGACTACGAAGGAGTAGTGATCGCTAGAGGAGGCCTGGCAAATTTGATGGGCGTAGCTTGGGAGGAAACTGCACCGAAAAGTATAGAGGTAAGCTGGTTGCCGGAGCTCAACAAGTTCAATGCGTTTTCGGATGATTCGGTGATTTTACTGTTCTATAACGTCGAACGCTCGTTCTTCAGTATCCTGGAAGAGGGAACACGAGCGGATGGTAGTCTGGGATTTACGTTACCAGATGTGTACGAAGGAGACCGTATCGTTGGTTGGGTGTTCACCGGACACCGCGACGGCGTGAAGACCTCCAGTAGTTTTTATCTTGGCGAGATCACGATTTCGTAATGACAATGGGCACTCCGCGTGAGTGCCCTTGTTCTATCTTGCTTACTATAATTATAGAAATGAGAACATTACAGACAAAAAGACCGTGGCTTATCAAGGATATTGCCATGGAACTCTCTGGAAAACATAAGCTCGCATTGACATTGCTTTTTCTGCTGGGCGCCTTCCTACTGGCAGGCACGATATTGCAATTTATTGAGCCAACGGCAGCGGTACTGGACATCGGCATCCTGTCGGTGTTGTTACTCGGCCTGTTTGGCGGAGTCGCAGCGGTGTTTTGCAGCCTTTGGCTACAGGAAATACTGTGGCAGCCGTTCAAATTCTTTCGTAAGAATCTAGTTTATCACATCCAACAATTAACATCATGGCAACAATGTATTCTGTACTTTTCGGTATTCTTTTTATTGCTGTATGCAGCAATCTGGCTCCTGTCGATCGTACTATAAGTGCGCAGACTTCTTTGCATCAGGGAAATGGCGATAATCGGATACGCGCGCGGATAGTCGAAATCGCTGCCGCCGAGATCGGCGTTAAGGAAGCTACCGGCAATAACGACGGTGCGCGCGTGGAGGCCTACCTAGCTCATACCGGCTTGGGCAAGGGGCATGCCTGGTGTGCCGCCTTTGTTTCCTGGTGCTACGGGCAGGCAGGCTTAGCCGAGCCCCGTAATCCTTGGAGCCCGGCGTTGTTTCCCAATGCACGGACATATTGTAGAGCTGATGCCTGTCGTGGTTCTAAAACAAGTACCCGGATAAAACCCGCGGACATTTTCGGGATTTATAGCCATCGTGCCAAACGGATTAATCATGTGGGGTTGATACGGAAGTTGGAGAGGAAATACCTGCTTACGATAGAGGGAAATGTAAACAATAGCGTTTTGTCAAAAAGGAGGCATTTGTCAACGGTCTATGCCTTGGCAGACTGGCTGTCGCTTTAACCTTTGTTAGCCGAAAAAAGGGAAACAAAAATCATTAAAAATGAAACAAACATTCATTGTAATTATCATAGTAACCTTAGTCTCCTGTCGTTCCTATCGGGAAAAGACCTTACACGAGCGCGGGAGCAGCACCTTATCCGAAGCTGGCACGAACGTGCGGTACGGTTTTCAGTTCACGGATAAAGATAGTCTGGACCGCACCTGGTATTTTGCTACGGACAGTGTGCTGTATTTCCATCCTGAATATGGATTGATCAGCAACGGCGGACATCTCCATTTCCTCGAAAGTCAAATCGGCCTGCAACATTTGCAGGTCGAGGTTGACTCGCTGGAAACGCAGCGGACGGAGATAAACGCAAGGTCTGAATTGAGAACTAGTCGGATTTGGTATAAGAACGTGTGGGTCTGGATGCTTTTGGTAGGCGCTGCCGGCGTAGTCGGTTATTACGTTAAGGCATAGCGTTCATGTGACGCGCTAAGGATGACACAAAACGGTATACTTTTTGATGCTACGAGCGGATAACACTAAATAAAAGTATTACTTTTGGGCTATACCCACATAAGAATATGAAATATATACACGTCAGATTTCTGCTTCTCGCTTTGCTATTTGCCCAAACAGCACTATCCCAAATACATTATCAACCCTATTCCTACGAGCAGTATCAACGGCATATGTCGCAAATATATCCGGATAGCTTGACCCACACCGCGGTCAAACCATTTGTAGGATCGAACATGGATACACGGCACGCTATTACGCAGGCGGATACTACTAGGAGCTGGTGGCACCGCAAGCTGTTTGATGAGCACTTGATTGAGGTAGTGAAAGACGACCATACCTTTTACCTGGATTTCATGCCCGATTTCATCATTGGAGGCGAGCGCGGCACCAACAGCAAAACACTGTGGACAAATACACGTGGCGCGCAGGCAGGGCTCTCGATAAACAAGAAGTTTTCTTTATATGTTAGCTTCTACGAAAACCAAGGGCGGCTTGCCAGTTATATCGATAGCACCGCGCAGCGCAACGGTAACCTACCGGGACAAGGTTTTTCAAAAAATCTGTCTACGGCTGAATATGACTGGATGAACGCCACGGCCAATATGAGTTATCATTTCTCAGATGCCGTTCAAGTGGCTGTAGCCTATGATAAACTCCATATCGGTGAGGGATACCGATCGGTCTTAGTCTCTGACAATCCATACAATTTCACGCATGCACGCGTATCGGGAACCGTCGGTCGCTGGCAGTACCATTCGATTTGGGCATATATGAACGATTTAAGAAACCCTCGTTTGGCTGATGTCAACGATCCCTTCTCAACGAGATTGGGGGAGGGGATCAAATATGGTGCCTTCCAGTATGTCGATTACCTAGCCAGCGATAAGGTATCGATCGGGCTTTTCCATTCCCTAATCTGGGCGCAGAATAACCAAGAAACGGGTGGAAAAACAAATGGTGGACTGGGGCTAAATGCGAAATACCAACCCTGGAAGAAATACCTCTTTTACGGACAGCTGTATGCCGATGATATTTCGAAGTTTGGTTTCGGAAGTAGCAGCAACCACCGGACGGCCTTTCAATTGGGCGGAAAAACATATGATCTGTTTGGAGTGACAAACCTAAATGTAACGGCAGAATACAACCAAGCAGCTCCTTACACTTATCAACATCCCAATAACCGCATTAACTATACGAGTAATGGCGAAGCTTTGGCCCATCCTCGAGGAGCCAATTTCCGGGAGGCACTGGGTATAGCTACCTATCGTTGGAACCGATGGGAAGTGTATGGCCAGACCATGTATGCGCGTTACGGGCTAGACCCAACCGATACGCGCAATGTTGGAATTGACCTGTTTAAAGAGGAAATCACCGAAGATGGGTTCCGTATAGGGCAGGGCAGCCCGAATAACTTATTTTACAATGAACTGCGGGTGTCGTATGTGATGAACCCCAAATACAATCTTCGTTGGGAAGTAGGGCTAATCGATCGCCGCAACAAAAACACCGTGAGTGGAGATTACCATCACGCGACGGTATTTACCTTTGGTCTACGATCCTCTTTCAGAAGATTTCAGCAGGAGTATTAAATTGATCTGTTTTATGGCGAGATTGAAGCCCATGGTCAAGGAAAAGGTTCGTTAAGCAGACAACTATGGTAGGTTCAATTGATACCGAACAGAACGCCCTGCTCCCTCCTGAACCAATACCCCCATTTCATGCAATTGCTGTAGATCGCGCGTAGCGGTGGCTTTTGAAACCTTGGTAATGCCCATGTACTTCTTGGCCGTCATCCCTCCATCGAAACCCTCGGCTCCCTTGTCCAGTATTTTATTAATTGCCTTCCAGTGCCGCTCGTCAAGCTGGGTTTTATACCGATCATAAAATTGCGCTTTCTTCAACGTAAACAGCACCATGGCTTTGGCATCCCGCTGCGCATTCAGGATCACGCTTGCAAAATAAACCATCCATGCAGTGATGTCCAACGCACGCTGCGCTTCCTTCAACGCATCGTAATAAGCCTTTTTATTCGCCTCGATGGTTTTGGAGAGGCTCAGCATGATGGGGCGTCCAAGCGATTGTGATAGTGCATTCTCCGCTATCGCCCGCCCGATGCGACCGTTGCCGTCTTCAAAGGGATGGATGGATTCGAAATACAGGTGTGCGATTGTCGACTTCAGTATGGCCTCGGGTATTTGCCCTTTTAGTGGGAAGTTTACTGAATTGTACCATCCGACAAAGCGTTCCATCTCCTCCGGTACCCGTGTCGATGGCGGTGCTTCGTAATGGATGATTTCCCTACCATAGGCTCCAGAAACAACTTGCATAGGGGTATCGCCCTGTCGCCACTCGCCCGGATTGATACGCCCTGCATTGGCAGCAAAAAGTAAGCGGTGCCAAGCTTTGAGCATATCCAGTGTCAGGGGTTGTTGAAAGTTCTGTCTTACTTCCACCATCAATTGGGCCACGCCCGATGCCCGCTGATCTTTAACGTAGACCGGCGTATCGTTTAACCCCAGATTATTCCGGATGGAAGACATCACGTCCTCACGACTTAAGTACTCTCCTTCGATCTCGGAGGTTTTTACCGCTTCCGAAAGCATGAGCTGGAGCAGAGTTTCTTGCTTGAGCGTATCCGGTAATCCTTGGATAAGGCCATTGACTTCTCCCGTTTCCTGTGCGAAAGCAAGAATAGATGGCTGAACTTCCGCGACGTCGTAAGTGAAGTTAGGCCATCCCTGTAGTTGCCAATTATACATCATGAGCCGATTACATTTCTTAATCGGCTCAAATTTAAGCAAAAAATGAGCCGATTGCAAGTTTTATTCGGCTCATCAACTAATGTTCATTGACGTATGTGAGCAGACTGGGTGTATCGCTTACGATACGATATCGGTATAAAAACGTATCGTGGGCGATACGTTTTAAGGTTAATTTCGTACCTTTGACGATACGATGGAAGCATTAATTAGCAAATACAGAGATTTACTGCAACAGACTGATATCAGTTTTGTCCGTGGATTGAGCAATAAAATCAATTGGGATGCCCGTGCTGTATGCATTGAGGGAGCGAGAGGTACGGGCAAGTCTACCCTCATGCTGCAGCATATCAAGTCTACGCTGCCTCTTCATTTGACACTATACCTCTCCTTGGATGATCTATATTTCAAGCAACATAGTCTGCTGTCTGTCGCGGAACGCTTTTATCAGGAAGGCGGAAGATACCTTTTTTTAGATGAGGTGCATAAATATGCGGATTGGCAGACGGAGGTGAAGAATTTATATGACTTCAAACCACAACTTCACATTGTGGTGTCTGGCTCATCCATATTGGCTTTACAACAATCCAATGCGGACCTTAGCCGACGTCTGTTACGCTATCATTTGCCTGAGCTATCTCTTCGGGAGTTTATTGCCCTCAAAACAGGTGTCGCCCTTCCGGAAT
Source organism: Sphingobacterium haloxyli (assembly GCF_002980525.1). Classification (GTDB taxonomy): domain Bacteria; phylum Bacteroidota; class Bacteroidia; order Sphingobacteriales; family Sphingobacteriaceae; genus Sphingobacterium; species Sphingobacterium haloxyli. The sequence continues at coordinate 26,944 of NZ_PVBQ01000009.1, forward strand.
ATCAGCTACACGATTTGTTAGAAAACCACCAAGCTATAGTAGACGACATCAAAAAATCTGTGACCTCTCCATTAAAATTTTTTCGAGAATATCTGACTTACGGAGCGTACCCCTTTTTTAAAGAGGGAGAATCCGAATATCTCATGCGTATCCAGCAGCTGATCAACGTTATTATTGATTACGATCTTCCAGAAGCACGGCCGATGGAAGTCAGCACATTGGCTAAGTTGAAAAAATTGCTTTATATCATATCGACGGCAGTTCCCTTTACACCGAATATCACGCGTTTGGCCGAACAAATATCCACTTCTCGAAACAGATTGCTAGATATGTTAGAACTTCTTGAAAAGGCGCAGCTGATCCGCAACTTACGCAGCTCTTCCTTTGGCATCAGCCTCATGAATAAGCCTGAAAAAGTTTTTCTTCACAACAATAGCCTAATCATGGCGCTGGCAGAAGGGCAAGCTAATTCGGGCAATTTGAGAGAGACATTTTTCTTCACACAGCTCAATGGTGCAGGCTATCGCGTGTCCTACCCTAAAACAGGTGACTTTTTGGTTGAACAAAAGTATACCTTTGAAATCGGCGGTAAAAATAAGACTTTCAAACAGATCGCCGATGAGCCAGAGGCTTATCTTGCCATCGATGATCTGGAATATGGAACTTCGCGTAAAATCCCGCTTTGGCTTTTTGGTTTTCTTTATTAATTATTATCGGCCGATGTAAAACAGTGTTTACATCGGCCGAAATGGACAAATTGAATTAAAAATCTAAATAAAGGCCAGCATCTACCTGTTTTTTGGCTTCCCATACCGCCGGTGGGTATGCACCATTAGCGACTAAGAAAGCAATACTTTCTTTCACCACCTCTTTATCTTCCTTGTAGGTTACGCCGAACCATTTAGCGGAGGTAGGCAATACAGCACAGCTTGCCATGCCTTGCTTCACCATGTAGTCAGGGATATCAGGGATAAAAAATTCAGCTTTTGGATTTTCCTTATGCTTCTCCACGAAATCAGGGAAAAGCGCACGGGCCACCTCAAGCACCTTCGGTGTAAAACCCCAGAAATTCATGGAGACGCGCGCGTCAGGAGCTAATTCGTGTTCCGTACCACGCTCTTCGTAGACAATGTGCTCTTCTTCGTCGGCGTATCGACGATAAATATTCGTGCGCTCGGTCACGCCGCGCATATAGCCGTTCTGATCTACATCACATACGCCACGGGAAACATACCCGTAATCTGACAATGTCTTGCCGATTTCAAAGCCCACCATGGCCATCTTATCATCCGCTGCTTCGTGCTGCAAAAATTGGCTCATTTTTTCGAATGCTTCATAACCGTAAAAGTCATCGGCATTGATTACACAAAACGGGCCGTCGATCTCATGCTCGGCGCTCATTACAGCATGGCCCGTTCCCCAAGGCTTCTGGCGTTCGATATCAAGGTCGATCCCGAACTTACGTAGGTTAAAATCCTGAAAAGCGTAGGCGACGTCAATTTTGCCGCGTAGTTTGTCATCGAAGTTTTCTTTCATGATGTCGAGGAATTCCTCGCGGATCACAAAAACGACTTTTCCGAATCCGGCTTTGATGGCGTCGTAAATGGAATAATCAATAATTTTCTCTTGGTTGGGACCAAACCCGTCCACCTGTTTAGCCGATCCATAACGACTGGCCATACCAGCCGCTAAGATGACCAGCGTAGGTCTCTTATTCAGCATGATTCTTTATTTTTTTTAGTTCTAGAATGATGTTATTAATCGTCGTTTCCATCGTTTGGCATTCTTGTTCCTGCTTTCTGATAAAGGCATTATCGCGTAGCGCGCCGACGACCTTATCCATCTCGTTGTCGTTGTCATATACCATTTTGCGGAAAGGGTTCGTATAGTCTTTTTCCCTTGACCGAAAAATTTGGGTACATAACCATTTTTTAGTTTCCAGCGTATCGCGTAGCAAATGCAATAACCACTCCAGATCATGTTCATTTTGCCACGGCGCTCCGCCTTGCAGCTCCGCATAAGATGCCAGTGCATGCTGTAGACGTGCCATCGGATAAGAAGCGCTGGTTTCGTGATACCAACTATGAATCTCTTCCCAGGAATCTATTTCGCCTGTTTTCAATCGTTCCAATACCCCTTGGAGTTCCTCCACGTCCACAAGCTGTCCGCCGACATTATCGAATGTGGCACGGCCTGTATCCCCGAAGGTGTCAAGCAACAATAGGAATTCGCCCATCGAAACGCGATTGAGCGCAGTCATAATCTCTGATCCTGCATAGTAGGCAATCATGCGCCTATATACTTGATAAGCTTCGTAAGGTTTTGCAAGTACGACATCCCGTTTGGAGCATTCTACCCCTTCCAGCAGCACTTCGCCCAATGGAGCGGGTTCGCTGCCTAGCAGGACGGCTTGCCCTATTTCGCGATACGCCATATCGTTCAAGCCTGATTTTCCGGACATGGATTTGCCTACGGCCAGTTCGATAATCTCCAAGCCTTCAAACATCGCGTTTACGGTGTCTGGCGCCAGAATATCGTATTCAAAGTACTGGTTTTTTAACTTTCTATTGTCGCGGCCGGCAAATTTGTCCGTATTCCGCATCAGCGCATAGGCATTGTATAAAAACCAATAGCCCGGTAACAGCACTAAGCGGTCGTTTTTCAGATCTAAACTGACCAACGAAAAGGGAAGCCGGATATCCAGCTCATACAGGAAATCTCCCTTTACGAGTAGCGTATAAGCGGCAAAGCGCGAGTTGTGCTTCAAGCTGACGCATAAGCCTGGCCAGAACCCACGCTCGGCAATAATCTCGCCGTCTGCACCCCGGGAGTTATGGTTGGATCCCACGGTAGCCCCCGCCGCCATGTTACTCTGTCCTTTCACCAACGCAGCACATAAAAAGGAGTTGTTGTGATGTTGCTCATGCGCAGGGAAGATTAGCGCATTAAGCACTTCGCAACAGGAAATTGTTGAATTGTCGCCCAAGAACGAATTGATCAAGCGTGCACCGTATTTCAGTTGCGAAAACGAAGAAAGAAAGAAACGGACTGCCTTCACACCGTAAAACACACGGCAACCGAAACCGATAATCCCGTTTACGAGCTCGCAGCCCTCGCCAATCTGGGTGATGGCATCGGCACGCGAGTTTATCGTTACGTTCTTTAATTTATTGATGCCTTTGATGTAGGCGTAGGCGCCAATGCAGACATCTTTGATGGTCTTGGAATTTTTTATGACGACGCCCTCACCGACGACGCTGTAATAACCCCTTCGCCGATCAAATTTTTTATCGGTGATTTCCTGAAAACGACGTTGGAGGATATCATCATCGCGGTATCGGGTCCAGAGATAAGCATCTGATGCTTGCATACCCTCAAAAGCTGTAACTGCTCGTTTCCCATTCTCGTTACACAACTCCAGCACGATACGTTGCTCTTCTTGCTCGCCGTCTTTCACGATACCGTTTCCAAACTTCGCAACAGGGCTGGTTAACATTTCGTCAATGGAAGAAAGCATCACTTCCTTTTCCAAGATAAAATGCGCCAGGTATTTGACGTTGTGGATGGCCGCATCTGGACCGATATCACAGCTCACAATGTGGCTGTTATAGATGCCGACTGGGAGCTCCAACTCTTTATGTTCCAGTACAGAAGGTGTCATGTCGCCAATCCGCACCAAGCCGGAAAAGGATGAGTTTCGAATCATGTCCGGGAGGAAATGTGCCGTCACCCTAACGCTATCCCAGTTCGCAGCATAATTGCCATTGCGAATCAGGATTTGCTTTTCCTGTTCTGTTAACGGACGATAGGCAATCGTGTCCTTTTGTTGTTCGAAGCGCCTGCTATATTCCGATTCTCCTGCTGATAGATAGGGGGCATCCACGAAGCCGTAGCCGAAGTCGGATACTGTTCTCTTCTGAATTTTTCCCATAGGTTATTCTACTGTTACAGATTTCGCTAAGTTCCGCGGCTTATCTACATCTACTTGCAATTCTACGCCCACGTAATAGGATAGTAGCTGCAAAGGAACGACAGCCAATAGCGGCGAGATCAATTCATCCGATTTTGGCACTGTTATTACGTCCTCGGCCAACTGCTCTGCCATTTCGTCTCCTTCGGACACAACGGCGATCAAGCGGCCTTTTCTTGCCTTAATTTCCTGCATATTGCTGACGACCTTCTCGTAGAATGGATCTTGTGTAGCCACGAATACTACCGGCAGATGCTCATCTACCAACGCGATTGGGCCATGTTTCATTTCTGCCGCCGGATAACCTTCGGCGTGTATATAGGAAATTTCTTTTAGCTTCAGGGCACCCTCGAGTGCGATCGGGAAATTATAGCCTCTTCCTAGGAAGAGAAAATCGCGTGCATCTTTATATTTGGTAGCGATCCGCTTGATATTGTCCAATTGGTTGTCTAATATCCATTGCACTTGTTCTGGAACGGCGTGCAAGGCCGCAATCAGTTCACGCAAACGTTCTGGACTGACGGTCCCTTTCATTTGCGCAAGTTTCAGCGCGAAGAGTTCCAATACGACAAGTTGTGCCGTAAAAGCTTTCGTACTCGCGACGCCAATCTCCGGGCCCGCGTGTGTATAAGCCCCTGCATCGGCCATCCGCGCGATAGAGGATCCTACGACATTCACAATGCCGAAAATAGTGGCTCCTTGTTTTTTGGCATTCTCTAACGCCACCAATGTATCGGCGGTTTCGCCACTCTGGGATACGGCAATAATGACATCGTTTTCGTCGATAATCGGATTGCGGTAGCGGAATTCTGACGCATATTCCACCTCCACATTTACGCGGCAAAGCTCTTCGATGAGGTATTCCGCCAAAAGGCCAGCGTGCCAGCTGGTGCCACAAGCCACGATGATAATGCGGCGCGCTGCAAGCAACTTATCTTTTATAGCGTCCAACCCGCTCAAAGTCAGCAGGGTTTGCTCCACGTCTAGTCGTCCGCGGAAGGAGTCGAATATCGTCTGCGGCTGTTCGAAGATTTCTTTGAGCATAAAGTGCTCATAACCACTCTTTTCGATGGCGGCTAAATCCAAGTCCAGGCGTTGCACGAACGGCGTTAATTTTTCGTTAACTAAATTCTTCAGGATGAGCTCATCCGGACGGACGATCACCATTTCGTAGTCATTTATATACACTACGTCTTTGGTATAGGCCAGCATAGGGGAAGCGTCAGAACCCAAGAAATGCTCATTTTCGCCCACGCCGATCACCAAAGGCGATCCTTTTCGGGCAGCAATGATGGTGTCTGGCATGTCGTTGTCCAGAAGCAAAATTACATAAGCGCCCGTAATGCGTTTCAAGGCTATCCGTACGGCTTCTTCTAGCGTACAGTTATTGTTCATACGGATATCGGCAATAAAATTAACCAGCACTTCGGAGTCGGTGTCGCTCGCGAAGGTATATCCTTTTTTCTCCAGCTCTGCCTTTAACTGGGCGTAGTTTTCAATAATTCCATTATGAATCATCGCGATGGAGCCGTCGTTGGAGAGATGAGGATGCGCATTGCGATCGCAGGGTTCGCCGTGCGTAGCCCAGCGCGTGTGACCGATGCCAATCTTAGATAGGGGCTGTTGCTCGCCAACCAAGCCTTCTAAGGCAGCTACTTTGCCTTCTTTTTTGAAGACCTGCAAGTTTCCATCGACAAGTAGGGCGACACCAGCGCTGTCGTATCCTCTATATTCCAAGCGCTTTAACCCCGAGATTAGCACAGGGTAAGCAGGTTTGCTACCGACGTAGCCTACGATTCCACACATAATTTTTACTGTTGTTTGTTTTTAACGATACTGTTTTGTTTAAAATACGTAACGGCATCGTGACAAGAACTGTGCCATGGCAGGTTTTAAAGTGTATGAGCGTTTATTTAGTCAGTAGTCTCAAAAAAGCAGTTAGTCCAATTGCTTCCGTATCATTAGTGATTGGAAATTGTTCTGAGCCGTTGTATATGACGAATTTTTTATTGGCATTGATGTCCTCGCAGGCCTGATGAAAGGTTTTCTTGATTGCGGGCGCTGCCGAGCGTTTGACTTCTATCGCCCAAATTTCGTTCTCAGAACTTTCGAGCACCAAATCTATCTCCGCCTGTGTGCTGCTGCGATAATAGCTGTACCTCCATTTCTCTGAAAGGTTTTGGATAATGTTTTCGATTACAAAACCTTCCCAACTTGCTCCTACGGCAGGGTGGCCCCATAAGCTGTCGAAATTTGATATGTGTAAAAGATTGTGTAACAATCCGGTATCTCGTAAATAAATTTTTGGTGATTTTACCAATCTTTTTTTTGTGTTTCCTGACCAGGGTTGCACCTGCCTAACCATATAAAAATCGGTTAGTATGTCTAAGTAAGAACGTATGGTCGTGTGGCTGACTTCCAGACTTTTTGCCAGTTCCGTAAATACTACTTGTTGGCCATGGTAATGGGCTAGCATTGACCAAAATCTTTTCATGCGTGTGGCCGATACCTGAGGGCCCATTAGCGGGATATCGCGTTCTACATAGGTTGAGATAAAGTCATTGCGCCAGTTCCAGCTTTCATCGTCCGTCATTGCCAGATAACTATCCGGAAAACCTCCCCTGAACCATAGCTTGTCCATGTTAAATCCTAATGGGTCATCTTTGTAAATTTCATGGGCGTTAAATGGGCTTAATTCGAGATAGCGTATCCTTCCCGCCAGTGTTTCCGATGATTGTTGCAGAAGGTCGCGTGAGGCCGACCCGAGAAGCAAGAATTGTCCACTTTTTTCACCCGCTCTTTTCCTGATATCAACGAGTCCTCGAAGTATTCTAAACAATTCAGGGCGTCGTTGCACTTCGTCAATGATTAGGAGCTTTCCTTCATAGCGTCTTAGATAGCTTTCGGCATCGTTCAATTTGGCTAGATCAGAGTCCAGTTCTAAATCGAGATAAACGTGCTCTTTGGGCAATTCTCGGGTAAGCTGCAGCGCAAGCGTAGTTTTCCCTGCCTGACGTGGTCCAAGTAGCGCTACTACTGGCATCTGTGCGAGAGATTGCCGAAGTTTGATTTCGAGATTACGTACAATCATATTGGTAAAGATACACGGAAATATTGTAATTTGAAAGTTAAACTTTCAGATTGCAGTATTTTGAGTGGTTTTCCTTGCGATTTGAAAGCTGTACTTTCAGGATGTAGTATTACCGGTTGTCGTTTTTTTTGAGCAGTACGTCAAGGACATCTTTGAAAGTTAATAATGCAACTATAATATTGTGTTGATCTACACTTAACATGTATATCCTAACATTGCCCCCATAATTACGGATTTAAAATAAGGATATGCGAAGCAATTTTAGTAAGGTAGCATTGGTTTTATGTGCGGTCTCCCTCTCTCCAATTTTAACAAAGGCAAATATCGCTCATCAATTGATAAGCGCTAGAATGCAGCAGCAAGGAACGATTACGGGGCAGGTCGTCGATCAGAACGGTGAATCGGTTGTCGGCGCATCTATTACTAATCTATCGACACAAACTGTCGTACGATCGGATGGCAGCGGCATTTTTGCCATTGCAGGTACGGTCGGCGATGATCTTCAGGTAAGTTTTGTCGGTTACCAGACACTGGTGCAACCGATACAGCAAACCTCAGGTAATCTTTTCCAGTTGCATAGTCAGGAGAATACCTTGGAAGAGGTAACGGTCTCAATTGGTTATCAGACTGTTCGGAAGTCCGATTTAACCGGAGCTATTTCGAACGTAAAAGCAGAAGAGCTTAATCTGACCGCTCCGAAGCTTTCGCAAGCCTTGGTGGGCAAGCTAGCCGGTGTGCAAGTTTCGCAGACTAGCGGTGCTCCCTATGACGGCACCAAGATTAGGGTGCGTGGTATCGGATCTGTAAATGCCAGCTCGGATCCGCTTTACGTCATAGATGGTTATCCCGCCGGAAACAATCTAAATATAAACCCAAATGATATTGAATCTATCGATGTATTGAAAGACGCTGCTTCTGCAGCCATCTATGGATCGAGAGCGGCTGGCGGGGTAGTCTTGATTACCACTAAAAGAGGCAAACAGGGAAAAAATAATGTCGATTACGAAGTATTAGCTGGCTTCGGTCAGCTCTCCAAAAAAATTGATCTATTGGATGCTGACGAATTTATCGACCTGATTATCGATGGCCGCAATAATTCGTATAAGGATCTGTTGTTGGGTAGAGGTATGGATTGGACGGATGCACGGCGCTTTGATACCAACGCGCAGCGAGTTGCTAATGTGGGCAATGCCGGATCAGTTTCTATACCCGAGGACTACTACGATTTCGCTACAGGCACAGCAAAGCCAGCAAAATACAATACGGATTGGCAGGACGAACTTTATCGCAATGCACCTTTTCAACGGCATAACGTTTCTGTGTCGGGAGGAAATGAAAAGAGTAGGTATTTTGTTAGTGGATCCTACCAAAACCAAGATGGAATTATGCTCGGAACGGGCCAACAGGTGTTCAACTTTCGCACAAACGTAGACACGAAGGTGAAGGATTGGCTTACCTTTGGCGCGAATGTTTCGTATACCTACAACGATAATAACGAAGTTACGACCGGGCGTTATGATCGGAGCCCCTCTATGGCGGCATTAATCTACTTGCCAACGTTGCCCGCTTATAATGAAGATGGCTCTTACGCGCAATACCTTATGGCCGATTTCAGTGCTAATAATTATGGGATCCAAAACCCGGAGAACCCCTTAGCTTACGTTACGAAAATTAGAAACAACCGCAAACAAAAAAAGGGACTGTATAATGCATTCGCCGATTTTAAGGTGATGGAAGGGTTACACTTTAAAGTGAATGGTGGTTTGTCCACGCGTGACGAAAAGTACGACTATTATCGTCCCGTGAGCATCTCAAACGGTAACTATAGGCCTTATTCAGATCAGGCGAAAACTGCGGCGTATGCAGACGCGTTGACCAATAGTTCGTTGGACAAGTTGTTAGAGACCACACTGAACTATAGCAAAACCTTTGCAGATAAGCACGAAGTAATGGGTTTGTTGGGTTACTCGGCGCAGCAAACAGATCTGGACTATGTCGGGGTACGTGCCAGAGGATTTGAAAGTGATGCGGTGCCGGAAATAACACATAAAGGAGCAGACCCTTCATTTTTTGAGTTGTTGCCGGATGATACCTATAAAACGAGAACGACGATGCAGTCTTATTTTGGGCGGGTGAACTACGCGTATGACTCAAGATACTTTATTTCTGCAAGCTTTCGACGGGACGGATCCTCTCGGTTTGGACCCAACAGTAAATGGGGTTCGTTTCCCTCGGTATCCGCGGGATGGACAATTTCCAATGAAGATTTTTATGACGCCTGGTTGGGAGCTGGATCTAGTTTAAAATTGCGTGGAAGTTGGGGTAAGAGCGGGAACAATAATATCGGCGACTATCGGGCCATCACGGCGTACAATACACCGGGCGGGGTTATCATCGGCGATAAAGTAGCCACCGGTTACTGGCCTGACGACCTTCGGGATCCGAATCTAAGTTGGGAAACCACCGCACAAACCAATCTGGGGCTAAATGTTGGCATACTGAACAATAGACTGAACGTAATCACTAATTTTTACCTGAGCCGTTCATCCAATCTCCTGTTCAATCAGCCGATCACGGCAGTGTCTGGTACGACAACGATTTTGACCAATCTACCCAATAGTAAAGTGGAAAACAGAGGGTTTGATGTACAGGTCGATGCGGCGCTTATCAGAAAGGCAAATTTCAGTTTGGGATTTAGTGGAAATATCAATGTGAACCGGAACAAGGTACTGGATCTTGGTGGCGCTTCGACGATTATAACGAACGGAGCGGAACGTTCCTATCTCACACACATAACGCAGGAGGGCAGCCCCATCGGGATGTTCTACGGATTTAAGGTGTCAGGCATAGCCACGGAGGAAAATTACCAAACGGTAGCCCCGTCGGCGGCGTCCTCTACACCGTTGCAACCGGGCGATTTATATTTCGAAGACGTAGATGGCAATGGTATCGTCAATGATGACGATAAGCGGATTATCGGTAACCCGCACCCAGACTTTACGTATGGATTCGCTTTTGATGCGCGCTACAAGCATTTCGACATCCGTGCGTCTTTCAATGGTTCGCAGGGCAATCAGGTGCTTGATGGGTACGACTATTACCTCTATAATATGGAGGGATCGGGCAATCAATATGCTGATGTCGCACAGCGGTATCGCTCCCCGCAGGATCCGGGCAACGGTAAAGTGTACCGCGCATCACGCGGAGGTACACAAAGTAACAGTACCCGGTTATCGACGTTTTACTTACAAGATGGATCCTTTTTGCGGATGACCAACATCTTGCTCGGATATTCGCTGCCAGCGGATATTGCCCAGAAGTGGACATTGGCCGGTGTACGCATCTATGCCAGTGTGGATAACCCTTTTACGATAACCAAATACAAGGGTTATAACCCTGAGCCAGATTACGATCAACGAGGCAATTTAACGCCAGGCGTAGATTACGGACTCTATCCGTTGGTGAGATCATATAATTTGGGACTAAAAGTAACTTTCTAAAACTGATACCGATGAAAAAAAGATATTTATTACCGTTTGTTCTGTTCGCACTTACGGCTTGTGATAAAGATTTCCTGAATCAGGAAGACCCTAATGGGGTAGCCATCGAAAATTATTTTGAAACGGAGAACGATGTGCTGTTGGCGATAAATGGGCTTTATCAAGGGCTCCGTTCAGGAAATACCGTTGGCGAGGGCAGTACCCTATTTAACGAGGAGCGTTCAGATAATACCGGTCGTAACGATAATCAGTCGGCGGCGGGCGAACCTTTCCAGTTCAATGACTTTGCTATCCTAGCCGGCAATACCTATTTAAAGTCCCACTGGGCTGATATGTACGATGCCATTGCCCGCTGTAACGTAGTTTTGTCACATATCGACCAAGTAGCCTTCACGGACGAAGAACTCAAAAATCGTTACAAAGCGGAAGCGAAATTCGTACGGGCTTTGCTTTATTTCCACATGGTACGGAAGTTCGGTGATATTCCATTATCCATCGAAGAGATCAAGGATAAAGAGCAGGCAGATGCCATCGGCTATCGGCAGAAAGAGGCCGTGGTCTACCAGCAAATTGTAACCGACCTCACGGAAGCATTGGTAAGTAATATCCCCGATACGCAGCATGAATACGAGGTTGGTCGTGCATCTAAGGCCGCTATCAACGCCCTTCTCGGCCAGGTTTACCTCACCATAGGGGTTACCATGACGGACGATAAACAAGAAAATTTCATAAAAGCTGAACAACATCTTGAAGCATCCTACGGTATGCGGAACTTCGGAAAATTGACGGAGATTCCGTATGAGGATGTATTTGATGTAGCTAAAAAGAATACCTGTGAAGAACTCGTATTCCAGGTGCAGTATCTTCAAGGTAATAACCGCTTTAGTTCCAGCATTGCCCGAAATTATCAGGCGAGAGGGGAAACGATCAACTCGCAATTTGAATCTACCGGAGTAGGGCAGGTTGTAAAGTTGGACTTGGTGAAGGATTTTGAGGCAAACGATAAACGGAAAGACTTTTCGATTAAGTTTGCAGCAAATCCGCAGGTAAACGACTGGTTTGTGACCAAATTCAGAGATGCCAGCCAAGCAGCAGGTACAGCAGGTTGGGGCGGAAACGACTGGATCCTTATTCGTTATGCAGATGTGATGTTATTGTTGGCAGAAACAAAACTACATCTCGGAAAACAGACAGAAGCTATTGCCTTGCTCGACGAAGTGCGGCAAAGGGCAGGTTTGCCAAGCTATGCGATCGCGATGCAAGATGCAGATTACAAGGCAAAGTACCCCACACTGAGAGAAGCTATCCTGCACGAGAGGCGTGTGGAGCTGGCATTCGAAAACCACCGCTGGTTTGATTTGGTTAGAAATTATACTGCCGAAGAATTGGTAGCCTATTTTAAACAGAAAAATCAAGCTGATTACGGTAATGCAAAGTTGTCCAATATTTCTACGAAGGATCGCTATTTTCCGATTCCGTTTGACGAGCATAGATTAAATCCAGAAAAAATGTATCAGAATCCGGGTTATTAGGCAACACGGACAATGTAAAACCAAAAGCCATATCTCATTGTTACTTTATATATGGCAATTTTTGGTAGTAATAGCAATAAGTCCGAGCAGCATAATTGGGCGGGCAATCTTCGGTTTACGCCCGCCGAATACCATGTAGCCGACGGCGAACGGGAGCTGATAAGCTTGCTTAAAACAGCAAATCAAAAAGGGAAAATAGTACGGTCCGTGGGGGCGCGTCATTCCTGTTCTCCTATAATCGAGACCGACGACATGTTGCTATCGCTTGAAAAGTTTAATCGGCTTCATGCCGTAGATGATAAACACCTGGAAGCGACTGTCGGTGCCGGAATGACGGTTGAAGAGGTAGGAAAAGCGCTATTCAAACATCATCTGGCCATGGAAAACACGGGTCACATAGACCAACAGTCGTTAGCAGGCGCCATCTGTACGGGAACCCATGGGGCAGGCAAAGGGCTTACTAATCTCTCGGGACCGGTCGCTGCGATAAAGCTGGTTACAGGCACTGGCGAACCTCGGGTATATCATGAAAATGATCATCCCGATATCATGCGGGCTTTAAGGGTATCCTTGGGGGCATTGGGTATTTTTACTGAAATTACCTTGAAAGTGCTTCCTGCATTCCGCTTAAAACGTCAGCATTTTTGTACTTCGGTGGAGGATTGTCTGAAGCATTTACCCGAGCTGATGGAAGAAAACCGGAACTTTGGATTTTACTGGTATCCGCGGCGCGATGAAGTTAGCCTCCGTCTTTGGAATGAGCTGGGCATGGGTACACAAGACCTTCCCTATGCACGCCTCGACAAAGAAGAAGTAGGATGGAGCCAGGATCTGTTGCCGACCCCTCACGAACTCCGTTACGTAGAGCTGGAGTACTCGCTCGGAATAGAGGAGGCTACGGATTGCTTTATGGAAATCAGGGAACGCATTCTAAAAAAACATCGGAAGGAGGTTGGCTGGCGGCTACTTTTTCGGCCAGTAGCTGGAGATGATAACTACCTGAGTAACGCGTATGGGCGTCCGACCGTGGCCATAACGATCCACCAGAACGCATGTCTGCCTTACGAGGCGTATTTCAAGGATATCGAACAGATATTTCAGGCGTATGATAGTAGGCCGCATTGGGGAAAGATGCATAGTATGACTGCCAGGGAACTGAAACATTGTTATCCGGAATGGGACACTTTTCAGCGTATCCGGGAAGAGTTTGACCCAAACAATATCCTGTTAACCCCTTACTTGAAACGTATTTTAATAGCATCATGATGAAACACTCGAGCGTAGGACATAAGACTTGGGCGCTACCAGGCTGTTGTATTCCGGCTGAAAGTACCGGTGAAGAGCCTGCACATACAAGTCGGGATGAAATCAGCATCTTGAATACCGGTGAATCGGTAGCTGCCATTGAAATCATGATCTACTATACCGATAGGGAACCCGTTGGGCCCTATCGCATTACCGTGGATGCTAAACGGATGCGTACGATCCGATTCAATGATTTGATAGATCCAGAGGCTATTTTATTGGCGAAGGAATTCGCTGCACTGTTACAATCTGACCGGCCTGTGGTGGTACAGTTCAGCCGGCTGGATACGGCCCACGGTGGACGGGATCACAGCACGACGATCGCCTTCCCGGTCACATAAGCGCAGAAACAATGGACAATTTTGCACAAGTACTTACTGTTCTTTCTTCCATGATTACACCCGTGGTGCTCATCATGGCAAACGGCTCGTTGATTCTCTCTACCTCACAGCGCTTGAGCCGTGAAATCGAACGGACCCGGAAGTTGGGTAAGGAACTGAAGCAACTAACAGATACAGAAACAAGGGAAAGAGACGACGATGAAGAGATTCTTGCCGTCTATAAACAGCTGAAGCGATCGACTAAACGGGTGTTGCATTTGCAGCGCGCGATGACGAGTTTGTACGTCTCGCTGCTTTTCTTTGTGGCGACCAGCGTTAGTATTGGCGTGGTCGATATCTTACACTTGACCTATAACTGGATTCCCGTTACACTCGTCTTGATGGGGGCCGTTCTTTTGTTTTATGCCTGTTTGGAGTTAATCAGTGAATCGCGGCTTGCCTTTATAGCTGTTCATTTCGAAATGGCAAGGGCGATAAAAGCGGTGGGTGGCGGCAAGAGGTTAAGTTAACCGGTATTAAATGAGAGTCGCTACAGATCTACCCGGAGTCGATTTGATACGATTAACATAATCTTGATATCCCCGTATCAGTTTGTTAACCGTGCGATAATAGCTTTGTCGCTAACAAATTTAAACGGTGAAATGATTATAAACTTCAAACAGCAAGCTTTATTTTATGTCGTATGCTTTATCGCCACAATGATGGTGGGCGTACAGACCTATGCACAAGGAACACAGGCTTCCATTCGCGGAGGCATAACGACGCAGTCAGACGCACCCGTTTCGGGAGCTACCGTCCGTGTCAAAAACGAGTCGACCGGATTCACGACCACTACCATCACGAATGAGCGGGGAAACTATGACCTCAAACAGCTTCCGCTAGGTGGGCCCTACACCGTAACGGCCACCCATATCGAGGAAGGTGAGGGGTCAGTTACGGGCGTTCATCTTAACCAAGGTGATGTCGCGCAGATCAGCATACAGGTTGTATCTAACAGACATGCATTAGATGCTGTAGAAATAACGGCTTCGGGACTTAAGAATACGCGGGATTATCTTGGAGCGGCGACCGCATTCTCATCGCAAGATATCAAGTCATTACCCGTAAACGGTCGTAATTTCACATCGTTAACAGACCTGTCACCGTTAGCCCGGGGCGGAAGTATTTCCGGGCAGTTGGGTTCTTCGACTAATTTTACGATTGACGGTATGAATGCCAAGAACCCTACTTCCGCGGGCTCCACGACGAGCAGAAGTGGCGCACCTTATTCTATTTCGATGGAGGCCGTACGCGAGTTCAAGGTGGTGACCAATCAATACGATGTTACCTTCGGACGCAGCGGCGGAGGAACCATCAGTGCGGCGACAAAGGCTGGAACCAATACGTTTGAAGGGTCGGCTTTCGTCTTTGGGCGTACGGATTGGCTCACCAGTCAATATGATATCAACGGGAACCCTCGTATTGGAGATTATTCTACCTATCAATATGGATTCTCTTTAGGAGGGCCTATCATTAAGGATAAATTGCACTTTTTCGCCGTCTGGGATCGGCAACAAGACAATAGGTCTTTGTTGATTGCGGATATCCGTGGTGGAGATAACGAAGCGCGCTATAGGATCAATCAACCTACATTGGATCGTTATCTGGATATTGCCCGCAGCAAATACGGCGTATCTGATGCCCCTCAAACGGGTGCGATTAATAAAAATAGAACATCTGATGCTGGTTTTCTTCGTTTAGATTGGCAGATCAACGAAAAAAACTTGCTGACTATCCGCAATAACCTGACCTACGACTACAATCCTTTAGGGCTTGCAGATAATACGTCAATCAATATTCTGGAGTCGTATGGAAACGATAAGAATTTTGATAACAGCTTTTTGGCCACATTGCGTACCTCGATTTCCCCGCGTATTACGAATGAACTAAAGTTGCAACATTTGTATGTTTACCAAAATAGTACGCAGGGCGATCAGATCGGCGATGGTTATATACCACGTGCGATCGTGGAACGTGTTACTTCTCAGATCGGCGGCGACGATTTGCAGACCAACATCCAGCTAGGCGGACATAGGTTTGCACAGGAGAGCTTTAAAAACAATGTATTCCAGTTGGTAAACAATTTGTATTTTGATACCGATTGGGCGAAGTATACGTTTGGGGTTGACGTGATGTCCACAGCTTCCAATTCCGTTTACGGGTCTGAGGTGAACGGACGTTTTCATTTTGTCGGCTTAGATAATTTCGAAAATATGAATCCCTACCGCTATTACCGGGAGGTGCCACTAAAAGACGACGTAGCGGTAAAGGGAACCATCATGAACTTTGGTTTATATGCCCAAATGCGGAAGAACATTGCGGCAGGACTGGAGATGACAGCTGGTTTACGTATGGACTATGCCGCGTATCCCAAGGCTACGTTCAGCCAGTTAGTATACGATGAGTTAGGTATCCGGACAGATAACAAGTTGGCTTCCTTTATTTTGCAGCCCCGTTTGCAGTTCAACTGGGATATCAACCAGAATCAAACCGATTTCTTGCGGTTTGGCGCCGGGATTTTCGCTTCCGATATCAACAACTATATGATTATCAATAACCTGACGTTTGACGGCTCTAACTTTGCTACGGTGGATGTGCGTGATGGGGATATTCCGCCGATTGATTTTAATCGTTATCGGCAGGATCAAAGTACGATTCCTGCTTTAGCGGCACATCAGATTCCGACCATCAATTATACGGGAAAAGATGCCGATGTACCGACTGTATATAAAGCAAACCTGTCGTATACTCGCTTTATAACCGACCGTTTCAAAATGACGGCTACCGGTTACATGACATTAGGACGGAATAATTATACCTATGTGGACCGTAATATGGTGAGTGAACCGTTTTTTAGGTTGGCAAATGAAGGTAACCGTGGGGTATTTGTGCCGGCAGAATCAATTGCGGCCAATGGAACGCCGGATTGGCAGCAAGGACGTATCTCGGATAAGCTAGGCCGTGTGCTGGAATTGACCAGTATTGGAAAAATAAACCAGTTTGCTGTCGTGGTCGACGGAACGTATAATTATTTCCGTGACGGCGTGATCAACGCAAGTTATACCTGGAACGACACCAAGGATAATACATCATTCAACGGTAATGTTGCCAACAGTGCAACACTTTCACAACCGGTGGTGGATGACCCCCGGGACTTAGGCGCACTAGCTTATTCGAACAACCAGTTCAGACACAAAGTTGTTGTATATGGTACTGCACCGACGTTCTGGGGCGTGAACATAGGTGTGCGGTATACTGGATTGGGCGGAACGCGGTTCAATCTCCTTGCTGGAGCCAATACGAACGGCGACTTCGTGGCATCGACGAACGATTTAGCCTTTATATTTGATTATAATAACCCCAACACCCCGGAAAATATCCGTACTGGGCTTCAGGCTATCTTAGATAATCCGGAAGCCAGCCAAAGCCTGAAAGATGTAATCGTAAATTACGCGGGACGCATTGCCGACAGGAACGCCGGTGTTAACGGGTTCTTCGGGACCGTAGACTTGCGTATTGCAAAGAAGTTTATGATGCATAGAACGCATGGTATTGAGGTGTCCGCGGAAATCTTCAATCTGCTGAACATGGTGGATAGAGAGTGGGGCGTAACCAAGACGTTGGGCAACCAAGCGTTGTATGGTCTGCTGGCCGAAGGCTTTAACGCGGACACAAAAGAGTTTAATTATAGGGTTAACAATGTCGGCTTGGCAAGTCCGAGTGGAAACCCTTTTCAAGTCCAGCTAGGTGTCCGCTACTCCTTTTAGTGGGCTACTATAGAGCAGCTGTCACGTGATAGAAAGGAAGCGCATAATGATCAAGTTATGCGCTTCCTGTTTTTTTAAGGCTGGCCACCTCCACCCGCAGCTCCATAAATCTGTCCAGTGGAATAGCTAGCGCTGTTATCTGCCAATTGCACAAAGATAGAAGCGAGCTCTGCAGGTTGCCCCGCGCGTGCAAGCGGCGTATCCGCTCCGAATTCTGGAAGGCTTTCCTGCTCCTGTCCACCGCATACTTGAAGTGGGGTCCATATAGGCCCTGGGGATACACCGTTTACCCGGATGCCCTTAGGCCCAAGTTGTTTGGAAAGCGACTTGACGTAAGCAACGTTAGCGGCTTTGGTCTGCGAATAGTCGAATAGATTTTCCGATGGATCGTAGGCCTGTACGGAGGTTGTCGCAATAATTGACGCTCCGGGCGGTAAATGCGGCAAGGCGGCTCTGGTGATCCAAAACAGCGCGTAAATGTTCGTTTTCATCGTCGCGTCGAAGCTATCATCGCTGATGTCCATTATCGATAAGTTACTTTTTTGATATCCGGCGTTGTTCACTAAGATGTCCAGCCCGCCAAGCTGCGAAACCGCGTTCTCCACCAATGTTTTGCAAAATGCGGCGTCGGTAATATCACCGGGAAGTGCTACCGCCTTTCTTCCAGCTTCTTTGATGAGTGCAACAACTTGTTTAGCATCTTCTTCTTCCGCAGGAAGATAGTTGATAGCAACATCTGCGCCTTCGCGTGCATAGGCAATGGCGGCGGCTCTACCAATACCAGAGTCTCCTCCCGTTATCAGCGCTTTTCGACCTTGCAGGCGCCCATTCCCTTTATAGGATTTTTCGCCATGATCGGGTATCGGATCCATTTGGGAGGCGAGACCGGGATGTGGCTGCTGTTGCTTCGGATATGGAGGCTTGGGATATTTATCCAATGGGTTCTTAAGGCCCGGGTTGCTCGTGTTCGCTGAATAGCTACTGCCCATTGCCGTTAACGATGGGCTTGCCACCAAAGTAGCTACCGTAGCTCCTATTCCTTTCAGTGCGTTTCTCCGTGATACGTTGTTCTCTTTTTTCATACTTGATATGTTTTTGATTTCGAGATTCGTCGTTAGGGATGGCCCCCACCTCCCGCAGCTCCATAGATCTGCCCGGTGGAGTAACTGGCACTGTTGTCTGCCAGTTGTACATAGATAGAAGCGAGCTCGGCAGGTTGCCCAGCTCTGCCCAAAGCTGTGTCTGCTCCGAAGTCAACCAAGGTTTCGGGCTCTTTGCTGCACACTTGTAAAGGTGTCCAGACTGGCCCGGGCGCGACACCGTTTACTCTGATGCCTGCTTCCCCTAACTGTTGCGCTAGCGCTTTAACCAAAATGACATTCGTCGCCTTTGTTTGGGCATAATCCATTAAAGCCGCCTCCGGATCGTACGCTTGTACGGAAGCGGTAACGATAATGGACGATCCTGCTGGCATGTGCGGAACAGCCGCTTTTGTTATCCAAAACGGCGCATACACATTTGTTTTCATGGTTTGATCGAAACTCTCATCGGGGATATCCAAAATCGATGGGTAGCTTTGTTGGTAAGCGGCGTTATTGACCAGGATATCCAATCCGCCCAATTTCTCAACAGCTTCTGCTACGAGCTGTTGGCAAAAATTCCGGTCCGTAATATCGCCCGGGATCGCGTAACCTTTGCGTCCGGCTTTTTCAATGAGATCGATGACTTGCTTTGCATCTTCTTCCTCGGCCGGCAAGTAGTTGATCGCTACATCGGCACCTTCTCTGGCAAATGCAATAGCTGCGGCTCGGCCAATGCCGGAGTCGCCACCGGTAACCAATGCTCGCCGGTTTTCCAAACGCCCGGAGCCCAGATAGGTGTTTTCGCCGTGGTCGGGAACGGGTTCCATTTTACCGGTTAATGCCGGGAAAGGTTGTGATTGTTTTTTGAAAGGTGGTCTTGGATACTTGTCCACCGGATTTTCAAGTTTTGATTTTAGCTCCATGATCTATCTGTATGTTCTCTTCTGAATTGAACAATGTACTTGATATTCCGTTTTGTTTTTTTACACACAGAAGATCGGAGGGCTTAACATTCGCTACAGGGACTTCCTTATAATAACAGTTGCGGGATCACGTAAGATAATAGGTGTTTCGCTTAGGTTAACAATAAAATAATATGCGCTAGCGTTTTTTCAAATTATCTTTGTGCCATGTTGAAGAGTGGCGTAGATGATACATACCTATGGCAGCGCATACAGGCAGGCGACCGATCGTCTTTCGAGATTCTTTATCATAAATATATCCGCATGCTATATCTGGAAGTGAATAAAAGAATAGCGGATAAAGAGATTGCAGAGGATTTGCTGCAAGATGTCTTTCTGTCGCTTTGGGAGAAGCGAAACCAATATACGCCGAAGGGAGACGTATACCCCTATATCCGTGGAATGGCTATCAATCGTATCCTCAATCATTACCGCAGTAATAAAGCGAAGCCGCAATATGTTAAAATATGGGAAGAACTTCCCGAGTCCGTCGCAGATTTGCAGGATCTTTCCGAAGCCTTCAAACAAGCAGAAAACGAAGCGTTTGAGTCATTGTTGAAGCAGGCACTGGAGGCATTGCCTACCCGTATGCGCATGGTATTTGAGCTGCGGTTTGAGCAACGCAAATCTGTCGACGAAATAGCGAACCAACTTTCTACCTCTCCTAATACGATCCGAAACCAATTGAAGAGTATCCGCAAGCGGTTTGTCCATACCCTAAAAGGCTCAAGCTTCATCACCTTTTTTTAAGACGCTGCGTTAGGTTAATATGAACTGTATTAACAAATCGTTAAATCTCCAATAGCCAATAGCCAAAAATCAATTTCTGGTTCCTTATTAATAGAGGGCGACTAAAATCCCTTTGTAGTACGTGCCGCGAAAGATGGACTGCTGCCCCAAAATGAATGGAATGAGAACAGAGGAAGAATTAATAATTTTACTGAACAAATATCGCGAAGGAAACTGCAACTCCGAGGAAATCCAGTTGCTGGAAACTTGGCTTATGGCTATTTCTCAGCATAGAAAAGTGGAACTGCCGGACCGAGATACGGTTTCGCGCCTGCTAAGCCGTATAAAAGAGGACGCGCGGTATCAAGATAGGGATCATGATGTTCGAACGATAAGACGGAGCGTCTTCTCGGGGCGCCGATATTTAGCTCCCATAGCGGCATGTCTGGTAGGGGCATTGGTTATCTGTACCGTCTTGTTCGTGCAATTTAATACAAAAGAACGGATGACAGGGGAGCTCGTTTCGCAGGGAGCAGAACAAGATTTAAGTCCGGGAAGTGATAAGGCGACGTTGACGCTCTCCACTGGTCGTGTGGTTAACCTGGAAGCGTCGGAACAGCACCGGCTGGAACGAGCCAACGGGCTAGAAGGTGCTTTGCTCCAAAAGGGGAGTCTGCAATATGCTGCCGCGAATCAAAGAAATGTAGATGATATAGACTACCACACCTTAACAACGCCTCGGGGAGGACAGTATCAGCTGATTTTACCTGATGGCACGAAAGCTTGGCTCAATGCGGCTTCGTCTATAACTTACCCTGTAGCGTTTTTGGGCAACGAACGACGGGTAGAAATAAGTGGAGAGGTATATTTTGACGTGGCGAAGCAACCGGGAAAGTTTTTTATCGTGGAAAGTGGCTTGCAAGAAATTAAAGTCTTAGGAACGCAGTTCAATGTGGAGGCCTACCTTGACGAAAAAACGATGCGTACAACGCTGGTGGAAGGAAGTGTGGAGATCGTGCATAGAGATAATAAGAAAAAAGCAAGACTGATTCCCGGGCAGCAGGCAGCTGTTACGGATGATATACAGGTGCAATCTGTCGATCCTCTTGCCTCCATTGCTTGGAAAAATGGAGACTTCTTCTTCCAGAAGGAGGCCTTGGGCAGCATATTACGCAAAGTGAGCCGATGGTACAATGCCGAAATTGAATGCCCACCTCATCTGGAGCGTTTACGGTTCAGTGGGATGGTGTCAAGATCGCAGCCGCTTTCGGCCATCGTACAGATGATCGAATCTACAGAAAATGTTAAAATAAAATGTAAAGGAAGGAGGATAATTGTAACAGAATAAACCATTACATACAAAAGGAGATGCTACCAACATCTCCCTGCGCAGTTAAAAGTCTATAAATAATTCAAGCAAACAACTATTTAATACGATAACTACAATACAAAAATATGAATTATCATCAAATTTTACGTGTCATGAAAATAATCATGGTGCTACTGACCTGTGGTTTGTTACAACTGAGTGCAGCGACGTACGGTCAACGTATAACCATCCATAAAAAAAATGTAAACATAGATAAGGTCTTGTTCGATATCCGTCAGCAGAGCGGGTATGATTTTTTCTTTGATGCCGATATCTTTGCCAAAAATACCAAAGTCAGCGTGTCAATCCGTGATGCTGATATTGTTCAGGCATTAGACGCTTGCCTAAAAAATACGTCCTTTCGATACACCATCGACAATAACATCGTCGTGATCAAGCCGGATCCTAAGAAAGCACAAAACGGAACACAACCGGATGTTATAGTCGATCAACAGCGTACCCGACGTATTACGGGACGTATTACAGATAGTCAGGGTCAGCCTTTGGCGGGAGCAACGATAACGGCTATCGGAAAAGTAGCGATGAAAACGAGTAGTCTGGAAGACGGTTCTTATGTGATCGAAGTAGACGCAGAAACCCGTAAACTCGCCTTTAGCTTAGTGGGATACACAGCTTCAGAGATAGTGCTGGGCTCGTCGAACCAGATCAACGTATCATTGGAGACGCACGTCAATGAAATTGAGGAGGTTGTGATGGTGGGATATGGTACGCAGCGTAAATCAGATCTGAGTGGCTCGGTTGGTAGCGTAAAGGGAGAACAATTAATGGAGCGGCCTGCGGTCAACCTAGAACAGAGCCTAGCGGGTCGTATCGCAGGGGTAAATGTGAGCACGAACTCCGGACGCCCCGGAGGGCGGACGCGTATTCGAGTGCGCGGATTTAGCTCGATTAATGCGGCCAACGACCCCTTGTATGTGGTAGACGGCGTTATTTTTACAGCGGGTATCTCGAGCATTAATCCTAACGACATCGAGTCGATCGACGTTCTGAAAGATGCTTCGGCAACCGCGATCTATGGTACGCGTGGAACAAATGGGGTTATTATCGTAACAACCAAGCGTGGAAAGGCTGGAGGGCAACTTAATTACGATAATTATATTAGTGTCAATAATCTGGCGAGAAAACAGGATGTTTTGAACTCGCAGGAATTTATGATGATCGAGGATCAAGCGTATCTAAATGCAGAAAAATTTGATCCTATAGGTTTTGGCAGTGGTCGATATATGGATCCTAAGGAGAAAAGAAAAAGCTTTCTGGTGGGCAACGACGAAGGAAAAGCGGAGCTTTTTTATGAAGATGACGCGGGAAATATTCGACCACTATACGACGTGGACTGGCAGGACAAAGTCACGCGCAGTGCCGTTAGCCACAATCATAATGTATCCTGGACCGGAACCGACGAAAAAAGTAATTACGGGATTTATCTAGGACATGTCAACGAGAACGGGATCATCATCAACTCTTATTTACGAAGATATAATGCTAGGGCTGTACTGGATAGAGAGGTGAAAGATTGGCTTAAAGTGGGCGGAATGATCAGCTATTCAAACAATACGGAACGTCGCGCAGATGAGTCGCAGGGCGGAAACAATGTGCCGCGTATGATGATTGAGATGGTGCCTTTCATCCCTTACCGATACCCCGATGGTACGTATGGCAAACGACTGGATTATGATGGGCTTGAAAAAGGAGACAATCCGAGGGCACAACTGGACGAAAGTAAGCGGATACATCATACGAATACGTTTAATGGAAACGCGAATGCAACGGTGACGTTGGCGGAGGGGTTAGATTTCAACAGTGCCATCGGAGCAAATGTCGTGAACCAATATTCACCTTATTTTAACAGCACAGAATCTGATCTTTCTGCGGGGCTTGGACGTAATTATGCGCAAATAGCAAGTCATGCATCCCAGTTTTGGCAGTGGACCAACAGGTTGAACTATAGCGTGAATTTTAACAATGACCATCAACTTGATGCCATGGCAGGGGTGGAATATCAAAAATTCAAGTATATGTCTTGGTCTGCCGCAGCGCAAGATATTCCGGATGATTATTACGAATGGTACAACCTTGGTTCGGCCGCCACATTGCAACCTGCGGCATCGGCATCCCGTAGATGGCAAATGGGATCTTTTTTCGGGAGGGCGAACTATAGCTTTAAGAATCGCTACTTGCTGACTTTCACAGGGCGATATGACGGGTCATCGCGCTTTGGTGCAGACAATAAATACGCATTCTTTCCGTCTGGCGCTTTTGCATGGCGGATATCTGACGAAGATTTTATGCAATCTGTTGAAAAGATCAGCGCGTTAAAGCTCCGTGTAAGCTACGGGTTGACAGGGAATTCTGAAATCGGCGAATATAGATCGCAGGCAAATTTGGCGACGAATTCTTATCTTTTTGGAGGAAGCCTGGCAACGGGGACCCTTATATCTACCTTAGCCAATCCAGAGCTCAAGTGGGAGAAAACAAGCCAGTTCAATGTCGGTTTAGATGCTGGTTTTTGGAATAGCAGACTGAACGTGGAGGCAGACTTTTATATCAAGAATACCAACGATCTATTGTTGGCGGCTCCCGTGCCGACCAGTAGTGGCTACTCTTCGCTAACACAAAATATCGGTAGCCTCCGCAATACAGGTGCTGAATTGAGCGTGAACAGTGTTAATATCGCGAAGGATAATTTTACTTGGAGGACAAATTTTAATATTTCTTGGCTAAAGAATGAGATTACTGCGCTGGGCACCAATAATGAGGATATATTTATGGGGCCGAATTTTTTGGGTAACACCAACATTCTTCGTGTCGGAGAATCCGTGAGCTCGTTCTATGGCTATGTCAACGATGGCGTTTGGAGTGCGGCAGAGGCAACGGAAGCGGCTCGATACGGTAAAAAGCCCGGTGATATCAAGTATGTTGACTTGAACGGCGATGGGCAGATCAACGATAGAGATCGTCAAATTATAGGGAAGGGGGTGCCAGATTTCTATGGGACATTGAGCAATAGCTTTCGTTATAAAAATGTTGAACTCCTAGTGGAGCTGCAGTACTCCAAAGGAAACGACGTTTTCCGGCTATCGGAACACAGTTCCTTAGACCGTACGGGCATTGCTAACAGCTTTGCAGATGTCTTGGATGGGTGGACACCAGATAATCAACAGACGGAAATTGCGCAATGGCGCCCTACCGGCGCGGGATACGACTCGCGATTGGAATCGAGAAAGGTGCAAGACGGATCGTTTATCCGAGGAAAAAATTTGTCGTTAAGCTATAGTCTGCCAACGGCAAAAGCAAAACAAATAGGCTTTAACGGTATCCGTGTGTTTGCTTCTGCACAGAATTTCTTTTTACTGACGAAGTATAAAGGATACGATCCAGAGGTTGTTACGTTCGATGATACGTTCGCACAAGGTATCTTGTTCCATGATTATCCAAAAGCCCACACTTTTATGTTGGGATTGAATTTATCACTTTAATCGACTCAAAAACATGATTACATTTTTAAAAAATACGATAAAAGCTACTGTACTGTTGACGACTGTATGGCAACTGAGCGGCTGTCAGAATTTTCTAGACGAAATTAACGATAGTGCGATTACCCAAGAAAATTACTTTCGAAACGCCGACCAAGCGCAATCTGCAGTGGATGGTATCTATGATTTTTTACGTTCGTCTTTTCAGAATAGAGATGGATTCGGTGAGGCTCCATGGACCTCTATGGAATTGCTGGTAGGTCACGCTACCACCTTAGGGCAAAGTACTTATAATACGAGTATGATATCGCATTCGGCATCGGCGATAGACCCGGTGTTCCGATCTGTTTGGGCTAATTTATATAAAGGGATTGCGACGGCCAACTTATCTATTGAGAAAATTCCGGCGGTCGAAATGGACGAATCCAGAAAACAAAACCTCTTGGGCCAAGCGCATTTTTTGCGTGCTTTTTACTACTATCATTTGGTGAGGCTGTATGGAAATATTCCATTGATTACAGAGGCAGTTAACGCGACAAGTCCACAATTGTACCCTGAACAGGCTCCGGTAAAGGATGTATATGATCAGATCGTGGCTGATTTAACGTTTGCGGAAGCAAGTGGTCTGCCGAACACAGACCAGACCGGTCGTATATCGCAGGGTGCGGTAAAAGCCTTGTTGTCTAGTGTTTATCTCACGATGGCGGGATACCCATTGAACCTCGGAGAAAGCCACTACCAACTGGCGGCCGATAAAGCCAAAGAGCTATTGGATACAGGATGGTATACCCTTTTTGACGATTATTATGCGCTGCATGACCGGGCACATAAAAATCAGCAGGAACTGATCTTTCAGGCGCAATTTGGAAGTACCTTGGCCACGAATAGGATTATATCGATGATTACGCCCGAAAATATAGGCGTGAGCAAGTTAAGTGAAGAACAGGGCGCATTGATGCCCCGGAACGAATTTGTGCAGTCCTACGATGAGGGAGATAAACGCATAGAGGAAAAAGAGTTCTTTTTTACGGAATACTTGGCTAGAGATGGCGCTTCGGTCAAAAAATTTGGCCAGTACGCGCTATACAAATATTGGATGGAAGAGGCAGCCGGACCAAATGGGGATGCGAATTCAGATATTAACTGGACGTTTTTCAGGCTGCCTGAAGTGATGCTGATCTATGCAGAGGCGAGCAACGAAATCAACGGGCCTACACGGGAGGCTTGGGAGCAGCTCAAGGTGATTCGAGATCGGGCGGAGATTAATACGCCTGCTGTGGAGACCTTTTCGAAGGATAGTTTCAGAGAGGCGGTATGGCAGGAACGTTATCATGAACTATGCTTCGAAAATAAGGCCTATTTTGATATCCAACGTACACACCGTGTATTTGACCTGAAAAGCGGAAAGTTCGTAGATGCGTTCTCTTTTCAAAATGAAAGTGGTACAACCTTTTCCGAGCAATACCTGCTTTGGCCAATACCACAGAACGAACGGGATACGAATACGAAGTTAGTACAAAATAAAAATTGGTAGGATGAGAAAGTCTGTCTATTGGGGGCTCGCGATTTTTTATTTCTGTATAGCCTCTGCTAATGCCGCGCTTTCACCCGAAAGCAGACCGCATAGGAATCCTGTAGATTGGGTCAACCCCTTAATGGGGACAGACTCCAAATATAGTCTGTCAAATGGTAATACGTATCCGGCAATTGCTTTGCCTTGGGGCATGAACTTCTGGACACCGCAAACAGGAAAAATGGGCAACGGATGGATCTATACGTACAGCGCGGATCAGATACGGGGTATTAAACAAACGCACCAACCCTCTCCTTGGATGAACGACTATGGGCAGTTTTCGTTGATGCCGGTTACTGGGAAGCTCAAATTCAGGGAAGATGATCGAGCTAGCTGGTTTAACCATAAGAGCGAAAAGGCAACGCCTTATTACTACAGTGTATACCTAGCGGATTACGAGGTGCTGACCGAAGTAACGCCAACGGAAAGAGCGGCGATGTTTCGTTTTACATTCCCCGAAACGGATAGCGCATTTATCGTAATCGACGCGATGGATAAGGGCTCATTCGTACACATTATAGATGATCGAACGGTGATCGGATACTCCTCGAAGAATAGTGGAGGAGTGCCAGCGAATTTTAAAAATTATTTCGTCATATCTTTTGATACGCCGATAACGTTTACGGCTACCTTCGACGGAGAGGAATTGCATAAAGGCCGTGTAGCGATGGAGGGGGAACATGCTGGGGCAGTGATTGGGTTTCGTACGGATCATAAACAGGTTGTGTCGGCGAAGGTGGCTTCTTCGTTTATTAGCATAGAACAGGCCTGGACAAACCTACGTTCGGAGATTGGTGAGGATAATTTTGACGGGATAAAGAGCACCGCATACGACCGTTGGAACGATGTCTTAGGAAAGTTTTCCGTAGGAAGTGGAAATGTCGACCAGGTACGTACTTTTTACTCTTGCCTGTACCGTTCGGTACTCTTTCCGCGGAAGTTCTATGAATACGATAAGGATGGTGCAGTTATGCATTACAGCCCTTACAATGGAAAGGTTTTGCCAGGCTATATGTTTACTGATACGGGCTTTTGGGACACCTTCCGCTCGCTGTTCCCACTGCTGAACCTCGTGTACCCGGAAGTCGCCGAGCACATGCAGAATGGGCTGGTGAACGCGTATCAGGAAAGCGGATGGCTCCCGGAATGGGCTAGCCCCGGTTTGCGGGATATCATGATCGGAAATAACTCCGTGTCTGTGGTTACAGACGGGTATCTGAAGCTTGGGGAAAAAGCCGATTATGATATTCATACTTTGTATGAGGCGGCGGAAAAGGTACTGAACAACCCTGGACCCTTGACGGCCGTGGGACGTGCGGGTGCGGAGCACTACCACCAGCTGGGATATATCCCTTCCGACAGTAATTTAAGGGGTAGTGTGGCGCGTACGCTTGAGTATGCATATAATGATTTTACCATGATGCAGCTCGCAAAATTGCTCAACAAGCCCGATGAAGTTATTAGGCACTATCGACAGCGTAGCTTAAATTATCGGAATGTATTTGACAAGGAAACCAACCTTGTACGTGGAAGAAAGTCTGATGGTACATTTGACTCTCCTTTCGACCCGTTTGATTGGGGTGGAAATACATTTACTGAAGGGAATGCCTGGCATTGGACCTGGAGTGTATTTCACGATATCGAAGGGCTTAAGCAGCTGATGGGTGGCGAGAGGGATTTCCTCCAACAATTGGATACGATTTTTAATCTCTCTACGCGGTTCGGTCTCGGTGGCCGGAATAATCCTATTCATGAAATGCGGGAAATGCAGGTGGTCAATATGGGGCAGTACGCACACGGAAACCAACCTATTCAACATATGATTTACTTATATGGTTATACTGCTGAACCATGGAAAGGACAATATTGGGTACGCGAGACGATGGATCGATTATATCATGCCGGACCGGACGGCTACTGCGGGGATGAAGATAATGGGCAAACATCAGCTTGGTATGTTTTTTCGGCACTGGGATTTTATCCAGTGTGTCCCGGAACGGATCAGTATGTGCTGGGTTCTCCGTTATTTGAAGAGATAACGATTGAACTGCCGGATGAGAAAGTGTTACGAATCGATGCTCCCCATAATAATGCGGACACGCGGTATGTGGATGAGGTCTGCTGGAATGGACAATCGTACTCCAAGATGTATGTAACTCATCAACAGTTGTTGGAGGGTGGGGTGCTTCAATTCAATGTGGCTGATAAACCAAATAAGGAACGGAAGCCTACAGTAAAAGATTATCCTTACTCTTTATCGCTGGAATAACTTGATATCGGTAAGGAAATTTTAGAAAAAACGCATCATTACGGCAAATGCTAAACCCTTGGACATCATATCTGGATGGCCAAGGGTTTTTAGCGATGAGATTCTAGAGCGACACAGCCCATCTTACTTTTCTTTCGTATTTTTGTGCCTAACTTGTATATCCGGGGCGTGGCCGTTTGGAAGAAAGTAAGAGGATGTCAACTATAATTGAAGCACAATGGAACGATTTTATAGCGGGAGATAGATCTGCGTTCGAGCAGATTTATCGGTCGCTGTTACCTCATTTGTATGAATATGGCATGCGTCGTACAGCGGATGAAACCCTGGTAAAAGACGTTATTCAAGATCTTTTTGTTAAACTATGGGAAACCCGCGAAAAACTCAGCGGTATTGCCAGCCCCAAACACTATTTGTTAGTTGCGCTTAAAAATGGTCTCCTCAATGCCCAACTGCGTGGTGACCGACTTAGCTTAATAAGTGAAAAGGAAGAGTTTGCCCTCACCTTTAATCTCGAAAGTCAGATTATAAAAACGGAAGACGAGCGGATCAAAGCTGCAAAATTAGTGCAAGCGTTGGAGCAGTTGACCGCAAAGCAGCGCGAAGTCATCTACCTTCGCTATTTTGAGGAATTAAGCTATGAAGAAATCAGCACGTTGACCAACATTTCCGTGAAGAGCCTGTATAAGCTGAACCATCGGGCGATGGAGGCGCTTAAAGAATTTTTAACACTCCCGAAAGCTGACATTATCGCGCTTTTATCCCTACTGAAATTTATATATTCATAACGTACCCGCTATATTTTTTGATTTTTTTTAAAAAAACTTTTCTTTTCATGGGATAAAAAGAAAAGTTCGTTTGTCCTACAGATAACAATTCCTTAATAATGGATCAATACAATGTTTACACGACGCAGGATTTTCTGACGGATTTGGATTTTGTCAAATCGGTTAAATATCCAGACCACGCAGAAGCCCGGCGTTGGGCAGCCTGGCGCGCAGCCCAGCCGCCGAATGCGGCGGCTTATGACGAGGCCTTATTTTATCTAAGCGGGATATTGGGTTTAGAACGTTTGGTTCCTACCCAACTATACGCCGATCAATTGTATATGGACATCGAAGAAGGGATCGAAAAGAACAAACGAAACAAAAAAAGAAAGGTGCGAAGGCTGTTGGTATACCGTATCACCGCCGCAGCCGTCCTACTGTGCGCGGGCCTCTTTTGGTATTTTACCTCCCTGATTACCGTGGCAACGGGTAATGGCGAGATTCAAATGGTGCAATTACCAGACAGTAGCGTTGTACAGCTAAATGCCAATTCTTCTATCGTTTATCGCAGGGCGTTGATGTGGTTGGACAAACGGGAGGTACACGTAACCGGAGAAGCGCTCTTCGATGTGAAACATCTTGCGATGCATACGTCTCTGCCATCGTCTGCCAAAACGTTTATCGCTTATTCGGGCAATATCGCCGTAGAAGTTTTAGGGACAAAATTTAACATAAAAAACAGAGGTCAGAAAACGATCGTTTCCCTTTTGGAAGGAAAAATCGCTTTACGTAATGTAAGCCATCCGGGCGAAGTTAAAATCTTGGAAGCAGGCGACGTAGCCACGTATGCTGAACACAGCGTTCCGGAGATAGAAAAGAACGCTGCGGCTGTAGCGCAGGCGTCGGCTTGGGTGGAGAAAAATTTGGTTGCCACGAATCTGTCTGTAGGAGAACTGATCGACGAATTCCGTTATATCTACGGGCGTGAAATCGTGATTACAGATACGACTTTATTAAAGACGCGAATCGATGGCCGGATATCGCTCCACACGGCGGAGAACGTGATTTACTCGCTGGCGAATATTTTACAGGCGAATATTCGCATAGATCAGGACACGGTCTATCTAGATCCGAAGAAAGGAATTGCTAAATAACAAGTTTTATAATTAACCTATCATTAACGAATGAAAATGAACACGAACAAAGCGAAGTTGAAACGCGTAGTCCTACTCCTATGGATGGGCGCATCGTTGCTCTCGTTATGGCAACCCGCGATTGCGCAGCAGCGGGTGGCACTCGCCGAGGCCATCAAAAACATCGAACAACGATTTAATGCGAACCTCAGTTATGAGCATAATTTGTTACAAGGAAAGTATACGGATGCTGATGCGTTAAAAGGAACACGGTTGGAAGAAGTGTTGAAAAAAGTGCTTTATCCCAATCAGCTGGTATTTCTCTACGTTGACGAAAAATCGTATACAATTGTTAAACGTACAGAAGACAGCGGCCATACGCGTACAACTAGCATACAAATTACGCGCACGCAAAACCCGAATGTTATCGATCGGGTATCAGGGTCTGTCCGCTCGGCTTCAGGCAGACCAATCAGCTTTGCGAGCGTATGGGTGCAAGATACCCGTAAAGGAGCAAAGACCGATGAAAACGGTGTTTTCTTGCTGTACGATATCCAGCCGGCAGATATTGTCGTCGTGTCGGCACTGGGCTATGCAGACACCAAGATAAACGTAGCGGGACGAAAGGAATTAGTCGTAACGCTGGAAGAGGAGGAAAATCTATTGGAAGAGGTGGTGATATCCACAGGTTACCAGAAGATATCGAAAGAGCGGGCGACCGGTTCGGCAGCCGTGATTACAGCAAAGGAAATGGAGAAAGTTCCGACCGCCAATTTGATAGCACGATTAGATGGGGCGGTACCTGGATTACAGATTTCGCTACTTTCTGGCGATCGATCGTTTAATTATAACAACAATCAGTTATCGTTGTACTCCAGCACGCGAACGGTCGGGACGAACGATTACAGCATGTCTGTTCGCGGTGTGGGATCGATTGCTACCAACACCGAAAAGGCACCGTTGGTGGTTATTGATGGTGCCATTTCGACGATGGATTTGGGGACATTAAACCCGAATGACATTGAAACGATTACCGTGTTGCGGGATGCGGCTGCGGCTTCCATTTACGGTGTGCGTGCAGCGAACGGCGTAATTGTCGTCACAACCAAAAAAGGAAACATTACTGGAGTTCCCCGCATCAATGTTTCTGTCAATAGCACGTTTTCGGGCCGGCCTGATTTGGACTACCTGAAGATGATGAATAGTGGGCAGATGATTGATTATCTGGAGGAGCTGGTCGATAAAGATATCTTAACCGTAAACAACATAGCAGACGGCGTTTACCAAAACGCAACCTATTATGGTGGTGCCGTGGCGGAAGCCGCTATCCGATTAAAACGCGGAGATATTACACAGCAGGAATATAATCAACTCGTGGATCCTTTGCGCGGCTTGGACAATCGGTCTGACGTTGAAAAATATATTCTGCAACCGATGCACAGCCAACAGTACAACTTTTCCATTAGTAATGGTACGGAAAATAGCCGGTATTTCTATTCTGCCTCCTACGCGAACGAAACACCTTATACGAAAGGAGATAATGGCAAGCGGTTGACCTTGAATATGAACAACACATGGGAAATATTCAATCTGGCTACGTTGAGTACAAGTATCAAGGGGAATTTTCTGCGTCATCAGGAAAACGCATTAGGACTGGGCGTTTATAGTACCGGATCGACTACGCTTTTACCTTTTCAGATGTTGGCCGATGCACATGGAAATGGCCTATCCTATGATCGGCTGACACCGGGTTATGTAAGCGGCCTCGGCCCAGCATACAAAGATTGGCGGTACAATTACCTGCAAGAGCTCGATCTCGCAGATAATCAACTACAAAACAACAACTACATGGCGAATATCAATCTAGATGTGCCATTGTATAAAGGCTTGAAAGCGTCGGTTATGTACGCCAACGAGCGTACGTTTGGGAGTAATCAGATGTATCAAGACGAACAGTCTTATTATAATCGGGACTTACTGAATCGCTTTACGCCGCCGGACCAAAACCAGAATGCAATCGGGATTACCCGGGGGGGCGTTTACACAGTCATGAATACGAACGTTAATAACTATACGCTTCGTGGACAACTGAACTACGATCGGTTGTTTCAGCAGCTGCACGAGGTTACGGCCCTTGCAGGGTCGGAAATCCGGCAAACCCAGCTGAGCCATGGCAGCAGCACATTATATGGGTATAACCGGGAAACCGGCTTTAATACGGATGTGAGTTATAATCAGCTGATTGGCTATCCGACACTTATGGGATGGCCTGCCGGGTTACCTGGCGGACCTAGTTACGGCGACCGCCGTCGCCGCTTCCTATCTTATTTCGGGAATGCGGCCTATACCTATAATGGGCGGTATACGGTGTCAGGAAGCGTGCGTTACGATGATTATAATAATTTTGGCTTGGATCGGAGTTTCCGGGCAACACCGCTATGGTCGGCGGGTGCCAAATGGAATGTGATGCGGGAAGGTTTTATGCAAGGGCAGTCCGCTTGGTTAAACCAGCTCAGTTTACGGGCAACCTACGGCGTCAATGGTAACATCTCACACGATCTGCGTCCATTTACTTACATCGCTATGAATTCGGAACATCTGAACGTGACGAGCCTGCCTAGCGCGGATATTATTGCGTTGGCTAATCCGCAGCTGCGCTGGGAAAAAACGTATGTGACCAACATCGGTTTAGATGTTGGCCTGTTGTCTAACCGTTTGACGGGTACCATTGATTGGTACCATAAAGATGGTCGTGACCTGTTGTACAATTTTCCGATTGCTGCCGCTTACGGAGGTACCGTAAATTCGGGGAACCTCGATCGTAACACCGCGACGATGGTTGGAAAGGGGATAGACATCGGTTTGACGGGGGTGGTGGTGCGCCAAGAGGACTGGCACGTGGACCTCACAGCTAACCTTTCCTATAATACCAACAAAATTACGGACAATCGTTTCGACCCGGAAGATATTCCCTCGTACAATTATTCGTATACCCCGATTGGCATTCGCTATATACAGGGGCATCCAAGCGATCAGGTATTCGCGTTCCGCCATGCGGGTTTGGATGAAAATGGCCTGACACAGGTATATAATAAAGCGGGCGAAATCGTAGCGGCTAATGAACAGTTATCGGGCGTGGATGATTTGTTAGCGGTAGGACGTAGGACTGCGCCGTATTTTGGTGGTGTTCGTACCAATATACGCTATAAGAGCTGGTCGGTATTTGCCTTGCTTACTTACCAGTTTGGCAATGTATTCACCAAGCCAAGTGTCGAGGCCTACATGACACCAAGCCGCGGACTGACGATTCCGAAATTTGATTTAAGTGCGGACATCGCGGACCGTTGGCGTGAACCGGGCGATGAGGCGCGGACCAATATCCCGGCCTTGACGAACGATATTTTTGGTCAATATAGCTTACAGCGTTATACGTATTCGGATATTAACGTGCTTAAGGGAGACTACATTCGCTTGCGGGAGATTTCGCTTAGCTATGCCTTGCCAAAGTCGTTCTCGAACGGCATGGGCTTAGAGCGAGTGAACGTATCGGGATCGATACGCAATTTAGGTTTGATCTGGACAGCAAATAAGGAAGGCTATGACCCCGACTTTGTTAGTTTTGTGGGGCAGACAACGAACCTTCGCCCGGTTCCTTCCTACAACTTTTCTGTAAATGTTAGCTTTTAAAGGTACAGTACCATGAAAAAAATACAGCATATTATTTTAGCTTTAGGTTCTATTCTCGCCTTGGTGGGATGTGAAAAATACGTCGATATCAAGACACAAGGGCAATTGACGCCCGGCACGATCGAAAACTTCCGATACTTGTTGAACAGTACAACGAATTGGGAAGCTGCGCCGGCCCTATCGGATATCGCGTCCGATGACTTGGAGATCGTTGATGGCAGTGCGCAACAGCAGGCATTGGCGGGCAATGATTATCAGGGGTATTACGCACGAACATACCAATGGTCGGATGTGATTTATCCGATTGATAACCAGTATTACAAAGATGATAACTGGGCTAGGATATACAATACGGTAGTGTATGCCAATACGGTTATCGGTGAGGTGCCGCATGCCAAAGATGGATCAGCCGCCGAAAAGGAGGCATTGATAGCGGAAGCGAAAGTACACCGTGCCAGCGCCTACTTGATGTTGGTCAATACCTACGCGAAACCCTATAAAATAGAAACAGCTTCGACCGATCTAGGCGTGCCGTTGGTATTGCAGCAGACAACCGAACAATCGTTGGCGCGGGCTACGGTGCAACAGGTGTACGATGCGGTTATAGACGACCTTTTAGCTGCGATTCCCGCGTTGCCGACCGAGCAGCAATTTAGGACCTTGCCCACCAAAGCGTCTGCATATGGTATATTGGCCAGAACCTATCTGTATATGAACAGGTACGTAGAGGCCAAGGAAGCCGCTGATCAGGCATTAACTACGCATAACGAACTCATTGACCTGACCGCGATTCCGGAACTGAAAGCGGAAGCCTATCCGAGACGGTTTATAAATCCGGAAATCCTGTTGACAAAGGTGCCCGTCAATGGGGTGACCTCCTACTCACCCACAGCCTTCCGTTTGAGTGACGATCTGCTGAGCCTCTTTGATGAACATGACCAGCGCTATAACTTATTTACGGTGCCTGGAGGTAAGATTTCTTCCTGGGAGGTTTACGAGGGAAGGTATTATTATCTGGACAACGTACTGAATGAAGGCCGGAATGTGGGACCTACGGTACCGGAGATGCTGTTGATCAAGGCGGAAGCTGAAGCGAGGAGCAATCAGCCGGCCGCGGCGATGTCGCTTGTGAATCAGCTGCGCGAAAAACGGATTTTGACGGATGGCCAAGTGGAACTTACGGCTGCAAACGCCGAGGAGGCTTTAATCCAAGTGATGGCGGAGCGCCGTCGGGAGTTCATGTTTCGGATGCTGCGCTGGTGGGATATGCGGCGACTCAAAGATGAGCCGTTGTTTACAAAAACGTATACGCGTACTTTTGGCGGCCAGTCGTTTACGCTTGCACCGACAAGCAACCGGTATGTGTTTCCAATTGCGCAATACGAGATTGATTTAAGCCCAGGTTTACAACCTAATCCATAAACGCGAGAGTGGCGTTATTGCTAAAAAAGTATAATAGAGATGATAGATATGAGTGATATAATCAAGAAGCTGGGGGCGATAGTTCTAGCCATATGTTATTTTCCGAACCCTGGGATGGCGCAGGAAGCGACTTTTAGCGTGATACCGGAATATCCAAAAGAAGGGGATACCATTCAATTGGTATACGATATTCGCAGCACCCCGTGGAAGGACGCGACCTCCGTGTCGGCAAACTTGACGGGTTATCAGGACTTTCAATGGGTGTATGACGACCTTGTTTTTGAGAAAACGGATTCGGCTTGGGTAGCATCCTACGTAGTGCCCGATAAAATGAGCTTGATCAATTTGACGTTTCAAGCCGATACGGTCCGCGACCAAGGTGGCGAAATGACCTACTCCTATTTGATTTCGGGTGACGGCGGACGTCAGGTCCCGGGCGCTAAATTGGGTTGGGGAATGTTGCGTACGCCGCACATTGTACGCGGAGTGCCTTATGTGGTGGATACGGCTGCATACAAAACCGATGCGGTACTGTTAATGTGGGTGAAATATGAGTTGCAGGATTATCCGCAGAACCGGTTTAAGGTGTTGTACGCGGCGGCAAGCGCATTGAAACATATGGGGACCACGGAAGCATTAGGGAAATTAAATACCGAACTCGCTGCCCTGGATGGTATGCCCGACATCGGGGAGGACGAGCTCGTACAGGTGCTGCAGGTATATCAGGATGTTTTGCAGGATTCGGCGAAGGCAAGTCTTGTCGAAGCCCGTATACGCAACGAATATCCTACCGGGCAGTACGTCACCGACCAGCAGCGCTTGGCCGATTTCAAATTGGTTCGAGAGGCTAAAACGCAAGCGGAATGTGCGCGTGCAGCGATGGATTTTGTTGACAAATATCCCTACACGGAGAAGGATAGGTTGTTCAACGAAAAACATCGCATCAGCCATATCGATGCGTATTGGATTATAGCGGTGCATACGAGTATGGAACGGGACTTGGACGCTTTCGAACATTATGTGTCTAAAGCGGAGCCTTACATGGCCTTGGCGAATATTGCCTACCGCGCGATCTATGTGCCTTTTGAGGCGCAACAATTAATGGACGCAGCGGAGATTTTGCCCTATGCGCGGGTGGTCATGGATAGGCTGAATTACTATAAGGATAATTTTGAAAGGGAAGAATATGCCCAATTGTATTATTCCAATGCCGCTCTTTTTGCAAAAATTTTAGTGCAAAACAAGTTGTACGATGAAGCGTTCGTTTATGCGGCCGCCGCACAGGACAAAACGGAATATCAAGATGCGGACGTGAATGATACCTATGTACGGGTATTGGAAGGACAGGGCAAGGCGCGGGAGTTGCAAACGGCGCTTGAGAAGAGCTATGCGCTTAATCAAAGCTCGGCGTATATGTTGGATTTGATGAAAGCACGTTACGTCACAGCACATGGCTCGGAAGCCGGCTATACGGCTTACCTGCAGGGTTTGAAGGACGCCACGAAAAGTGCCGAATTGAAGGAAAAAGTGCGGCAAGCGCTCATCAATGAGGCGTTCGCTGGTTTCGAACTGTATGACCAACACGGTAATCTTGTTCGCTCCGCGGACCTTAAAGGCAAAATCATCGTACTGGACTATTGGGCCTCTTGGTGCGCTCCGTGTAAGGCGGCGTTTCCAGGAATGAAGCTCGCGGTGGAGCGCTTTCAGGACGATGAAAACGTGCTTTTCTTCTTTATTGATACGCAGGAACGTAAGGATATGAAAGCATATGTTACGAAGTATATGGAGGAAAACAACTATCCATTCACTGTTCTGCTTGATACAGACAGTAAGGCTTCGAAGGCTGCGGGCGTCAGCGCCATTCCGCACAAGATGGTTATTGGCCCGGATGGTAGGTTACGCTTTTCGGAAGTGGGCTATATGGGTAGTGCTTCGGAGCTCGCTGATGAAATAAGCGAGATGGTACGACTTCTAAAAGCAGAAGAATAGATGCAAGCTATGCGAAGATTAGTAGTGTTGTTAGGGCTTGTCATGATGATAAGTCCTATATGGGCGCAGGATGTTGCGCGTGAAGATGTACTGTTTGACGCGCAGCTTGATACGATTACCTTTGGGGCAACGATTACGAGCCCAGAACGAGAAGGTAAATTCCCGGCCTTGGTGCTAGTCACTGGTACAGGGCCGCAGAACAGAGACTGCGAAATGGCCGGAAAGCCGCTCTTTCGTCCAATAGCCGAGTACTTAAGTGCAAGAGGCTATGTGGTGCTCCGGATGGACGACCGTGGTGTAGGCCAGACCACGGGTGACTACAGTATGGCAACAACAAGTGATTTTGCCCATGATGCTTTGGAAGCCGTAAACTACCTAAAAAAGCATCCTAAGGTGGATAACAAGCGTATCGGACTACTGGGCCATAGCGAAGGTGGAGCAGCGATTGCTATCGCAGCATCGCAATCTGCTGATGTCGCGTTTTTGGTTAGTCTGGCCGGTTTAGCCACGGATGGACTGAAATCGCTGTTTGTGCAGAATGAAAATTTGGTGGCAAATTCGCCGATGTCGGACGTGGACAAAAAGCGTTCAAATGAGATCAACAGGTTGATGTTCGCTGTGGCTTATCAATATGCGGATTCGGACAGCTTGGAAAACCGGTTGGAGGAAACATATGCCTACTGGAAGGAAAAAGACAGTATTTATGCTACCTCTGTGGGAATGGAACATGATCGTTTCCGGTTCCCGATCTGGTATTATGTACAGCAGGCAACAGGCCCTTGGTATCGGTACTTCGTTCGTTATAATGCAGAGAAGGTGCTGAGCCAAGTGGATGTTCCGGTGCTGGCCATTAATGGCGACAAAGATCCTTTTGTGGACCCTGTAAATTTAGCTTACTGGAAGAAGTATACGCGGTCGGCGAACAAGGGTATGGTGACAACGAGATTGTTGCCTAACGTAAACCACTTGATGCAAGCTTGTGAAACGTGCAACACGAAAGAATACGCCGATTTAAGTACTATACCCAACAGTACTTTACAGCTGATTCTAGATTGGTTGGATCGTCTTTAAGAAAAATCCAACCAGTCGCTTTCGCCTTGATAGGCAACAACGAGTTCGGCGTGGTTGTGGAGCGATAGGTTCGATGCCAACTGCGCCACGTCGAGCTGCATATTGTATAGACAGTTCTCTACAAGATCGTTTCGGAAGCCTTTCTCCTGCAAGTTGATAACATATTGCATATTGACGATCCGCGCAATGATTTTTCCTAGATCGACTAATTTTCGTTGGGGAAGGTTATCGCTTAATATAAATTGCAGGTTTTCCCGGAACCGTGGGGCGGCCTTTTCGGTTGGTGCAAACGTCGCGAGGGATTGATAGAGCGAGGTTTCTTTTTGTTTTTTCATCC
This sequence comes from Sphingobacterium haloxyli, assembly GCF_002980525.1. Taxonomy (GTDB): domain Bacteria; phylum Bacteroidota; class Bacteroidia; order Sphingobacteriales; family Sphingobacteriaceae; genus Sphingobacterium; species Sphingobacterium haloxyli. The sequence goes on from NZ_PVBQ01000009.1 coordinate 66,370, forward strand.
GTTTTAAAACGATTTCCGCAATCTGCGTGTAAAGCATTTCGTTCGATCCTTCAAAGATCTGGAACGGACGGCTGTCTACGATCCCTCTACCAGCGATATGGCTAATTTTGTAACCATTTGCGCCCGACACTTGCAGGCAGAGCTGCGCTGATTCCTGCATAAGGTCGGTCACCAAGGCTTTCATGCTGTTGGCTTCCAAACCTTCGGTTGCTAAGTTATACTCGATGCCACTGATATCGCTGCTCCGGGCGCACATACCGGAACACAAAGTGAAAGCTGTCTGTATTCTGGAAAGTTGAAATTGCACCGAATCCAAGGCAAGGAGGTTTCCTGTTCCGACCATTCGCGTGGTACAGTGTTGAAGCGCTTCGTCCAGCATGCGTTTGATAAAGCCCATACCCATACCCGGGAATTGCAACCGACTGCGGTGCAGGATATCCAACATCATTTTAATACCGGTGCTTTCGGGCTGTAAACGTTGATAGGTGGGTACTTCGATATCGATAACATTCATCCCATAGGGAATCATATACAATCCTAGGTTGCTATACAAGGCTTCGACCTCGATGCGCTGCTTTTCTTCCGCATTGCGCGTAACAAAAAAGTCCACATCTCGGGCGAGTTCGCCGTTTCCTAAATTCTTTCTGGCGGCGACTAACCAATAGTCGGCCTGGCCAGTCAAGCCCTGCCAGTGCTTCCGGCCGTTGATGGCATAACCTGCGTCGGTGGCTTGGTAAGAAGTCCGCATGTTCAACGCATCACTGCCATAGTCTGGCTCGGTAATCATCAGGCCACCCATGCGCTGGCCGGCTAGAAACTCCGGAAAGATTTTTTCTTGGATGGTACGGTCGCCATATTTGGCCAATGGTTCTAAAAATAAGGCGATGTTGATGCCAAACGTTAAGGATAAGGGAAGCGATTCGTATGAAGCCGCAGAAAGGAGACTCAAGCATTCTTTGACAACACTTCCACGTCCGCCATATTCCGCCGGAACGGCAACCGCAAGGGGCTGTGTGTCCATGATGCCGCGCCATACCTCGGGCGGTAAACCCCGGTCATGACTCAACTCATTGATATCTTGTTGCTCATGAAACACCTGCTTAAGTGCCTGATTAAATCGTGCTATAAATACAGTTAGTTCTTCCTTCACTCCTTTCATGTAACGCGTTTTTATTATTTTCTTTAGCCAGCAAATATATCTGTTTTTTTTTCGAAATTACGATTTCCAGCGGTTTTTCCTAAAGTGGGCAACCTGTCCCGACAAATTCATGCATATTCGAAAGAAAAAATTTTTTTGTAGATTTAAAACAGTTTTGGATAGGTTTTGTTCAACGGAAGCCAGAAAAAAATAGGTATGTCGAAATCTATCCCAGGTCTAGGACTTTCGCGGATAAACGTTTGTTGAATATGAATATAAAAAAGAGTCTTTGTTTTATTGTGATAACGCTGTTGTTTAATGGCCTGAATGCCCAGTCGCAACCAGAGCGTCCGAAACACCGAGCGGGTATCGTTTTAGAAGAGTTTGTATTTATCAAAGCAGATTTTCCGTCTTGCCACTCGGCTACTATTGTCGAGCTGCCCAATAAGGAACTGCTCTGTACTTATTTTGGGGGCACTTATGAGCGGCATCCTGATGTGGAGATACGCTTACAGCGCAAAAAACTGGACGGCGCGTGGACAGCCCCTGTATCGGTTGCCCATGGTATCCAGCCGGATGGCGAACGGTTCCCGACGTGGAATCCGGTGCTGTTCCAGCCGGAAGGAGAACCCTTGATGCTGTACTACAAAGTAGGCCCTAGCCCGAAAGAGTGGTGGGGCGAGTTTATCACATCAGAAGATAATGGTCATACTTGGAGTACGCCAAAAAGGCTTGGGGGTAAATTGCTAGGCCCAATCAAAAACAAGCCTATACAGCTAGCCGATGGGACCATCCTGTCCGGATCTAGCGATGAGAACGATGGTTGGAAGGCACACATCGAACGGAGTACTGATGGCGGAAAAAGCTGGACATTTATTGGTCCGCTGAATGATGGAGAGCAGATCGGCGCAATACAACCAACCCTGCTCACACACGCTGATGGGTGTATACAGATGCTTTGTCGTACCAGTACGAAGGGTGAGCGTATTGCGGAGACATGGTCTCGCGACAACGGGCTTACCTGGTCTGAAATGACGAAGACGACCTTGCCTAACAACAACTCAGGTTTAGATGCTGTGACGCTCCAAGATGGAAGGCATCTGTTGATCTATAACCATGCAACGCGCGGCCAAGAAGGAATGGGGCATAAGGGCCGAGGGGTGCTAAACCTAGCGGTGAGTAAGGATGGCAAGGAATGGGAAGCTGCGCTGGTGCTGGATTACTTGGACGCGCCGGAAAAGCAATATTCGTATCCTTCGATCATCCAAACCTCGGACGGGTTGGTACATATTGTATATACCTGGCATCGCGAACGCATTAAACACATTGTAGTTGATCCCAATAAGCTAGAGACGTTCCCTATTGAAAATGGAGAGTGGCCTGTTGAAGAGATTCCGCTCGTCGTTAGCACAGAGCAATAAGTAGCGAAGATAACTAACCTTTCATAGATATGTATAGCCCCAGTACGCTCTAAATGTAAAGCATTTGTTACGATTGAATCGGGCGATTATAAATTTTATCTGTATTTTTGCAAGCAAACATGATTACCCAGTTTCGCACAGGGGTTCGTGGATGAACCAACTATTATCGTAATTTTTATATATGAATTTTTTCTCTAAGCTTTTTGGAAAGGGTAGAAACAACACATTGAAAGTGGCAAGCTTCGGCAAACTGCGGTTTCTAGAGGTTGATATGCATAACCATTTGTTGCCGGGTATCGATGATGGTGCTGAATCTCTAGAACAGTCTTTAGCGCTCATCTCTAGTTTGAATGTACTGGGTTTGACAAAGTTCATAAGTACCCCGCATATTATACAGGACGTTCACCCTAATACAAAAAACTCGATAGATTCGGCCCATCAGAAGCTGTGCGCTCATCTAGAGAGAAATAACAATCCATCTACGATATATGCCGCAGCAGAACACATGGTGGACGAAGGTATCGACCGCCTGATCGATCGGGATGAATTGTGCGTAATGCCGGGAGGCTATGTTCTCATCGAAATGTCGTATTTAGCACCATCACACGGCTTGTTTAAGACGATACTGGATATACAAAACCTTGGCTACAAGCCAATATTGGCGCATCCCGAGCGCTATAATTATTATCATTTTGAGTTCGAGATGTATAAGAAGATTAAAGATGCTGGTTGTCTGTTGCAACTTAATCTGTTGTCCATCAGTAGATATTATGGTGTGGACGTAAAGAGTACGGCATTGACACTCATAAAATCTGGTATGTATGATTTTGTTGGGACGGATTTGCACCATCAAAAGCATCTCCGGGCTTTGGAACATGTGGTTGAGAAGTACCCGCTTCAGGACGTCTTGAAGACGTGCAAAATATTGAATCCGACCCTCCTCGATCATCTACATGAGACGGAGGCTGTGCGTGTTGGTTAGCGCTATTCGTTTCTTTTCATATTGTACTATGAGAAAAAACCATTAGTTTTGAATGGACGACCACAGCCAAAATAACGATGGAAGACAACTTACGGTATATATTTTTTCAGCTGCTCCGGATGGGGCTTTGGGGAAAAGGCAAGCTAGCTTTGGCAGCGCCATTGTCTGATGAGGATTGGGCTGTGCTGTATCAATACGCGCTGAACCATACGGTTGAAGGAATTTTGTTTGATGCTTTTCCATTATTGCCTGACGACCAATTACCACCTCGCGCATTGCGGATGAAGTGGGCAGTTCGGGTCGATCAGATTGAACGCCATAATACACGGATGGCACAAGTTGCAGCCGAACAATTTGTGGATTTTAGTCGCCTGGGTGCAAAACCTATTCTGTTAAAGGGAAAAGGGGTGGCGAGTTGTTACCCGAATCCTTTGCATCGAATATCGGGCGATATCGATTGGTATTTTGATGAAAAGGACGGTTACGATAAGGTATTAAATCGTCTACAGGAAAAGAAAATAAAAGTTGATTTGGCGATAAGTGCCAGCTTAGGTTATGATTGGCAGCGTATACACATCGAACACCATCGGCGCCTGTTTGATATCCGTAGTTTTTTCAAGTTGCCTTATTTGAAAAAACTGGAACAGGCTTATCGTCCGAAACAACAATCGGTGTTGATCGAAAATCAAGCTATTACCCTGTTGGCTCCGGAATTGCAAATATTGCAGGTAAATATCCACATCTTAAAGCATCTGCTGTCTTTCGGTATTGGTTTACGTCAAATTTGTGACGCAGCAATCTTATATTACACTTATCGAGATAAGATCGATGCAGAGCAGCTTCGCAACATGTATAAAAAGACCGGTATTTTAAAATGGGTGCACGTACTACACGGTATACTCGTCAACGATTTGGGCTTACCAAAAGAAGACTTACCTTTTCCCTGTCCGGAAAAGCTGAAAACCGACTGGATGATGGACGAGATCTGGTATTCCGGCAATTTTGGTTTTTATGATAAACGTTACCTAGAAGGGAAAGTTTCTTTTATTTCCGTTCACCCTGATGGTGCCCGTCGCTTATGGCGAGGTTTGCGTCTCTACTTTCCCTACGCTCCCCAAGAAGTTGTTTTCTTCCCCATCCGCCGTGCTACTGCTCGATTGAGCAGCCTTATTTCTTCTCGCAAGTCTGTAGACGAGTAAAACCCTACATTTTCACATTGTCTTTCTTCTGTTGTCGTATCCCTACGGCGACTTTATCTCCTTGCTTGCTATATTGAATATTTCGTTGATGTAGTTTATCAGCTACAAAAAATCAAAATTTGTGCAAACAAAACAAACTTCTTGTTTGTTGTACTTTCGTTGTCTGAGAGCGTTTTATTGCTGCTTGAGACGTATTGTTCGTAATAGAGCAAGCAATAATTTGATTTATTTCTTTGTTTGTTTTATTGCTAATATGTAGTTTTATGAAGTTTTTGTAGTTGTAATAACTACGTTGTTGTTATTAATTAACTGCCAGACGTATGAAAAGTTACGCTGAACTATCCGCTAAGGAAGGGCTGTTTTTGGTTGAAAATGCACATTGCTCCACTAAAATTATGGGGTCTATCCGCTATGCTATCAGTTTCCGTCCGGTCAATCACTTAGAAAAAACAAACAATCAATATAATTTCAACTAAATAGTATAAATATGAAAACAATTAAAAAAATGCAGTATGTGGCGCCTACCGTTGAGGTGCTCGAAATCGAAATGGAAGAAGGTATTGCCGGGGGCTCGGCGGCACCGGGAGCAACCCCGACGGTTGACGGCTATGGAACTGGAACTGGATCATCGGGCTGGAGTGATGATGGACAGTTTTAATCATTATTTAAAGACACTTGAAATCATGAAGAAAAGATATACAAATTTAATGGGGAAGCTGGCGACCGGAGCGTTGCTAGCATTAGGAACGATGTTTGTCACGGGTTGTGCCAAGGATGCAAAACAAGATATTACTGAGGATACTGGTGAAGGCACGCGTGTCGTCATCCGGGTAGAAGGTATTGAGAACGGTCAGGGTTCTCCAGCATTAAAAGCAAAAGCAGGTAGTGGTACTGCTTCATCTGGTAATGAGGCAAGATTAGTAGAAGGCGACGGTTTTGATGTATTTGTTTCGCAAACTAGCCAAATCACGACTCAATCAAACTTGGCGACCGCCAAACGTCGTACAACATCGAATTCTTCAAACGGGTTACGAGCTGAAGCGATGCCAGATGGAAATGCATATCGCGTATACCTACGTAAGAGCGGCGAAACAGCACTCGTTTCAGAGCCTTTTACTTCTGGAACTGTAGGTTCTATTCCTGTGGAAAAAGGAGCTAGCTATGAATGGTTCGCATTATCATTTAATAGCACGGAGGAAGTACCTGCTGGTACAGATGGTAGTGTGGCGATAGACGATCACAGTGGTGTCTTGTACGCAAAAGGGGAATTCAGTGTTCCTTCGGGTGATGGCGATGTTGTTGTTCCTTTGAACGTCACGTTTAAACCCCAGCTAACCCGAGTAGCAATCGAGATCAATACGATGGGTATGTTTGCGCCTATAGCTTCTGCAAATGTTTCTGTTAGGGGAGGTTATGCTGCACCGGACGCGATTAATGTCACTACTGGTGATTTTGAAGGTACTGCTGCCCCTGTTACTGTGAGTTATGCTGATTTTGCAGATGTTGTTACCGGACAAGGAGATCGTAAAGTGGCGTACGTGAATGTTGCCGCTAACGCGAGCGAAAATGTCACCGTTAGCGTGACAAACCTTATTATTAATACTGATGATGGTAATACTAGAAACTTTGGGGAAGCAGAAATGACCCAAACATTTATCCCTGAGCCGGGGATGGAACAACAAATCGTGTTGGGTTTTGTAGAGTCACCTTTGACCACAAATCGTAACAGCACGGTCGTAAGTTGGGCAAGGTCAAACCTGTATTACGAAGCAGGGCATAACCCTTATCGCTTTCACCATACAAATCCTTATAATCCAGATCCTACTACAAGTTTCTTCGCTTTTAGAGGTCATCTTCCGCGTGTTTTGGCAGATGCAAATGAGGCAAATCAATTAGATCCGTGTGCATTAGTATATCCTGCCGGGCTTTGGAAAACGCCTACTGATGTAGAACTTAGGTCGCTAACATCGACATCAGGATTAGTTCTTGACGTTCTTGGAAATATATTGAGCATTTTATTTCCTGAACCGGCTACCTCTGGGACGACTTTTGGTGATAACTATATTCAATACACAGGAGCTACTGGAGCCAATCCTGCGTATACGGCTGCAACCAATAGCTTGCGCTTTAACTATAATGGCATTCAGACAAACGTCTCGCTTGTATCTGGCTTGGTAAATCTTAGTCTTGGACGTGTAGGAGAAGCTGCTTCGCTTTGGTCTAGCGACCGTGTTGCTGATCTTGCTATTGTAGAGGTCGGCGCATGGGGTTATGTTGGTGCAACAGCTCCGGCGCAACTCGGGATTCCACCTAGACCGGCTAGAGCTATCGCGGGGAGAAGTGCTGGCGTGCTAAATATCGACCTACTTAATCTTGGTTTGGTGGGATCAGGTTTCCAAAATGTTCGTTGTACACGTAACAGCTCTTGGAATCCAAACGCTCCTGGCTACGATCCAATGCCAGACCTTTCAAACTTATAGTAATAAAGCAAGCCTATCGATATCGATAGCTTATAATAAGAAGGCCATCCATTGCGGATGGCTTTTTTTTGTTTGCGTAATTACAGATAAAGTGCTAACTTAACCAACAAATCACCAAGTTATGAATTTAGTATTGCTACGTAGAGGGAAGCTATATTGGGCAGTAGCCATCCTATTGATCGGAATCTCCTGTGGCAACCCAGGGGAAGGACAGTCTGTGAAAAACCATAGCGCAAATTCGGATAACGAAGTTATGGCTTCGATTCCTGCTAAGCATTTGCTTAGTTATTGGGATGATTTTAACTTTAAGGCCAAGATGCAGGCTAACGATCCCGAAAAAATGGAACAGAAATTAGTGGACTTTATTGCGCTGTTTGCGACTGTACCTGATACCGTTGTACAGGTAGGTGTACACGATATGCTGAAAAAGGCCTCCGTAGAACCGAGCACCTTTGCGTATTTTTTGGAAAAGTACAGACATTATCTTTACGATCCCAACTCGCCAATGCGAAATGAAGATTATTATGAACATACGTTAACCTACCTTGCGGCAGATACGACCTTGTCACAAGATGAAAGGGATAAATATACCACCTTATTGGAGCTTGTGCGGAAGAATCAGGTTGGAACGGTCGCAACCGATTTCGAGTATTTAGCAAAAGATGGGAAGTACCGCAGCATGCACGAGGGTACAAGGCCCTATAAAATGCTGGTTTTTTACGATCCGACGTGTACGCACTGTGCCGCGATTATGCAGGATTTGGCGAAAACACCGGCAGTAAATAATTGTATAACGAACGGGTTTTTAGATATTGTATCGGTAAGTTTGCATCCTGATAAAGATAGCTGGATCGGGTATCAACAGCGGATTCCAGATAACTGGGTTAATGGCTGGGATGACACGGGGAGTGTAATAAACGACGGTCTGTATAATATACGCGCGTACCCGACCATCTTTTTGCTCGATGAAGCAAATACGGTGTTGCTGAAAGATGCGCCACTCGATGTCACCTTACGCTATTTGGTGAACTTGGTTTCCCGTGGTTAATCATGCAGTACGAACGAATGGACATGGACCATAAGCAGTTCCTCCGGGTGGAGAACGAGGATTTTTTTAACATAGTAAGGCAACGACTTGATGCAGGCGACCGGGTGCGTATCCCGGTAGTAGGTAAGAGTATGGAGCCTTTTTTGCTTGAAAGGGACCAGGTGTTGCTGCAGACGGCAAATATGGCGGAAATTGCTGTCGGTGATATTGTACTGGCGCGATGGGGGCAGAAGTACATGTTGCACAGAGTAGTGCGAAAAAAAGCGGAATCGGCGTGGCTCGCTGGCGATAACAACTTGGTGCAGCTGGAGCAGATTGCTGGGGAGGATATCATAGCGCTATTGGTGGAAGCAAGCCGCGACGGAAGGCGACTGCTTGTTTCACGTCCGTTTTCCAAAATGCTGGGCATGTGCTGGTATTACTTGCGCTTACCAAGACGCGTCGTTGTAGCCATCAGACGGAGAATTACGAACAAGAGAATTGGAGCATAAACTGACGTATCAAATCAAGTGGGCATGGGCTTTTACAAAGCCTTATCGAGGTGCTTTGCTGCTTTATTTTTTAGCAGAACTGATTGCCTTGGGATTATCCTTACTTTTTATTTATTATTCGAAATATGCCATTGATTATGCGATTGCTGGCGATACCGCCCTCATGAAGCAGTCGTTGTGGCTGGCGATATGGAGTGTGGTAGGTGGCCAAGCAGCAAGCTTATATGCTACTTGGGTGAATGATCGCATGCGTTCTCGGATGTTGATCCGTTTGCAGCAAGATGTGGTAGATGCGCAGATGCGTGCCACATGGGCATTGGTAAAAAATTGGCACACAGGGGATGTCATGATACGCGTCAATACGGATTGCCAGGAGGTGGTGCAGATGATCGGCACAACAGCTGTAGACGCGGTAATCACCGTTTTTCGATTGCTTTCGGCGTTTGGATTTTTGTGGATTATGGATCCGATGTTGGCGGTGGTGATCCTCTGTGTTTCCCCGTTGGTGGTGTTTTCTAAGTTGTATTTTAGACGACTGAAGAAAATGAACCAGGAGCTGAAGCGTGCAGAAAGTAACCTTGGAAATGTGGTGCAGGAGAATATGCGGTTTCGGTTAGTGATTCGAGCCTTGGGGTTACAACGGATCCGCTGGGATAAGGTTACCGGAAGCCAGGCGGCTATTTACGCGATGAAAATGCGCGTCCTAAATTTCTCGACGGTTTCGAAGGGCATTTTACGTTTTACGGTTAATGCTGGGTTTCTGCTTACCTTCATTTGGGGTGTTTTCCGACTACATGCCGCGGAGATTACCTTTGGTACCATGTCGGCTTTTTTACAATTGGTCGGACGTATCCAAGGGCCTGTTTTGACCTTGATGGGGTTTATACCGACGTTTATCCGCTTCCGGACGGCGCTGGAACGCGTGGACGAGATGTTGCAATCGGAAAAGGAAGAAGAAGTAAAAGCGGAATATCTGCCTAACATTCAGCAGGTGAGCTTGCGAAGTGTGAATTTCCGTTATGAAGATAAGGAAGTCTTTAACCGGTTTGACGCAGATTTTGTACGCGGAAAACCGACGGCGGTAGTCGGCGCAAGTGGAAAGGGTAAAACAACGCTTATCCGCTTGCTGCTCAGTTTGCTTAAACCGAACGGTGGCACCCTCCAGCTTCACGTAGACGGAAGGGAAATACCATTGGACAGCGCGCATCGCACAAATTTTGCTTATGTGCCGCAGGGTGACAAGCTTTTTAGCGGAACGATCCGCGAAAATTTACAGGTAAATACTCAACCTGTTTCGGACGAGCGTATTCGGGAGGTGTTAACAACAGCTTGCGCCACGTTTGTGTACGACTTGCCCGCGGGTTTAGATACCTTGGTAGGAGAATCTGGGTATGGGCTTTCGGAAGGGCAGGCGCAACGGATCGCGGTAGCGAGAGCGCTCTTGCAGGATTGTGCTGTATGGCTGTTTGATGAGGTAACGTCGGCTCTTGATCCATCGACGGCTGTGGAACTAACCGATCGTTTGTTGGAGGCTGGAAAAAATAAGATACTGGTTTTTGTGACCCACGACCTTATGCTCACAGAGCGATGTAGCCGGGTTTTATATATTTCGTAATCCGTGGCTCGCCACGGATTACGAACAAAGAATTAAAGATCAAATGCCTTTTTAATGACATCCACGTAATCCAATTTCTCCCAGGTGAACAATTCCACTTCCATGGTTTTTTGTTCGCCGTTGGAACTTTCGAAGGTTTTGGTTACGGTTTTTGGTGTCCTACCCATGTGTCCATAGGCGGCTGTTTCCGAATAGATAGGTTTGCGAAGCCCTAAGCGGGTTTCGATACCGTAGGGTGTCATGTCGAATATTTCGCCTATTTTTTCCGCGATTTTGCTATCATTGAAATTAACGTTGCTTTTGCCATAGGTGTTGACATAGATCCCCATCGGGTCTTTTACGCCAATAGCATACGATATCTGTACCAATATTTCGTCTGCAACACCTGCAGCTACGAGGTTTTTGGCAATGTGGCGGGTAGCGTATGCCGCTGAGCGGTCGACTTTGGATGGGTCTTTTCCGGAGAATGCACCACCGCCGTGTGCTCCTTTTCCGCCGTAGGTGTCCACAATAATTTTACGGCCGGTTAATCCCGTGTCGCCGTGCGGTCCGCCAATAACAAATTTTCCGGTGGGGTTAATGTGGAACTTGATGTTGTCGGTAAACAATGCCTGCAAATCGGGGTGCAAGTGGGCCTTTACACGCGGGATAAGAATATTTTTGACGTCGTCTGTAATTTTCTCTACCATTGCGGCCTCGGTGGCGAAGTCGTCATGCTGTGTCGAAATGACGATGGTGTCAATCCGTTGCGGTATATGGTCATCGCTATACTCAAGTGTAACCTGTGACTTGGCATCGGGACGCAAATAGGTAATATCCTTATTTTCCCGGCGCAATGCAGCTAGTTCGTATAATAAGCGATGAGCGAGGTCTAAGGCCAATGGCATATAATTCTCCGTCTCGTTGCTGGCATATCCGAACATGATACCTTGGTCGCCGGCACCCTGCTCTTGTTTGCTTTGACGATCGACGCCTTGATTAATCTCAGCGGATTGTTCGTGAATAGCTGACAGCACACCGCAAGAGTTGGCCTCAAACATATATTCGGACTTGGTATACCCTATTTTTTCGATAACAGAGCGGGTGATTTTCTGCACATCTAAGTAGATGTTTGATTTCACTTCGCCGGCTAAAACAACCTGCCCTGTCGTCACTAAAGTTTCGATAGCAACTCGGGCATCTTCGTCCCAAGCTAGGAAATTATCAATCAGCGCATCGGAGATTTGATCCGCTATTTTGTCAGGGTGTCCCTCCGACACCGATTCGGATGTAAATAAATAAGCCATTATTACATATTGCTTTTGTGATTGAACGTACGAGAGGAGAGTGGTCCCGTCCACATTTTTCGTGGACAAAAGTACAATTCTTTATTCGAATAATACGAATGGAAGCAAATTTTTATGCATATTATATATTCCTTTTACTTTCTATGGTATAGGTAAAAGAATCCGCCCGGTAGCACCCGACATTGAACTCAATGGGATTGTTATTGATGTCGTAGACATAGCGTTTCCGGATGAGGACGGGTTCTCCCTGTTTAATTTCCAACTTGGCGGCGATAAAGGAATCGGCGGCGGCGGCGCTTATTTCTTCTTTTGATGTAAAAGCGACCACGCCGTAATCTCTTTCCAGTATTTCGTACAGCGGACGATTGAAATTTTCCGATGCCGAAATGGGTATCTGTGGACTAAATTCCGAAATGAAATATACGAACGGCGCGTCCTTTTTTCCCCGAAGTCGTTCTAGCCGCATCACCTTTGTGCCCACCTCGATTCCAAAGAAGGTGGCGACTTCTGCAGAGACTTCATGCCGGATAATCTGCAATTCAAAATTATGGATCTCGATCCCTAGAATGCGCATCTCTTCGGAAAAACTCAGCCAATTGCTGGCTCCGCTAAAGATTTTCTTTTTTTGGACACGCGTTCCTACACCTTTTTTACGAACCAGCAGCCCTTCGGCAACCAACGTGCTAATCGCTTGCCGTAAAGTGTTGCGGGATATCTTTAATTGTTCAGACAAATAGACTTCCTTAGGGAGATATTGTCCATCTCTATATTCGGGTGTGTCTATAAGATTCCGGATAAGCTCTTCTGCCTGTTTATGAAGAGGTTTCGGGCTGGTATGGTCGATTTTTAAATTCATGGTGTTCTACAAAAGTAAAAAAAATTGCAGAATAGTGTTGCATGATAAAATAAAAGTATTCATATTTGTTGAAGTAGTATGTGCATACATACTGAACATATAGCTGAACAATAATACAATTATAGACATGGTAAGTACTTACAAGAAGAAGCCTGCAATCAATTTAGACGGTTTTGCTGTTAAAGGATGGGAGGCGATTATTGCTGTTTTGACAAAGCAAAGCAATAGTGTCATCGCAGTGGATTGTTACACCGGGATAAGCCAAGATGAGCTGCAAACACAGTTGGCACAACTCAAACCGGATATCTTTTTGCAAACCAGTGACTTATTTATCTCCGAGGAAGAAGTAGCAGCCTTAACGGACAGGTTTATGACCGAAGATACGTTGTTCGGGTATATCTCCAATATTACATTAGATGAATACGTTGACGGGAAGAAGCTGAAATCGGCGCGGGAGGCAATTGCAGCATCTAGCGGACGTGTTTTAGTGCTTGGTCCGGGCGCGCAGTCGGTGGTTGATGCAGATATCTTAGTTTATGCGGATATGCCGCGTTGGGAAATACAGCAGCGGATGCGTAAGCGGCATGCGAAAGGTCTGGGTATTGATAATAGCAACGCACCTTTTTCTCACCAGTATAAGCGTGGGCTGTTTAATGACTGGCGGGTGCTGGACAAGCATAAGCGGTCGATTTATAACCGCGTTGACTATTGGTTGGATACGGTGGTACCAAATGAACCTAAGATGATAGACAGGCAGACATTTTATGCCGGTATGGACAAAGCGGCGGCGTCGCCATTACGCGTGGTACCGTTCTTTGATCCTGCACCCTGGGGTGGTCAATGGATGAAGGAAGAATTTGCGCTCGACGCGTCGAAAGTGAATTACGGGTGGGGTTTCGACTGTGTGCCGGAGGAGAACAGCCTACTCTTCGATATCGATAACGTGATGTTCGAGATGCCTGCGGTGAATCTCGTTTATATAAAGAGTGGTGAGGTGTTAGGAAAGCCGGTGGAAGCTCGATTTGGGAAGGACTTCCCGATTCGTTTTGACTTTTTGGACACGGTTGGTGGGGGTAACCTCAGCCTTCAGGTACACCCAACTACCCAGTATGCGCGTGATCATTTCGGATTGCATTATACGCAGGATGAAAGTTATTACATCATGGACGCAAAAGATGATGCCCATGTGTACCTCGGTTTTAAAAAGGATGTGGACCGGGACGCCGTGATAGACGAGCTGGAGAAAGCAGAACGAGGTGAGCTGGTTTTCGATGCGGAAAAATATGTAAACAAAATACCGACGAAGAAACACGATCACTTTCTTATTCCGGCAGGAACAATCCACTGTTCAGGTACAAACGCGGTGGTGCTCGAGATTAGCTCGACGCCCAATCTATTTACGTTTAAGCTGTGGGACTGGCAACGATTGGGTTTGGACGGAAAGCCCCGGCCCATCAACGTGCAGCGGGGTAAACAGGTGCTCGACTGGAATTGCGATACCGATTACGCCCAAGCGCAGTTGGTAAACAATGTGCAGATTGTGGATAAGGGTGACGGATGGGTGGAAGAAAAGACCGGGTTGCACAAAAGTGAGTTTATTGAAACGCGTCGGCATACCTTCTCGGTTCCGGTTACGCATGATACGCAGGACAGTGTGAATGTGCTGAATCTCGTAGATGGCGATGAAATTATCGTGGAAAGTCCTACGGGTGCATTTGAGCCGATAATTATTCATTACGCGGAAACGTTTATTATTCCGGCAGCCGTGGGGACATATCGTATTCGACCGCATGGCGCGTCGACAGGCAAAACCTGCATGACGATTAAAGCATCGGTCAGAATTTGATTAGGGGAGTTAAAACATAAACGCTATGCCAAATAACCAACAAAATAAACCATCCCTTGTACTGATACCGATATTCCTCAATTTCTTTATTATGGGGTTTGTCGATATCGTGGGGATTGCGACCAATTATGTGAAGAAAGATTTCTTGCTGTCGGATACGACGGCCAGCCTGATACCGATGATGGTATTCGTGTGGTTTGCTATATGTGCTGTTCCCACAGGGCTATTGATGGACCGAATCGGACGTAAGCATACGGTATCTGTCTCACTGATCATCACGGCTATTGCGATGGGCATCCCGTTTGTGAGCTATAGTTACGCGGGAATATTGTTCGCTTTTGCTTTGCTCGGAATCGGAAACACGGTGTTGCAGGTTTCGTTGAATCCGCTGGCCGCATTCGTTGTACGCAAGGAAAAATTGACCAGCACCCTTACCATGGGGCAGTTTATCAAAGCAATTTCTTCTTTTTTGGGCCCGATATTGATGGGCGTGGCTGCTGTACAACTGGGCAACTGGCGTCTTACGTTTTTATTTTATGGCCTGGCAACGGTGCTGTCTATCATTGTGCTGCACACGATGCATCCGAACGAACCGAAATCGGACACCGCGGTAAGCTCTTCTTCCTTTCGCAAGATATTTGCCTTGCTGCGCGATGGGTTTCTCATTCGCTGTGTCGTTGTTATTTTATTGATAGTAGGAATTGATGTAGGCTTGAATACCAGTATCCCCCAGCTGTTAATGAATCGCGTCGCCATGCCGTTGGAAGACGCCGCACTGGGGACTAGCCTTTACTTTGCAACCCGAACCGTCGGTACGTTTGTGGGGGCGATCCTGCTGGTCAAACTATCAGCCGTAGAATTTCTGCGTGGAACTATAGTATTGGCTGTTTTAGGGTTTATAGGTATGCTAGTCGGCTCCTCGTTATGGGTGTTATTACTGTCTATTGCTGTAGTCGGCCTGGCCTGTGCGAATGTATTTTCGATTGTTTTTTCACTGGCAATGCAACATGATATGAAGCATGCCAACGAAATCTCGGCATTGATGATCATGGGGGTATCTGGTGGAGCGCTGGTTTTGCCATTGCAAGGTTTGATTACTGACTTGACGAGCTTCACGGCTGGTCTGCTGGTGATTCTTGTCAGTATGATAATCATCGGTTCAATTTCGTATAAACTTAAGTATTAGTCATATGTATAATCACGATAACCGCATTGTATTGACATTGGACGCCGGCGGTACAAATATGGTGTTCTCGGCTATTCAAGGTAATGTTGAAATAGTGGAGCCCTATTGCTTACCGGCTTATCCGGATGATCTGCAGAAATGTCTCGATACGTTGATTGATGGGTTTACACACATCAGGAGTCTCTTGCCAAAAGCGCCGGTTGCGATTAGCTTCGCGTTTCCAGGTCCGGCGGATTATAAGAACGGGATCATTCATGATTTACCGAATTTTCCGTCTTTCCGCGGCGGCGTTCCGCTTGGTCCGTTTTTGCAGGAACATTTTCAGATTCCCGTTTTTATCAATAATGACGGTAATCTCTTCGCTTATGGAGAGGCATTGGCAGGTGCGCTCCCAACCTTGAATGATCGATTAAAAAAACTGGGTTACAATAAAGAATATCGCAACCTTATTGGTGTCACGTTTGGAACCGGATTTGGATCAGGCGTTGTGATCGATAACCGTTTGTTGACGGGCGACAACGATTGTGGTGGCGATGTATGGGTATTCCGCAATAAACTTTACCCCGATAAAATAGCCGAAGAGAGTGTTAGTAGACGCGCTATCACCAGGGTGTATAACGAATATGCGGCTGTGCGAGACGAAACATTGACGCCTAACGATATATTCCGCATTGCAGAGGGCGAGATACAGGGCGACCGACAGGCGGCAATCCGAAGTTTTGCTCAATTGGGTGAGGTTGCTGGCGATGTTATTGCGCACTTATTGACCGTTGGAGATGGAATCGTTGTTATTGGCGGTGGAATCATTGGCGCAGCGAAATACATTATGCCTGCACTGATAGGCGAACTGAGGTCTTCTTTATCTACCTTTTCCGGTGATAGCTTATCGCGCCTACAGATGGAGGTGGTCGATGCGCAGGACGAAGACGGTTTGAAACAGGCTGTTTTGGAGGAATGGAGGGAGATTGACATTCCGAATACCAATAAAAAGATCAATTACAACCCGCATAAAAAAACATTTGTTATGACAACATCGCTAGGAACGAGCACGGCCATCTCACTTGGTGCTTACGCTTATGCTTTGCATCAATTGGCGGATTAAACTATAAATACTAAACATTCAATTATGATAATATGAAAGAGCAGTTAACCACTATCCTTCGGTACCTATTATTTGTTTTACTGGGTGGCGGGACGCTTTCGGTAGCTAGAACATACGCTCAGCAGGCTACTATCTGGCAAATCGGACATGATGACAATCAGGCTGCAGATATGGCGCTGTACCCCGCATCTTTTGACAAATTTCTTGAGCACGATTTTGGATACGAAGACCGGTACTTTCTGGTCGGATCATCAGATGCCCGGACAACTTTTCCTTTTGTCTTACCTGGGCCAAAAAACGCATGGGGGGGCACCGGGCGCACGGCAGGCATACGTTCTCACTTTATTACAGTGAGTTTCGAACTTCATAATGTACCAGTTCAACGAGATGCTGCAGCCAAAGGTCGCTTAAATCCTGGCCAGACAGCAGCAAAGCCCGCTAGTAGCACAAATTCCAACCTATCGGATTCGCTATGGAGCCTTTCCTTAGACCTTCTGGGAGTAGATCCTCAATATGGTTCTACGCTCAAACTGCTGATTAACGACAACCCTTATACTTTTACGTTTGACAGGGGGCCAGGAAAGGCGGACCCGGTCGGCCCCTTTTCTAAAGATAGTGAGCAGATGATTAACCTGGCGTTGCCAAATGATCTGATAAGAGACGGGTATAATGAAATCGTGATCACGTCGCTTGACGGCGGATGGGTTGCCTTTGATCAAATTAAGCTATCCGGCCCCAAAAAAACAACGTTAAAGCCGGCGTCCGACGCCTTAATCAGAAGCGTTAGACCGGCCAACTTCCAGACTGCTGACAACAAACAACCCCTTCTGATAAACATAGTTGATGCCTGGGAGAAGCCAACCATAAGCGTTCGGCTTGATGGTAAAGAGATCATGCGCCAGCAGCTTGAGGGTGGAAGCTCGGTCTTGGAAGCCCCTATGCCAGCAGTAGCGACGAAGAAGCATAGCGTGTATAAGATACTGATCAATGGCAAGGAGTACAGCAGTGGAACAATCGTGCGTCAACCTCAAAACGAAGGTAGTTACGCCGACTACGTCAATACGATGATCGGTGCCGCGCACTCCCGCTGGATGTTAGCGCCTGGTCCCTGGATGCCTTTCAGCATGGTCAAACTGAGTCCGGACAACCAGAACAGCGGTTGGCAGGCAGGATACGACCCAACTTTTGAATCCATCGGCACGTTCAGTCATATCCACGAATGGACGATGGCCGGCCTAGGAACGTTTCCCGTCACCGGGCAGCTCATCACTTTTATAGGCGATCAAAGCGGAGCGGACGGCGGATATCGTTCCAAAATCGATAAAACGACCGAGGAAGCTCCGCTGGGATACTATAAGGCCGATCTCATGGACTACGATATCCGCGCGGAGTTAACGGCATTAACGCGCAGTAGCTTTCAGCGATACACGTACAATCAAGGCGACACAGGCCGGATCATGATTGATCTGAAGATTCCGGCCGAATATAACTACGAGTTACAGGAGGTGAAGATCACCAAAGTAACCGACAACCGAATTGAGGGACTGAGCGAACAAATATCAAAAAATGTATGGTCTGGCGACGTTAACCAAGACTACATTGTTCATTTCGTGATGGAATTTGACCAGCCAATCATCAACCACGGGTCATGGTTGAATAATCAAGCTCGAGTCAAAGAAAACCTAGAAGCAGATAGCGCCGAAAATGCGGGTCTGTTTGTAGAGTTCGACCTTAGCAAAAGCAGAACGGTTCAGCTCCGTACGGGCATATCTTATGTAAGCATAGAAAATGCGGCATTAAATCTAAAGGAAGAAATCTCCAATCCCTTTGGCTGGTCGTTTGATGCGGTTGTTGCTCAGAACAGATCTACATGGAATGAGCTGCTTGGCCGGATAGAAATCAGCAGTAACGACTATCTCCAGAAAGAGAAATTTTATACCAATATGTACCGTGCACTGGCTAGCCGTAATATTTTCAGTGATGTGGATGGAAGTTGGCGGTCTGCAGACGAGAAGATTCAGAAATTTACCCGTCCCGAAGATGTGGCCTTGGGATGCGATGCTTTTTGGAATACGTTCTGGAACTTGAATCAGTTCTGGAATCTCGTTACACCGGAGTGGAGCAACCGCTGGGTGCGTTCGCAGTTAGCGATGTATGATGCGAACGGCTGGCTTGCGAAGGGGCCTGCCGGAATGGAGTACGTTCCGGTGATGGTGGCAGAGCATGAAATCCCACTTATCGTAGGAGCCTATCAAATGGGAATCCGTGATTACGATGTAGACAAAGCCTTTGAAGCAGTAAAAAAAATGCAGACGACAATGCCTGCTGCTGTAGCGGGTGGCTTTGCAGGGAACCGCGACTTAGCAACCTACCTAAAACATCAGTACGTACCCTACGACGAGGGGAGATTTTCTAACTCACTGGAATATAGTTTCGACGACTGGACAGTCGGGCAATTCGCGAAATCGCTAGGAAAAATGGATGATTATGCGATGTTTAACAAACGGGGGCAGTGGTGGAAGAATGCGATAGACCCGCAGACCGGTTATGCCCGTATGCGCGATTCGAAAGGCAACTGGCTTGCAGATTTTGATCCGTTCAAGTCGGGTGCAAATAAACATTATGTGGAGGGTAACGCGTGGCAACTTACCTTTTTCGTGCCACAAGATGTGGTTGGCCTAGCCGAACTAATCGGCCGCGATAAAATGCTGGATCGCCTTGAATGGGGCTTTGAGGAAAGCGATAAATGGCGCTACAACGGACCCAACGACCAGTATTGGGATTATCCTGTTGTGCAAGGCAATCAGCAGTCTATGCATTTTGCGTATCTTTTTAATTGGCTCGGAAAGCCGTGGGCTACGCAAAAATGGAGCCGCTCCATTGGCGAACGCTATTACGGCTCAGGCGTATCGAACGCTTATTTAGGAGATGAGGATCAAGGGCAGATGAGCGCGTGGTATCTCATGAATGCCTTGGGACTATTCCAAATAGATGGAGGTACACGGGAAGATCCTGTGTACGAAATAGGCAGCCCGATATTTAGGAAGGTTGCTATCGACCTTGGTGGTCGATACAATCGCGGGCAGCGCTTTATCATTGAGGCTAAAAACACAAGTAGGACCAATATCTATGTACAAAAAGCAACGCTTAATGGGAAACCCTTGCATGACTTTAAATTTTCGGCTAGCGAACTTCTAAAAGGGGGCAGTTTAGTGCTAGAGATGGGCCCGGAACCCAACAAAAGTTGGGGCCTAGGTAATCTGAAAGCTCAAATCCGTTCAGATTCGCGCTTATCCAACGTAAAGGAGAAAGCTGTCGAGCTTGTTAAAAGCGGTTTTACGGCAGGCGATGGTTACGAGGAGGTCTGGATCAGGGACTATAACACGTTTATCACGGTGGCCAGTACTCTTCATGATCCTGAAACGATTAAAGAGCACTTGCGGGTTTTCTTCCGGTTGCAGGGTGAGGACGGAAACATCGTTGACGGATTTGTTCCCAAAGAGAAAGCAGAAAGCTCCAGCGGAGGGTATCAATACATTGTTTCTAAGCTGGAACCCAACTATGCCGGACACAAAAACACGGTAGAAACCGATCAGGAGTCTTCGTTGATTCAAGCTGTTTATAAATATGTGAAGGCTACAGGCGACAAGATTTTCCTCGACGAGAAAATTGACGGTATTGCCGTCAAGAGACGTTTGGCGCTAGCTTTGGGTTTTCTTATGGAGCATCGATACGATAAAAAACATGGATTGCTCTGGGGAGCTACAACGGCTGACTGGGGCGATGTACAGCCCGAACATCCATGGGGCGTTTACCTCGACGAAAATTCTAACCTTGCTATTGATATTTATGATAATGCCATGTTTCTGGTGGCGATCGATAATTACCTGGAACTTGCCCCTGATGATAGCGGAAAATGGCAAAAAATCAGAAAAAATATTGCTGCTAATACCATGAAACATTTGTGGGATACCGATCGACAAAAATTTAAACCACACCTTTATTTGGATGCATCACCCTTTCCTTCCACTTTTGATGAAGATGAAATCTTTTATCATGGCGGGACTGCTGTTGCTATTGAAGCAAACTTACTCTCCAAAGAACAAGCCCGGATTTCATTTGATAAAATGATAGAAAACGTACAGAAATCCGGAGCGCCCTCCGTGGGCCTCACCCTCTATCCCACCTATCCCGAAGGTGTTTTTCAAAACAAGAGTATGTTTCCCTACAACTATCAAAATGGAGGAGACTGGACCTGGTTTGGTGGTCGTATTATCAAACAGATGATCAAAAATGGTTTCTACCAAATGGCTTACGAGCAGCTTGGCCCTATGCTGGACAGAGTACTCGCCAATAACGGTTTCTATGAATTCTACTCTATCGATAATAAACCTAGTGGTTCCGGATCGTTCAGGGGATCAGCAGGCGTATTATATGATGCCATCGTTCTATTGGAAGAATATTCGGAAGCTACACCGGAATAATAAATAATTCATCAATTCAAATTATAGACGCTATGGAAAAACTAACAAAACGATTGAATAGGAAGTTGTGGATTATTCCACTTTCCTTACTGGCAGCATGTAGCTATAATCACGTGTATGCGGCAACACCACCGATTGCCTCGCCTGTGCAGATGAGTAAACCCGATCAAACACAGATTTCTGGGAAGGTCACGGATGCACGTTCGGGCGAGCCGGTTATTGGGGCGACGATTACAATTAAAGGAACGACCATCGCTACGCAAACCGATGAAAATGGCGATTTTTCGATAGAAGGATCAAAGGGGCAGGTGCTGACGGCCACATTTGTGGGTTACAGCCAAGCGGAGACCACGGTAGGTGATGACCCAATAAATATCCGTTTGGCTCCGGAAGGCGAAGTGTTGGAAGAGCTTGTTGTTGTGGGTTACGGTACGATGCGTAAATCGGACGTTACGGGTTCTATCTCGATGGTAAAAGGGGAGGATATGGTCAAAGCGCAGAACTTCAGCCCGCTGGAAAACCTGCGTGGTCAAGCTGCCGGCGTCAATATCTACTCCAACTCCAGCCAGCCAGGGGCTTATGCGAACCGGGTGGTTATCCGTGGCCAGGCGACGATCAACTCCTCGTCCAGCCCGCTTTATGTAGTGGATGGTGTGGTCATGGAAAACTTCCATTTGCTGAACCCAAATGATATAGACCACATTGAGGTGCTGAAAGACGCTTCCTCGGCGGCTATTTATGGTGCGCGTGGTGCGGGCGGTGTAATTTTGGTAACGACAAAACGCGGGACGAAAGACGGGCGAAAAACCGTGAGTTACCAAGGTTCGGCAGGTGTTAGTTCGCCGCAACGCTTTATGGGTGTGCTAAACGCGGAGGAGTGGATGCAGGCGTTTATAAAGGGCCTGGAGAACGAAAACCGCTGGCATGGCCACGATTGGTCGCTGGACAGAAGGGATTGGTTCGACGATCCGAACTATTTCGATGCGAATGGCAATCCCTTGTACGACACGGACTGGCAACGGGAAGCTACCCGTACGGTATTATCGCACAACCATCAGCTGAACATTCAGCAGGGGGACGAAACCTCATCTATGGGTGCTTTTCTGAACTATACTGACCAGCAAGGAATCGTCAACAATACGGATAATAAGCGTGTCAACGGCAAGCTGGCGTATGATACCAAGCCGAAAGACTGGTTATCGACCAGCATCAACCTAACGGCTAACCATACATGGGGTCGCTATACGCCGGAAGATGGCGGCGGACAGGACGCACGCCGTACCATGATTGAGATGATCCCCTGGTATCCAATATACGAACCGGGAGGAGGATATACGTCCGCAGCTTCCTCAACGGTATCCCAGGTACTGGGCTTCGAGGGGATGTCGAATCCTGTAGCCATTCTAGACTTGCAAAACCGGATGCGCTCCAATACGCAGATTTTCGGTAATGCAGCGCTGACCTTTCACCTAGCTGACGGACTGGATTTAAAAACGCAATTTGGTGTTGACAATCAAAAAGAAACATATAAGGGGTATTCCTCTATAACGCTGAATAACCTGTCCATGCCAAATGGTTGGGCGCAAATAGAGAATGCTGAAACGCTGTACTGGCAACAAGAGACATACTTGTCCTACAACAAGGATTTCGATAAGCACCGTATCAACGCGGTGGCGGGTTTGTCTTGGCAGGAACGTACTTGGGACTTCAATCGTTCACGTACCGAAGGTTTTACGAATGATTTTTTTCAATGGTACAATATGGGGGTAGGCAGTATTCCTGCGTCGCCGGAATCCAACTGGAATCAATGGGCGATGAACTCTTATTTCGTCCGAGGTGCGTATACATATAATGACCGGTATTCTGCTGTTTTTACCGCGCGTTACGACGGGTCGTCTAAATTCGGTGACAACAATAAGTACGCATTCTTCCCTTCCCTCGGTTTAGCGTGGAATGTATCCAATGAGGATTTCATGTCGGGTTACGAGTGGATCAGTAACTTAAAGCTGCGGAGCAGTTACGGTCTGACAGGAAACTCGGAGATCGACCCCTATACGACCCGAGCGAATGTCACCTCTGGCACGATTTTGATGAATGGCGGACGGGCTCCTTATGCGTACATCGGCACGATGGGGAATCCAGATTTACGTTGGGAAACAACAGCCACGTATGACGCGGGGATTGAGCTTGGTCTTTTTCAGAACCGCTTGAACTTTGATATTTCTTACTATACCCGTAGAACAACCGACCTGTTGTTAGGTCGCCCTTTGCCGGAGTCGACCGGTTTTTCGACCGTAATGGAGAATATTGGCTCTGTGCGCAACCAGGGGTGGGAGTTCTTAGTAACCGCTACGCCGGTGCAGAATGGAGATTTCTCGTGGAGCAGTACGTTGAACATGACGTATAACAAGAATGAGGTATTAGGACTGGGGGCAAACAATGAAGATATTTTGCTGAACAGCTGGGTGGGCGGACCAAACAGTATTATCCGTGTGGGCGAGAACCTCAACAGTTTCTATGGTTACCGTCGTTATGGTGTATATACGATAGCGGATTATGAGGCTGGGGATATAGAACAAAATATGATTGGCCGCCCGAAACGTTCCGCTACGCAGGAGATTTTGGGTAAGGGTGTTCCAGATTGGACAGGGAGCTTTATCAACAACTTTAATTATAAGCGCTTCGATTTGATGGTGGACTTGCAGTTTGTGTATGGGGTAGAAACCATGCAGCAGTTTTACCACTCTACATACGATCGCTTCGGTATTACCAATGGATTAAAGGAGATCTTGTATGGGGCATATGATGGCAGTAATCCGAATACGATGCAGCAGGCTGTTGTGTTGACAAACAGTGGACACGCGGGCCAAGACACAAATGTCGATTCCTCCTGGGTGGTTGATGGTTCGTACCTGCGATTCAACGTTATCCAACTGGGTTATACGTTCGAGTCGAGCCTAGCGAGGCGAATGGGCTTCTCCGCACTACGTATTTACGGGAGCGCGAACAACCCTTGGTTGATTACCTCTAAAGACTTCAAAGGGTATGATCCTGAAAGTACCTCGCAGGGGGATAACAACCAGTTCGGGCAGAACATGACGTTCTTCGCCTATCCGAGAGCGAAGACATTTACCTTTGGCGTAAACCTTACATTATAATAACAAACGAGATAAAGTTATGAGAACGAAAAATATAGTATTTGCTTTGATGTGTGCGGGCCTGTTCGGAACAAGCTCCTGTAGCAGTTTCCTGGAAGAAGGTCCTCGTGCACAGGTCACGTTGTCGGATTTTTACCAGAATGAAGCTCAAGCCTTGGAAAATGTGACGACCTTGTACCGTATGGGTGCACCTGTACGGTATGGCGTAGCAAGCTCAGCTTATATTGGGCCTACGGCATCGATAAATTCATTTTTAACAGGGTACTTTTCAAATGACTATGAAGGACAGGAGCTTATCTCTATGTACTCCAGGCAGTTGACCCGTCAGCAGAATATTCGT
Organism: Sphingobacterium haloxyli; assembly: GCF_002980525.1. Lineage (GTDB taxonomy): Bacteria > Bacteroidota > Bacteroidia > Sphingobacteriales > Sphingobacteriaceae > Sphingobacterium > Sphingobacterium haloxyli. The sequence continues at coordinate 91,002 of NZ_PVBQ01000009.1, forward strand.
ATTGTGTCCAATACAATGAATGGTATATGGGCAGACTCTTACCGTGCGATCAATGTGGCGAACGGAGCGATTAAACATATCCCGAATATCGGTATGCCGGAGAATACGCAACGACGCTTGGTCGCGGAGGCTAAATTCTTCAGAGCGTTTAATTATTTCTACTTGGTAAAGACCTTTGGCGCGATTCCTTTCCCTACGGAACCTTATGAGTCATTGGATAATGTCTTTTTGCCGCGGACACCGGAAGAGCAGATTTACGCATTGATGGAAGAAGACTTGCGGGAGGCGGTAGAGATCTTGCCGGATGCGCTTTTTACGAACAATGGATTCCGCGTGACGAGATATGTAGCAGCGATGGCGCTGGCCAATGTGTATTTGCAGCAAGGGAAATACGCCGACGCGGCAACTTCTATCCGGGAGGTAACCAATTCTGCGCATGCCTTAGCGCAGCACGATGATCTGGCGTTGGGCAGCGCGTATAATAAACTTCGTACAGAAGATAACCTGACTGAAGCCATTTATTCCTACGAATTTAACGAGACTATCAGCAACAGTGGCCGTTGGCCTGGTTACGCTTTCAGTTCGTCGGCAACTGCGGTTTTTGGTACATATGCCATCTTCGAGCGAGTTTTTGGACCTACAAACCGTTTTTTAAACGTGTATGAGGATGATGACTTACGCATTCAGCCGAATCAATTCTATCATTGGGAATACACGAATCCGGAAAATGGAAGGACATGGCGATCTGCCACTGCAGGTATCTGGTATTACCATGACGAAGAAGCTGTCTTAAGAACTGGTATAGGAACGAAAGATTGGAATATATACCGTTACGCAGAAGCGCTACTGATCGCCGCGGAAGCTATCGCGAAATCCGAAAGTGTCACGGCGGAGGCAGCGGGCTACCTGGCAGAGATTAAAGCCCGTGCTGATATGAATGGCAAAGATGTGGCGAGCTATATAACGGAACTGCAAAGGTTGTCTCCGGACGAATTTGTGAAAGAGGTGTGGAGAGAACGTTTAAGGGAATTGCCTCTTGAGTTCAAAATGTGGGACGATTGTCTTCGGACGAGGATGTTTCCTGTAGTTTCTGCTACGGAAAAGGGCACGGTTGATTTTGTTCCATTAATTGGTGCTCAGAGTGGATCGGGAGCCACTTTTAAAGAGTCAGATTTGCTGTGGCCCATATCGATGGATGAACTGCAACGTAATCCAGAATTGACGCCTACGGAAGGCTATCAATATTAATGGCAAGGACGCGCCCTTAAAAAGGGCGCTTTTTTATACTACTCGAGCGGGCAGGTTGGGCATGCACTTATCGTCTTGATTAAAGCACAGGGCAAATAAAAAGAATGTCAATAAAGTAAATAATATGAAGAAGCATTTATCAATACTACTAATAGTTTGCGCGTTCGTGGTGTCATCCTGCGCGGGGAAGAAAGAAGTGACGGAACAATTGTCGGATTATGTGAATCCCAACATCGGCTCCGTACACAGCAGGTGGTTTTTCTATACGCCAGGCGCTGTGCCGTTTGGAATGGCCAAACTGGGGCCGTCCACAAATGGTTCCTATGGAAATGCCAATGGTTGGGAAGCGGTTGGCTATGAGGACAACCATAATTCCATAGAAGGATTTGCTTGCTTCCATGAATTTCAGATCGGTGGCGTGATGCTGATGCCTATTGTAGGAGAGTTAAGAACTACGCCGGGTACGCTCGAAAATCCTGCCGAGGGCTATCGCTCCCCTTTTAAAAAAGAGAACGAGTATGCCACCGCTGGATTCTACCGTGTTTTGCTAGATAAATACGAAACCAACGTGGAGCTTACGGCGACCGACAGGGTTGGTTATCAGCGTTACACGTTTCCGCAGTCTGAAGAGTCTTATATCTTATTTGATATTGGAAATAAATTAGGCGAAAGCGGTGCGGTAAGTGATGCGTATATCAAAGTGGTTGACGAAACCACTATTGAAGGGTACGTTGTTACAAAACCTGAGTATGTCAAAAAGTATCAGCCGGATGCGACCGTTAACATGTATTTTTACGCCAAATTGAGCAGACCTTTCAACGATGTCAAGACTTTCCTGCGCGCAGATTCGGTTCGTTCGACAAGAGAAATAAAAGGAGTGGGGGCTTGTTTGGCTGTTCAATATGAGACAGCTGCTGATGAACAGATTACCGTACGGATTGGCCAATCGTATACCTCCATCGAAAATGCGAAACAGAATTATGAAAAGGAAGCTACCGATCGGAGCTTTGACGCGGTCAAAGAAGATGCTTCGCTCCGGTGGAATGATATGCTCGGGCGTGTAAAAGTCGAGGGTGGCCGTAAAGACGATAGAGTTAAGTTTTATACGGGACTGTATCACGCGTTGCTGGGGCGTGGCCTTGCTAACGATGTGAACGGTGCTTATCCGAAAAACGATGGTACGGTTGGGCTCCTTGAGCTAGACGAAGATAAACAGCCTGCCTTTAATTACTACAATACGGACGCCATTTGGGGCGGATACTGGAACCTTACCCAGCTATGGGCATTGGCCTATCCGGAATATTACTCCGATTGGGTGCAGAGCCAATTATTGGTATATAAAGAAACGGGCTGGCTGGGCGATGGTATTGCCAACAGCAAATATGTTTCTGGGGTAGGTACAAACTTCACTAGCCTGGCTGTTGCTGCTGCTTACAATTGTGGAATCCGTGATTTTGATTATCAGTTGGGATATGAGGCAGCGCTAAAGAATGAGATAGATGGTCAGAACCGCCCGGCTGGCGCTGGTAAACTGGATGTCGCGGCATTTGTGGAACGCGGCTATTGCCCTTATATTCCAAGTGACGACTATTTTATTACCAAGCAGGATGAAGGGTCGGTATTCGGCGCCTCCCACACCATGGAGTACTCGTTTAGTAGTTATGCCGTTGCACAATTCGCGAAGAACTTAAATAAAGAAGCGGATTATCAACGTCTTTCTAAAATGGCATCGAACTGGGAAAATCTCTTTGATACGGAAACCGAGCTTATTCGTCCGCGCACGCTGGAAGGAAATTTCTTGCCAGATTTTGATCCTATGGCCGCATGGGCAGGTTTTCAGGAGGGAAATGCTATTCAATACACATTTTATGTGCCGCACGAGCCCGGAAAATTGATTGACAAGGTGGGTAGCGATGTGTTTAATGATCGCCTCGATAGTATTTTTGTGCGCTCGCAGAAAAACACGTTTGGCGGCGGTAAAACGGTGGATGCTTTCGCGGGTGTACACGCACTTTATAATCACGGCAACCAACCAAACCTGCATGTATCGTGGCTGTTTAATTTTTCTGGAAAACCCTATTTAACCCAAAAATGGGTACGCACGATCTGTGATGAATTTTACGGTGTCGATGGGCTTCATGGTTATGGCTACGGTCAGGATGAGGACCAAGGACAATTAGGCGCATGGTATGTGATGGCTGGTATGGGGCTGTTTGATGTGAAGGGTTTAACACAGATCGATCCCCAGTTCCAGATTGGTAGCCCGATATTTGATCGTATCGAGGTCAAGCTGAATCAAGAATATTATAAAGGAGATAAATTTGTTATCGAAGTGGCGAATAATTCGCCGGAGAATATCTATGTGCAATCTTTAAGCAAAAACGGAACAGCACAGCAATCGGTATCCATCCCATTCGCGGATGTGGTAAATGGGGGTGTGCTGAAATTCCAGATGGGAAGCGAACCAAATATGGATTTACAGCAATAGATTTCGACCTTGCCCTCTTAGCCTTTAAGGACGCTTCTCCGTATAACGTGTAGAGACACCAACACGGTGTCTCTACTTTTTTATATAGAAAGTATACGCGGTATTGCACAAACCCCAATTAACCTTTGATGTCGCATACGAATATTTGAAGTATGTAGAAATTTGCTCTTTGCACTACACATTATTTTAAATATTCGAAGCGACGATTTTTTTTTGGTTCTTTTTTGAGGAAAAAAAGAACACAAATAACGCTATCTTTATAACCTATTTCAGATGAAGATATGCGGCAACGTAAGCGAATATTGTTTGTTATCAACCCAATTTCCGGAGGGAAAAAGAAGACAGCGTTCAACAAACAGGTGTTGGAAGTGCTTGATCTGGAGAAATTTGATCCGACGTTTAAAATTACCGATCACGCCAACCATGCGTTCGAACTGGGAAAGGCAGCGGTTGAGGAAGGGTATGATGCGGTTGTGGCTGTGGGGGGCGACGGTACGATTAACGAATTGGGTTCTGCGATCTTGGGAACCGACATGCCGTTGGGGATTATCCCCGAGGGCTCGGGAAACGGCTTAGCGCTTTACCTGGGGATTCCGCTCAACGAATCAGCAGCCATCCGCCGGATAAATCGGTTCGAGACGACAGAGGTCGATACAGGGGTCGTCAATGGACGACATTTCTTTAACATTGCTGGACTTGGTTTTGATGCTTCGGTGAGTGATCGTTTTGCGACGGATAGCATTAGAGGGCCGATCGGCTATTTGCGTTCGGCGATTAATGTGCTAAGCGATTTCCAACCCAGCATGTATACATTGCTGATCGATGGAGCAACATACAAGAAAGAAGCCTTTATGGTCAGCGTAGCCAATTCCCCTCAATATGGTAATAATGCGTATATTGCGCCTCAGGCATCGATCAATGATGGTTTGCTTGATGTATGTATCGTAAAAAAATTTCCACTGTATCTTTTTCCAAAAATGGTGTTTCATTTGTTCACAAAAAGTGCAGACCAGTCGGAATACGTGGAGATAATCCCGGGAAGGGACATCACTATTTTGCGGGACCAAAAAGGCCCTGTACATGTGGATGGAGAGCCTGTGGAAATGGGTAAAAAGTTGGAAATTACGATCAAACCGAAGTCATTGAAGGTTATTTGTTAGTAAAGAGCTGGTACAGTTCTCTCAAGAGGAAGATATGAAAAAGAAGAAGCAACGTTTTGAAGGCGTCGTCTACTCTACTGCAGACGACTTTGCGTATGTGGATCCGCAGGAAACGGAAGATCAAGAGACGTTACCTCCGGCTAAGCAAAAGCTAAAGGTACTATTGGACCGTAAAGCGCGGAAGGGAAAAGTTGTTACAATTGTACAAGGATTCGTTGGAAGCGCAATTGATTTGAACAACCTAGCGAAAAAGTTAAAACAGAAATGTGGTGTGGGTGGAGTGGCGAAAGACGGTGAAATTTTAATTCAAGGCGATTTTAAACAGAAGATTTTTGAATTACTCCAAGAGGATGGGTATGGTGTGAAAACGGTTGGAGGATAATGTTTTACACAGCAAAAGGCGGCAGAATTATGACGGAATCGTGATCGTAGACTTCAAAAATATGACAATAGGCTGATGCTGTTTTTATTCGAAAATAAGGTGTATAACCGTGAGTAAATACTTACTTATTTTTTTTTATTAATGATTTTTTAATTTGCATAAACCAAAAAAAATGGTTTTCATTGTAAAATATTAACGCAGTACGGGCGTTAAGTATTAATGTGAATCCGTATCGTTAATACATATTAGGAAGGACATGGAACCGCTGATGGTTTACTAATATGTGACGCATTGAAAGATGTATAAATTAATGTCAGGAAAATTTTATTTTTAACACAAAATAGTATATTTGTTTTGCTTTATAGCAGAATAAGTGCTTTTGAATTGCACAAATTGAATTAAACAGTTAAATATTAAACAACAGTAAAAATTAAAAATTAGTAAAATGGCAAACGCACCAAAAACTAGTACTCCTGCTAAAAAACAAGAAAGCGGAAATTCAGGTAATCTATTTGCGAGCTTAGCAATCATCATTTGTTTTGCTGTCGGAATTGTTGTGTATAAATTTGTATTGGGTGATCCATCGAACTTTATCGATAACAATCCGGAAAACCAACCACTCCCTGGGAACTATATGGGGATGATGTACCATGGTGGACCAGTGATTCCTGTCCTATTGTCTTTATTTATGATGGTTTTCGTGTTCGCAGTAGAACGTTTTATTGTAATTGGTAGAGCATCGGGTACCGGTAATGTAGGCAACTTTGTGAGAAAAGTACAGTCCTTAATCAACGGCGGTGGTATCGATTCGGCAATCGTTGAATGTGATAAGCAAAAAGGGTCAGTAGCAAACGTAGTAAAAGCAGGTCTATTGAAATACAAAGACGTATCGGCAAATCCGGGTTTAGACTCAGAAAAATCTGCTATAGCAATTCAAAAAGAAATCGAAGAGACGACGGCGTTGGAAATGCCAATGTTGGAGAAAAACTTGAATGTATTAGCTACCTTGGTTTCTATCGGTACATTGACCGGTCTATTGGGTACAGTAACAGGTATGATTAGAGCATTCGCGGCTTTGGCAACAGGTGGTGCACCAGATTCTGCACAGTTGGCTAACGGTATCTCTGAAGCCTTGATGTGTACAGCAACTGGTATCGCGACTTCGACTTTCGCTATTGTATTCTATAATATGTTGACGGCAAAAATAGACAAGTTGACTTATTCTATCGATGAGGCTGGTTTCTCTATCGTACAAACGTACGCAGCAAACCACAAATAAGAGAAGGGTACTTTTTACAAATTCTTTTATGGAATTTGTGAAAGACATGCATCATAGAGATAAAGGAATAAGGATTGTTAATTAAAAGAAGTAAAGATAATGGGTAAAGCAAAAGTAAAAAGAGCCAGTACCTCCATCGACATGACGGCGATGTGTGATGTATCGTTCTTGCTTCTTACATTCTTCGTATTAACGGCAACGGCGCGTCAACCTGAGGTATTAGTGGTAGATACACCGCAGTCGACAAGTCCAGAAAAATTGCCCGACGATGGTTTAGGTATCATTTCGGTGTCAAACGGAAAAATATTCTTCAGCGTTAAGAACCCTAACGTACGGGAACTTACGCTAAGAAACATTTCGCAAAAGTACAATGTGAACTTTTCCGCAGAGGAATATGAGAAATTTAGGCAGTTGGATGAGTTTGGTGTTCCTGTCAATAATCTAAGACAGCTGCTTTCATTGCCGAACGAGCAACGTACAGAAAACATTCAGCCGGGTATTCCTGTAGATAGTACAGAGACAAACTCGAACGAACTGTACGCTTGGGTGCAGGAAGCGCGTAGGGCAACTATTGAGTTCAACCGATCACGCGAGGGAGAAAAAGGATATGTGGATCCAGGTCCGATGAAGGTAGCAATAAAGGCGGATGCCGAAGAGAAGTATCCAACGATCAATTTGATTATTGAAACGCTACGGAATCAGAAACAGAACAAATTTAGTTTTGTAACGGGCTTGAGAAGGGAGAATTAAACGCATAAATGAGAAGAAAATGGCAGAATTAAATCAAGATGGTGGTAAGGACAAAGGTGGCAAAGTAAGAGCCAAGAAAGCCGGTGGTAAGGTCGATCTGACCGCCATGGTGGACTTAGCATTCTTATTGATTACCTTCTTCATGCTTACCACGTCACTAAATACCCCACAGGCTATGGACGTGGCGATGCCGGATAAGAATAAGATGGATCAAACCGATAATCTGGAAATTGCTGATAATCGTTCCATCACGCTTTTGCTGGGATCGGATGATAAAATCTCCTGGTATTATGGTCAATTGGCGAAACCTATCTATCCTCCAACAACGATAGATTATGGTAGTGAGGGGATTCGTCAGGTGTTGCTCAGAATGCAGAAAGAGGTTCCTCAGCGTGCCGGAGGTAAGGATTTGATTGTCGTAATCAGACCTAGCGAAAAATCTGTGCAGCGTAATTTGGTCGATATTTTAGACGAGATGCGTATCGTAGATGTAAAGCGCTACATGATTTCAAAAATCAATAGTGACGAAATAGAAGTGTTGAAAAGCGAGGGTCTTTTTAACGATTAATCGCATAATTTAAGTAAAATATGTTTGGTTCTAAATTAGATATATTCAAAAAAGAATGGCTTGAGGTCGTTTTTGAGAATAGAAATAAAGAGTATGGCGCCTATGACTTACGTAAGTTTGCCCCAAGAGCAACCAACGTTGCGCTATTCTCGATTGTCTCAATCGTTCTTGTTTTGAGTGCTCCAAAAATGTTTAACATTAAGGTGTTTCCAGACAAACCAGTCGAAGAAGCTCCCGTGATAACGGAGGTAACGCTGGAAGACTTAGAAATACCGGAGCCAGAAGAAGAGGAAGAAGAACCACTTCCACAGGAGGAAGAACCAGTGCAAAGGATAGCACAGGAACCGCCGGCAGAGGACTTGGTGCGTTTTCCGGAGCCTAAGGTGGTGCCTGAAAGCCAGGTAAAAGAGGAAGTGGTATCGCAAGAGGAAATTAAGAAAGAAAATAAAACGCCGGCACGTATCACCCTGAAAGGTACAAAAGGTGCATCAGGCGTACCTACCGGAGAGTTTGGCCCGAAGAAAGTAGAGGGACAGATAACAGGTAGTGCGACTGGAGATCCAGATGGTGGTGCAGACAAAATCTTTACTGCGGTAGAGGTGAATCCGGAACCACACGGCGGCTTAAATGCCTTCCGTGAGTGGGTGGGACGTAACTATAGCTACCCGCAGGGTGCTATTGATGCAGGTGTTAAAGGTCAAGTTGTTGTTTCTTTCGTAGTAGAGCGTGACGGTAGCTTAACAGATATCAAAGTTGTAAAAGACTTGTCGTATGGTACGGGAACAGCTGCGGTAAATGTGTTGAAGAAAGCGAAACCTTGGAAGCCGGGTATTCAGAACGGTCGTCCGGTACGTGTTGCTTACACATTGCCTATTACGTTGAACCTTCAACAATAAATATGAGTGGTTTGCGTAACAACACGAGTAAATTTAAACAGAAATCGCCAACAAAGCGATTTCTGTCTATTTTGGGGTTGGCGATGTTTGCCTTCTATTTTATTTTAGGCATCTTAGTTATCTTTTGGGATAATTTTCCCTTGGATATCGATCCTACGTATAAGAATATGTTTGGCATCCTGCTCATTGTTTATTCTTTTCTGCGCTTTGCTCGTTTGTGGCAGAATAATTTTTAATACGTATTAGATAGGGGGCGATCAAAGAAATGAAGAAAGTAATTAAGATAAGCATGTTGGCCATCCTGCTACTGAGCATGGCGGGTTGTGGTGGCTGTTCACGGACGGAGAAGAAGGGCGCTTCAACTGGTGACAGCTCGGTGGCAAAAGAAGTAGCCCCAAAGGAGGACGTCTTGGTGGGTGTGCTGAATGTTGCGGTAGATGAAACAGCCTATCCAATCTTGAAAGAGCAGGAAGATGTTTTTTTGGCGGCGTATCCCAATGCCAGGTTGAACCTCATTATGAAGCCGGAGTTATTGGCTATCCGGGAGTTGTTGTCCAATGAGGCTGGAGTGGCCGTGTTAGCAAGGGAATTGAATGAAACGGAGAATGATTATTTCAAAAAACGTTCGATTACCCCACGGAAGTTTCCTGTGTGGACGGACGCAATTGTCGTCGTCAATAATACTAAACTTGCAGATACGACCGTTACTATTGAATATTTGGTGAATGCTATGAAGGGTGAAAGTGTGGACCAGAAAAAGATTGTTTTCGATAATCTTAATTCGAGTACGTTTAGGCATCTGAAGGACTTGGGTAAATTGGAAAAAGTTGCATCAAATTACGTGGAGGCACAAGATGGCAGTAAAGAAGTGCTCGAAGCGGTGGCGAATGATCCGGACAAAATTGGGATTTTGGGGTATAACGTATACTTAGATTTGATTTCCTCGTTTCCAGATAAGAATAATATTCGTATCTTGAGCGTGCAGAATACGGTGGGAGAGACGGCTGACAATAAATATTATAAGCCTAATCAATCCACTATTGCCGCGGAGCAGTATCCGTTGCGTCGTACATTTTACGTGCAGAATTATCAGCCTAACTTAGGATTGGGTATAGGGTTTTCTGCGTTTTTGACTGGTGATCGAGGTCAACGTATCGTATTGAAATCGGGTTTGGTACCTGCAACAATGCCGGGACGCGACATTATTATAAGGGATGATATTTCTCTTTAGATGACGCATGATGCGTGGCAAGAATGTTCATTAATTAAACATTTGGACAGATAGGATGTCAAATAGAGACGAGAGCGAAGTACAAAAAATCGTATAATTCATTTAGATTTGCGATAATTCGTGTTAAATTCGTGGGTAATTAGTTAAAAAGGAAAAAATAGAACACAAATAGATTATGACAAAAAGCAAATTATTTTTAAGTCTTCTATTGGCGGGTACAATAGGGTCTGTAAGTGCACAGAGCTTAAAGGATGCTAAGACGGCTATAGCTGAAGAGAAATATGATGAAGCGAAAAGTATGCTTCAGAATTTGGTAGAGAAGAAAGCGAAAGATGGAGAGAACTGGTTTTATCTTGGGCAAATCCATTTAATCAATGATAAAATTGATTCTGCTGCGTATGTGTTTAACCAAGGGGTAACGAATGCGCCAAAGGAAAAACTGAATAACGTAGGACTCGGTATTGTTGATCTAATGAAGGGCGACAAGACGGCGGCTGAAACGAAATTTTCAACAGCTGTTTCGGATTTGAAACGTAAGGAATATCTGCCTTTGCTTTATATCGGGCAGGCCTATATCAAAGCACCAGAGCCTGATTATACGAAAGCAATAGAATACCTAACGCAAGCAAAGGAAAAGAATGATAAGGATCCGGAGATATTGATCGCCTTAGGTGATGCGTATTCGGGTATGGGCGAGAGCAGCCAGGCTTTTGTAAATTATCGCGATGCGGAGTATATGGATCCTAGCTTATTGGCGCCAAAGATTGGACAAGCGTTGATTTCGAGAAGGGCGCAAGCATACGATGTAGTTGTCGAATCATTGACGAAGCTGTCCAGCGAGAACCCGGATTATGCACCACTTTATCGTGAGCTGGCGGAGACGTATTACTTATCTTCATTGAAAGCTCCAGAAGACGACTATCGGGAGATCAACCAAAAAGCATTGGAGTATTATCAAAAATACCTAAGCTTGACGGGAGATGCGTCTGTTGAGGCAAAAACGCGTTATGCTGACTTCTTGGTGTATTCTGGTAACTACGCGGAGTTGAAGACCGTTGCGGAAGAATTATCGGCTATGCCAGGAGTAGATGCAAAAGTTTACCGTTATCTAGGGTATATCGCTTATAACCAAGATAAAGATTATGCGAAAGCTGCAGAGAACATGAACATCTTGTTCGAAAAAGTACAGCCGGAGCGTTTGATCCCACGTGACTACCTTTATGCAGGTTTGGCTAATCTAAGTGCAGGCGATGCAGAAAAAGGTGAAGCGTTGTTGAAACAAGCGGTGGAGAAACAAACAGAAGAGGATAACTTGGAAACGGAAATTGCAGAGACTGCGTTTCAAAAGTATCAAGATGGTGAGGTCGAAGAAGCCGTTAAGATTTTCCGTTTACCAGCGGCAAATCCGGAGTCTGATTATTATTTCGATGCAAACTATTTCGTCGGTTTAGGCCAGTATACAAAAGGGTCGAGATTGGTGTCGCCAGCAGAAGGTGAAGAAATAACACCAGAGCTTGGTGCGCAGAAAATTGCAGCAGCAAAACCTACCCTTGATGAAGCGATCAAATCGTTTACGACAGTTATCGGAACGGAAAAAGAGGACGTAAAAAAGAAATACTTGGTGAACTCTCTGTATTACAAGGGTTTATCTGAGCTTGCGTTGGACGGGGTAATGTATGATCCCGAAAATGCGAAGGGGCTATTTGTAGATTCTTTCACGAGATTATTGCAGGAGATTCAGAATACAGACTTGCCTGAAACCACAGTAACTTCTTATACTGTTGATGCAAATAACTACTTAGGTTACTACTTTTATTTAAAAGGAGAAACGGAAAAAGCGAAAGCGCATTTTCAGGAAACGATCAAGGTTAGCCCAGAAGATGAGTTCGCCGGACAATTCGTTGATCAACTGTAATTTAGAATGGAAATAAATAAAAAGGGGCTTTACGGAGCCCCTTTTTTTATTTGGAAAAAATGATATATTTGTTAGAGAGAACAAATTAGTGAACTATTATGGAAAGTGTAAACTTAGAGAGCACTTCAGTAGATTATATACCTATCCTGATACAACTAGGGGTGGCTGTGGCATTTGGTGTTTTAACTATTATTGGTACGCACTTAATTGGTCCAAAAGTTCGTACGGAGAACAAATTGGGGGCATTTGAGTCGGGCGTCGAGGTGATTGGTAACGCACGGCAACCTTTTTCGGTGAAGTATTTTATGGCTGCCATTTTGTTCGTTATTTTCGACGTGGAGGTTATATTTATGTACCCTTGGGCGGTCAACTTTAGAGAAATGGGTATGGATGGGTTATGGAAAATGGGGATTTTCTTGAGTATAGTCGTTCTCGGCTTAATCTATGAAGTGAAACGCGGTGCGTTGGATTGGGATTAGTGTTTGGTAATTTAAAAAACGATAGCCATGAGTAAAGTGACATTGGCAGAGGCGCCTCCGGGTATAGAAGGAGCGGGTTTTTTTGCAACATCTTTAGATAAAGTGATTGGTTTGGCTAGGGCTAACTCGCTGTGGCCGCTTCCATTTGCCACGTCGTGTTGTGGAATTGAGTTTATGGCGACTATGGGATCTACGTACGATTTGGCCCGTTTCGGTGCTGAGCGCCCAAGTTTCTCGCCACGGCAGGCTGATATGCTGTTGGTGATGGGTACGATAGCCAAAAAGATGGCGCCTGTATTAAAGCAAGTATATACGCAAATGGCGGAGCCCCGGTGGGTGATAGCTGTCGGCGCCTGTGCCTCGAGTGGTGGAATTTTTGACACCTATTCGGTGCTGCAGGGTATCGACGAGATTATTCCGGTGGATGTATATGTTCCCGGCTGTCCGCCACGCCCTGAAGCGATATTGGACGGGGTGCTGAAATTGCAGGAAATCGTGCGGAATGAATCGTTAAACCGCCGGAATACGCCGGAGTATAAGGCATTGTTGGAGAAATATGGAATAGCGACAGACAATGGATAAACTGGATAATCAAATCGTTATAAAGCATCTGCAGGATAAGTTTGGAGAGCAGGTACGGGTAATTGCGGAGCCGCATGGTTTATTGACAGTGGCGACGGAAGCAGAGACTATCCTGGATTTACTTGCTTTTGTAAAGGATGACGCGCACTTACGTTTCAATTATTTGACGGATATTACGGGCGTGCATTATCCAAATGAAGACCGAGATTTTTGTGTGGTATATCATGTGCATAACCTGTTGCAAAACCTACGTCTGCGGGTAAAGGTATTTATTAGTGGGCCTACACCGGTGATTCCTTCGGCTACCCCCATATGGCACGGGGCCAATTGGATGGAACGCGAAACTTTCGATTTTTTCGGGATAGTGTTCGATGGACATCCCGACTTGAGACGGATCCTGAATATGGATGAATTAGAAGTGTTTCCGATGCGCAAGGAATATCCGCTCGAGGATCCGAATCGGGTAGATAAAAAAGATTTTTATTTTGGACGTTAAACCCTACAGGAGAGTAAGATGAGTAAACCGATAACCAAGATAACACCGGATGCAGCCGTATTCTTTGACAACGATCCACAGGATGAGTTTATCACCCTCAATATAGGACCCACACATCCAGCTACGCACGGGGTGTTCCAAAACGTGGTACAGATCGATGGCGAACGCATTATGAGCGGTGTCTCTACAATAGGTTATATACACCGGGCTTTTGAGAAAATTGCGGAGCACCGGCCTTTTTACCAGATAACACCGCTGACGGATAGGTTGAACTATTGTTCGGCCCCAATAAATAATATGGGGTGGCACATGACGGTAGAGAAGTTGCTGGACATTGAGCTGCCGAAGCGCGTGCAATACATGCGGGTTATCGTGATGGAATTGGCGCGTATCTCGGACCATATCATTTGTAACGGAATTTTAGGAGTGGATACGGGGGCTTTTTCCGGGTTTCTCTACCTGATGCAGGAGCGGGAATTTATATACGAGATTTATGAAGAGATATGTGGATCGCGCTTAACCACTAATATCGGACGTGTCGGCGGTTTCGAACGTGATTTTAACGAGATTGCGTTCCGTAAGATAGAAGAGTTTATCAAACGTTTCCCACCTGTGCTCAAAGAATTCGAAAACTTATTTGTCCGTAATCGGATATTTATTGAGCGTACCTCGGGAGTAGCGGCGGTTACACCGGAAGATGCCTTGAGCTACAGCTGGTCGGGCCCGATTCTTCGTGCGACGGGAGTGGATTACGATGTGCGTGCCACAGCGCCGTATTCTTCCTATGAGGAATTTGATTTTGATGTTCCTGTAGGCACAAACGGTGATGTATACGATCGCTTTATGGTACGCAATGATGAAATGTGGCAATCGCTACGTATCATCGAGCAGGCGCTGGAAAAGATTAAGAAAGAACCGATAGGTGTATTCCACGCCGACGTGCCCGATTTTTACTTGCCTCCGAAGGAGCAGGTATATACCAATATGGAAGCGCTTATTTATCACTTTAAGATCGTCATGGGTGAATGGGAAACGCCAAAATCTGAGGTATATCACGCGGTGGAAGGTGCAAATGGCGAATTGGGATTCTATCTCATCCATGATGGAGGCCGAGCGCCTTATCGTTTACACTTTAGGAGACCATCGTTTATTAATTACCAGATGTTTGCTCCTATGAGTAGTGGGATGCTGATTTCTGACGCGATTATCAATATGAGTAGTTTAAACGTTATTGCAGGAGAATTAGATGCTTAGTGTTAAAGAAAATACGACGGTGGAATTTAGTCTAACTTTGCTGGACAAGTTTGCGGAAACAGTAGCGCGCTATCCAGAAGGCAGACAGAAATCAGCACTTTTACCTATTTTACACTTGGTGCAGGCCGAATACGGTTGGCTGAGTGTGGATGCGATGGACAAGGTTGCCGCTTATTTGGACATACGCCCAATTGAGGTGTATGAGGTTGCTTCTTTTTATACGATGTTTTTTCTGCAACCTAAGGGTAAATATGTTTTGGAAATTTGCCGTACAGGCCCTTGTTGTTTGGTGGGAGCTGAACGTATGATGCAACATATAGAAGATAAGCTGGGCGTTAAAGAGGGGGAGGTGACGGCGGATGGCCTATTTTCTTGGCGTGGCGTAGAGTGTCTTGCGGCTTGTGGTTATGCTCCTGTGTTACAGATCGGCCCCGAATACACGTTTTATGAAAACCTGACAGAGGAGAAAGTGGACCAGTTGGTTGATGAATTGAAGCAAAAAGCACAAACAAAATAGGTATGGCACGTAAGTTATTATTGGCACATATTGATGTTCCGGGAATCCATACTTTTGACGTTTATCGTCAAAATGGTGGCTATCGTGCAGTAGAAAAAGCACTCCGGACGATGTCGCCAGACGAGGTCGTGGAGGAGGTGAAGAAATCGGGACTTCGCGGACGTGGTGGCGCAGGGTTCCCCACCGGAATGAAGTGGGGTTTTCTGGCGAAGCCAGAAGGCGTTCCTCGTTATTTAGTCTGCAATGGAGATGAATCGGAGCCGGGAACCTTTAAGGATCGCTTTCTAATGACTCATATCCCGCACGCACTGATTGAGGGCATGATTGTTTCGAGCTATGCATTGGGCGCGAATACATCGTATATTTATATCCGAGGGGAAATGATGCCGCAGATTCGGATAGTGGAAAAAGCGATTGCGGAAGCGAAAGCGGCGGGTTTTCTGGGCAAAAATATTTTAGGAACGGGCTATGATTTAGAAATACATGTTCAACCCGGAGGGGGGGCTTATATTTGTGGAGAAGAGACGGCGTTGTTGGAATCGCTTGAAGGTGAACGGGGCAACCCGCGCATCAAACCTCCTTTCCCTGCGGTGGCAGGGCTATATGGTTGCCCAACGGTGGTGAACAATGTGGAGTCAATTGCGGCAACCGTGCCCATTGTGAATGACGGTGGAGAAGAATATGCAAAAATCGGTATCGAGCGCAGCACGGGCACGAAGTTAATATCGGCCTCGGGCAACTTGGTTCGTCCGGGAGTATATGAAATTGAAATGGGCTTGCCCATGGAGGAATTTATTTACTCTGATGAATATTGTGGAGGTATCCCAAACGGAAAGCGTCTAAAAGCGGTGGTTGCGGGCGGTTCATCGGTGCCGATTTTACCGACTCACCTTGCGCTGAAGACAGCCAACGGGGAACCTCGTCTGATGACGTATGAGTCGTTGGCGGATGGAGGCTTTGTAACGGGTACGGCGATGGGTTCTGGCGGGTTTATCGCGTTTGACGAAGATCAATGTATCGTGCGCAATACACTAAACTTTACGCGTTTTTATCATCACGAAAGTTGTGGGCAATGTTCTCCATGTAGAGAAGGAACTGGATGGATGGAAAAGGTATTGCACAAGATCGAATATGGATATGGAGATATTTCTGACATTGATCTTTTGTGGGACATCCAGCAAAAAATCGATGGACATACCATTTGTCCGTTAGGCGATGCATCGGCCTGGCCGGTAGCGAGTGCCATACGGCATTTCCGGGACGAATTTGAATGGCATATCTTACATCCGGAGGAGGCGCAGACAAGGAATTATGGATTGGTGACTGAGGGAGTGATGAGTAGTGAGTGACGGATGGAGAGTTAAAAAATAAACGATGGCAGACGAAAAATTTAAGGTAACGATAGATGGGATTCCGGTGGAAGTGGCACCAGGAACGACGATATTGAACGCGGCGCGTCAGGTCGGCGGGGATATTGTGCCTCCGGCGATGTGCTATTACTCGAAATTGGAGGGTAGTGGTGGAAAGTGTCGTACATGTTTGGTTAAGGTATCCAAAGGATCAGAAAAGGATCCTCGTCCGATGCCTAAATTAGTCGCTTCTTGCAGGACGACCGTGATGGACGGAATGGAAGTGCAGAATATTACTTCGCCGGACGTATTGGAAGCACGCAAAGGTGTGGTGGAGATGTTATTGATTAATCATCCATTGGATTGCCCGGTTTGTGACCAAGCGGGAGAGTGTAAACTACAGGATCTGAGTTATGAACACGGTGTGTCGCAAACACGGTATGAGTTTAAACGCCGCACGTTTGAGCCTATCGATATCGGCGATAATATAAAGTTACATATGAATCGCTGTATTTTGTGCTATCGCTGTGTTTACGTGGCGGATCAATTGACTAGCAAACGGGAACATGGGATCATTAACCGTGGCGACCATGCGGAAATTTCTACTTTTATCGAGAATGCATTGGACAATGATTTTATCGGAAATGTAATTGACGTATGCCCTGTGGGTGCATTGACGGATAGGACATTCCGTTTCAAAAGCCGCGTGTGGTTTACCAAGCCAGTAAATGCACACCGCAATTGCCCCACATGCTCTGGCAAAGTCACTCTGTGGTATAAGGGTGAAGAAGTTTTACGTGTCACGGCTCGTAAAGATGAATATAACGAGGTGGAAGCGTTTATCTGCGATACTTGCCGTTTTGAGACAAAGAAGACAGCCGACTGGGTATTGGAAGAACCTACCTCGATCAGCAAACAATCTGTCATCGATGCCAATCATTACGACGTGTTCAATCCACCGCCGGTGATCAAAAAGAACTTGCAGTTACAGGAAGCGAACGAGGAGCAGTTGGAAAGAACGGAACGTTTAAAATAAGCAAAGGAAACACATGGAAGGAGCTTTTATTTTAGAAAAATTGATTTTGGTGGTGGTGGTCTTTACGATTTCGTTGGTTATTGCGATGTACTCGACGTTGGCGGAGCGTAAAATAGCCGGGTTTATGCAGGATCGCTATGGGCCTAACCGAGCGGGATTTGGTGGGATTTTGCAGCCGCTCTGCGATGGAGGTAAGTTCTTTTTTAAAGAAGAAATTATTCCGGCAGGGGCGCACAAACCGTTGTTTATATTGGGCCCCACTTTGGCGATTATCACCGCTTGTATCAGTTCGGCCGTTATTCCGTGGGGACAAACACTAACCATTGGCGGACGCGAAGTGACCTTGCAGGTGGCTGATATCAACGTGGGCATACTTTATATTTTTGGCGTTGTAGCCTTGGGTGTATATGGTATCATGTTAGGCGGATGGGCATCAAATAATAAGTTTTCGTTAATGGGGGCTATTCGTGCGGCATCGCAAAGTATCAGCTATGAGATTCCGATGGGGCTTTCGATTATTGCTTTATTAATGGTGACGGGAACGCTGTCAATGGGAGAGATTGTTGCCCAACAGTCGGGATTTGTGAACTGGAATATCTGGGTACAGCCATTGGGATTTTTGATTTTTATGGTATGTGCTTTTGCGGAATGTAACCGGGTACCGTTTGATTTGCCGGAGTGCGAAACGGAACTGATTGGAGGATACCATACGGAGTATTCTTCGATGAAACTCGGTCTTTATATGTTTTCCGAATATATCAACATGTTTGTGTCTTCCGCGTTAATGGCAGCATTGTACTTTGGGGGATATAATTTCCCGTTCATGTACGAATTAGGCCTATCGCAGAACTGGATCACGATTATTGGTGTATTGGCTTTCTTCCTTAAAATCTTTGGTTTTATCTTTTTCTTCATGTGGGTGCGCTGGACGTTGCCCCGCTTTCGCTATGATCAATTGATGGGTCTGGGGTGGAAGATATTGATTCCGCTGGCGATAGCAAATATTGTGTTGACAGCAGTGGTAATCGTCGTGAAGGATACTTATTTTTGAGACTATGCAATCTTTATCAAATAGAAAAAAAGTTATCGAACAGAAACCCATGAATTTTTGGGAGCGTATGTACCTGCCTGCTATTGCGAAGGGGCTGGGTATTACGATACGACATTTTTTCAAGAAAATTCCGACGGTTAAATATCCAGAGGTGCAGCGATCTTATTCGAAGAATTTCCGAGGGCTGCATTCATTGAAGCGGGATGAAGAAGGGCGTGAACGCTGTACTGCTTGCGGTCTTTGTGCGCTTTCTTGTCCGGCGGAAGCGATTACTATGATTGCCGCAGAGCGGACAAAGGAGGAGGAGCATTTGTACCGGGAGGAAAAATATGCTGCAGTATATGAAATTAATATGCTGCGTTGTATTTTTTGTGGTTTGTGTGAGGAAGCCTGCCCGAAAGAAGCGATTTATCTGGACGGTCCCCATGTGACGGCGGAATATCTAAGAAAGGATTTTATCTACGGGAAAGACAAATTGGTCGAACCTGTATTTGACATTACGAAACTAAACCCGGAAAAAACGAACTAACATGTCCTTATTTTATTTTGTCGCTTTTGTCGCTATTTTTTTTGCGTTGATGACAATCTTTACTAAAAATCCTGTACACAGTGTGTTGTACCTGGTGGTTACGTTTTTTACGCTGACCGTTCATTATATTTTATTGAACGCACAATTTCTAGCTGTAGTCAACTTTATCGTATATATGGGGGCCATTATGGTGCTCTTTCTATTTGTCCTCATGCTGCTGAATCTCAATGGGGATACGGAACCCGTGCGATCCAATTTGGTGAAGATTATGGGTGTTATTGCAGGGATGTGTTTGTTTGCAACCCTTCTAGGTGCTTTTCGTGTAATTGAGCCATCAAATGAGGTCGTAACTGGCAATACGAATATTGGACTCGTAGAACACCTGGGAAATGTGTTGTTTAATGAGTTTTTACTGCCTTTTGAGATTTCGGCGATCTTATTGTTGATAGCGATGATCGGAGCGGTATTATTGGCAAAAAAGGAAGTTAAAGAGATTAAAAAAGCATAATGGAGAATATAGTAACGCAAATTCAAGGTGTTCCACTCAACCATTACATCATTTTTTGTAGTATCATTTTCGCTATCGGTGTTATGGGGGTGCTTATCCGTCGGAACGTAATCATTATCATGATGTCCATTGAGTTGATGTTGAACGCAGTCAATTTATTGTTGGCCGCTTTTTCGGCCTATAGGGGCGATCCGACAGGACAGGTGTTCGTTTTTTTTATCATGGCATTGGCAGCAGCGGAGGTGGCTGTTGGCCTTGCAATTATTATCATGGTATACAGAAACACCAAATCGGTGGATATTGAATCGTTAAGCAAGTTGCGTTGGTAATTAAATAGGAGAATTTTTAGTAACAAATTGTATGTCTGAATTAATCTGGCTGATCCCATTGATACCTTTTATAGGTTTTGTAATAAACGGCTTAATGGGAAATCGTATGCCGAAAGCGGTTACGGCCATTGTGGGCTGTGGGGTGGTACTCGCTTCTTTTGTATTAAGCTTGTTGGTTTACTTTGAGATCGCAGCTGCGCGCGCGACTGGTGCCTCGGGAGAAATATACGTCCATCTCTTTGACTGGTTTACGGTCGGTAAACTGCAGGTAGCGCTATCTTTCTTAGCTGATCCGCTGAGTGCTATTATGCTCCTGATTATTACGGGCGTTGGTTTTTTAATTCACCTGTATTCGTGTAGCTACATGGCTAGTGATGCAGGATTTGGAAAATACTTTGCTTACCTTAATCTATTCATTTTCTTCATGACCATCCTTGTATTAGGGTCTAATTACTTGGTGATGTTTATTGGATGGGAAGGCGTTGGGCTTTGTTCTTATTTGTTGATTGGATTTTGGTTCAAAAATGTTTCGTATGCTTCGGCAGCGAAGAAGGCTTTCGTGATGAATCGTATCGGTGATTTGGGCTTTCTCATTGCGCTATTTTTTATCTTAGAAACCTTCGGCAGCTTGGAATACGGAACTGTATTCGCCGCTGCAGCAGGCATGCCGATGGGTAATTCTATACTGCTTGTGATTACGCTATTATTGTTTCTTGCAGCGACAGGAAAATCAGCGCAGATTCCTTTGTTTACGTGGCTACCTGATGCCATGGCGGGACCAACCCCAGTATCTGCCTTAATTCATGCGGCTACTATGGTGACAGCAGGTATCTATATGGTCGTGCGATCGAACATCTTGTTTACGCTTTCGCCGATAACAATGGAGATCATGGCGGTTGTAGGGTTAGCAACGGCATTGTTGGCGGCGTTTATTGCGATTACACAAACTGATATTAAAAAGGTATTGGCATATTCTACGGTATCTCAGTTGGGATACATGTTTCTAGGCCTCGGGGTAGGTGCGTTCACCGGGGCTTTTTTTCATGTCCTGACACATGCATTTTTTAAGGCTTTACTGTTTCTTGGAGCGGGGTCGGTGATTCACGCGATGCACAATGAACAGGATATGCGTAAGATGGGTGGTTTAAGAACGGCGTTGCCCATCACGTTTATCACGATGTTAATCGGAACGATTGCTATTAGCGGTATTCCACCCTTTGCTGGTTTCTTTTCTAAGGATGAGATATTAGCACATGCATTTCAGCATCAGCCCTTTTTGTGGGTAATCGGCTTTTTGACCGCCCTATGCACTGCGTTTTATATGTTCCGTCTTTTGTATTTAACATTTTTCGGGAAGTTCCGAGGGACGGAAACGCAGAAACAACATTTGCACGAATCGCCTTGGCAAATGACGGTGCCGTTGATTGTCTTGGCGGTGTTGTCCGTGATCGGTGGTTTTATCAACATTCCGGAAGCTTTGGGCGGACATCATAACTTAGCGGTTTTCTTGGCTCCGATTTTTGAAGCGGGCAGTGAACATGCGGAAGCGCTGTCGTTAAGTCATAGTACGGAATACCTGTTGATGGGTGTATCCGCCGGCGGTGCCTTGATCATGGCTTTTGTTGCCTACAACCGATATGTAAGAAAAGAAGCGGTTCCGGTAGCAGATACGCAATCATCTAAAGGATTGCATAAATTATCCTTTCGCAAGCTATATGTGGACGAATTTTATAATGCCCTCGTTGTACAGCCGTTAAACAGATTATCAGTTGGTCTTTATAAATATGTGGACCGCCTGGGCATTGATGGATTCGTGAATGGGGTGGGTAACTTTTTTATCGGAACTGGAAAAGGTATAAGGCAATTGCAAAGCGGGCACGTAGGGTTTTATATTATGATGATGGTGATTAGTGTGATTGCTATTCTGCTTTATGCTGTATTTAGTACATAATTTTGACAATTAAACAATGAGTAACCTATTTATATTACTATTAGTACCTATTATTTCAGCACTAGTATTATGTTTCGTAAAGGATGTGGTACGGGCAAAATGGATAGCACTGATTGCCTCACTGCTTGAACTGGGGCTTTCCATCCCCTTTTTGTGTGGGTTTGTGCCGGATGCGAGTGTACAATTTGAACAGCGTTGGATGTGGGTGGAATCCTTAGGAATTCAGTTTCATATTGGCTTAGATGGTATCAGCCTGCCCATGTTGTTGTTGACAAATGGGTTGATTCCGCTCATTGTGTTGTCTTCATTTCGTAAGGCGCATAAAGGTAATTTCTTTGCGTTAATCTCTTTTATGCAAGCGGGATTATTGCTTGTATTTTTAGCGTTGGATGCTTTTACGTTCTATGTTGGATGGGAGGCGGCTTTAATTCCTATTTATTTTATCTGTGCGTTGTGGGGAGATGGCGACCGGATTCGTATTAACCTCAAGTTTTTTATTTATACGTTTTTTGGAAGCTTGTTGATGTTGGTGGCGCTTATCTTCTTATACAACCAGAGTGCTGCGCCAAGCTTTGAATGGAGCGCATTCGTAGCATTGGACTTGCCCGAGTCTACCCAACGTTGGGTATTTTGGGCATTTTTCTTCGCGTTTGCTATAAAGATTCCGATCTTTCCATTCCATACTTGGCAACCAGATACTTATACACATGCGCCTGCCGCCGGAACGATGCTGTTGGCAGGTATCATGCTCAAGATGGGCGTGTATGGATTGATCCGTTGGTTATTGCCTGTTGCTCCGCTCGGCGCGTTGGCTTATAGTCAGGTTATCATGGTTCTTTGCGTGATCGGTATCGTGTATGCTTCTATCATTGCTTTTAGGCAACAAGATGCTAAACGTTTGATTGCGTACTCTTCTATTGCGCACGTTGGCCTTATTTCCGCCGGTGTATTTTCATGGAACTCGGAAGGGTTGCAAGGGGCAATCATCCAGATGGTGAATCATGGTTTGAATGTGGTGGGGTTGTTTTTTATTATTGATATCTTACAGGAGCGGACAGGGACGCGTACGCTCGCGGAGTGGGGGGGAGTAGCGAGCAAAGCTCCTCGTTTAGCGGCCGTATTTCTCCTGATTTTGATGGGTGCAGTGGGACTGCCTTTAACCAACGGTTTTATCGGCGAATTTTTGCTGTTAAAAGGTGTGTTTGATTACGGCGTATGGTATGCTGTGTTTGGTGGACTAACTTTGATTTTGGGAGCTGTATATATGTTGCGTCTTTATCAGAAATCGATGTTGGGAGCTTTACCAGAACGGTATGTAAAGGTGGTAGATATTAAAGGGTATGAGTTATTAGTATTGGTAATTATTGCGTTTTTTACTCTATTTTTAGGGGTATGGCCGAAAGTGATTTTACAGCTTTCAGAAGCGTCGGTAACCAATTTATTGAATCAGATTAAATTTTAATTAGCGATTGTAGAATATTATGGGGGCAATTATTACATTGTGTATTTTGGGAATAGTGGTGTTGTATCTAGGCTTGTTCAAAGCGAAGAATGCACTCATTCCTGTAACCTTGCTGGGATTGGTCGCAACGCTAGGTTTTCTGGTGGCGGGATGGAACAGCGAAGCGCTGCCGCAGTTTCACGGGATGATGATTTTTGATCGTTTAGCTTTGTCTTTTTCTATCTTATGTGTGATAATTACAGGTTTTGTCATTTTGCTTTCTAGAGAGTATTTTAGGAACATCAGCAAGTATCTTTCTGAATATTTTTGTTTGATTATATTTTCATTGACGGGGGCTTTGCTCGTCAATGCCTACCATAACTTTGCGATGCTCTTTATTGGAATTGAGGTGATGTCAGTCGCTTTATATATCCTTGTGGGGATTCGGAAAACGGATCTTGCCTCTAACGAGGCGGCACTCAAGTATTTTTTGATGGGTGCGTTTTCTACGGGATTTCTTCTTTTTGGTATTACCCTCTTATATGGCGCTTCGGGCACATTTGACCTCACGGAACTACAAGCCTATGTACAGACATCCTCCGAGATTTCACCATTATTTTATGGCGGGGTGTTGCTATTGCTTTGTGGTTTATGCTTTAAGGTGGGAGCGGCTCCTTTCCACTTCTGGACGCCCGACGTATATGAGGGCGCACCAATATTGATCACTAGCTTTATGAGTACCGTTGTAAAGGTTGCTTCTTTTGTTGGATTCTTACGGCTTTTTAACACGGTGTTGATTCCATTGCACGACTTTTGGACGCCGGTGTTACTGGTGATTGTCATCATCACGCTTTTCGTCGGGAACATCACTGCCATGCTACAATCTAGCTTTAAGCGGATGATGGCCTATTCGAGTATTTCCCACGCAGGCTATATGCTGTTCGCTATCATCACTATCGGAGCGACTTCCGCATCCGGAATGTTGGTTTACGCAACCGCTTATTCGTTAGCTTCCGTGATTGCTTTTGGTGTGCTAATCCTGGTGAAACGTAGTATGGGCTCCGAGGACTTCGAGTCCTTCAATGGATTAGCGAAAAGGCAGCCGATGTTGGCCTTGGTATTGACGATAGCTATGCTTTCCCTCGCTGGTATTCCGCTGACAGCAGGTTTTATGGGTAAGTTTATGATGTTTAATAATGTGATGGGGACGTATAACATCACCTTACTGATCCTCGCTGTTATTAACGCTGCAATTGGTGTGTATTACTATTTGCATGTGGTGGTCAACATGTATTTCCGTAAACCAGAGGAGGAAGTAACAGCGCAACATGTACCGACGAGCTACAAGGTGGTGTTGGTTGCTGCAGCTGTCTTGACGCTGATTATCGGGATTTATCCAGATAGTATTTTACGATTCCTATAATTCTTAATCGCCACGCCAACGCTGGTGGTATAAGTAGTGTCTGGATACGACGGTTTGTATATTTATTTTTGTATAAAACAAAAAGTCTACTATCTTTGTAGTGTATTCAGAATTGCACTACTGTGCAATGCCAACCGAGTGTAGTCACCACGGTGGAACGATAATACGGGCATAGTCCAAAATAAACGTCGTCTTCCCGATTTTCTGAATACAATTTATGGTTAAACGCTTTAATTCTAAATTGTATGGACACAAGAAACGAACTTTACAACCACCTTATTAAACGATTTCAAGACTACAGCGCTGAAGAATTGGTGCAACTTAATAACGAGCTGGTATCCGGAAAATGGGGAACAAATCGAGGGACTTTTCGTACGGCAGTCTTAAATGCGCTGTCCAAGAAGGGAGTTGATCTATCTGCTATTGTGCACCGTTGTGATGGTTTTACGGCGATACAGATTGTTCCTGTGGCACTGGCAGAAAACAATGTGCTCATTCCGCTAGCGGAGTAAGGCCGAATCGCGCCATACAAAGGCGAATGCGGCGTGGCCACGCTATGATAAAAAAATCAATTTCATTTTAATCTTATTGTACAAATTGTATCTTTATGGCAGTGCCATTTTGAATATGAGGAGAATAAGCTTGCTGAAATTGTTGATATTGATATTTACTCTCGGCGTTGCTGCACAGCATGGCGTGGCTCAACAAAAAATCATCGGAACAGTTGTTGATGGCGTAACAGGACAAGGTGTTCCACAAGCGAGCTTAAAGCTGCGGGGAACGGCGGATGGTACTTCATGTGATTCTTCTGGACGATTTTTTTTGGCGACAAATGCCCGGTTACCGTTGCAACTCGTTGTATCCGCTATAGGATATGAGGAACTACTTGTGTATGTCGACACGCTACGGGAACATTTACATATTGCGTTAGCGCATGATAAAAATGTAATCGATGCGGTAGAAGTGTCGCGCCGGCAGAAATATAGGAACCGAAATCCTGCAGTTGATCTTATTCATCAGGTCATCAAGAACAAGCGTTCTAATCGTTTGGAAAGCCAACCACGGGTCTCTTTTGAGCAGTACGACAAATTGCAGTTTGGACTCGTAAACCCATCAGCGCAATATAATAAGCGAATGGGAAGCTTAGGTTTTTTCTTCGATAATGTGGACACATTGACATCGCCTGGAAATAAGCTGCTTACCATTTTTATGCAGGAACAGCTTAGTGATGTATTTTCTAAGAACGATCCCAAAGCGTTTAAAAAGCGGGTGAAGTCTATCAAACAGACTGATTTTGACGATCGGTATGTAAATAATCATAACATACAGTCCTACTTATCTTATCTTTTTCAGGAGGTAGAGATTTATGACGACAATATTTTTTTGATTAACAAGTTATTTCTAAGTCCGATAGCGGACAATGCCCCAGTTTTTTATAAGTACTACATCGTGGATACGATTAATACAGAAGAAGGGCGTTTAATCGAATTAAATTTTGAGCCGCGAAACAAAACTGACCTATTGCTTAGTGGTAAGCTGAGGATTACAACCGACGGTCGTTTCGCAGTGCAGGGTGCCAGGTTACGTGCAAATAAAGAGGCGAATCTAAACTGGGTAAATGACATAACCATTGATTTGCAATTTCGGCCAAACGAGGAGCAATATATGTTTCTGGTGCGTAGTGATGTAGACATCATGTTTGGTACGAACAGAAACGATGCGGTTTATGGTCGTAAGACGACGTACAATTATGATTACGACTTTTCTCCATCGTTCTCTGACGATGTCTTTAAAGGGGCGCCTACAGAGATATTGACGTCGGCAAGGGATAATGAAAAGCTTGTTCATCAACAACGTCCGGTGCAGCTATCGCCTGTAGAAAACAGGGTCTACACGAATGTTGATTCACTAAACAATAACCGTACATTTCGAACGATGCTTGCTGCTGGCTATTTGTTGGCACAGGGATTCTATCCGGCTGGACCTGTTGAATTTGGACCGCTGGAGTATTTATATTCAAGGAATAATATAGAGGGCAATCGGATACGGCTAAGTGGACGGACCACATTGGGTTTTTCGGAAAAGCTGTTTATCGAGGGATATTTAGCGTATGGAACACAAGATGGCAAAATGAAGTATTTTGTTCGGCCAACGTTTTCGTTAAACGGTGAATCTGTGGCTACTTTTCCAGCACACTACTTGCAAGTGGCGGTACAGCATGATATTTTCGATCCCGGCAGGATGCTTGGTTTTAAAAAGGGAGATAGTTTTTTTCAGTCTATACGCAGTAACCGCCCGACGAAATGGATGGATACCTATGCGTATCAACTTAAGCATCTAATTGAATTTGGCAACCACGTGAGTCTGCAGAGCTCTTTTATCCATCATCGTAGGAGAGCGATTGGTGATTTGGAATTTGTTTCTTCCGGAGATGAGCCCGTCGATATAGCTCATATAAATACCAACGAATTGGAATTTATACTGCGGTGGGCCCCAAAAGAAAAGTTTTATTATCGTAACTTGACTAGGCGTACAATTGTAGAGAAGTACCCGGTGTTTACGCTACAGTATAATCGTGGACTGAAAGGGTTTTGGAGTGGAGACTATGCTTTCGACGCGATGCGTGCTTCGGTGTCGAAACGTTTCTTTCTGAATCAATTGGGCTTTGCTGATATGACGTTGAGCGGGGGGAAAATTTGGGGCACCCTGCCTTATCCGTTATTGGAAATGCCGAATGTATTCCGAGATGAGGATACTCGGCATGAAATAGACTTTTCGATGATGCGTAGTATGGAGTTTGTGGCGGATGAATATGTCCGTCTGGCATTTGAACATCAGCTTGAAGGATTTATCTTAAATAAGATTCCGTTAATCAAAAAGCTTAAACTGCGAGAGCTTTGGGGAGCGAAAATGTTTTATGGTCGGCTGAGTGATGTTAATAACCCTTATCTTAGCAAAGATGTGGTTCATTTTGACACCGACGCTGATGGAGATATCATGACGCACATGTTTGATAATAAGGTTCCGTATTGGGAGGGCAAAGTAGGCATTGACAATATTTTCCGTTTATTGCGGGTTGAGTACATACGGCGGCTAAACTATACGGCTTTGCCGAATGTCGACAAAGACAGGTATCGGGTCAGCCTTCATTTAAATTTTTAATACTATGCGACCATCATGATTTATCCTTTAAAAATAATTTATTACGATGAAAAAGACACCTACTTATTTTCTATTGGACATCAAAAATAATACGGCATATATCACTGTGAATAGGCCGGATAAGTTGAACGCACTGAATACGCTTGTCTTAAAAGAACTTTCCGAAATTTTAACAACATTGGAAGCAAATGAAGACGTGCGGGGTATCATCCTAACCGGTGCTGGAGATAAAGCGTTCGTTGCCGGTGCCGATATCAAAGAATTTCAAGAGTTTTCGTCTGATGAGGCGTGGCAATTATCAAAATCCGGGCAAGAAGAGGTTATGGATAACTTGTATACGTTTCCCAAACCGGTAATTGCGGCGATTAATGGATTTGCGCTCGGGGGAGGATTAGAATTAGCGATGGCATGCCACATCCGTGTAGCAAGCGAAGAAGCGAAGATGGGGCTTCCAGAGGTTTCTCTGGGGATTATTCCGGGATACGGTGGTACACAGCGATTGCCGCAGCTTGTTGGACGGGGAAAAGCGTTAGAAATGATCATGACGGGCGATATAATCGAGGCGAAAGATGGGTTACAGTGGGGCTTAGTTAACCACGTGGTACCGCAGGGGGAACTGATTTCTACCTGTGAAAGGCTTTTGGAAAAAATGTACCAACGGTCGAGCTCGGCAATTGCTGCGGCTATCCGCGCGGTGAATATAGGGCTTATGGAACCGGAAAGGGGTTATGAAGAAGAAATGGATGCTTTTGCAAATGCCTTTGATACGCCAGACTTTCAAGAAGGTGTAGCCGCTTTCTTGGAAAAGCGAAAACCAAACTTTTAGAATATTTGTTCCACAGTTAATATAGATACTATTAACTGTATGAGCAATCCCGTTTTCTCACAAAGAGAGAGAAATATTATTATTCTCTTAATTGTCCTAACCCTGGGCGGTATACTCTTATACGCCACACGCGGGATTTTTGGAGCTTTTCTCGGTACATTGGTTATGTATACGCTGTTTCGTAAACTCAACATTTTTTTTATCGAGAAATGGCGTTGGCCTAAACCGCTGGCGGCTGGGGTTATTATCATTCTATCCATTTTTATTATCGTCCTCCCTTTTTTTGGTATTGGAAGCATGCTGGTCCGAAAAGCGTTGGAATTACAGGAAAATCCGGCCTGGATAAAGCAGATTATCGATGCCGTAAACCAATTTGCTGGTGACAAATTGGGAAAACCGGATTTGCTACAAGAACAGCTCGAATCGAGCGCTGCTTATTTTGGTAAGTTGCTGACGGCCGTTTTGGGCGGAGCGGCAAACGTATTTCTGGAAATAACCGTGATGTATTTCATTTTATATTTCCTGTTTGTTAATTATCGAGGCTTTGAAAACGGCATATTATACTATTTGCCGTTTGATGAGGAGCAGGCGGTGGTATTTAGCTCTGAGTTGAAAAATATTACATATTCCAATATCCTCGGGCAGTCAATTATTGCTATTGTTCAAGGTGGATGTCTCGCTATCGGGTTCGTGATTTTTGACGTTGGCGACCCGTTGTTCTGGGGCGTAATTTGTGCTATCTTATCTTTCATCCCCCTTTTAGGACCGCCACTGATTTTTGTGCCCGCTGTGCTGGTCTTATTTTCGCAAGGGAACTCCTGGCAAGCGTTGGGTCTACTCGTTTGGGGGTTTGGATTGGTGATTAATATTGATAATATACTGCGCTTTATCATCAGCAAAAAAGTAGGCAATATTCACCCATTGATTACCGTGATAGGAGTGATTATCGGGTTGCCTTTATTTGGCTTGATGGGATTGGTTTATGGCCCCTTGTTATTGTCTTACCTCCTTATCGCAGTGAAAGTATATAAAGCGAATAAACGTCTGTCGCTTCAAAAAGAGCAGTTGAAGGGAAATAAAGACTGAAAAATATCCCGCCATGACGGGATATTTTTTATGTTACATTTTCAATAGTCTTTCAGGGAATTGACTAACATTTTCTAGCGTGAGTTGTTGCATCACTTGATATAGCTGTGCTTTAAACAGGTTGATGGTATGCTCGCCACCTTCGTCGCCTAACGCACCGACACCGTACATAAAAGGGCGCCCCATAAAATTAAAATCAGAACCTACGGCATGGGCGCGGGCCAGATCGACACCGGAACGTATACCACCATCTAGCATAATTTTTATCTTCTCTTTGTAGGAGGGATTGCTGGCGAGGTGTATTAGTGAATTAATAGAAGATTCTCCTGCGTCTATTTGGCGGCCGCCATGATTGGATACAATCACGCCGTCAGCACCAATGCTGATAACTGCCTCCATATCTTCGTCGCTCGCAATACCTTTCACCACGAGTGCTCCTTTCCAAATATCGCGGATGGCTTTTACTTTTTCGATGTCTACCTTACCCGTGAAGGTACGGTCCATAAATTTGCCTAGCTGTGCAAGGTCGAGCCCTTTTTCCATATAAGGTTTTAAGGTCGCAAAAGAAGGTATACCGTGCTGTAACGTTTTAATGCCCCACAGTGGCCGCATCATAGCTTGCGTAATGTTGGAAATGTTCATTTTCGGCGGCATGGACAAACCGGCTTTGATTTCGCGATAGCGAAGACCGAAAGATGGAACATCTACCAAGACGACTAGTACAGGACATTCCACCGCTGCTAGACGGCGCAAGATATCATCCCGAAGCTTGTTTTCGGTCGGGTGGTAAAGTTGGAACCACGCCTTCCCCTCTGAAACTTCGGCGATACGTTCAATACTACTTGTTGATACCGTGCTCAAGGTATATGGTATGTCATTTTTGGCAGCTGCTTTAGCTAGAATTTCTGGGGCATTGGGCCACATCAGCCCTTGTAGACCGATGGGGGAGATACCAAAGGGCGCGCTGTACCGTCTACCAAAAAGTTCTACAGACATGTTGATATCGCCAGAGACCCGAAGGTACTGCGGTTTTAGTACAATGTTGTCGAAATCACTTTCGTTTTTTGCTAAGTTCCACTCTTCGTTACAACCTCCTTCGAGGTAATCAAATGCAAATTTGGGAATTCGGGATTTCGCTTTTGCTCTTAAATCGACGATAGACGGATATTTTGAATTATATCGATATACGATTTTCTTACTCATCTTTGAAACGGTATTTTATTATAGCGGAGCGAATATACAGACTATTTTGTTAATTACCGTCCTGTTGTGTGTCGCTTTAGTCTATACTTTTTGCGTTCCTTTTTATACAAAAGGAACATAAAAGAAAATTTTGTTAAATTCCTTTTTATTCTTATCTTGGCTTCGCTTATAGAGAAAGGCCGAGGGAGTAGACCCGCTGAAGCCTTAGCAACCTGTCTCTTGACAAGGTGCTACATTCTACTCCTGATTGGGAGAAAGATAAGCTGAGCACACTCTTCCTGGTGTCCTTTTCTCCAAAGCAAAAAAGATAAGAAAAATTAACACAACAACAGATATATTATGTTATTAACAAACAATTTAGGCTACCCGAGAGTGGGTGCATTCCGCGAATTGAAAAAGGCCAATGAAGCTTATTGGGCTAAGAAAATCGGCGCGGAAGAACTATTGCAAGCAGGACTTAAAATCCGTGAAGGCAATTGGAAGACACAGAAAGAGGCAGGTATCGACTTGATTCCATCCAATGACTTTTCTTTTTATGACCAAGTATTGGATTTGTCTCTAACAGTAGGCGCTATTCCAGCTCGTTACAGCTCGCTGTTAAACAAAATTGATCGCCAATATAATTTAGACTTATATTTTGCGATGGCACGCGGATTCCAAGAGGAGGGTGTGGACGTCACGGCGATGGAAATGACTAAATGGTTCGATACGAACTATCACTATCTTGTTCCGGAATTTACGAAAGATCAAACGTTTAAATTGACGTCGGAGAAATTCTTGAACGAGTACAACGAGGCTAAATCATTGGGTATTGAAACAAAACCTGTATTGATTGGCCCGATAACTTATCTTTTAATAGGTAAAGAAAAGGAAGAGGGCTTTAATCGTATTGATTTAATTGATAGATTATTGCCTGTTTATGAGGAGATCTTAGCAAAGTTGGCTGATGCAGGTGCACAATATGTGCAGATCGATGAGCCGTTCTTAGCATTGGATATTGATGATGCTACACGCACTTTATACGGTAAAGTGTTTGAAAAATTGGCTACTGCAGCTAAGGGCATCAAATTGATTGCGGCAACTTATTTCGAAGCTCTCCGCGACAACGAAGAAACGGCGGTGAACTTACCGGTTCATGCGCTTCACCTTGATCTTGTTCGTGGAGAAAATCAACTAGATACTGTTTTATCAAAAGTTCCTGCATCTTTGACACTTTCTTTAGGGGTTGTTGAAGGGCGAAACATCTGGAAAAACGACTATGAAAAATCGTTGGTGAAAATCAGACAGGCAGTAGATGCATTGGGAGCTGACCGGGTGTGGGTTGCCCCCTCCTCGTCGTTATTGCATGTTCCGTTTGATTTGGATAACGAGGATAATGAAGAATCTTTGCCAGCTGAGGTGAAGAACTGGTTGGCTTTTGCAAAACAAAAGTTAGCCGAAGTGAAAGACTTGGCGGTGTTGGCTGATGGTGAAGCGGATGCAAAAACCACTGAGCGTTTTGAAGCGAACAAGGCGGCTGCGGAAAGTCGTCGTACTTCACCGTTGATCCATAGACCGGAAGTGAAAGAGCGCACCGCGAATATTACGGATGACGATGCGACTCGTACGTCTCCGTTTTCCACTCGTAAAGCGGCGCAGCAGGCGAAATTTAATTTGCCGGCGTTTGCTACGACGACAATCGGGTCTTTCCCGCAGACGAAAGACGTCCGTAAGTGGAGAGCAGACCTGAAAAAAGGTGCGATTACGCAGGAGCAGTACGACAAAGAAATTGCGGAAGAAACCGAAAGAACTATCCGTTTGCAAGAAGAACTGGATATTGATGTGTTGGTACACGGTGAGTTTGAACGTAATGACATGGTGGAGTACTTCGGCGAGCAATTGGCTGGCTATGCGTTCACGAAAAATGGATGGGTACAGTCTTATGGCTCCCGTTGTGTAAAACCTCCAATTATTTATGGTGATGTTTATCGCCCTGCGGATATGACGGTTCGCTGGTCTGCGTATGCACAGTCCTTGACAGATCGCCCTGTAAAAGGGATGTTGACTGGACCGGTTACTATTTTGCAATGGTCATTTGTACGTAACGACCAACCCCGTTCGACAACGACTTATCAAATTGCTTTGGCTATTTTGGACGAGGTGCAGGCATTGGAAAAAGCGGGTATCAAAATCATCCAAATTGATGAGCCAGCTATTCGGGAGGGACTTCCTTTGCGTAAAACCGATCAGCAAGATTATTTGAACTGGGCTGTTCGAGCGTTCCGTGTTTCGTCATCCAATGTGGAAGATGATACTCAAATCCATACACACATGTGTTACTCGGAGTTCAATGATATCATTCAGGACATCGCGGCTATGGATGCTGATGTGATTACGATAGAAACATCGCGTTCACAAATGGAATTGCTTGATGCCTTTGCCGGAGATTTCAAATATCCAAATGATATTGGCCCGGGTGTGTACGATATACATTCGCCACGTGTGCCTAACACAGAGGAGATGGTGCACTTACTTCGCAAAGCGAAAGCCGTTGTGCCTGCTGAACAGCTATGGGTAAACCCTGATTGTGGTTTGAAAACCCGTGCATGGCCAGAGACGAAAGCAGCGCTTGAATCTATGGTGGAAGCAGCTAAGATATTACGCGCAGAATAGTATTCACGGTAATTAGTATTATAAAAGTAGACACGGCCCGCGGGATTTTTCCTCGGGCCGTTGTCTTGATAAACGTATGGTTAACACTTTTTTTACAATGGTAGGGTAGTTTACTTCACATAAGGTTAGTATTTTTGCCTCAAATGTGGTTTAAAATCGTTCACGCTTTGGTGTTGTTGTGCTATCTGAATATTCTGGTTTATCAACCGGAGACAGTGTCTGGCATAAGGCATGACGATTCTCTTCTGAATGGCGAATCACTTTTGGAGATCGTGCTGGATGATGTATTAGCTCTTCCCATTGATAAGGATGCGGCTGATGTTGAAATTCCCTACGACGAATACAGATCGCACGGGCAGCAAGCCCTATCGCTATCGCTCTTTGTATTAGTTCTGGCAGTCCTGTTTTCTTTTAAGCAGCTGACCTCATATATCAAACATCCGGTATACGACGGGAGGAAGCGGCGTATTGTGCCGGGCTACTATATGTACTTATATAGGCTACAACCCTTCTAGCTTTTCTATTCCCAATAATTTCCCAAATCTTCGATTATTTTCGTGGATATTAGCGATTGGTTTTAACCCAAACGTTACAAGTAGGCAATAGTGAGTCGTCGGCTGACTTGCTACGGTTTAATCTTCTCGAGAAGACTATAATTTCGCTCAGGAGAGACTCATTAATCCGTATGACCTATTTGTAAGCGCGCTAGAGTTTAATTACAGATTTCATCATTTTTTAAGTAATAATAATACATGAAGACACTTTCATTGGTATTCCCGGTAGTGGGATTGGCATTGTTTGCTAGCAGCTGTACCGTTAAGAGTACAGAAAACAAGGCCGAGGTAATGACGCGGGTGCCGGTAACGGACCTTATGGTAATGGATACGACCATTTATCAGGAATATATCGCGGACATTCAGGCAAACAAGAATGTTGAGCTGCGCTCGCGTTTGACGGGCTTTTTAGAAAAGATATACGTCGATGAGGGGGCGGCTGTTAAAGCGGGGCAGGTGCTTTTTCAATTGAATGACGAAGAATATAAGGCTGATTATGCAAAAGCAGAAGCGGCCCTGAATATCGCGATCTCCGAAGCAAAAAAAGTAGAATTGGAGCGGGAGCGAATCAAGAAACTCGTCGAAAAAAATATTGTGTCGTCGACAGAGGCTGATCTCATCAAGGTACAATATAAAGCGGCGCTTTCTAAAATAGAAGAAGCGAAGGCGGTGAAAAATCAGATGCAGACCAAGCTTTCCCAAACACGCATCCGTGCTCCGTTCAGCGGCCGTATTGATAGGATTTTATTGAAAGAGGGGTCGTTATTGGAGGAGGGTTCTTTGATTACAACGATATCTGACTTAGGTGCTGTAAATGTTTATTTTGATATTTCGGAAACCGAATATTTGAATCTTGCCAGCGACTCCAACTTCAGAAAGAATACATTTAAAAGGGAAGTAAAGCTCGCTTTGGCAAATGGTGTGGAGTACCCGCATGCTGGAGAAGCAAGAATTGTGGAGAGCGAGTTCAATCCAGGTACAGGTTCTATATCGCTGCGGGCAAAATTTCCAAACTCGGAGGGGTTACTAAAACACGGTGCATCTGGTAAAATAGGTGTGCCGGTAGCAACGGGGGACACCAAGTTCGTGCATCAAAAATCGGTGGTAGAGATCCAAGACAAGGCATATGTATATGTATTAAATAGCGACTCTACTGTGCAAATGAAACCTTTTCGGGCTGGTGAACGTGTCGGCCACTACTATATTGTCGCTAGTGGTTTGGACGATGATCAGAAAATTGTTTTCGAAGGCGTACAGGGGCTTCGTGATGGTATGAAGGTGAACCCTGTAGAACGGAATACCTCAGAAATAAATATAAATTAATTGCCAGATGTTTGAAACTTATATAAAGCGGCCTGTACTTTCGTTGGTGATATCCATTTTCATCACATTATTGGGGGTCTTGGCCTTATTTACTTTGCCCGTTACACAATTTCCGGATATTGTTCCCCCCTCAGTGGTGGTAACTGCAAGTTATACCGGTGCAAACGCAGAGGTAAGTACCGATGCAGTCGCTATCCCGTTGGAAAGGGCAATTAATGGAGTCGCTGGTATGACTTCGATGAATACGGTGACTACGAATAATGGGACTACACTTATTCAAATAGCTTTTAATGTCGGTGTAGATCCAGATATCGCTGCGGTTAATGTGCAGAACCGAGTCTCGACGGTGATAGATGAGCTGCCTGAAGAAGTAATACGTGCGGGTGTACTTACCGAAAAGGAAGTAAATAGTATGTTGATGTACCTCAATATTTATACTTCGGATGAGACTGCGGATGAGCGATTCATATATAATTTTACTGATATCAATATTCTTAAAGAACTGAAGCGAATCGAGGGTGTCGGCTTTGCTGAAATTATGGGATTTAAGGATTATGCTATGCGTGTTTGGCTTAAACCGGACCGTTTGGCGGCGTATCAAATATCTACAGAAGAAGTAATAGAAGCCTTGCGCCGGCAGAATATTGAGGCGGCTCCGGGACAAACGGGGATTGGATCAGACAAAACGGTAAACATGCAGCAGTATGTGCTGCGCTACCCCGGCCGGTTTACCGAACCTCAGGAGTATGCTAATGTGCCTATTCGAGCTAACTCAGACGGTTCTATCTTACGGATTCGTGATGTGGCTGAGGTCGAATTCGGATCGTTAGAGTATGAGATGGCTTCGAAAGCAGATGGGCGACCATCGGCTTCCATTATGATGAAACAGTTGCCCGGATCAAATGCCCAAGAGGTAATCCAACGTGTAAAAGACCGCATGGAGGAATTAAAGGTTATGACGTTTCCACCAGGAATGGAATATAGTATGGGATACGATGTTTCCCGTTTTCTCGACGCATCGATGTCCAGCGTGGTGAAGACGCTATTGGAAGCATTTATCCTTGTATTTTTGGTTGTATTCATCTTTTTGCAGGATTTCAGAGCTACCATCATACCAATTCTTGCTGTACCGGTAAGTTTGATCGGGGCTATGTTTTTTATGTTGATGATGGGTTTCTCCATTAATTTGCTGACGTTGTTTGCATTGGTGCTGGCAATCGGTATTGTGGTGGATAACGGTATTGTCGTCGTCGAGGCTGTCTTTGCTAAAATGGAGGAGGAACATCTGCCCCCTATGGAGGCTACACTTGCTGCAATGAAGGAAGTGGGTTCGGCTGTTATTGCCATTACCTTGGTGATGTCGGCGGTGTTTATACCGGTAGCCTTCCTTTCGGGCCCGGTGGGGGTATTCTACCGCCAGTTCTCCCTGACCTTAGCGGCGGCGATCGTGATTTCGGGAATCAATGCCTTAACGTTGACACCAGCGCTATGCGCGCTTATCCTCCGTTCGCCCCATGATAAAAAAGAGTCGAATAGCTGGTTAAATAGATTTTTCAAGAAATTTAACTCCTCGTACGATAAAACAGCGGGTGGCTATCGAAGGTTATTGACGCGCATAGCGGGTCGGAGGATCGTGACAGTTGGGATGCTTATTTTCTTTTTTGTTGCCACTTGGGGTGTCAGCAGTATATTGCCGTCGGGCTTTATTCCTACTGAGGATCAAGGGATGGTTTATATAAATGTAACAACTCCGCCGGGTGCGACGGTAGACCGTACAGAACGGGCGTTGAATGAGGTGGGTGAGATTGCCCGAAGCTTGGAGTCGGTCGAGACCGTTTCTACGCTTGCGGGGTACAGTCTGTTGACCGAGGTGTCGGGCGCATCGTACGGTATGGGTATGATTAATCTTAGGCCTTGGGACGAGCGAAATGTTACGGTGGATGATGTGATGCGAGAATTGCAGGAAAAGACCGCGCACATTGTCGATGCTAGGATTGAGTTCTTTCCACCGCCGACAGTTCCGGGATTTGGTAACGCGTCGGGGTTTGAATTGCGCTTATTGGATCGTAGTGGAAATGAGGATTTAAATCAGACGGCAAGGGTCGTCGACGAATTCGTAACAGCGCTCAATGACACGGAATCCATAGAAGGAGTTTCGTCGAGTTTCGATGTCAGCTTCCCTCAGTATATGTTGGAGGTAGATTATGATATGGCCGCCAAAAGAGGAATTTCGGTTGAAAACGCCATGACAACACTGCAAACGCTAATGGGAAGTTTTTACGCGACTAATTTTATCCGTTACGGGCAGATGTATAAAGTGATGGTACAGGCCGATCCGCATTATCGTCAACGACCGGAGGATGTCTTGGATCTGTTTGTAAAAACTAAAGACGGGGAGATGGTGCGCTATTCTTCTTTTATAAAGATGAAGCGTGTGTATGGACCTGAACAAATAACACGCTATAATATGTTTACGTCGGCCATGTTGAATGGTCAACCGGCACCGGGTTATAGCACGGGTCAAGCAATCGAGACGATACAAAGATTGGCAGAAGACCTGCCTCAGGGGTACGCAATAGAATGGGCGGGCATGACGCGAGAGCAGGTTATCTCCGGAAATCAAGCGATTTACATCTTTGCGTTATGTTTGGTGTTTGTGTATTTATTGCTATCCGCGCAATACGAAAGTTTTTTGTTACCGCTGCCCGTTATCTTAGGGCTTCCGCCGGGTGTTTTTGGCTCTTTCTTGTTCTTGAAATTGCTTGGGTTGGAAAACGACATTTATGCGCAGGTGGCAATGGTCATGTTGATTGGTCTACTTGGTAAAAATGCCATTTTGATTGTGGAATATGCTGTATTGAAACAAAAACAGGGGATGAATGTATTACAGGCGGCGATAGAAGGTGCTTATGTGAGATTACGTCCTATATTGATGACATCGTTTGCCATTATCGCTGGGCTAATACCATTGATGCTAGCGTCTGGTGCCGGTGCGATTGGAAACCGGACGATCGGTACGGCATCTGTGGGTGGTATGTTAATCGGGACATTATTTGGTGTTATTATTATTCCGGGATTATATGTGATGTTTTCGCGGAAGAAAAAGGAAAAGAATAAAAGCATGGTGCCGAAAGTCGTGGCTTTATTAATTGCTTCGGGTTTGGTAGTATCATGTACCGTGCCGAAAGAACTGGGAAAAGAAACACATGCAGAACTGCCGACGCAATTCCATCATGATAGTCTGGCATCAGTAAATACGGATACCGCAAATATTGCTCACCGACCGTGGAAGGAAATATTTACAGACCCTTACCTAAAAGCACTAATCGATTCGGCATTAATCTATAATTATGACTTGCAGCAAGCTATTCAGCGCATTGAGATTGCACAGGCAAGCTTTAAGCAACGAAAGGCGGCTCTTTTACCTACTTTAGACCTGGCTGCGGAAGCTGGATTGAGAAAATATGGTTTCTATACGGAAGAGGGTATTGGTAACTATGATACGGGATTTTCGGAAAATTTAAAAGACGACGAACAGATTCCGGAAGTATTGCCGGACTATTTTGTCGGTGTCCGAGCGTCGTGGGAACTGGACTTGTGGGGCAAGTTACGTGCGCAGAAAAATGCGGCATTTAATAGTTTGCTGGCGGAGAACGAAGCGCGACGATTGGTAGAGACGGAGCTGGTGACGAATATCGCTTCAGCTTATTACGAGTTGCTTAGCTTAGATGCGAAGATTAAAGTGTTTGACAACAACATCGTATTGAATGAACGGGCGTTGGAAATTACGGAGTTGCAAAAGGAAGCTGGACGCGCCACACAACTTGGTGTGCAGCAATTTAAGGCTTTTCTGGCTAATTCGCGGGCTGAGCGTGAACGGACTAGACAGGAAATCACGCTGTTAGAACACCATATTAACTACTTGACAGGAAGATTTAATAACCAAGTTCGACGGACAGAAGGCAAATTTGGAGATCGTCCGTTATTTGAAAAGCTTGATGTGGGGGTGCCTTTTCAGATGCTTGCCTTACGACCCGATATTCGAGAGGCTTCTTTCCTGCTTATCGGAGCAGAGCAGGACGTGAAATTTGCTAAAGCGGCTTTCCTTCCCAGCGTCGTATTATCACCTTTTATGGGGTTGCAAGCATTTAGCCTGAACAAGCTTGTCAATATGGACAAATCGTTGACTTATGGTCTGGCCGGCG
Organism: Sphingobacterium haloxyli; assembly: GCF_002980525.1. Taxonomy (GTDB): domain Bacteria; phylum Bacteroidota; class Bacteroidia; order Sphingobacteriales; family Sphingobacteriaceae; genus Sphingobacterium; species Sphingobacterium haloxyli. The sequence goes on from NZ_PVBQ01000009.1 coordinate 130,875, forward strand.
GCCTGACCGCTCCAATTTTTAATCAACGTCAGTTAAAAAGCCAATATGAAACCTACAAAGCGATGTATGGCCTAAGCTTTCTGGAGTATGAAAAGCGGGTACTCAATGCCTATAATGAGGTGTCGAACGCGGTGAAAACGCAAGATCATATCGAACAGCGACAACAATATATTAAAGAAGAAGTAGAGGCGCTCAAAGGTGCTGTAGATGCTGCCAACGAGTTATTCATCGCCGGACGAGTATCTTACCTGGAAATCATCACAGCACAGAAAGATGCAGTTTCCGCCGAGCTGGATGAGGTGGAGATACAAAAAGAGGAATTATTAAATGAGATCGTTATTTATAAAACGCTTGGGGGAGGGTGGCAGTAGCATGCTACAGCTCCTCTCTCAATATTTTCTCCAACTCCTCCGGACTGAGATTCATATTGACGTTTCCATCTTTAGCAAACGATATTTCTCCCGTTTCTTCGGATACGATAACTGCGACCGCCTCGGATACTTCGGTGACGCCGATGGCCGCCCGGTGACGTAATCCAAATTGCGGTGGTAGATCCTCGCTATCGGACAATGGTAATACACAGCTCGCCGTCATGATGCGAAAGTCGACAATAACAACGGCGCCATCATGTAGCGGGCTGTTTTTGAAAAAAATACTCTCCAATAAACGTTTGGACACCGGGGCATCAATATATTCGCCGCTGGATTGATAATATTCTTCGTCAAAGTAGCGCGAAAATACGAGCAGGGCTCCAGTACGGGACCGCGACATGCTACGGCAGGCGTCAATGATGGGTTTTAGTTGTTCGCCGTTGTCAATTTGTGAAGTTTTTTTGGTATTCAGGAAGGACCAGAAGAACTTCTTCCGCCGCAGTGAAATGTTCTTTCCAATATGAATTAGAAATCGTCGTATTTCCTGTTGAAAAACGACGATTAACGCTATGGAACCAACGGAAATAAATCCTCCAAAAATTTCGGTAAGCAGACGCATTTCCATTTGTTTTACAACAAGATAGATGCCATAGAAAAGACCTACTCCTATAAGAATATTAACGGCAATGGTGCCTTTTATCAAACTATATATATAATAGATGATAATGGCCACCAGTAAAATATCAATGATGTCCAGTAAGCGAAAGCCACTGAAAATATTTGGATCAAGATTGTTCATTATCTGTTTGCAATTTAAGGTTTTTTTTGGAATTTCGTGAGGACGTATTTGGAATGCGTAAAACGAAATAATACTATGACTAAACTATCGGTAAATATTAATAAGATTGCCACGCTACGAAACGCTAGGGGAGGGAATGTGCCCAATGTGGTAGCTGCTGCATTAGCTTGTGAACGTTTTGGAGCACAGGGAATCACGGTACATCCCCGTCCGGACGAAAGGCATATTCGTTATCAAGATGTTTATGATATCAAGGCTGAGATTACGACGGAATTCAACATAGAGGGAAATTGCCGGGAACAAAAATTTGTAGATTTGGTGTTGGCGAACAAACCGACACAAGTAACATTAGTTCCGGATGCGCTTAATCAGATTACTTCCAATCATGGCTGGAACACCATCGAACATAGAGATTATTTGAGAGATGTGGTAAAACGATTTCAAGACAACGGAATTCGGGTGTCTATTTTTGTTGATCCCGATGAGGAGATGGTCGAGGGGGCTGCGGAAACGGGTACCGATAGAGTAGAGCTTTATACGGAGGGCTATGCAGCGGAATTTGGTTACGATGATCAAAAAGCTATCGCGCCCTATATTAAGGCGGCTCGAAAAGCACAGGAAGTGGGGCTTGGATTAAATGCCGGTCATGACCTGGATTTGCATAACTTAAAGTATTTTAACGAACGCATTCCTGGGCTACTCGAAGTAAGTATTGGTCATGCGCTTATTGCCGACGCGTTGTACCTGGGACTGGAAGAAACAATAAAACGGTATTTGTTAGCGTTAAAGGCTTAGATACAGGGCAAACGCCCTGTATCTAACTTTAATTAATCCCCTTAAAGATTCTGTTCCATCGTATTTTGGAAAGGAATGTTCCTTTGTCATCCCAGCTCATCCATGTAAATAGTGCTTTTCCAACGATATGGTCTTCTGGCACAAAACCCCATGAACGGGAATCTAATGAGTTGTGTCTATTGTCTCCCATCATCCAATAGTAATTTTGTTTGAATGTATAGCTGTCTGCTCTTTCTCCGTTGATATAATAGCCGTCCGCTTTTTTCTCTAAGGTGTTGCCTTCGTAGTCTCGTATAGCGCGACCATATAACGGAATGGTAAGCGAGTCTAGCGCTACTGTCCAACCTTCGGCAGGAATGGTAAGAGGACCGAAGTTATCTATGCTCCAGTTGTAGTGCTTATCGTGGGGGTAGGCGGCGGAACTCTCGTCAATGTACATTTCGACCTCTCTTACGTTCCCCCAACTCTTTATTGTCTCGGCTTGCTTTACAGTAAGGTGCATCATGAAGACGCTGGGATCAGACATTTGTTGGAAGTCTATGCGCAAGTCATGCATTCTTTCTCGGTTAAGTCCTGATCCGTCTGTGTAAATAAAATTGGCCATTTGCATCTCGGGAGGGGTAAACGCCGGTTCCCCATTTATAAACAGTTTCGCGCGTTCTAAGGATACCACATCACCAGGCATTCCGACACAACGCTTGATATAGTTTTCGCGTTTGTCAATAGGACGGGTTTCGATGGTAAATTGATTGTGCACTATGTCTTTTCCCATTTCGCGTACAAGATCTGCGTAGGTCCGTTCTTGATATTCTAAAGCCACGGTGTCTCCTGCGGGAAAGTTGAATACGACGACGTCATTCCGTTTTATCTTTTGGAAGCCCGGCAAACGTTTGTAAGGTAGCTGTATCGCTTCAGAATAAGCTTTTCCTCCCGTCACTGGCATCGTATGGTGTGCAAATGGAAAAGCGATGGGTGTAATAGGGACACGTGGCCCGTAATTCAGCTTACTTACAAATAGGAAGTCACCAATCAATAAACTGCGCTCCATCGATCCGGTAGGGATCATATAGGCCTCAATGAGAAAACCTCTAATCAATGTTGCTGCTATTGTTGCAAAAATAATGGCATCAGCCCACTCACGTGCTACCGTTTTCTTGTAGGGATATTTTTTGTGGAAGGCCTCCGTGTTGGATTGCCCTAAATATTTTACATTTGGGTCTCTTCCCCACAACGGTAAGAATATAAAAGGTAATAATACGGCGACAACAGATTCCCAGAAACGACGTTTTCCGAAACTTTTTAGGAAATCGAGGTACAGGGCGTAAAAAATGAAGATATTTACGATAGGTACAAGTAGCAGGATGACCCACCATGTAGGGCGGGCGGTTAATTGTGCCATGACGTATTCCCGATAAAAAGGAATAATGGCTTCCCAACCCTGCTTTCCTGCTTTTTTGAATAGTAACCATAATCCGTATAATGTGACTATAGTTAATATGGTAAAAATGATATAATACATATTGTTGTTACATAAAATCAAACATCTCTGTTATTTGATAAAATCCTTTTTTATCTTGCACCCATTCCGCAGCGACTACTGCCCCCAAAGCAAAGCCGGCACGGCTATGTGCCGTGTGTTTAAATTCGATTTGATCCACTTCGGAGCTATACAAAACCGTGTGTGTCCCCGGGACCTCTTCAATGCGGTGACTTTCAATTAGCAATTCATCTGATTTTGGGATCACTTCCTCGCCCTCACCAATAACATCGTTAACCCATTTTGTTTTATCGGATGTGTTTTCTAAAATTCCTTCGGCAATGGTGATTGCGGTTCCGCTTGGAGCATCGAGCTTATGGATATGGTGTATTTCCTCAACCTGCACGTCGTATTGCTTATAAGGGCTCATGGCTTTTGCCAATAATTTGTTTACGTGGAAAAAGACATTTACGCCGATGCTAAAATTAGAGCCATAGAGCATCGTTTGGTTTTCATCCTCACATATCGATTGTACTTCATCTAAATGGTCGTACCAACCTGTGGTGCCTACGACAATAGGTAAATTTGCTTCGAAACACAGATGAATATTGTCCAGCGCTGCTGCCGGTTCACTAAAATCTATGGCGACGTCTGCTTCCGCAATATCATCTGCTGAAATAGATTCACGATTATTTTTATCGACAATGAGAAAAATTTCGTGGCCTCGCTTCATCGAAAATTTTTCGATAAGCTGCCCCATTTTGCCGTATCCTAAAATTACTATTTTCATTATAATAATTATTTCATGAGCTCGCTCGGCTCGTAGCTGGTTAATTTATTTTAAATTCATTGTTAGTTTGATACCTGGTGTCACGCCAAAGCCTCCTAAAGCATGAGAACCGATCAACGCTGTATTCATTGCGGGCATAAGCGTAGGACGAATCTTCATTGTCATGTCAGAACCAATATTCCATCTATATTTTAACATCGAATCCACGTATGCTTCTACAACATTCAACCCCCAAAAACCCGCCGTGATCAGAATGGTTAAATCCCGGTTTCTGCGTCCATAATCTTTTTGCTGAACTAGACCTTGGGTTCCCCAGTTCATGAGGTCGGGGTCATTCGGCTCGTCATGGTACTTTATACGATAATCCAACTCATCCAAGAACTTTTTATAATACCACTGCCAGTAATCGAACACGACATAACCCGTGACCAATCCCCCATATATAATCGGCACTTTGACCCACCACAACCCCTTGTTGGTATATTGCCCCCATCCGGGTAAAATCAAAGAACGCTTCCAAGCGGTACGGGAAAGGTGTTCAATTTCCAAACGGGTAGAATCTTTTTTGATATCTTTATAGTAGTATTTTTCGTGTTCTTTCTCCGCTTTTTCCCTCGCTCTGCGCTCTTTTCGGGTTTCTTTTCGTACGCTGTCCTGCACATTCCCGAGGGTATCTTGGGGCATATCTACCGAATCCTGAAGTGCGACCTTCGTCGTAGCGGTATCTATTGCCGTAGTATCTACAGCTTTCGTTATCGTATCCCGCTCCTGTGCGCGTATGCTCAACGTAGCGACAACGATCAAGAACAGTAAAAATTTGTAACGCATTACCAGTCTAATAATTCCAAGATACGACTTAGATCGTCTTCACTTTCGAAAGGAATTTCAATAGCCCCTTTGCCTCTACTATTTTTCATGTTTAATTTTACACGGGTAGAAAATCTGGAAGCCAGATCGTCTTCAATTTTTTGGTATTGGAAGTCCAACTGCTTGCCCACCGGATTTTTTTTCGGTTTGTTCTGTTGTTGTATGTTACGTACCAAAATCTCGGTCATCCGGACAGAAAGCCCTTTATCGATAATTTCTTGATAAACATACAGCTGTTTCTCTATTTCGCCTACATTGATCAGCGCACGCGCATGCCCCATAGAAATCTGCCCGTCACGGATACCCGCTTGAATAACAGGAGGTAATTTCAACAAACGAAGATAGTTTGTTACAGTTGAGCGATTTTTACTCACCCGTTCGCCAAGTTCTTCTTGTTTAAGGTCACATTCTTCAATCATACGTTGAAAGCTCAATGCGACTTCAATGGCGTTGAGGTTCTCACGCTGGATATTCTCAATAAGTGCCATCTCCAGCATTTGCTGGTCATTGGCTGTGCGAACGTATGCTGGTATATCGTCGATTCCCGCTAATTTTGCTGCTCTTAATCGACGTTCTCCACTGATTAATTGGTACTCGCTTTTGCTTACCTGACGTACCGTAATGGGTTGGATTAACCCTTGTACTTTGATCGATTCGGAAAGCTCTTGTAAGGCTTGTTCGTCGAAATCCGTACGAGGCTGAAAAGGATTAACAGCGACTTGGCTAATTTTAATAAAATTGATGCTGCCGGCTGCTGGATTCGTATTTTCTCTCGCTACAGCATCTGTCTTGCCCACGTTCTTTGTCACTTGCACATCATCACCTTGCAATAGTGCACCCAAGCCCTTTCCTAATCCTGTTTTTCTTTGTAATGCCATACTATATTGTTGCTGTTTGCGACTTTTCTGTAACTAAACCGTTTTTCTGTAATATTTCACGTGCGAGGTTCAAATAGTTGATAGCGCCTTTACACGATGCGTCGTGCATGATAACCGAAATACCGAAGCTTGGTGCCTCGCTTAAACGTGTATTTCGTTGAATGATGGTATCAAATACTAAGTCACTGAAATGCGTACGAACTTCTTCGACTACTTGATTCGAAAGGCGCAGCCGCACGTCGTACATGGTTAATAAAATACCTTCGACTTCTAAGCTAGTGTTCAATCGCGTTTGAACGATTTTAATGGTATTTAATAATTTTCCTAAGCCTTCCAAGGCAAAATATTCGCATTGTACAGGGATGATAACTGAATCAGATGCTGTTAATGCATTGATGGTAATCAATCCTAAAGAGGGTGAACAGTCTATGATAATGAAATCGTAGTCGTCTTTTATTTCATCTAACATTTTCTTCATTTTGAACTCGCGTTCATGCATGTTGATCATCTCAATTTCTGCACCTACGAGGTCAATATGTGCCGGTAGCAGATCAAGGTTAGGTGTATCTGTTTGCTGAATAGCCTCGCGAGGGGGGAGGTCGTTTACCAAACATTCATATACGCTCGCTTTGATTACCCGCGGGTCAAAACCAATCCCCGAAGTGGAATTTGCTTGAGGATCGGCATCTACCAACAACGTCTTATGCTCCAAAACAGCCAAACTCGCCGCCAAATTGATGGAAGTTGTTGTTTTTCCTACACCGCCTTTCTGATTGGCTATTGCTATTATTTTTCCCATGAGATTGAAACCCTTTTATATCTAAACGCCGACCGGATAAAACTTTTCCAAAGTTACGGCCAAATTTACATTCCTAAGATAAAGCAAATGCTTAAATGATGTTAAAAATCGTATTTTTGGCAAAAGCTCTTACCCAACGGCTAAGGTTGCTAAGATACAAAAAAATAGCATTACCCTTTTATATAGAATAAGGGCTTTTTGTAACAGCACTATTTTATAATATGAACTTAATTATATCGGGAACAAATCGCGAACGGAGTAACTCTTTAAAAATAGCTAAATATTATCAGCAGGAACTACAGCGCAAGGGAGAATCGTGGGAACTGCTCTCGTTGTCTGATCTACCACGTGATATTACGGTGACGGATTTGTATGGGAAACGTAGTGAAGCTTTCGAACCTATACAGGCTTTAGTATCGAGCGCGCGTAAATTTGTTTTTATCATCCCCGAGTACAATGGCAGTTTTCCGGGAATATTAAAGGTTTTTATGGATGCTTGCTCTTTTCCTGCTTCATTTTTTCATAAAAAAGCGGCATTAGTGGGCGTTTCCACGGGAAAATATGGGAATATACGGGGAGTCGACCACTTTACCGGGGTGTGTAACTACATGCGTATGCATGTATTACCTTTGAAAATTCATCTGCCTAAGGTACAGGATGAGTTGGGGGGTGATGATCAGCTTATTGATGAATTGACCACGAAATTCGTACAGGAGCAGATCGAAGAGATCGCTCGTTTCTAAACCGGACCGCTTACAATACTGTGAAGCAACTCTTCGACGGTGTTCTGAATTTTAGGAGTTTCCTTGGGGTACTCGCCTAGAGAACTTTTCTGTTCTTCGTAGCTAAATAGATTCCACTGGCCTTGATGGTATTCTAAAGCGGTAAGGTTTTCGATCCAATCACCGGAGTTCATATAGATACAATGGCCTTTTTTCGTCTCTATATTTCGGATTTGTGGTTGATGGATATGACCACAAATCACGTAATCATAGTTGTTTTCAATGGCCAGGTGTGATGCGGTCTCTTCAAAGTCTGAAATGAATTTGATGGCTTTTTTTACAGAGTTTTTGATTTTTTTTGACAAAGAATATTTATCATATCCTAGCCTTGTCAAGGCCCAGTTAATGATGTTGTTCAACTGTATCAGACGGTCGTACCCCCAGCCACCCAGTTTGGCGAGCCATTTTGTGTGTTGGATTGATGCGTCGAAGACATCTCCGTGAAAGAGCCAAGCTTTTTTGCCATCAATATCAAGGAGTTTTCTGTTGGTGAGTTCAATGCGGCCAAACTGCATTTTGCCGAATTTTCGCAGCATCTCATCATGATTTCCGGTTATATATACTACCTCGCATCCGTTATAGGCAAGATCTAGTACATATTTTAGTACACGGAGGTGTGATTCTGGAAAGTAGCTTTTCCTAAATTGCCAGATATCAATAATATCGCCATTGAGGATGAGTTTTTGGGGATCAATAGAGGAGAGGTATCTAAGAAGCTCTTCTGACCGACAGCCGTACGTTCCTAAGTGAACGTCAGAAATAACGACAAGTTCAACGTTTCGTTTCATATTCGTTTTTTTAAAGTAAATCAACTTTTGTTAACCCATCATGTGCCAGAGATTAACAAATTGTCAAATTTGCTTTCGGATGTCTATCAGTTGCTGTTCAGTCAACTACGTATCCTAGCATATAGTCTTGAAACTTCTCGTAATATACCTGAAATGATTTTTTTATGCTGTCTTTACGCAGCACAAGGGTCATGACACCTTGTGGTTTATATTGGAAAGGTAGGATAGTCATATTTTCAAGAAAAGAGACACCCCTATTACCTTGAAGCTTATAAACGGCTTCTTTGGCACACCAACAGGCATACAACTGTTCTACGTTATTGTTTTGTATAAAAGCGAGCTCATTAGGCTTCATGAACTTTTCCTTGATACGCAATACTTTATCTTTAACAATTTCGAGGTCGATGCCACAGGGGCCTCTTTGGCTCATAATGAGCCCCGCGTAGTCGTAGGAATGTGTAAATGATATCTGATATGGGTAATTCGGCAAATAGGGTTTCCCGTTTTCGTCGGATGGGCAGGAAATAAACCCGTCTGTTTTGAGAAGGCAGCGGAGTAGGACGCGCGATGCTAGCCAGTGTAGGGTACGTTTTCCCTTACTGAAACGTTCTAAAACGGATTTCTCTTGTTCATCTAGCTGCAAGCGGTTTAACAGCTCTTCAGTCGTTTCCTCTATTTTCCATATAGCGAACTTCGTGTCGTTATCTAATTCCCGAAGGTATACCAATGCCATGTCCAAAAGTAAGAAAAAGGCTGCACATGATTATGAGGATCGTGATATTCTATTTTTTCTCCGGTGCTCCGCGGATAATAACTTTTGGTGGGAATATAAAAAAAGTTGATTTATAGGCTATTTGCTGTTAAATAGTGTTAAAGGCTAGTCTTTAACGGTTAGCCATAGCTATTTTTGCAGATAGAGGATGAAGAAGCGTAGTATCACACTAATTATATGGTTAATGTCTGTAGCTCTTGTTGGGGTGATGGCCATGCAATACTATTTTATCAAGGAGTCCTTTAAACAGAAATCCCAGCTTTTTGATGAGGCGGTGACGGCTGCACTTGCTTCGGTTGCAAGCAAAATTGAAAAGCAAGAGATTTTCGAGTTTGCCCGCGAGCAGGACCGGATTAACCAAGAGAAGTTTAAAGCTGATAAAGCTATGCGGGAGCGTAATGAACAGCTTTTGGCAGGTCAATTGGAAGTCCAGGAGCGGATAAAAAAATTACAACAGCAGCAGTTTGCCTATGAGCAGCGATATCGAGAAGAGGAAGAGAATCTAAAAGCACTTGCCCCGAATGCGATTTATGTTAACAATGCGTTCTATGAAACATATATCAGAAGAAAACGCTATCAAACCTATATAGATTTTAATGTTGTTAATAAATATGTCGGTGAGGGATATTTTGATACAGACATACAATTATCTGCCAAGCGTGAAGTGCCTTTAATCCCAGCAAAAGATGATAGTACACGGTTTATTATTCCTTATTTTAGAAATAATAGGGTAGAGGCAATGCAAACCGCTACGCTGATCCCTCGGACTAATCGGGAAATCGCAGATCAGCTACAGGAACTGGAAAACCAATTGGTAGTACTAAATGCGAAGAAATTGCAGCAGGCGACCACCCTTTTTGATACGTTAGCTATCATAGGTGGAAAAAGCGAACATATCCTAAAAGATATAGAATCGAGTATATTGCTCGCAAAAAAGCCGTTTCGTGAACGCTTGAACATCAAGTTTTTAAAAAGAGAACTGGATGCGGAGCTAAATAAACGTGATATTTATGTTCCTTTTAACATTGAGGTACGAGATGATCAAAGCTATATTATCTATGAAACCCTGCAAAGCAACAATCCTAAAACAAAAAAGCAATTCGCGAAGTATAGTACAAAATTATTTGAAAATGATCTGAACAGTTCGCCGGGACTTCTATCTATTTATTTTCCAAATAAATCTTCGGTGATTCGCGATACCATGAGTTATATGCTCTTACCCATGATCGCATTGTTAGCGTTGCTCATCGGCGCCTTTGCTTATACATTAAGTATCATTTTCAAGCAAAAGAAGATTTCGGAGATGAAAACGGATTTCATGAATAACATGACCCACGAGTTTAAGACGCCGGTGGCAACGATTATGATAGCCAGTGAATCTCTCCGTGATCCCGAGATTGCTGCTGATGGCAAGCGCGTAGACAGATTGGCAAATATTATTTACGATGAGAATGTTCGGCTTGGTAACCATATCGAACGGGTACTAAACATTGCTCGTTTGGAGAAGGAGAATTTAAAGATAGAAAAGGTCGATGTCCACATTAATTCCGTCGTTTCGGGAGTTTTGGATAGTATGAACTTACAGCTGCAGCGAGCAAACGGGATACTCCATACGGATATAGCTGCTCCCGATGACTTAGTGGTTGGGGATGAGCTTCATTTGTCCAATGTATTTTTTAACTTAGTTGACAATGCTATCAAGTACAGCAGAGACGCTCCTGAAATCACGGTAAAGACGTATAACACGAAACACAGTATTATCGTGACTATCGCAGATAAAGGAATGGGGATGACAAAAGACCAAAAAGAAAAGATTTTTGACCAGTTCTATCGGATTCCGACAGGGAATATACATAATGTTAAGGGGTTTGGGTTAGGACTAAGTTATGTCAATGATATTATAAAACGGCTTAATGGTAAAATTCAGGTGAAAAGTGAAAAAGACAAAGGCACAATCTTTGAGTTAACTTTTCCCTTAAAAGGTATAACACCTGATCGAGAAGCATAAAAACTAACATAGTATGCAGAAAATATTACTAGCTGAAGATGACCCTAACTTAGGCGAACTTCTAAAAGATTACTTAGAATTAAAAGGGAAATTTGATGTGACATTGGCCCAAGATGGCGATGAAGCGCTTACTGCTTTCCGTAAAGACGAATATGACTTGTGCATTTTTGATGTGATGATGCCGAAAAAAGATGGGTTTTCACTAGGCAAAGACATCCGTAAAATGGATAAAACAGTACCTATAATCTACGCTACGGCAAAAGGTATGATGGAAGACAAAACGCAGGCATTCGAATTGGGAGGAGACGACTACATCACGAAGCCTTTCCGCGTAGAAGAATTATTACTCCGTATCAACGCGTTGTTAAAACGCGTGTCCAAGGATAAAGAAGAGGAACTAGTAGATAAGTTTGAAATTGGGGATTATTTCTTTGATTATACCAGTCAGCTGATTTCTTACAAAGGTCAGCAACAAAAACTGTCGACTAAAGAAGCAGAGTTGTTGCGGTTATTGTGCTTGAAGAAAAACGATGTGCTTACAAGAGAGGAGGCGCTAGTAAAAATATGGCACGATGACAATTATTTTACGGGTCGTAGTATGGATGTTTTCTTGAGTAAATTACGTAAATATCTCAAAGAAGATGCTAATGTTGAGATTGTCAATGTTCACGGTAAGGGGTATAAGTTATTAGTAAGTTAGTAGGGCGCATCCTGTGCGCCCTTTAATTTTATAATGATAGAATTTCCACAATTCTAGTTAAGTTTTCGTTTATTTTATCGATATGTTTGATCGCTTTGCTAAACGGCGTGAAATGTACCTGGCCACAGATAAGTCCGGCCATTTCTCCTCGCCGCCCCTCCAACAACCCTTCTACCGAAGCGACCCCCAGCCTACTGGCTAGGACTCTATCCATACAGCTTGGTCTTCCGCCACGTTGGATATGACCCAGTATAGAAAGGCGTACATCGTAATGAGGAAAATTCTCCTTGATTTTATCGGAAACGACTTCCCCACCTTCTTTATCTCCTTCTGCGACAATGATGATACGTGAGGATTTGTTTTTACGTGACTTATCGAGACGTTTCATGATGGCATCATAGTCTACGTTTAGTTCCGGAATTAATACGGCTTCAGCTCCCGTGCTGATGCCAGAACGTAATGCGATCAGGCCTGAGTCACGTCCCATGACTTCAATAATGAATACGCGATCGTGAGATTCAGCTGTATCTCTTATCTTGTCAACAGCGTCAACCACGGTATTAATCGCTGTGTCGTATCCAATAGTGAAATCCGTTCCGGCCAGATCGTTGTCGATAGTCCCCGGCATCCCTATTATAGGGATGTCAAATTCTTCAATAAATTTGGAGGCTCCGGTAAATGTTCCATCGCCACCGATGACAACTAGGGCGTCTATTCCTAGTTTTTGGATATTTTCATAGGCTTGTTTACGACCTTCATAGGTTCTGAATTCGTCACTTCGTGCCGTTTTGAGGATAGTTCCGCCGCGCTGAATAATATTGGCTACCGATTTAGCGTCCATAGGCATGATTTCACCCTTGACTAGTCCGTCATAGCCTCGGAGCACACCAAATACATTTAAATGATTGTATATGCCTGCACGAACAACGGCACGGATGCCGGCATTCATCCCTGGCGAATCTCCTCCCGATGTTAAAACTGCGATGTTTTTTATCGTTTTCATATATTTTTAGATTGATTGTTTATTCTTTAAAAGCATCGATTCCGCTCTGTAGGTATGCTGCGTAGCTATTCACGTTGTAGTCAGCTCCTGTAGGGGGCACCAGCACATTTCCGCCGGTGTCCACGATGACATAAAGTGGCTGGGAGTTGCTGTTGAACACGGACGCCTGAAAATCGCTGTTCTTCTTTCCGATGGTATTTATCTTTTTGCCGGAATATTCCGAGACGTACTGTTCCTGTTTGGCCAGCTCCGTCCTGTCGTCCACAAACAGTTCCACCATCACGAACTCCTCGCGGAGCAGTGCCGCCACCCTCGGGTCTGTCCACACATTGGCCTCCATCTTGCGGCAGTTGACACAGTTCCAGCCTGTGAAGTCGATGAGTACCGGCCTGCCCAGCTCTTTGGCTGCGGCAAGGCCCTCTTCGTAGTCGTAGTACGGATCAAATCCCTTGGGGGTACCCCGGTCGTGGAAGATCTCGTAATATTTTTTCTTCTCTGCCGGTCCGGTGCCTGCCGCAGGGGCTGCCCCGAAGTTTACCGCCGAGAGGTCGAAGTCCTGCGTGGCCGAGGGCGGCAGGAATGCCGATATCGACTTCAGCGGAGCCCCCCACATGCCCGGCACCATGTACACCACGAAGGCGAACACGGTCACCGCCAGTATGGTCCGGGTAACGGACAGATGCTGCAGGGGGCTGTCGTGCGCAAAACGTATCTTGCCGATCAGGTACAGTCCCAGCATCCCGAAGATGGCTATCCAGAGGGCCAGGAACACTTCCCTGTCCAGCCAGTTCCAGTGGTAGGCAAGGTCCACGTTGGACAGGAACTTCAGTGCCA
>NZ_PVBQ01000010.1 GCF_002980525.1 Sphingobacterium haloxyli
ATTCTTTTGTCCAGCCCTCGATGGTCGAGGAGGCGATCTGTATGTTTTCCCTGGCAAAGATCTGTTTCTGTCGGTACAGCGGGAGGTGGTCCTGATATTTTCCGGTCAGTATCATCGCCAATAAGCCTGCTCCGGGGATACCTCTGTCGATGACACGTTCGGGAAGTTCGCCGATACGTACGCCATCTCCATTTTTAGGCGTGTATTTATAGCGGATATAGCGTTTGATATAAAACTTTGCAGGATCGCACTCCAGTTCTTCGGTGATTTCCTTTCCGATGCATACCATATCCGATAGGTCCCCCTCCGGGTGTATGTCGATCTCTACTACAGGTAGATGTTCAGGTAACTTCGCACGTCCCTTATGGTTAGGGCGCTTACGTGTATACTCGATCTTTTGTCTGGTTTCTTCCTGTTGCTGTTCTGCTTCCTTAGGCTCGGCTTCAAACGGGAGTGCGGTCTGGTTGGGATCGCCTTCAAAGCGTTCGCGCTTCTGGCCGAACTGCATACGCTTGTACATGGCAAGCTGGGACTCCAGATATTCGATCTTTTCGTCACGGCTGGAAACGACCTTCAGAAGGTCATCTTTAGAAAGGTTTTCCAGCGCTGTTTCCATACCCTAAAGATACGGTTTTATCTGCGTTCCTGCAATCAAAAAAGCTGTTTTTATGGCAATGAATAACGTTTTTTCTGTATGCTTTTTACAACCTGGACGCCCTCGATGAGCAATACCAGATCGCTCCATGACAGTTCACCTTTCTTAAGTGCAGATGTACCAAAGGTACCCTGCTCCAGCCGTTTGTAATAAAGGACAAAGCCCCCGTGTTCCCAGTGCAGAAGTTTGATATGGGTACGGCTACGGTTCAAAAACACAAATACCTCACCGCTGGTCGGCTGGCGCTGCATCACCGAAATGACCAGACCGCACAGCCCGTCGAAACTCTTGCGCATGTCGCAGTGTCCATCATATAAATAAAAACGGTGAGAAGACCCCAATGAAAACATATCAGTAAAGACGGATCAACTGGGAAAGCAAACCAAGATCGGTATCGACCTTGATCCGCACCCCATTGGGGTAGATAACCTCAACATCGCCTTTTCTGCCGGTCTTATCGATCGATATAAAGCTTCCGCTGGCAGCATCGTTTTCTTTGCTGCGCGAAAACCAGTAATAAAACGTAGTCTCATTGACGCCGTTTTCCTCGCAGTAGCGTTTCTTGCTCAGGCCGCTCTGCTGCCAGTCTGCTATCATAGCAAACATCTGGACTCTTTTTTCTTCTTTGCTCATCCAGCAAAGCTAGAAACAACATAAGATTATTCATAGACGTGGCTCACAGGGCGGATACGACTAAAAAAGTATTTACTAAATGTTAAATATATGTTTGAACCCGATTTGGTGAGATGCAACAAACTTATAAAGTTATAATCATAACTACAATTTATATAAAAATACAGAAAGTTATAATTATGATTTAAATGGATGGCTTAGCACTTCGTGAGTGCAAAGTATAAAAAAATGCACTATAGCAGTGCATTTTTTTATATGTTGGCATCGTACTACTGCTTGCGCAACTTACCCATTCCCTTTACATAGGAGGCTTCGATCTCAACTCCCTTCGTAGCTGTTGCTGTAGGGATATCGATTTGATAGATATGTAATGATGCCCCTACTTTTGCTGGTAGATAAGCTTTATCGCCATCCACAAAGGCAGGCTCGGAATATTGATAGATTGGTGCATCCTTCACGGCTGTAATTGTTTCCGCGGCCAAGTCCACAATAACATAGGTTAGGTTGGTTTGATCCCACTGTCCATTCTGTTCGGCTGTATACTTCTGGGCAAGTAATTTATTGTTGCCCACATACGTAGCTTTGATAAGCTTGCCGCCATTCGGCGTGCCTTCGGTTTTAAAATGATAGTCTTTATCAAATTCTGCCGTACCTGCCTTGATACGCAAAATAGCGGGTTCTTTGTAATTTCCTTTCGGATCGAATCCATAGCCGCCATGATAAACCGTATACACATCTCCATTCTCTGCCGTGAAGATACCCGATATATTGACGGGAGCACCTGCTGGGCCGGTACGGGTGTCTTTGATAACGGTTTCTAATTCAAATTCTGGATAACTGTATACCGCAACATAGTTCGTATCTAAATTCGGGGTAACGCCGTTGGCAAACGGGAAGACAGTTTGGTATGCGCGGTTGCCGCTGATTGCCAAACCGGTGTGTCGCCAGCCGTGTTTGTTTTCTGGATCTTTGTACACATCTTTGGCCGGAACTTTTACCGTCTCTTTCATGGTATAGCCGTCGGCATCAATCTCAAAAAACTCCATGTTACCGTCAAATTTATCATTGACCACGAGCTTAGCACCCAATAAGGTTTTGTCATTGTTTACGCTCAGGTAATCGTCGGCTCCGGAATTGGAAGTGAGGCCTGTTTTCGCCGTCAACCGGTTCTCGTTATTAATGTAATAAGCATCGACCTTGTTGACACCCAATCCGCCGATGGAATAAAAGTAATTGTTGATGTTCAGGTATTCGCGGTAGCCCTCCTGCAGGATACCGTTATTCAACAGGGAAATCTTACCGTTCAACAGGTCCTTGCTGTGTACGATATAGTTGATATTATCGCTACCAGCCTCTACACCTACGCCTAAAACGTACGCTTGACCACCTTCTATTATCGGTTCATTCGGACGATCATCGCCCCCATTATCGTCTTTAGTACAAGAAGAGGCAGCAACTGCCAAGCCTAAAGCCAAGGCGACATTTCTATATTGTTTTAACTTTCTCATAGTCATTTATTTTTGTATAAAGTATCTAATTTTTACGTTGAAAGAGCGCCCGGGTTTCTGCATCCTGTAGTTATCAAATAGCCTACTATTTGTCAGGTTATGGCATTCTACGGCAATATTGTACTTGCCCCCACCGATGCTGTAGTCTGCTAGAATACTATGCGCAAACTGCCGCGGGATCATGTCGGGATTATTAGCGCCTAGCTGTTCTGGGGTAAGGTAGTATTCTTCAATAAAATTGAGCCGGTACTGGATGTTGGCCGCCCCGCCTTTGCCTCCCACTTTCGGTAACTGCAGACCCAAATCAAAATTACCAAAGAGGTAAGGTATATTGGGCACCTTGTATCCGTAATTGAGGTTCGGTTGGGTGGTCTCGCCACTCAGATTTCCACCGGAAGTGAATTCCGTTTTATCAATGATATTTTGGTAGCTCAGATTGACGCTGCTGTAAAGTCTATTCTTCCAGTTGTAGCGAATTTCGCCTTCTACGCCCGTGGTTCTGACATCCCCTACATTGATGAATTTACGGCCCGTGGGTTGGTTCCGGCCTTGCTCCAGCCGGATGTAGTCGGTAGAATTCCGGTATATAAAATTGGCCTCCGTCTGGAAGTTGTGTGTCTGATTTACGGTAAAGGCATATAAGCCCCCAATATTGATGTTATCGCTTTTTTCTGGCGTTAGGGTTTCATTACGAATGGTGAACAATCCATCTCCTAGCAGCTCCAGTGGTTCAGGCAGACGATAGGCATGTTCGTAGGAAGCTTTTACCTGCATACGGGGCAATAAAAAATAGGTTGCTGCAAGACCATACCCGATATTATCCTGACTGGTGGCTATTTCGGCATATTCCGGCGTCAGCGTCTGGGAAATGTTCTCAAACGACTCGGCATGGAGGCCATAATATTTGGCAAACACGTTGGTGCGCAATGCGCCAAAACGACTGTCCAACCCCAGTCCGAAATTTTGCTTCTGCAGGCGCTGCGGCATGGTATAAGCAACATTATTCGGCTGTTCAACATCACTAGACTTTCGTTTAAAGTCTGTTAATACGTAGTTTAGGGATAGTCGGTGGTCTGGGTGTAAGGCATAAGCTAGATTCGCCGTAATAAGCCCTTCATTATCCCGCTGTTTGAGCTGCGTGCGCTGCCGCTCGGCACCGCCACTGCGGGGCGTGGTTTCCTGCAGCCAGTTGTAGATAAGCCCTACGGTGTCGACAAAATTATTCCGGGTAATATTGTAGGCTCCGTAGAGGTTGAAATCCAATCCGTCCAAAAGCAGGTTATCCTTTTTATACTTCAACGTAGGGATGACCGAATTACTCGATTGGGTCATGGCACCAAATACTTGATCCATTACCACGCCGGTTTGGATATCTTTATCATTCTGCCCGGCAAGGAGCCCTACAAATAATTGATCGGCAAAGGGTTTATCACGCACGCCGACCTCTACCTGCCCGCCCAGCGAACTGTAGCCGTCGTGGAAACGTTTCACCTCTTGCTCCGGGAGCAGGGTGTTGCCCCTGATCGGTTGCACGTTCACTTTATAATTGTTGTCGGAATAATTGTAAAATCCATTGAATCGGACAGCGAACCCTGTTTTTTCGTTTGTATAGGCACCGTTCAAACCGGCCTTATGGGTATTGAAGGATCCTACGCTATACGAGACATCCATATAGTTGAGGTTGCGGCGGGTAACCATATTGATAGCTCCGCCGAGGGCATCGGCGCCCAACGAAACAGGTACGACGCCTTTATAAACTTCAATTCTTTCTGCCATATTCGCCGGAAAGTTGTTGAGCGAGAACGACGAACCAAAGTTATCCATCGGAATGCCGTCCAGGAAAAACTTGAGGGACTTGCCGCTGAAACCGTTCAAGGAAAAATTGAAGTTTGAACCAAGCCCACCGTCTTCGCGGACACGGATGCCCGTGGTACGCGTCAGTAGCTGATTGATATCCAGTGCAGAATTATAATATTGCTTGGTTTCTACGACGTTGACATTAAAAGGTTCCTCTTTAATTTCACGGCTTTCCGTTTTTTTATCGATATGGACCGCATCAATTTCTTTTTGCTGCGATACAGTTTTGGTGGTATCCTGTGTCATCGCCAAGCGAGTGTGGGCTGTCCAAATTAAGGGTAGTAACAACAGAACCCGTACGCTTTTTGGATATAGAGTTATCTTTTTTGCCATCATTTTCCACCTATCCATAGAGGAGTTATTATATTTGTGGGCAAATATAATATTATTTAGACTTAATTTAAACAAAAACAAAGATCACGACATAAAAAAGTGATCACATGCATGATGGAACGGGCGAAGAAAAAAAAAGGAAAAAAGACGACCATACGCCGGATCAATGATTGGCTGCATCTTTGGCTGGGGTTAATCTCGGGTGTTATTGTATTCATTGTCAGTATTACAGGCTGCTTCTATGCCTTTCAGCAGGAAATAAAAGATCGGATCGAGCCTTGGCGCTTCGTGGAAGAACGTACCGAGCCCTTTGTGCCGCCGAGCCGAATCTTGGATACGGCAGCAGTGTACATGCCAGGTCAGCAGCCTACCGGCCTGACCTATGGACATAGCGGCGAAGCTGCTGCTGTCGGCTATATCAGTAAGGCGTCATTTTCAGTGGTTTTCATCAATCCCTATACAGGCGAGTTTCTGAAAAAACAAACACCGCGTGGTGGCGACGAATTCAATTTCTTCAATTTCATCTTGGATGGGCATACAGCGTTGTGGTTGCCTTACGAAATCGGGAAACCGGTTGTTGGCGTAGCTACGTTGGTCTTTGTCGTGCTATTATTTACCGGTTTGGTGATGTGGTGGCCGAAAAAATGGAGTAAAGCAAATAGGAAGAAGAGTTTTAAGATCAAACTTACAGGAAGCTTCAAACGGGCCAACTATGATTTACACAATGTGCTTGGATTCTATAGTCTAATTTTTGCGTTCATCCTCGCCGTAACGGGGTTGGTATGGAGTTTTGAATGGTTCGATAAAGCTGTATACTACGTCGTTTCCGGAGGTGAAATAAAGCAGGGGCACCATCACCCACACTCCGACCTGTCCAATAAAGACTTGCCATGGGAGGATACCATGACACCGCTCGACAGAGCCTGGTACACTACCCTGGAAACAGCTGACGATATTAACGGCATGTATATGACGCCTTACCCAGCGGACGACGACGACCCTATTGACATTACCGTTTATCACCTCAGGGGCCAATGGTACGACCATAGTGAATATTTTTATGATCGATACACCCTAGCGCCCCTGGAAATGGAAGGCAGCAAGTATAGGGAAGCGTCTTTCGCGGATCAGCTGGCCATGATGAACTATGATATCCATGTGGGCTCCATCGGCGGTCTGGCCGGGAAAATTTTCGCTTTTTTTATCAGTTTGATTTGTGCCAGCCTGCCTATTACGGGCTTTTTGGTGTGGTGGAATAAGAAGTGACACCGCTATACGATATACATGAAACTTTTATTATTTTTGATCAAAATATACGATATACAAGAAACTAATAGTTCGCCCCCGATATACTAATCGCGTCCTACCATTTATCGATAAACCGGTCATAAAAGTATTGACAATTACGGCGGGATACTACAAAAAAACCCTATCGATTTTTTAATGACGGAGCTTTAATCTTTAGTCACTTTTGAATCTGGACTTTTTCAGATTTCACAAAAACCCAAACCGTATGGCGCTTTTCGTACGATACGCTGAAAGTATGATTTGGCGGGACAGTGAAATTAAAGGACAGTTCGGTCTCTGCGTCATTCTTTGGCACAAAAGTCGGAAGAAGGGAATCAGCGATTTCTTTGATTTGTTTATCGTTTAACATGTGCTTCTTGATTTCAACAGATAAACATAGAGAATTATAATCATACTTACAATAGGTATGGGGCCATGAGAAATGACAGAACACGGGAAGCTAACTGTACAAAAATTTAGAATCTGTTGCGCCGAATTGCTCCAGATGCTCAGGAAGATAGCTGTCTATGGAAAAACTTTATATACATCATTCCTCTTTACAAATCGGGCTAATTCAACGCGACTCTCATCTTTATAAAAACCCAAGCGATAATCGCCTGTTCTCCATCGATAAGCAGAAGAAAACCCTTTTAACTTTTTGACATTGGACATCCCCTCTAAGGCTTCGCTCTTTTCAAGCTCTATAATAAATTCCTTGATTTTGGTTTTCAATTTTTTGTCGCCCAGCTTTTTAATATCATTGAGAAAACTCCGTAAAAAAATAACTTCCATTAGTCTAAGGCATTCATTACATCTTGACGACTTGCCACTTCTTTTCTGTCTGCTTGTTGCATAAGCACTAGCAAGCCCAAATCCTCTTTTTCTTCGTCAGAAAGCGTTTTTAATCGCTCCTTTTCCTTGTATTCTACATAAAAGGAAACAGCTTTTTCCATAATGGTTTTTACACTCATTTCTTCAAATGCAGACAGTAATTTCAGTTTTGTCAACATCTTTTCGTCAATATCAATATTCTTTCTCATTGTCGTAAATCTAATCACAACAAATATACACCATATGCATCATATACACAATACATTTTTGTCTACAAGGTAACCTCGTCCATAAGCACCGTTCAGTGTAAATAGCATACTAATTATTATATTTGGGAGTATGTGACACTTAAAAGAGACAACAAGATAATATGTATCACCCAAGACTATATGGCGAATTTTACGAAATGGGCCTAAAGTATGGCAAACTGCTATATGAAAAAGCAAATTTCGTCATTCCACTGATTAGTAAACAAAAAATGGATTTTGGACTTGAATCGTATCGAGAACTAAAATCATTCTTTCCTGAAGTTATTGAAGAGATTGAAGGCTTCGCAAAGGGAATTCAAGACAAACCTGAAAAGTTAGGTGCATTTTTATTGAGTCTTGGGGTTTTAGTACATTAACAAAATGGATTTGCAGAAAGCCAAAGAGATTTTATCTGACAAGTGTGTCTGCCTTGATTTGCGAAAAGAAAGATTCGGTACAATCTGGTCGGTAGTGGCAAATTTAAACGAGCTAAACATTGAACGAGCAGAGACCAGACCAACAACAAAAAATTATAAGCCGGAAACCAGACTTAATTGGTGGCTGAAAAAGCATTATTGAATTTATAATGACGGAGCTTTAATCCATGATTAATGCTTGGTTATTCACCAGCGGATCCGTCTAAAGTGCGTTTAATCTCTAAATTCAATTTGTCTATTTTGGCTGATGTGGCAGCATGTCGCTGTTTTAGATCGGCCGATCGTGTTCTAAGTTCGCGGAGAGTTTTCTCCGTCGTCCCTTTTTCGCTATTGTTGTCTTTTTTGCTCATCGCAAATCATTTTGAAAGTGCACCATACGAAGAAGTAACCTCGCTGTTGAAAAATCGGCTAGCTAACTAGAATACACCAGCTAAACGTGATACCTAACGCTAAGGTAAGAATAATAACTGATATTCAGTATATTAATTGAAATATTTATGCCAAATACAACATACTTTGAAAGTATGATTCGGCGGGACCGTGAAATTGAAGGTAGCAAAAAACTAGACAGGGGAAAGGGGGGTAAAAACACGCAAAATACGTTATCGAAAAAAATAAATACCGAAAAACAACAAATCGGAATAGCGGTGAATGCCCGTGCCAAAGGCTAGAAAACGACGCCAAGACTCGCCTTGGCTTGTAACGGAGCACCTTATACGTATAAATACGTATTACAGGTATTTCACGTAGCCCGTTGCGCGTAGCGCGTCTACTGACGCAAAACCAACCAATTTTAGCACAGCTTTTGCATAAATATTCCCGACATAAAAATTGGTCTACCTACATACAAAACATTGATTATGAGCACAATTCATTTACAGCAACAGATTGAGCAAAGCAGATCTGTTCTTACTAAGTTTGCCAGAAAGTTCACGAAGGACCCGGATGATATCCAGGATCTGGTACAAGAAACGTTAGTTAAGTCGATCAAGTACATCGATGAGTACGACAATAACCCTCGAATTATGTCGTGGCTTTACGTTATCATGAAGAATCTGTTTATCAATCGATACCGTCGCGGCCAGAGGCGATTGGAATATGAAAATGCACATACGTACGATGTCCGTGCTGCAGGCTGCAATGAACCGTTCAGCCAAAATCATTCTGAAGGAAAATTTATGATGGAGGATATTGAATCGGCAATGAAAAAATTACCAGCTGAGAGCCGTGAAATTTTTAATATGCATATCGATGGCTATAAATACAGGGAAATAGCGGAGTATTTTAATATGCCGGAAGGTACGGTTAAGACCCGTATACACCATGCACGAAAATTTCTACAGGCACAGCTGTCTACATATAATAAGGCTAATTAGTTACTATGACTAATTAGCATAGTACAACTAGTACTATCATTATCGGTCCGCAGGTCTCACCTTGCGGACTTTTCATTAGCAACCAAAATTGTATCTTTTTATGCACTATCCTTATATTTTTTGTTTACTTTATACCGAAGTCTCTTTATCCATGATAAATGAGCGTTTACGACGATAATTAAAAACAATGATAGCAATAGGCACATACAACACCCTTAAGGTCACCGGTCACAATAGCAATGGTTTACGTTTATCTGATGGTGAGACAGAAATTTTACTGCCCTCGGCCGAGGTGCCTCCAGAAGTGGAGATCGATGACGACATCCGTGTGTTTGTTTTTGTCAATAAAGCAGGAGATACGGTCGCAACCACGAAACAGGCTTTAGCAGAAGTCGGTGATTTCGCCTTTCTGGATGTTGTTGCCGCTTCAGAGGCGGGTGCCTTTCTAGATCTGGGAATCGACAAGGATATTTTTGTTCCCACTAAAGAACAGCGCTGGCCCATGCGAAAGGGCGAGGCTTATGTGGTATATTTATATTTGGATGAAGAAAACGAACGTATGCTTGCCTCTACAAAACTGCGCCGGTTTATTGAGGAGGAAGATGTAGACCTAGAAGTAGGCGACGAAGTTGATCTGCTGATCGCCGAAGAGACCGATTTGGGATTCAATGCCATCATCGACAACCGCTACATCGGTCTGCTATATCACAACGAGCTATTTGCGAACATCGCCGTTGGCGATAAGCGCAAAGGGTGGGTAAAGAACATCACGATAGCTGGCAAAGTAGACCTCAGT
This sequence comes from Sphingobacterium haloxyli, assembly GCF_002980525.1. Taxonomy (GTDB): domain Bacteria; phylum Bacteroidota; class Bacteroidia; order Sphingobacteriales; family Sphingobacteriaceae; genus Sphingobacterium; species Sphingobacterium haloxyli. The sequence continues at coordinate 9,962 of NZ_PVBQ01000010.1, forward strand.
TTGCAGCCGCAGGGTTTCGGACATGTGCTTAACACCAAGGAAATGCTACTACGCGCCCTTATGGATGAAGGTGGTCGCATTCCCTTGGGCGACAAAAGCGACCCGGAGGAAATACATGATCGCTTTCAGATCAGCAAAAAGGCCTTCAAAAAAGCGATTGGAGGCTTGTATAAGGAGCAGCGCATCATCTTGAGCGACTATGAGATTAAACTCATAACAGATGAGTCGTAGTCCCGATAGGTGTCATAAGCGATAGCGTACATAAATTAAAACAGCGTCAGGTTCTTCCGGTAATAAGAAGGACTCATATGTACATGTTTCTTAAAAGCTTTAGAAAAATGGAAACGGTCGGAGAAACCACAATCGTGTGCGATTTCATCTAAATTTTTGTCAGAGTGATGCATCAGGTTAAGGGCATTTTCAATCCGCCTTTTTATGATATATTGCTGAATGGTGATTCCTGTCGCCTTTTTAAAAAGTCTAGCAAATGAGTTGGGCGCCATATTTGCCATCGTCGCTAGTGCATCATTGGTGATCATTTTATCGTAATTATTATTGACAAATGCCATCGCGGCAAAAATACGCTGGTCCATTGTCTTAAAATCAGTAAGCAAATGCTCTAGCTGCACTAAGCATAATCCTATTAACATATTGACTTTCAAGCAATCAAAGAAATTGAACGGATGGTCTTGTATACAGGTGTGTATAATTTCTTCTATCATTCTTAGCTTTTGATCAGTCAGCTCCAAACAATACACGCCAGCACCGGCGTAGTCTAAGGGGAATCCTAACGAAAAGTGGATGAAGAGATGATCTACCTTATTCGTTGCCTTTATTTGTTCCAGCGCATCGGCTTCGGTAAACTTCCGTCCGGAGATGCTTTCATTCGTACTTCGAACATCGGTTGTATTTAAACGAGTAGAAAACGAGGTGTTAGGTGGTATAATAACCAAATTCTGTTTGTTCAGTATGATCACCCTGTTATTATGGATGATTTCTGCACCATCAATGGTGTTGTAATAAATGCGCCAAAATGGGACAGATAAATCAAAGCACGCCCACTCTTCCAAAATCCAATATCTACAGCAGAAGAGTTTTATGTTTATTTCTCTAAATGTCTGCCTTATGGAAGAGGGGTCAATTTTAATCTCGTGAGGGACCCGTTTAATCATGGTATGTTTATTTTGTACATAAAATGGTTTAGTTATGATACAGTATCAGTAAAATTTCTTTCGGTACTTTACATTAACAATTTTAAACAGAAAAGATACAATTATAAAGTATTAACACATTATTTATTTTTCTTAGCAGCAATATATAAGAGGCGTAACAGTAAAGAAATCCGTTTTCACCCTCGAGTTAACTGATACTTGTTGGATGTAAACTAACTAATTGATTGATATGAAATTACATTTTACGAATTTTTTTCGAGTTCTATTTGTAGTCGCTACATTTTGTTCCATAGCTACTGCGCAGCACAGACCAAACAAAACGAAAGAGCTGATCAATAGTAAAGCAAACGGCTTTAGGGGAATATGGTACATGATCCAGCCTACAGGCGACGAATACGCCTTTAAGTATAGTGGCGGGTTAGGGACTTACCCTGCTAATCATCGACCTTTCGCGGTCTATGTTGAAAAAGTAAACAGGACCTACTTCTGTTATGGTGGCACGGATGAAAACAATAGCACCTTATTGCATAACGTTTCTTTTTATGATCACCGCACCAAGAAAATAGCAAACCCTGCTACGGTTCTCGATAAAAAGACCGTGGATGCGCATGATAACCCCGTAATTGCTATTGATGCCGCGGGCTACATTTGGATATTTTCTACATCGCACGGTGTTGAGCGCCCATCTTATATCTCAAAATCGACCAAACCCTATGAAATTGATGAATTCGAACTGGTTGAGGCAACAGAGATGGTGAACGGCGAGAAGAAACCTTTTACTAATTTTTCTTATTTCCAGGTTTACTACGATGACGACAAGGGATTCATTGCGCTGTTCTCGAGATATGATACTAAACATAGACGGGTGATAGGCTACAACACGAGCAAAGACGGCCAGCACTGGGATGAATGGAAAGTGCTGGGTAATATTGAGGGCGGACATTACCAGATTAGTGCGCTATCAAATGGCAAAATAGGTGTCGCTTTTGATTTTCACCCCGACGGTAGAGGGTTGGACTACAGGACGAACTTATATTACCTCGAGACATCCGATTGGGGTAAATCGTGGCAGACGGTGAACAAGCATACCATGGAGCTTCCTTTGACAACCCGAGACAATGCTGCGTTAGTGAAAGACTTTACGTCAGCTCAATTGAATAACTACCTACTCGATATTGATCTCGATGAAAACGGGAACCCATTGATTTTGACAATTTCTAGTAAAGGACCGCAACCTGGACCGCGAAATGGGTCGCGCGATTGGCATTTCTTTCATGTAGACAGCAAATCGAAAAAATGGGACAATACGATCATTACCTCTTCGGACAGTAATTATGATATGGGCTCGGTCTATGCGGAGGACAAGGGCCGCGTAAGAATCATCGGCCCGACGGAGACGGGGCCACAGGCGTATAATCCCGGCGGTGAACTAGCTATATGGATCAGCAAAGACGGAGGAAGGAATTGGAAAAAGAAAAAAGAAATAACCCAAAACAGTGCTCGAAACCACGCTTATGTCCGTAAGCCTGTTAACGCGAAAAAAGATTTTTACGGCCTATGGGCGGACGGCGACGGGCGTAAACCATCGGAATCCAATATTTACTTTACGACGAAAGAAGGAGAGGTATTTAAACTTCCGCGTCAAGGGACAACGGAGTTTTTTGAACCGCAAAAATGGAAGTAAGGATATAAAGTGAACTATAACTGAATAAATATAACAGAAAATATGAACCAATCAATACGAGTATTTGCATTGCTGGTGTTTTCCGCAGCTTGTTTAGCTGCGGCACAGGCGCAGGAAAAATTAGCTGTTAATATGGTAAACGAAAAGCTGGATAACGCTGTCCAGCAAATCAAGGTGCTGGCGAAGCGCTCTTCCGAAACTATGTTACCAAAGACCTACGATAATGGCAAGAACTTTGATTCCGAGACCGGCTGGTGGACGTCAGGATTTTATCCGGGTACGTTACTTTACCTGTACGAGCATTCGGGTGATGAAGCGTTATTGGCCTTAGCAAAGCAGAAGTTGAAACTGCTGGAAAAGGAACAATTTAATACAACAACGCACGACCTGGGTTTTATGTTGTACTGTAGTTTCGGAAACGCGATGCGTATTACCGGAGATACAGCGGCGTATAAGGAAGTCTTACTAAAAGGTGCCGAATCGCTGGCTACCCGATACAGCCCAGTAACAAAAGCTATTCGTTCGTGGGACTTTGACAACTTTCCGGTCATTATAGACAATATGATGAACTTGGAGTTCCTAAACAGCGCTACGCGGTTGAGTGGCGATCGAAAATTTTATGATATTTCTGTAACGCATGCCAACACGACCATGAAAAACCATTATCGCAAGGATTACAGCTGTTACCATGTTGTCGATTACAACCCCGAAACGGGCGATATTATCAAGAAGAAAACCAACCAGGGCGCGTTTGATGAATCGGCATGGGCGAGAGGTCAGGCTTGGGGCTTGTATGGATACGTCATGATGTACCGCGATACGAAAGACAAGAAATACCTTTCGTTTGCTAAAAAGATTGCAAAATACATGTTAGCACATCCTAACATGCCGGATGATCTGATTGCCTATTGGGACTACGATGCTCCCGACCTTCCAGCAGATAATAAATATGCAAAATATAAACACTACCGAGATGCCTCTACGGCCGCAATAACCGCATCCGCCCTAATTGAAATGAGCACCATGGTGAAAGGAAAGCTTTCCAGATACTACTTGAAAACCGCGGAGACCATGTTGTACAATCTGTCCTCCGCACCGTATACGGCTGAACTGGGTTCGAATGGTGGCTTTTTGTTGAAGCATAGTGTGGGGTCGATTCCGCACAACAGCGAAGTCGATGTTCCGCTCACCTACGCCGATTATTATTATGTAGAAGCGCTACTTCGTTATAAAAATCTCATCAAATAAGAAAATGAAGACTAACTCTTATGTCAAGATATGTTTATCAGTGTTTTTATTCACACTGTTTTCTCCACATGTGATTGCCCAAAAGTTTGATAATAACTGGGCGTCACTCGACTCCAGACCGCTACCAACGTGGTGGTCAGACGCCAAGTTCGGAATATTCATACACTGGGGGCTCTATGCGGTACCCGCCTATGCGCCCGTGGACGAGGTAGAAGGTGTTTACGAAAAATATGCTGAGCATTATCTTAAGCGTCTTATCGAAAAAAATAGTTCATTCACTGATTATCAGAAACGTAATTATGGACCAAACTCGACGTACACAGATTTCGCGCCAATGTTTAAAGCGGAATTTTTCAACCCAGATAAATGGGCTGATTTGTTTAAAAGATCTGGCGCGGGTTACGTGGTATTGACATCAAAACACCATGACGGCTATTGCTTATGGCCAAGTGCACACAGCAATGGTTGGAATAGCGTAGACGTAGGACCTAAACGCGATATTATAAACGATCTATCTCGCGCCGTGCGGCGTACTGGTTTACGATTTGGGTTATATTATTCACTATTAGAATGGGATAATCCGCTTTATACCGCTGACAATATGGAAAGATGGACCACGGAGCATATGATACCACAGATGAAAGACTTAGTGAATAATTACCGCCCAGAAGTAATTTTCGCGGACGGAGAATGGGATTATACGAGTGATGAGTTAAAAAGCACAACGTTCCTGACATGGCTTTATAACGAATCCCCGGTAAAAAATTCCGTTGTGGTAAATGATAGATGGGGCAAAGAAACAAGAAGTAAACATGGGGGATATTATACAACAGAATATAACCTGATCGGTGACACGCTAACGACAGGCAGGATTCTGCATCCCTGGGAAGAGAGCCGCGGGATCGGAACTTCCTATGGATATAATCAATTTGAAACAACTGCACATTATTACTCATCCAAGCAGTTGATCGATTTATTGATTGAAAAAGTGGGAAACGGTGGTAATCTTTTGCTAAATGTCGGACCGGACGCGAAGGGGTTGATTCCCGTTGTTATGGAAGAGCGTTTGCTCGCTATCGGGGATTGGTTACGCGTAAACGGAGAGGCAATTTATGGCACGACCACATGGGAAGAGCGGCCCCTAGAGGAAGATAGTGGTGTATATTATACCCGCAAAGGTAATGATATCTACGCCATATGTACCCAATGGCCCGAGAAAGAACTGATTGTTGACGGCATTCGCAGCGCGCGCAATGTGACATTGCTAGGGACAGATTTACCCGTAAAATTCAAAATAGCAAAAAATAGGTTGCTCGTCCAATCTCCAAAAATTAATCCAGCGAACGCGCCATGCGAACATGCTTGGGTATTTAAAATCACATATTGATGAAAAAACAGCTATACATAATCTTGTTACTTTTCGTAGTAAGTACAGCGCTTCGAGCGCAGGACGCGCCCGTGCCTAGTGAAATTCAATTGGAATGGCAGAAATTAGAGACAACTGCTTTCATCCATTTTACAGTAAATACCTTTACCGGCAAGGAGTGGGGAGATGGAACTGAAAGCCCTGAAATTTTCAATCCGGTAAATTTTGATGCCCGTAAAATGATCAAAGTCCTAAAGGAAACGGGATTTAAGATGGCGATAATAACGGCTAAACATCATGATGGATTTTGCCTTTGGCCGTCGGCATACACCGATCATTCTGTTAAAAGCAGCCCATGGAAAAATGGAAAGGGCGATATGGTAAAAGAGATTGAGCAGGCATGTCGTGAATACGGTATACTGTTTGGCTTCTATCTTTCGCCTTGGGATCAAAACCATCCGAGTTACGGAACATCGGCATATAACACATTTTATAAAAACCAACTTCGCGAGTTATTAACGAATTATGGAGAAATAGCAGAGGTGTGGTTTGACGGCGCAAAGGATAAAAAAGCCATCGATATGGAGTACGATTTTGACGGTTATTGGGATTTGGTTCGTGAATTACAGCCTCGTGCGGTGATGTTTTCGGACGTGGGCCCTGACGTTCGCTGGGTAGGCAATGAGAAAGGAATCGCTGGTGAGACCATGTGGTCTACAATCGATGTGAAACCGGAGAACGCGCCCGGAAAAATGTCGCCTGCATATTTAAATGTAGGCGATCCGAACGGCAAATTGTGGATACCGACAGAAACGGATGTGTCAATCAGACCAGGCTGGTTTTATCATGCCGAAGAAGATGATAAGGTACGGTCTGCTCAAAACTTGGTCGATCTTTATTACACTTCCGTAGGGAGAAACAGTGTACTGTTGCTCAATATTCCACCGAATAAAGAGGGTCTATTTGCCGAACAGGATGTTGCAAACCTATATGAATACCGATCGATCCTTGATGAAACGTTTCGCAAGAACTTGGCAAAAACTGGCGCCGACAAATCATTGACTGACGGGGCGCTGGAAAGTTACATTACCCTCCATGCTAATAAACCCTTCGTGGTAAAGCTGAAGAAAAAAACGACTTTTGACCGGATTGCACTTCAAGAAAATATTGCGGAGGGGCAAAGAAATGAAGAAGCACTGGTAGAGTATTGGGACGGAACCGCATGGGCGCAATTAAGTGAGCACACGACTATCGGCTATAAACGCTTATTGCGAGTGCCGCTAACAACCACCGATAAGATCAGAATTACAGTAAAGAAATCTAAAGCTCCTGTGCAGCTAGCCGAGTTAGGACTCTATAAGGCTTCTGCGAGGGAATCAAATGAAACGAATGAATAACCTATATATACTACTTACGCTTAAAGTCCTATTATTACTGTTGCCAGGATATACAAACGGTCAGCAGAACGCGGCGAATGTCGCTGGACACCCGAGATTAATATTATTAAAAGGGGAAGAAAAAGCACTTATTGAAGCGGTCAAAGCGGATCGTTACAAACTAAAGGTACATAACGAAATTCTTGCGGAGTGCGAAGAAATCCTTGGAACGGTTCCTGTAGAGCGCATCAAAATCGGAATGCGTATGCTTTCGGCTTCTCGCGAAGCGATGTTACGCATTTTTTACCTCTCTTATGCCTGGCGAATGACGGATGACAAACGCTATGTTGAACGTGCAAAAGAAGAGCTTGCCGCCATTTCGCTATTCAGTGACTGGAATCCATCTCATTTTTTGGATGTCGCGGAGATGACGATCGCCGCTGCCATCGGGTATGATTGGCTATATGACGAATTGTCGCCGGCCGAACGGACACAAATTAGGGATGCGATCCGGACGAAAGGCTTAGTGCCTTCGCTGAATAGTCAGTACAACTGGTGGCTAAAAGCCACCCATAATTGGAATCAGGTTTGCAATACAGGGATGCTGATGGGTGCGCTGGCCATTTATGAAGATGATGTCGAACTAGCTGATCAGCTCATCGAAAGGGGTAAGGAAAGCATTAAATTGCCGATGAAAGACTATGAACCGGACGGGGCGTACCCCGAGGGTTATATGTATTGGGGGTACGGAACGACTTTCAACGTATTATTTATCAATACCATGGAACGCGCTTTTGGCAAAGCTTATGATCTGTCGTCAACCCCGGGCTTCTTAGGGACGGCTTCATTTATGCAAAATATGACCGGCGTGACAGGGGATTCGTTTAATTTTTCTGATTCTGACCTTGGAGGTGTCTTGCAACCGGCCATGTTCTGGTTTGCCCAGAAGACGGATAATCCTTCTTTGCTCTGGGTCGAGAGAGAACATATGGTCAAGTTAAGCGCAAATGTGCGTGAAGATAATCGTCTGCTACCTTTAACGCTAATCTGGAGTAAAGATAGTGACCTTCAGGCTATGGATCCCCCTAAAAACAAGCTGTGGACAGGTAAAGGTAAGACGCCTGTAGCGTTAATGCGATCTTCGTGGGTTGACTCGACAGCTATATATGTGGGATTTAAGGGCGGGTCGCCATCGACCAATCATGGACATATGGATGTTGGATCCTTTGTAATGGAATCCGATGGTGTGCGATGGGCGATAGACTTTGGCCGAGAAGATTACCGACTGCTCGAAGCGCAAAAAATAAACATTTGGAAATTCGACCAAGATTCTGAGCGATGGGGTGTATTTAAATATTCCAATTTAGCGCACAATACGCTATCTGTTAACGGAGAGCTCCAAAATGTTAAAGGCCATGCGCCCTTGATCAATTTTTCCGAAACGGCTGACAGTACAACAGCAACAATGGATCTTTCCACGCTCTACCCTCAATTGACAGCCTTGAAACGTAAAATCACGGTCGCCAATGCAGAAAATGTAACCATCAGCGATTCTTATGCTGGTGGAGCAACGGAAAATACCATACGGTGGTCCATGCTTACCGACGCAACGGTCAAGCTGGTGGACGGTATGCATGCAGAACTTACAAAAGAAGGAAAAAAGCTCCTATTACACGTAAATAGCCCGCACGATATAAGTTTAAAAACGTGGGCTACGGATTTCGATTACGTAGGAAACGAGACGGTCATAGTTGGTTTCGAACTAAAAATCGCTCCGCATCAAGCGGGAGATATTGTAGTACAATTAGTACCTTGCAGATGAAGTATTGATTAACTTGACTAGCAAAGCTAGTAACTTGTAAACACAGCTACAATTTATGGGTATTTCGAAAATATTATAGCTATAGTTATAGTAAAAATCCCGATGTTTTTTAAGACATCGGGATTTTTTATTTAACCTCTAAGTTTCGGCTTATTGCCCTTCCCCTTGATAATATTCATGATCCGTTTACGGAACGATACCTCCTGACCTTCACCGTAGCCATAACCGTAGCCGTAACCATAGCCATAACCACGTTTGAAGTCTACGTCGTTCACAACAACCGCCATATTATTCAGTTTACCTTCCTCGTATAGCTCTTTCGGAATATTCAATAGGCGTTTATCCAGGTAGTTCGCGCGTGCCACATAGATGGTCATATCCGCATGCTCTGCAATCAGCAGCGTATCGGTTACCATACTGACCGGTGCCGTATCCACAATGACATAATCGTACTGCATACGACCGTAAGCGATCAAATCCGCAAAATGCCCGTTCATCAGCAATTCCGCCGGATTTGGCGCAATATAGCCCGAATAGATAATATCGAAATTGTATGGTGCTGGCTTTTGGATAACGATGTTGGAAACCGACATATCCGGATTCACGAGATACTGTGTGATACCGATATTCGTGTGCTGCAAGTGCGACAGGCCCAGGTAATCCAATACTTTTGGCGAACGGATATCCGCGCCGATCAACAACACCTTCTTGCCTGACATGGATAATATCTTCGCAAGGTTGGTCGCAATAAAGGATTTTCCTTCTCCCGACGTAGTAGATGTTACATACAACACAGACGATTCTTGCTTTTTAGTACTGCCCAGCATAAACGTGATATTCGTCCGCAAAATACGAATTGCTTCGGCCAAAGATGATCGGTCATTGTCTTCAATAATCGGATGATCTGAAGTCGGAATTTCGCCCAGAATCGGCGCATGAAACACCTCTTCAAGATCTTTGCGCGAATGAATTTTGTTATCGAGTAGAAATTTGATATAGAGAATTCCAAAAGGAATTAGAAAGCCCATGATCAATGCGCCCAACATCACGATCATTTTACGCGGTGCTACTGGCAATTTATAGCCATAGGCAGCATCCACAATTTTCAAGTTTGCCGGTGTAGCCGCAGCCTTAATCTCCGTTTCTTCCCGTTTTTGTAGGAGGAAGAGATACAATGTTTCCACAATCTGTTGCTGCCGAGAAATATCTTTGAAGCCGCGTTCTTGGTCCGGCAGCTGGTTGAGTTTCCCTTCGAACTTGCTCTTCTGACCCTGTAAAGCATCCACATTCCCCTGCAATACCTTTCTGTAGTTATCCAGCGAAATTTGTAAGTTTTTATTAATCTGCGCAATATTACTATTTAACTGGCGTACTACTGGGTTATCCGGTGTGGCGGATTTCAGCAAATCATCGCGTTCCAAGACCAGACTATTGTAATTGTCAATATTGGCCTGTATGGAAGGATCCGTCAAACCGATATTAGACGGCAACAAGTTATATTCCGTGCTTGAAGTTGCTTCTCGCATCATATCGGCCAAACTCAGTTGCGTCTGGTATTCCACCAATTTCTGTTCATTTTCCGTCGCGTTTTGCAGATAAAGCTGCGCCTCCGCCTGCATGTCCATCAGGCTATTATTATCTTTGAAATCGGCTACTTTTGAATCGGCTTCCGCTAGATCTTTGGAGATCAATTCCAAACGCGAATTAATAAATTTCGATGTTGCTCGCGTTACCTGTGCTTTATCGTGGGTAACGTCCTCGTTATATTGATCGATGAGTGAATTTAAGATTAATTCCGATTTCGCAATTAACGGATAATCCATCGAGAAATTCACCAAAAAAGACTGCGCTTCTTTATTCGGCATAATTTGCACTATGTTCCGTAAGATATCTACGGTAATATCCGCGGGCGTATAGCTTACCTCTAAATCACCTTCCCAAAATTTATTGCTTTCCTGTGGCACCAAACTGATTGGTCCAATTGGGGTCTGCAACCGGCCTCCTAAAGCGTACTCCCTTGTCCCTTCCAGCTCATCCTTTATTTTATACGTATCACCTTTCTTGCTTACGGTGAAGGCATAAACCACCGAGTCTAATCGTGCATGGTCCGGATCCAGCAGAAGGACTTTCAATGGAGAATGCTTCTCCAATACTTCGGAAGATTTTATATTCCCCTTCATGTAATAAGAAAGATAGAGCCGGTTCGTATCTACCACCTTACGCATAAGACGACGGGAGCGTAATACTTCCATCTGGTCGTTAACGAAGGCTGCGGATGAACCTCCCATTCCCGTCATGGTAGCCAACTCGGCCAGTCCTGCCATATCACCCGAGGCTTGTTTTTCATCCTGCAAGAGGATTTTTGCGCTGGTATTGTAGATTTTTTGTGCATACCGTAAGTAGACAAAGGCTATAAATAAGCAGGCAAAAATGGAAATAACAAACCACTTCCAATAGAAAGCATACTGTTCAAAAATTTGCTTGAGATTTATCTCTGACTCGTCCGATTCCTTCACTTGAGGGTAAGGCGTATTTTTCATAAATGCTTTTGCTTCTTCTCTAATTTAGTTAGCGGGTTACAACGGATATGACTGTCACAATCAAACCGATGACAGATACAAATATCGATGTCGTTGCGGTATATTTTGAATTTTGTATACGCGCTCCATTAGGCTCCACGTAGACCACATCGTTCTGCGTCAAATAATAAGCAGGAGAATTCATCGACTCTCGCCTTCTTAAATCCAGCCGAAATTCTTCCTTTTTTCCATCCTGCTCCCGGATGACCAATACATTATTACGTTCACCGTATATGGTCATGTCGCCAGCCAAACCCAGCGCCTCCATAATTGTCAATCGGTCGTTTTCAATGGTAAAGGTTCCTGGACGGGCGACTTCTCCCAGTACAGTCACCCGAAAATTCCTCACGACCATCGAGATTCCCGGATCGACGATATATTTGCTCACTTCTTGACGCAATAAGTCCATGGCCTGGGTTCGGGTCTTACCCGCTAATTCTATTTTCCCCACCTTAGGGAAATCGATTTCGCCGTTGGCGTCAACGGCATAAGTAGGAATAAATGGATTCGTTGCCTGAATTGTTCCTGCTGCACCCTGATATGGCGAAACCTGATTAAATGGAAGTGTAGCCCGTATGTCGTCTGCTGTTACAGAAATGGCCAAGATATCCCCTGGTTGAAGTTTAGGAGCGTTTAATTCGTATAAAGTATTCAATTCCACTGAGTCCGGTTGAAAATACACCATATTCTTTTTGCTAGCACAAGATGTACAAAATAATACGGTGATGGCGCACAATGAAAGGAGGGCACCGAAGATACGTTTAGACATATTTTTTACTTTTATATGGGATGACAAAAAGCTTTCCAATATTTGTTTATTTCGAGCAAAAATAGTTTTTTTTTCATGAATTAACGTGGGCAAATACAAATTATTACAAACTGAGCCGCTTCACAAAATAATCAACCGGCCATGTATAATCATCGTTCTTCGCATGTTCGATACCGTAATCTGCGAACACTAATAATTCGCTTTCTGGCTCGAGCGCTTGAAACGCTGTTCCATATCCTATCGGTACATGTAACACCTGTTGCTCGTCTGCCTTTAATATCAGTTTGTTCACAGGCAAATCAGGCGAGGCGTTTTCCCAATTATCAATTTTTATTAAGTCTACCGCGAACGTCCCAGACAAGACATAAAACCATCGTTGTTCCATGCGGTGTGCCCGCCAGCCGCGGATCAACTCGGTGTCTGTATTCTTAATGATATAAAAACGCTTCACTTGGGCCATATCAAAGTCGTTTACAAACCTGATCTGACCCCGATGGTCTTTTGCAATCCCTCCTATGATGGATTTTACTTTATTTTCCTTCATTACTATATTTTTAAAGCTGTCTTTTGAACAGGCGAATATTTACGGATTACCCATGTTTTTATAACCAAGTACAGCACACTCAATCCACCCAGCAATACAAGTGCAAAGATCCACTGCGTGGTGATATTTTTATCGACAAAGTAGATTACCGCTAGACCAATAATAAACTGAATGGCTCCGTATAAAAAGGAGATCAGCAGCTTATTGACACCGGCTTCGTTACCCAAGAACTGATATAGATGGGAGCGATGTGCTTCAAAGATATTTTCTCTGAGATATAAGCGACGGATGATCGTCCATACCGCATCAATACCGTAAACGGTTAAGAATAGAAAATAGAGCAAATTACCGGTTTTGATAATGAGTGCTCCTAAAGCAAAAAGCAAGATATAAGCAATGGCTACGGAACCGACGTCGCCGGCAAAGCATTTGGCTTTCGCGCGAAAATTGAAAAACGTGAATACTAACACGCCTAACATCGTATAAGCTAATACGTCCTGCGCGACGAAGCCTGTTTCGTTATTCACCAACATCAACAAACCTCCAACAGCAAGACTATAGCAAGCCGTAATACCGTTAATACCATCCATAAAGTTATACGCATTGATCACGCCTACAACCACGATAAAGGTAATGAGCAAGTAGTACCACGGCATCTCAAACACGTCCAGCTGGTAAGCCATGAGCAATACCGAAGTAAAGTGGATTAACAGGCGAATTCTGTTGGATAGCGTAAAGACATCATCCATAAAGGAAACAACCGTCATCATCGTTAACCCTAGAAAGAACCATGGATACTGGAAGCCCGAAAGAAAGAAATAGATCAGTGCACCTAAATAAAAGATAATACCTCCGCCGCGCAAGGTGACGGCTGTATGGGAGGAGCGCTCGTTGGGTTTGTCGATGATATCAAACCGATCAGCGACTCTAAAATACAGCAGTTCTAAAATAAATAGTGCGATGAGTATAATAATGTATGTCATGCTCGTTTCCTTTATTTCACCGTTTATGAAAACTCTTAATCGTCTTCTCCAATCCCTCTTTCGCTGTTAGTGGTAGCGTTTCAATACCGAGTGCTTGTTTGATTTTGGCATTTGATACGATATAAGATTCCGTTAATTTTTTTAGTCGTTCAGAATTTAGCGGCAGCGGCAAAACATCACCGATTTTAACTATACCCTTAATCAACCCCCCGGGGATATGCCACAGTCTAGGGCTTTTGCCCAAGGTGTCGGAAATTAGAGAAACCAATTCATTGGTAGATAAGGCATCGTCATCCGCAAAGTTGTATATGCCGGAAGATAATGCTGTATGCGCCAACATTTCATCTAGCAGATAGTTTAGATTGTCTATACTTAAAAATGAACGTTGATTGTGAAATGCTGCTAAAGGCCAGGGAATTCCCTTATCTACCACTTTATACAACAGATTTAAATTCCCTTTGTTACCAGGGCCGTGAATCATACAAGGGCGGATGATAAAAAGCCGCTTACGTTCCCGTAGTGTTTTCCCTAGAAGGTACTGCTCTGCTTCCAGCTTCGACTTCCCATATGCCGTGTACGGTTTACCTTGCACATCTTCTTGTAATACACCCTCGACAGTATCGGCTACTGCCTTGACCGAACTGAAATAAAAGAAATCTCGGATATCGGAGTTTAAGAAGACATTGAACAGTTCTATTGTTAGATCACGATTGACTTTAAAATATTCCTCATCGGCGGAGGTATTTGCGGTATCGTGTGCTTTTCCAGCAAGATGTATAATAGCTGTTGCATTATGTTCGATATGGTTTTGCCAATTTTCGTTACGTAAACAAATTTTCTTGACGTTATACCCCCTTTCCGGTAGATATTGCTGTAAATTTTGTCCGACGAAGCCGGAGGCTCCGGTAATTACAATACTCATCTTTTCCTCATTTTATCGAACTTCTCTTTTACTTCCTGTTCGGGAGTCTGTAAATCTAATTTAGAGAGGTTTGTATTATAAAAATAATACCTCTCCTGATTGTTTGTGTATTGAACGTTATTAAGCTTAATTTGTCCTATTAAATTACCCGTGTTTCTGTCGTTTTTGTACCCGTGAAAGGATATCCCTTTACGCGAACCGTTGTCAAAATGCCCATCGATATTAATCGAAACTTCCTTAGCTTGTTCCGACTTAAACAATTCAAACACAAGTAGAATTCCCGACCACTTATTATTATAAGTAGTTAAATTTATAATATTTATATTTTTGATCTCGTCATGTATTGAATTCGGTTCTATATCTAGACCGCTTTCAGGACTATTTCCATTTGTATTTGCTATATAAGTGTCGATAACATCCACACCAATTGCGGAGGTTATAGAGATACCGTTTCTCCTTACATTGTCGATAACCGCGTTCTGTATTTCTATATTCTTACTTGGAACATTGTTTAATTGCCCTATATATATACCATCACCCCACATATACTTCAAATAGGGAGAATACAGTTGAATATTGCTCGAACTCTTTATACTAATCCCAAATCCCCATTGCCCCCTTTTGCCTAAATGCCCATAACGATCTCCTTCTAGGTTCGCATAAAATATTTTTACATTCGTAACGTCGGCAACCTGTAACATGTCATAATAACCCCTCGCCGTGGGCTTCAAAATTAATTTTGATTCTGGTTGGAATAATAGGACTTGATTGCTTTTCAGCCTCAACCCCTTATCAGAAATTTGCACAGGACAGTTTGGCAACAATACAACTTGGTGTCGATCCAACGCTCTCTGAAGGTTCATTGTATAATCTGCTTTACCGCTTCTATTGTAATTGTTTGGAAGATATTTCACCGCAGGATAGGCTGCCCTTTTGTACCTATTGTACTCCCTTTCATATTTCATCTTATTGAGATGCTTATTGATGGTAGACAGTGGGACATTTTTAACAGTAAAATGTTGAGCGTTTACAAATAAAAACGCGATGTTCAAAACGAACAAAATTACTAATCTTTTCATTAGAACTGATTTAAAGTTTCTTTATTAATGTTATCTCTATCTTTATCAACAAACCACCCCCATTTATTAAAGTATTTTTTCGCTGAATCTATAAAAATTTTAAACAGCCTTTGACTTTTATTAGCGCCAGACTCATAGCCGTGATATACCGACACTTGAGGGAAATAAATGGTTTCATATTTTTCATACATTCGTCTAGACATATCCCAGTCTTCAAAATACATAAAAAAACGATCATCATATAATCCGATCTCTTTAAGGGCTTCCACTCTAAAGACCGTAAAACATCCGGAAAGTACGGGAGCTTTATAGACTCGATTGGCAGCGACCCCCCGAAGTTCATACCGCTCTATAAAACGATTGTATAAAAATCGTGGTGCTTTTAACTTACGTAATATCAGACTAAACGGAGAAGGAAGTAGTTTCGGTAAATTCTGAATCGAACCGTCTAGATTCAAAATTTGTGGCATCATCATTCCAACTTTGCTGTTAGCGTTCATATATTCTACCATGGCCGTGATTACATCAGAATTAAAATACACGTCAGGATTTACAACAAAATGGTAGGTGATATTCTCGTCTATACTTTTTTGAAAAACAAGATTATGCGAAGCTCCAAATCCTGGATTTGCGGGGTTATGGACGTACACGATGTTCTCTTTGCCTTGAAAATACTCTTTAAGAGTGTCTGACGGTGAGTTATCGATAATATACAGTACATACGCAAGCTCAACTCTGTTTAATGAGCTAAGTATGTTTTCGATATCACCTAAGCTTGTATTATAAAGCACGATAGAAATATTAACTACCTTCAACTGGGATCCATTCATTTTTTTTAAAATCAAACTTTTTTATAACTTTTGCAGGCGCCCCTACAGCTATCGAATAAGGAGGGATGTCTCTTACTACCGCAGACATTGTGCCGATCACAGAACCTTCACCGATAGTAACCCCCGGCAAGACCGAGACAAATTCACCAATCCAAACATTGCTCTCTATCACCACGGGTTTTGAAATGATAGGTCTTGAACTCGGAGTTGATTTTGGAGAATCCTGATATGCCCCAGAGTAATTCCCGTGATTATGGTCCGTTATAAAAACTTTACTCGCGATCAAAACGTTGTCCTTAATAATAATTTTCTCCACAGCTCCTATATGAACAAAATCGTTTATTTGAACATTCTCACCAATTGTAATGAGCGCTGCGTTGCTCTTTTTTAAATCGAACGCGTCAATCCGGCAGTTAAAGCCTGTGGTAAAACCCTTTCCCACAACAACCAATCTTCGACCTCTTATACGGAAAGGAAAGCGGATTAACCTAGCATTTCGAAAAAGGAGCTTCGTCCTAATTCGAAAATATCCTAACCAAAAGAAGCCAATTATTCCGTACTTTTTCAACATTTACATTAAAAGTTTTAGTGTCTTGAACATAAAAAAGGCTGGGAGATAGACGATCTTGGAAATCATCTCCACTTTAGTATTTCGTCTATTATCAGGTCCGAATATCTTATCCAAAATCTTATCTACATGATAACAGTACAGATACGGCAATTTGACTATGAATGGTACGGTCGCCTTGGGATCAATCACCTTCATTTCTCTCACAAGATTGATATAAAGGTTGGCCCTAACATTCAGATGAATACGAGCTCTTTGAACTGCGTTACTTCCCGAACGGCGAACTAACGTCAGGCTTTCATTGATAAGCCCTAAATCATTTCTCACGCCCATCAATATCCAAAGGTAACCATCTTGTCCGTACCTCATCCTTTCCGAGAATCTTAGAAAAGAGTTCTGTAAAAGCACTTCTCTTCTAACCATGACACACGGTGTACCGATATTGAGACTAACCAAACTCTTCGGGAATACTTTTCCTTGAAATCCAGTATTAGCGATCTCATAGTACTTCCGTTTTGATCTGTCAGTAACCTCGTCAAAAGTAGAATACATCGTATGGCTCCAATTCAATTCTTCAAGATCCATTATTGACACCTGTTTCTCTAGCTTTGTGGGACAAAAAAGATCATCGGAATCTAGAAAAGCTATATATTCACCCGAAGCCCTATCAATGCCGAAATTTCGAGCGTGGGCAGGCCCTTTATTCTTTGTCTTAAAATAGAGGACTTTATCCCCATATTTTTTCAGAAAATCCTTATCATCTTCTGGCGACCCATCGTTGACAATGATTATCTCGTAGTCTTTAAAAGTTTGTCCCAAGACGCTATCGACAGCTTCTTCCAACCATCCAATTTGAGAATAAAAGGGAATAACAACACTTACCTTCATATAAAATTCATCAAGAGATCATTTAGTTGAGTTGCATGATCTCGTTTCTTATCATTTAAATAGTTAATGATAGTTTTTGTACCACCATCAGCAATAGCTTGCAACAATGTAGGATTGTTCAATAAAAGCTCTACCTTTTCAATGATACTATTTACGTCCCGTGGCTTTATCTCCGAACAGTTTAGTCCGTCTTTCATAAGAAACTCGACCGAACCGACAAAAGTTGTAATTATAGGCAGATGCATCATCATAGCCTCATACAGCACTCTAGGGAAACCTTCATGATATGACGGGAGTATTAATAAATCATTATCCAAGTAAACCTCCTTTAACTGATCGCTATCAGAAATCATACCGTGAAATCGTACGTGATCTTCTATTAAATTACGCTCCACATGCTCTTGCAACTTCATATAGTCTTTCCCACTCCCTACCAAGTTTAGATACACAGGATACCCCCTGCGAATTAATATTGCAGTTGCGTCCAGTAGCTCTAAGAGCCCCTTATCCAAAACCAATCGTCCTACGTAGAGGAGATTGATTTGTGACTTGATCGTTATAGCTCTGTCCATGATGATATCTTGTTCTACAAACCCTATCATCGGTCTTATGGTGAAACTATTAGAGTTTACAAGAGATATCTTGTTCGTAAAATCGGGGGAAATTGTAAGTACTACCTTCGCTTTTTTGAGAAGAACTCGCGAAATGCCAGACGTAAGTCCCTCCTCCCCTCGGACGTAAATACCGTAGGGTTTGTTATACAAAAGGCACAAAAAAGCGATTACCTGACATATCGGTCCTGGGTAAAAAATATAAACAAAATCATGTCGCCTAATAGCATACTGGATCTTAAAAAAGGCTTTCACAAACGGCAAAAACCGTCCTTTTCGGCGTTTCACTTCATAAACATTTATGCCCCGGCCTCTAATGTTAAAATTAGCAAAGTTATCCTTTTCCGTTTTCGGTTGGCTAATCTGAAAAGTACTTACATCATTCCCACATTCTTTTAATCTAACAAAAAAGTTTCCGGTTTCTTTATTAAGATACAATCCATGCTCATCCTCATAAAATATCGTGTTGTTTATTAACAATAATTTTCTTCCCATTTCAGTTTCTTTAACAGAATAAAAATTTACTACAATTGCCGTTATCGATAGACATACCTTTTATTACCCCTATGCAATAACGCGTAAATTAAAAATAATAGAAAACATATAACTCGCGTAAATTCAGCGTAGAAATGCACAAATACACCAAAAAGTAAAATTGAAGAAAAGAAAAAAATCATAATTAGATAGTAGAAATCAATTCTGTTTTTTCCCCAAAAAATGATTCTGGTTGAAAGAGCTATAACCACACAATATATAATAGTCACGACGATATTTGATGCCATCATAATATCGCCCATAAAAGTATTGAAAATCCCGTGAAAAATACCCGTCTCTGCGGACATAATTCTATTCAGCTCGGGACTAGAAGAAATATCGTTGTCGACAAACAATTTGAAGTACAAAGGGAATACCTTTTGCAGAGTAAAACCCTGATAGGGATGTTCATCAAAAAAATAGCAGAAATGGATAAAAGATTGGCCAGCATAATATATCATTGAACCGCCTGAACCTGTATCCGAATTATCAAACCGCTGGAATGTAAGCATTAAAAAATATGTTAGTATAATCGAGATAATGCCCACTGACAACTTAATATTTTTTTTTCGTTGCTTTTTCGACATAGCCTTCCAAAATAGCAAGATAAAAAAGCCATAGGCGATTGCCCAATATATTACCTTTGACCTGTCAACTCCAACTATTGCGAAGATCAAAATGGTAGTTGAAGAAATAAATAGAAATGAGTTAAAAAGCTTAGACTTTTGTAAAAAACAGATACTATAAAAGTAAAACAACAACATAACCATTGAGACCGAGGCAAAAACATTCGCGGTAACAACGATCGGTCGAAGAAAGCTAGGGACGTTATTGAAGATCGAAACTTCCTCTCCCTCCCCTTGAGCTATAAGGAGCCTGATTTCACTCATGTCGCCCGACAGCACTCTAACGATAATAGTAGCAGAAGAAAATAAAACAACAAAGAATACTACGATGTAAAAATAGGAAATGGCGTTAAAATACTTAGGTTCTAGACGACTAATATTTTGTACTTTTAATGGAGCCAACTTGAAGAACGGATAAATCAGAAGAGTTAAAAGAGTGCAATATAAGATCGTCGGCAACATAGTTATCTCGTAATACTGCGTATACCGGATTCGCAGTCCATAAACATCCACGAGGATTGAACAAAAAGAAGAAATCAAATAAAGCAAAATAATATAAGCGCTAATATCAAAGTACCTTTTCCTAACTAGCACAAAAACTAGAAGGAGAAGAAAATAGAAAAAAGGAACTGCAACCATAACAATCCGAAATTAAGACCCATTAAAAACCGACTAAGATAGTACCTTTTTTACTTTATAATAGTCTTCCTTAAAAAATAAACCATAATATAGCAACACACCTATCGAAATAACGCTCCTTAACACTAAGCCACCTCCGTCCAAAAGAATAAAGAAAACAATTGCCATACAGGGAATTAAAAGAAGAAGAAATCTTTTCCAACTGAAATCGATGGGATATAATATATTTGAAACAAACCATGCTCCAACAACCAATACAAAATTGGTTATTATCATAGATGCGACTACGCCCATCAAATCAAAAGACTCGGTAAAAAAGTAAAGAGTTGTTAAGTTTACCACAACTGAGACGAAAAAGACGTAACTAAGATAGATCGTTTTTTCAGTGATTTTTGGTCCAATATCCACAACTTCCTTAATGATATAAAATGCAAAAAAAAGAGCTAACCCCCCGACATACCTGTAAGAACCATAAAAGGGTTCTGAAGTTACCAATAGAACGATTTCCCGACTATACAACGCAATTAAACTAACCCCTAAAAAAACAATAGCACTTAATAATGGTAAAACATGTTTAAATACGACTTTATTATTTTTGTTTTGAAACTGTTTATGCATAAACGGGGTCCAAGCCATAATAAAGGCGCTATTAATTATCTGCACACTTGAAGCCAACTTCAACGAGACTGAGTACAAACCAATCGTACTCAAACTCAAATACCCAAGCATAAAGAAACGATTAGCTTGCGCTAACATCATGCTACCAAGCCGTGCAGGTAACTGAGGTAGGGCATATTTAAAAGCTTTGATCTGGAGCAAAGGCGAGAACCGCACTACGAAATTACTTTTAACATAAAAAGTTACTAGTAAGGTCGAAAAAGCCAGACTTAAAATCTGGGCATAGAAAACACCGCCCAGTTTATCTTCACCAAGAACCACAAATAAATACGCGAACACCAGATTAAGAACGACTTTTAAAAGAATAACTTTCAGAAAGTCTTTATTACGACCTTCAAACCTTAATAGTATTAATCCAAGCATACTCAAGTTGGCCAACGGCAACTGAATTCCCACGAACAAAAATAAATTGGCGTATTCGCCAGTTGCAAATAGGTAAACGGAAAGGTGCTTTGAAAAAAGAAAAATTAATGAGCCGATTAAAATGGAGAAAAGCAAGATGGTACCATATATATTGGTCACCATCATACTTCGTTTAACACGACTATATTGGTAATAATATCTCTGTAACGATGTCTCCAACTGCAAAAGAGAAAATACAATTCCAATTGCCAAACCCGTCGACATCATGTCTATAACGCCGTATACTTCTGTGCTAAAATAACGGGTATAGATTGGCAATAAAATAAACCCCAAAATTTTCTCGATAGAAGTTGCTAGGCCAAATGATAAAAAAGCCTTTAAGAAATTACCCATTACCATCAAATCTATTCAACCAACTATTAAAATCATATTTATTCACTATATCCGGATTAATCGACTTATAAGGCTCATCTATAAATTGTCTAATAGATTCTAAGTTATCTTTCTCGAGGACAAAAATATTATGTGGACTATAAAAATCTTGATTCAAAATACTTAAATCGTTGGTAATCAATTTTTTGCAAAAAAACAAAGACTCCATAGCACGCAATGTCAATCCCGTTTGTCCTTGGGGCATTATATCTATGATACAGCTCGATTGAGATAACAAATACAGGTACTCGTGATATGGTATAGGTTTTTTCTCTTCTATTTCCTTTTCCTTCTTATCAGGAACTATATAAAAGTAAGTATTAATCGACCACCGGTCTAATTTTTTTTTCAGCCCTTCTAGGAATTCTCTTCGGCCCTTGTTAATTCCCAGAAAAAAAGCGTCATATTTTATTTTTTCACTTTGTAGCGAAATGCCTCTGAAGTAAAATGTTGTGTTAAAATTCAATGCATATCTTACGCAGTCGGCTGGATCGAAAGACCAAATCTCAGCAAGTGAATAGAGTTCGTTTCGGGGGACTCCCATACGGAAAGCAGGGTTCCAATACCAAAAAATAATCCTTATATTTGGGTATCTCTTTTTTATTCGTCTTATAAATGTATAATCCCTGGTCGCAAAAACTAGTACTGTATTGTATGAGGAGAGATTCTGCACCCAACTTTCATACCATACGCTACAGAATATATTAAGTTTTAAAAAAGCTCTTTTAAAAAGACTTATAACAAAATTTCTCTTCCTATAGATTCTAAAAACATCGGTCTCTTGAGATTCCATATAACTCATAAAATATTCTACTGAATCATATAAAATCAATGTTTTCTTACTCTTGCTCATCACAGGACTTTATAAATTTACTTGGAACCCCGCCTACTACGGTGTTAGCTAAAACATCCTTTATTACAACTGCATTAGCTCCAATCATAGCATTTTCACCAATGTTTATATTTCCTAAAATACACGCACCAGAACCTATAAATACATTGTTCTCAATAGTAGGAGCACCTCTCCCATTTCTTCCGCCGATGGTGACGTTGTGCATGATCGTGACATTTTCTCCAATAACAGCCTTTTCATGTAATACGACTCCCAATCCGTTATGTTTAAGCACTGTTCCTTTACCAATCTTAACATTCGGAGGAATATCGGCCGAACAGGTGACTCTAATAAACCATTGGATAACTTTGGGTATGGCTGGTACCTTTTTTTTATACAAAGTATACATTACTCTAATGCACTTCATAATTAAATTCGGCTCTTTCATTATATACGCAATAAATATTCGCCGTAACCGCTTTTTCGTAAGGGGTCCGCCACACGTATAAGCTGCTGCTTATCGATAAATCCCATTCTATAAGCGACCTCCTCAATACAACCGATTTTCATTCCTTGCCGTTCCTCAATAACTTGAACGAACTGACTTGCATGCATCAAGGATTGGATAGTGCCGGTATCCAGCCAGGCAGTTCCTCTGTCAAAAACACCGACCCTCAATTTTCCTCTCTTCAGATATTCCCTATTAACATCTGTTATTTCCAATTCTCCGCGGCTAGACGGTTTAATGTTCTTTGCTATTTCAACCACTTCGTTATCGAAAAAATATAAGCCGGGAACCGCATAGTTGGATTTCGGCTCTTTTGGCTTTTCCTCGATCGAAACGACGTTTTGATCTTGATCAAATTCCACGACGCCGTATCGCTCAGGATCGTGAACCGGATAAGCAAATACACAGCCCCCGTCAGGATCTGCGCAGGACTGCAATAATTTGGACATTCCGGAACCATAGAAAATATTATCGCCCAATATTAATGCGACCTTCTCCGTTCCGATAAACTCCTCTCCCAAGATAAAAGCTTGTGCCAATCCATCCGGACTGGCCTGCTCTTGGTAAAAAAATTTGCATCCTATTTGTGATCCATCTCCTAAGAGCTTTCTAAAATTAGGAAGGTCTTGCGGAGTCGAAATGATCAAAATCTCCTTAATACCAGCAAGCATCAAGGTAGAAAGCGGATAGTAGATCATAGGTTTGTCATAAACGGGCATCAGTTGTTTAGACACAGTCAATGTCAAAGGATAAAGACGGGTACCTGATCCTCCTGCTAATATTATTCCTTTCATATGCGTACGTTTTTTGTTTGTGTGTTAAAGTATAATATTATTGTAGCTTCGTCAACATATTTTCCAGACTAACTTTCCACTCGGGGATGTCGACATTAAAAGTATTCTTAATTTTGCCTTTGTCTAATAATGAGAACACGGGACGCCTAGCAGGCGTAGGGTATGATGTGGTCGGGATCGGATTGACTTTACAATCGAGTTGCAATCTATTTCTAATTTCTACGGCGAAATCATACCAAGAGATACTGCCTTCGTTGCTAAAATGATAAATGCCTTTTTCAAATTTGTTACCATAAACTATATTCAAAATAACTTTTGCCAAGTCAAAGGCATAGGTGGGAGATCCTATCTGATCATTTATAACTGAGATTTCTTCCCGTTCAGACATCAAGCGGATCATTGTTTTTACAAAATTAACACCGTAGGTGGAATACACCCAGGCAGTCCGAAGAATAATCGCATTCGCTCCTGAGTTTAAAATAGCTTGCTCCCCTTTCTGTTTACTCAGTCCATAGACATTGATAGGGTCTGTCGGCTCGTCCTCTTTTTGCGGTCCGTCATTATTCCCGTGGAACACATAATCCGTCGAAATATGAATCAGCCTCCTATTGTATGATTTCGTCCATTTCGCCATTACATCTACAGCTTGATGGTTAACGAGATCCGCCAATACAGGCTCAGATTCTGCTCTATCGACAGCGGTATACGCGGCCGTATTAATAATTAGGTCGGGTTGAAGATTCTTCAAGACAGTTTCGACCCGGACGAGATCATCCAAAGGCATCTGTTTTCTGTCGACAAAAAAGAACTCATCTCCAAGATATTCGGCACTTAAATCTTTAAGTTCCGATCCTACCTGTCCACTTACGCCGGTAACTAGTATTTTCATTTTCCTTATATCGTTAAATCGCCAGAATTATCCAAACACCGTGTGGAAAGCCGGCAATACTTTATCTTTATCTGAGACGATCAGCATCTCCTCGGGAAGTTTCCAATCAATCGCTAACGTGGGATCGCTATATCTCACACCCCACTCGGAGTGCTTATTATAGTAATTGTCACATTTGTAAAAAAAGGATGCTGTTTCACTTAACACTACAAAGCCATGTAGAAATCCCCGTGGAACGAAAAGCTGTAAACTGTTCTCGTCAGATAGTTCGATTGTAATGTGCTGACCAAAAGTGGGCGAGCCTTTCCGCGCATCTACTACCACGTCCATCACTTTGCCCTGAAGAACTCTCACAAGTTTAGCTTGGGCGTATTCATCGCGCTGGGCATGAAGCCCGCGAAGCACTCCCTTGGTAGAATACGACTGATTGTCTTGAACGAAACGTGTCGTCGTGTTAGTCAACTCGTTAAATAGACGTTCATTAAAGCTCTCAAAAAAATACCCTCTCCCATCCTCAAATTTCCTCGGCTCTATTATATAGCAATCTTTTAATTTGGTCTCGCTGATTTTCATATTGTTTTTTTGTATTGCGTTTCATAATAATTTTGGTACTCTCCTGATGTAACTTGATCTAGCCATTTCTGGTTAGATAGGTACCAATCAATCGTTTTTGATAGCCCTTCTTCAAAGGTAACGGTGGGTTCGTATCCTAGTTCTCGGTTAATCTTACTCGCATCAATAGCATATCGCAGATCATGTCCGGGCCTGTCTTTAACAAAGGTGATCAACTTTGCTGATGTTCCAACAGGACGGCCGAGCTTTTCATCCATTTGCTTACATAACTCATTCACCAAATCAATATTTTTCCATTCATTAAAGCCGCCTACGTTATAAGAATCACCAGTTTTGCCGCCATGAAAAACCATGTCAATAGCTCTCGCATGGTCGATCACAAATAGCCAATCGCGTGTAAATTTGCCATCTCCATAAATAGGCAAAGACTTACTATTAAGTATGTTATGGATACATAATGGAATTAGTTTCTCCGGAAAATGGTTGGGGCCGTAATTATTGGAACAATTAGTAATCACCACAGGCAGCCCATACGTATCGTGATAAGCTCGCACAAAATGATCGGAAGACGCTTTTGATGCGGAATACGGGGAATGCGGATCGTATGCTGTGTACTCCGTAAAGAGCCCCTCTTCTCCTAACGTTCCATAGACCTCATCAGTTGAAACATGGTGAAAGCGCTTTCCTATAAAATTATCTTTCCATATTTCTTTCGCAGCGTTTAATAAATTGACCGTTCCAACAACGTTGGTCATCACAAACCTAAGAGGGTCATTAATAGATCTATCTACGTGGGACTCGGCAGCGAGGTGAATGACCCCGGTCGGTCGGTATTGATTAAAAACTTCTAATATATGTCCTGCATCAGTGATGTCGCCTTTTACAAAGGTATAGTTAGAACATCCCTCAACGTCTTCTAAATTCGCCAAGTTTCCGGCGTACGTTAGCGCATCAAGATTAACAACGTGGTAGTCTGAGTATTTCCTCACAAACTCGCGCACAACGTGCGATCCAATAAAACCGGCGCCGCCAGTGATCAAAATCGTTTTTTTCATATCCCTACTAGTTTTTACAGTCTCGAATCCGCCTTACCCACGATAATCCCCTTCACATCATACACCACGGCCTTATCCTTCTTCAAAGCATCTAAGTCAAGATCTAAGAACTCCTTATGTGCGACACCGAGTACGATCGCATCATATTTTGAACCCTCGCTAAGATCGGCACAGCAGTCTAAACCGTATTCATGCTTCACTTCTGCAGGACTCGCCCAGGGATCATAAATAGATACTTTTACACCATAGTCTTCTAGTGCACGGACTACATCAACAATCTTCGTGTTGCGCACATCCGGGCAATTCTCCTTGAACGTTACGCCCAGCATCAATATTTCCGCTCCACTCACGTTGATCCCCTTCTTGATCATGCATTTTATCACTTGTGATGCAACATATTCGCCCATCGAGTCGTTCAAACGACGACCGGCCAAGATGATCTCGGGGTGGTACCCATGCTCCTGTGCTTTCTGTGCCAGATAGTATGGGTCTACACCGATACAATGGCCTCCAACTAACCCCGGTTTGAACGGCAAGAAGTTCCACTTCGTACCCGCTGCTTCCAGTACTGCATGTGTATCGATATCCAGAATATTGAAGATCTTCGCAAGCTCGTTAACAAAAGCAATATTGATATCCCGTTGCGAGTTCTCGATCACCTTTGCTGCCTCAGCAACCTTGATAGCTGGAGCCAAATGTGTTCCAGCAGTGATCACCGATTTATATACCGCATCTACTTCTTGTCCTATTTCAGGCGTCGAGCCGGCTGTTACTTTTAATATCTTCTCTACGGTATGCTGCTTATCTCCCGGGTTGATACGCTCTGGCGAATATCCCGCAAAGAAGTCTACATTAAACTTCAAGCCAGAGACTTTTTCCAATACCGGAATACACTCTTCTTCCGTTACGCCAGGATAGACTGTGGATTCATACACCACGATATCGCCTTTTTTTAACACCTTACCGACTGTTTCGGAAGCTTTGTAAAGCGGGGTCAGATCGGGTCGGTTGTGCTTGTCTACCGGCGTAGGTACCGTGACTACATAGAAGTTCGCATCTTCGATATCGCTTAATTGATTCGAGCAGTACAGTCCTAAACTTCCGTTGCCAAGTGGGTTATTATCTACAAGCACTGCCTGAAGAATGTCGTCCTCGACCTCCAGCGTCAGGTCTTTTCCCGAACGGAGTTCATCGATACGTTTCTGATTGATGTCGAACCCTAGCGTAGGGTATTTTGTGGCAAATAAACGTGCCAGGGGTAGTCCAACATAACCCAGACCGATAACGGCTATTTTTTTCTCGGTATTCATATATTATTATCGCTATATTTTCTTTTCTGTTATTATTGTCGTTTCTATTTCAGGTTATCCCAGTACCACTTTACGGCATCCTGTAATCCTTCACGGATTACGTGCGTCGGCTCGTAGCCCAATAATTGGCGTGCTTTATCAACAGACGCCAAGGAATGGGGGATATCGCCCTGACGATTCGGTCCATGTACAACTTCAACTTTGGCTATTTCAGCGTCGTATTCTGTCAAGAACTCTTTCAGATAGCCTACCAACTCATTCAAGGTCGTACGGTCTCCCACCGCGGTATTGTATACGGTATTAATCGCGTCAGGATTATCAGTCAACATTGCCCGCTCGTTCATCTGGATCACGTTGTCTATGTAGGTGAAATCGCGGGAATAATCCCCCGCACCATTAATCACCGGGCTTTCGTGGTTCATAAATTTCTTGACGAACAATGGAATAACGGCAGCATAGGCGCCATTCGGATCTTGGCGGCGGCCGAAAACATTAAAATAACGTAGTCCGATAGTTTCCATGCCATATGTCTTGGAAAATATCTCGGCGTAAAGCTCGTTCACATATTTGGTAATGGCGTAAGGCGATAAAGGCTTACCGATGACATCTTCTACTTTCGGAAGATTTTCGGAATCCCCATACGTGGAAGAAGAAGCCGCATAAATAAAACGTTTCACACCGGCATCTCGTGAAGCGACCAACATATTTAAAAAGCCGGACACGTTTACCTCGTTGGTAGTCTGCGGATCTTTTATAGAACGCGGAACGGAACCCAATGCTGCTTGATGCAAAACATAGTCGATAC
Source organism: Sphingobacterium haloxyli (assembly GCF_002980525.1). Lineage (GTDB taxonomy): Bacteria > Bacteroidota > Bacteroidia > Sphingobacteriales > Sphingobacteriaceae > Sphingobacterium > Sphingobacterium haloxyli. The sequence continues at coordinate 38,441 of NZ_PVBQ01000010.1, forward strand.
CTTCTACCGCTCTTTCACAGTCCGTCACGCTCCGGATATCGCCTTCTATCAGTTCAAAGTTTGGGTTGCCTTCGTGTTGGGCAATATTATGGCGATGACCTGTTGCAAAATTATCTAATACAACAACCTGGTGGCCTTGATTTAAGAAGTGCTCTGTTAAGTTAGAACCAATAAACCCGGCTCCGCCTGTGATCAATATTTTACTCATGTATATGTATTTGCTAAACTGCTTATGTGCTGATCGGTTTAACGATTATTTTTTTCCGTTTTTCTCGTTTTCTTTATCGTATACGATTTTACGTAATCCCGAGCTGGAAAACCGGTGGTCGCGGCTATTGAAGTACAGCTCGATGCCTTTTTCTTCACAGAATTTTCTGCCAGTAAAATCTTTATCCCTATATTCATCACCGACAATACGGACATCCAGCTTAAATGAACGCAGAATGTCCTCGAGGTCTTGTTCGGTAGAGTAGGGCACGATTTCGTCAACGTATTGGCATCCACGAAGCTGGATATAACGTTCTACTACGGTTTGCGTAGGTGCATTTTTTTCTGGACGGTCCAAGGTAGGATCCATTTGCAGGCCACAGATCAGATAATCGCACTGACGCTTTGCCTCCGCAAGCATCATAATGTGCCCAGCATGTAATAAATCAAAAGTGGAAAAGGTAATACCGACACGTGGTCCGGGATTATAATCATCTCTTTTTCTAACTACTTTTTCTTCCATATTATCATCTATTTTAATGCTTAACTGCTCCATATTGACGGACGTTGCACCGCAATGAGCAATAAAAGTGCCAAGAGTATCCTAAATTATTCCCCTATGGCATAATACTTAAATCCCAATTCTTCTAACTGTTTTCTATCCAACAATTTCCGGCCGTCAAAAACGAAAGCTGGCTTTTTCATCCCTTCTTTAATTCTTGCCCAATCATATGTTTTAAATGCTTCCCATTCGGTCAGGACAGCAATCGCATGTGCACCGTTTAAGGCCTCATAGGGATCATCAACCACTTTCACTAGGCGGCGGTTTGCCCCCGGCGTACGTGTGCCTAAGTAATCTAAATCTTTATATACCTGCGTTGCGGACACTTTCGGATCGTAGACAACAACTTCAGCTTCCTCATCCAACAGGTGGTCGGCGACGTATATAGCAGCAGATTCTCGTGTATCGTTGGTGTCTTTTTTAAATGCCCAGCCCAAAAATGCAACTTGTTTACCGTTGACGGTGTTATACATCGTCTGTATAATCTTCTCGGCGAAACGGGTTTTCTGATGATCGTTCATGACAATAACCTGCTCCCAATAATCGGCGACAGCGTGCAGGTTATAAGAACGCGCTATATAGACGAGGTTCAAAATATCTTTCTGGAAACATGAGCCCCCGAAACCGACAGACGCTTTTAAGAATTTTGGCCCGATACGGGAATCCATGCCCACGGCTTTTGCGACTTCATCTACGTTGGCTCCGGTTGCTTCGCAAAGCTCAGAGACAGCATTTATAGAGGAAACACGCTGTGCAAGGAAGGCATTAGCCACGAGCTTCGACAACTCCGACGACCATAAATTCGTTGTTAGAATCCGATCATTTGGCACCCAGCTGGCATATATATTCACCAGTGCCTCGATGGCTTCGGCATTCTCGCCGCCAATTAGTACACGGTCTGGGTTATGTAGATCCGTAATGGCTGTTCCTTCCGCAAGAAACTCCGGATTGGAGAGCACATGAAAGTTCACGCCACTACTGGTATTGTCTAAAATGCTTTTTAGTGCCTCCGCGGTCCGCACGGGAAGTGTCGATTTTTCCACGACTATTTTATCATCTTTCGCAACTTCAGCAATTTGACGGGCGCACAATTCTATAAATTTTAAGTCGGCCGCCTGTCCTTTACCTTTTCCATACGTTTTGGTTGGGGTATTGACGGATATGAAGATCATATCTGCTTCTTCAATTGCCTTATCGACATCGGTATCGAAAAACAAATTACGACCGCGTGCTTCAGCAACGACCGCATCCAGTCCTTTTTCATAAATCGGAAGCTTCGATAAATCCGCATCATTCCATGCTGCTATGCGTTCCTGGTTGATATCGACCACGGTTACCTGTATGTGGGGATTCTTTTGCGCAATAACAGACATGGTCGGACCACCTACGTAGCCTGCTCCGATACAGGTTATTTTTTTGATTTGCTTCATGACTGAACCTCTTTATTTACCTTCCAGTATCCCCCTGTTTTCCGGCTCCCTCTACGTTCTATAAGCTTTCGCTCTATTAACTGCGCTATCTGCCTTTCAAGGGTTCTTTGTGATTTGTTTTCAACCACGCTTAAAATTTCCTTTAGCTGAATACCCGGATTTTTCTCAATTAAAGATAAGAGAAATCTATCCGCGTCATTTAATCCGTCATTTAATCCGCCACTTAATCCGCCACTTAATCCGCCTTTTATAGTATCATCTTTTTGTATACCCTGTTTTTCATTAAACAGCACCACGCGGAAACCACCGGAAAACTCTTCGAAGACAGGTGCAATCACGCCGTAATCCTTACAGATCTCCTGTACGCGATGAATACCCGAACCATACCTTTCGATAAGACCAACTTCTTTAAAAGCTTTGGCAATCAACTTGTTCCTCGATTTGGAGCTGTAATTTCCCGTAAGTAAATCCTCGATCGTAATGCCGCCAAACAGTTTTCCCGGATTATAAAATTCGATTCGGTTGTCAAAAATCTTGATTACACTGCCCGAACTGTCGCGATAGTCGCGGTGCACGATCATGTTGATGACAATCTCCCGGATAGCATCCAATGGATAGTCGAATCGCTCCGTACGTTGCGGCTCGCCGGTAATGATGTATTCTACCATTAAGTGCTTCTTGATAAAAGCAATGATCTCTTCCACCTCCGAAAATAGATCCGTATTCAGCGAAATCGAATCGATAATGGTAATGTTACTCTTGAAGCGCCCTACCTGTATGTCGCTGATCGGGCAATAGTCCGCCACGAATAGTAGGTAAGCGCCGAACGTGAGTTTCCCTTCACGGAGCATTTCCATTTTGGTTAGAAACTCTACGGGTGTATAGGGTATTTTATTTTCTGTCCGTTGCTCGATCCTGTGGATAAAACGGCTGACTTTTTCTAAAGAAATATCTTTTAAAGAGTGATGGGGATCTGGATAGAAATCCCAACTGCCGTTAATCGTCTTTAAATGTTCGTTGGCAATTTCTTCAACGCCCATCAAATGGTTCGAGTTACCTATACGCTTATAACATTTTCCCTTTATAGATACAGGTTTAATAGGATACTCCTGCATCTTTAACAGAACTATTGTTTTTCCTTCAACTTCGAGCGTCTCCACATCGGGTATCAGCGACGGCTGAGTCTTAATCTTGATTTCGTTGATCCAATTCTGTACCGTCTCTTTTCCTAACGATACGCCTTTGATGTCTCCTTTATCGCCCACGCCAACATACACCGATCCGCCTTTGGCATTGGCAAATGCCACCAACGTGATGATCACTTCATCCTGAAAGCTGGATTTGAACTCCACTGTTTCGGATTCGGCTGTCGGTATGACGTATGTTGGGTTTTTTTTCATTTCACTTTCCAGTAGCCTCCTGTTTTGGGGGCTCCTCTAAATTCTATTTTTCCTTCTTCTCGCAATTGTTTTAGCCAGCGTTCTATTGTTTTTTCGGGAATATTCATACTAGCCGCATAATGTGGCGTTCTCCTTCCTTGAATTTTTTCTATTAATTTCAGCAAATCATTTACTCCCTCATTTACTCCCTCATTTACTCCCTCATTTACTCCCTCATTTACACTGATATCTGAAACGCTTAGCGGAATTACTGTCTTGAAAACATCTCCTTCGATAAAAAATGGATTTGTGCCGGGCGTATATATGGGTGCATATTTATATACATTGCGCACACCAGATCCTAATTCATCAACCCAACCGATTTCCTTGAAAAAACGGGCAATAACCGGATTTTTGGGATATGGCGTAAAATTATTCGGATCAATGTTTCCGATACCTTGCGCACGATTCCAGTTTTCGGTGACAACTTGATCCTCTTCTATAATGAACTTCGCAGGATACGCATGTCCGAATTCCCGATGAATCAGTAAATTGCTGACAACCTCTCGAAACACCCGATCCCGCAGACTAACCCGCTGAACACCTTCCAGATAAAACTTATCTGGCAAATGTTTTTGAACAAAAGCCATCAATCGTTCATAGCTTGTAATCAGGTTACTGCGAATATCATCCCGATCATCATACCGATCGAGATTTTCTTTACGCAAAATCGCATCCGTTTTATGGTAAGGCAATACATTCAGCACCGTTTGCTCCGTCCCTAAAAGCAAAGCTGCTGCCAGTGTATATCCCTCTGCGCCTGTTTGCAGATCACGCTTGAACAATCCTGCTGAATGTAGCAGCTCTTCGTCGCTCATATGCTGCCATGGGTGATCTGCCCGCTCGTTTTTAGCTAATACCCTTACTTTTTCAAGAGTAGGTTTGTCTAGGTCGGTAATTCGCATGTAGGGAAAGACCTTGTTTTCAATAAACGTTGTTTGCTTACGGAGATATAACTGACTGACCCGGTCAGGGTATTTGGTGACGTCTAAATCGCCGTCTTCATTACGATCAAAGATTCGCCCTGTTACACTATGCACCTGAGAACTCTCCGGCACATATGCGTAAATAATCTGCTTGCCTTCTAGTTCTAGAATCGTTGCGGTAAGATAGCATGGTGGGTTCAGTTTATTTGGATTATTGGCATTAACGATTAAATTTTTCAGCACATCATCAATACAATCATCATAAATCCCCTCTATCACTCCCTTATCACTAACGCCTAAAAACAAATGCCCGCCATAACGGTTTAGGAATCCACAGACAGAATCAAACACATCTTTATTGAGTTCAAATTGGGATTTCTTGAACTCAACTTGGAGGCCTTCTCCTTGTTGTATTATATGTTTGATTTTGTCGCTGTTCACGTTTCCTTATTTTTTATACACCACAATGTAACTTCCACTTGTGGGCTTTTCAAAATACAGTTCGATTTTCTTATCAATCAATTTCTCCGTTTTTTCAACGACATTCTGCAAGTAATCTGTATCCAATGTATCGCCCAGCACAACCAATTCGACCTGATCTGACTCCTGTCCTTTGGCGTATGCGCCCACGAGCATAACCTCATGCACATCACCTGCACGCTCCATGACTTGATCGACTACTTTATCGACACCTAAAAAAGAATGCACTAACCGCTGAACGGGATTGAATAGGGGATGTTGGGTGTTGGCTTGGTACAGTACCTTCTTCTGCTCCTGCTTCCGCTCCAGAAAGCCCGCTTCTGTTAATTGATTGAGCTCTTTGCGGATAGCATTGGTGGATTCGTCGAATTCTTCAGCGATACCGCGCAGATAGCCCGTATTGCCCGCCGACACAAAAAATTTGATCAGTAGTTTTAATCTTGTTTTGGAAGTGATTAACGCACCTAACATAGATTTGAAATAGATTGAGCAACAAAGGTACTCGATACATTTCTAAAATCCAAGTTATTATTTTGTTAACTGTTTTTTGCATCCGCGCCGCTAAACCTTAGTTTTTCCGTTAGTTGAAGAAAGTATCTACTGTCCCAGATTTCCAAAACAGCTGCATCCTTCACGAAACGTACCACATCAGCTCGAATATGATCAAAATTCGCTGTCTCTATTTTTGTTCTCAAAAGTTCCAAGATCTGCACATTTGAAATAGATTCGCTGTTCCAGTCCCCAGACTCCTGAGCCCTACTTAAAAAATGCTCGGTACTTAATGGAACGCCCTTTTTGATATACCATTCCAGATCATACCAATCTCTCCCCTTAACCCGGTTCTTCCATTTACGGAACAAAAGCGCATGCATCTTCCCCGCAAATAGGCTCGGAAGATCGAAACTTTTTATATAAAAAGAAAATGGACGAATCAGCAATTTCTCTTCCGTACGGAATCCCAATGGAGGTTTGCGGTCTATTTCAATCTTGATTTTGACAGGGGGTAAATGATGCACGCCCATTTCCGGCAAAATGTTCTCCAGAACGAGTTCCTTCCAAACCGTGTCAGACTTCAGGAATGCAGAATCCACATTCGATTGGATGGATTTTTGCTTCTCTTTGATATTTACCGTTATTCCAAGAGCAGAAAACTCCGCTACTACCCCATCAAAATAATGCTCCAATGAAAATGTTGAGTCGACTTCAAGCAACGAAAAATCAAGATCTTCGGAGTACCTGTCCAAACCATATAGAATACGAAGCGCCGTACCGCCGTAAAACGCCGCCTTCTCAAAAAAACCTGTTCGTTCCAAACCGGCAAGTGCAATTTCCTGCATAATCTCCCGCAAGGCATTAAATGCATCCTGTTGATTTTGGGGATTATAATCGTCTATCCATTCTTTTATCATAATAGAGCGAGTGTTTTTACAAGGGTTTCGAGACTCGTGCGTTTAGGTGCATATTGTAGCCAGTTTCTCATTTCTGCAACATTCAGCTTCCTTAAATTGTCTTCATCTATCCGCATATCCTCTATCAAAAATTCCGTTACTTGTTTAGCGCTTCTCAAAAGTAGCCCGTGTGTGGTGATGATCTTGTCACAAATAGCTTTCTCGGGAGAAGCGATCAGGGCAACCTGTTTTTCTTTTAACGTAACTTGTTTTATTCCCAATGAATAATAGGGCTTGACCAGATGTCTGTAGGTAAATCGGCCGATAGCCGTTTCGTATTTTTTTGACGTCTTCGTCGTCATCGAAGCAATTTCGTAAACCCGCTCGGGGATGAACCCCCAATGGGATAATGCGGACTCTAACGAAACATAACTAGGTCCCCATAGATGATTGGCAACTAAAAAAGGCTCCGTTACGTAAAAGCCACGCTTGCCCATGGGGATATACAACCCATTTTTCAAGATAGTCAGCATACCGGCCTTTGCCAATTCGCTTATTTTGTCGTTCGGTCGCTTGTAGTCCTTAAGCAATTCCAACATGACATGCCTGGAAAGAGGCGCCGCAGCATACTTTTCTATATCTTCACGGAGGTCCATTTCGTAAAATATTTACTCAAAAATCGGAAAAAATCCGATTTTATACAAATAATATTACATAATATTAATAGACAACATCGTCTTTGCGACGCGCCGGCTGTAGCACATACGGAATACGCGCCTTAAATGGCTTGACCTCATTTTCTTTATCCGTTATCGATCCTTTTAGGATGATGTGTACTTGCTTTCCCTCCAATCGGTGTAGGCTGTGACGACTTATCCGGAAACGTGCCGACAGGAGCTGACTCGTGTCGCTATTCCCTTTGAAATATAATTGGTCAAACACAGGCACGTGGAAAACGCTGTGGCTAAAAGCAACGTCTTTAATAACGATCCCTTTGATATGGTCTGCACTCTTGCGCAAGTTGATCATAACGCTGCCATGGCGCATTTGATCATGCGAACTCTTCGATTCCTGAAATTGCACCGTGACATCCATATCCATAAAGCGCTTGTAGCGTTGGTATTTTCGTCTCTCGTTGACGAGGAGTAAGAAAATCAGCAGCAGCGCGAGCACGGCGAGCACTGGATAGATTAAGGAGTTCATAGTATCATTCTTGTAACCAATATATTACAACAAAATAACGACAAATATTTGATAAAGAACGGAAGCAAAAGCAGAATTAACAATAAGTTCAAACTAAAAAAAGGCCGCCCCCTAATTAGGAGACCGCCTTGCAATATGTAGACATTTTATTTTGCTCCTGTTAGGGATTTGATGAGCGCTGTCTCTGCGGGGTCGTAAGGGCTTCCGTCGCTTCTCAGTACTTCATGGAACCAAACGGGTGGCTCATCGGTATAGGTCTTCGTCCACGAGTCCCATGGAAACTTAGTCTGGGTCTTCCCATCAACAAACCCCCAGTTAATCATACCGACGTTATATTTTTTCGCAATGGGTAAAAATCCTGCAAATGTACTGCCGTTAGGCCTAGCCATATATTCTGTACAGAGAATAGGTTTTTCATAACGCTGCAACCATTGGATCAGTTGTTCGAATTCCTCGGGGCTACCGTAGTTGTGAAAGGTAATGATATCGGATTCTGCTACTTGCAGTTTCTCGATAGGTTTCATTTTTTCTTCTGAGGACCAATCGCCCGACCAGACGCCAGAAGTAATGGGCTGCGAGGGATTGACTGATCTTGCCCACGCAAAAGATTGCCGAAGCAGGGGAAGGACGAGATCGACCTTGTCTGGTGTTTCTATCTTTTCATACGATGGTCCCGTCATGTTATCGGGTTCGTTCCAGATATCCCATCCGAGCACCCGCTCGTCGTTCGCAAACCTTTTTATGACCCCTTTGACGTAACGCTCCAGCCGCGGATATTGTGTCGAGTCTTTTAAGGCCAGTTGTCCTGGACTTTGTACCCAGCCCGAATTGTGTGTAAACGGTGTTGGTTCTCTTTGTTTACCTAATTCAAAGAACGGATCCCAGCAGGAATCGAAAATAACCAATAATGTTTTGATGTGATGCTTGTCTGCCAATGACAGAAAATGATCGATTCTGTTAAGAAAGCCGGTGGAGTCTTGCTCGTACAAGGCGTCGTGTAAATAAACGCGGACGGTGTTCATGCCTAATTCTGACGCCCAGCCAAGTTCGCGATCAATGGTTACGGAATCATAGGTTTCTTCCTGCCACATCTCCAGCTGGTTAATGGCGGTACTTGGCGTAAAATTCGGGCCGACTAGCCATTCTTGATCGTTATACCAAGCGTTGGCCTGTTCCTTGGTCCAGATTTGTCGATCCGAATCGGTTTCTTGTTTTCGTGTTTCCGTACAACTGCCCAGCAGTATACTGACAAAGAGTGAGATAAAAATAAGCCTGTTTTTCTGCATGATTTTAATTTAATAGTGCTATTGTTTTGTATTGTTGATGAGTTTTCCCTTGATCATCCAGACTTCCGTATTGCCGGCCGGTCCATAGGCGTTCGTGCTGGTTACCGCAATGATCGTATTATCGTTCAGTACCGTTATGCTGTTCCATAAGCAAGATTTATTGCTTGGAATCGAGAAAGGGGCAGACTTGCTCGTAAAGTTTTTGGCCTGATCGTCCCCAACCACGACTTTCATGTCGGCAAAATTCATATCGTTGGTACGCCCTTCCGTGCCCTGATATGCCAAGATGGTCTTCCCAGTGCTCAACTGCCGGATATACGGTGCTCCTGCATAGATTTCGTTGGCGACGGGCTGCAGCAGTGCGTAGTGTCGGTTGGGGCTTTCGGCCCCAATCGTCGTTGCCCAGTTTTCTTCTAGGCTGTTTCGCAGGGTGTACGGCTTAAAAGCTTGAATAGCGTTATCTTCTATAGCAACAACAATGTCCTTCCCATTATTCAGTAATAAGGGAACGGGCATCCCGTCTCTTCTGCCTGGGCGGAAGCTCACGATAGTTGGGTCGGCGCTCCAAGTTTCGCCGTCATCCTGCGAGCGGATCATGGAGATATTTTGTTCATTGGACTGGGTATAAGGCCCTTCGTTGGCAAAAAAGAGCTGTATTTCACCGCTAGGCAATTGAACGGCCGCTGGCTCCCAACAGCCATTCTCGAACTCGTGGCCAGCTTCGTATAACACCTGCTCGTCTGTCCAGGTTTGCCCGGCGTCCGTACTTTTCTTTATTCGTATATCGAATTTTCGTTCGGGAGAAATCTCGAATGGCCTGCCGTTATAGAGCGCCAATAGGGTTTTCCGATCATTTAACAGCAGCATATCAGGCACACACATATTCCTTCCCTCGCCCCGCGCCGCAACCACTACGGGTGCTGACCAGCTATTGCCTAGGTCGTTACTTTTTACCGACACGACGTTGCCGTCAGCTTCGTAGATGCCCAATAAGGATTGGTCGGGCAGCTGAATAATCCGGCCGTAGCCTGCATACCGTGTGTTGTTTCCGGAAGATACCTTCCTTCGCGTCTGTTGATCCCACTGAATATACGTTTCCTCTTGATCTGGCGGCTCGGGGGGAAGCGGCAGCTGAGTTGGATTATCTTTTGCGCATGCTACGATGGCAAGAAATAGGAAGGCGTTCTGAACGAGGCGTCTGAATAAAATGCAATAAGTCATAGTTGTATCGAAAAGCTTTTAGTAATGTGGGTTTTGAGTAAGATTGGGATTGTTGGCTACTTCTACTTCGGGTAACGGCAAGCGTATGGATTTGTCCAACACAAAGTTGTTGAAATCTGGGTCACGCTGGGCCACGCGATCGATACCCGCTTGGGTTTCTAAATCTCCCCAGCGCTTTAAGTCTGCCCAGCGCACACTTTCGCCACATAGCTCTAACGCCCTTTCCATTTTCAACCGTTCTCTAAAGCGATCCTTATCGTTCCCAATGGTGGGATGCGTGGTTGCCAAGGGCGCTAGGTTTACGCGCGTGCGTACCCGATCCACATAAGGATAGGCACTGGCCGTTTGGTCAAGTTCATTCAGCACTTCGGCATATAATAGCAATATATCCGCAAATCGAATGATTCGGTTATTGACTTCGTTAAAATAGTCGTCGTGGTTCTGTTTGTAATCCCGAGCATATTTTCGGAACCAGGCTTCGTCGGCATTCCACTCCCAACTTCTACCGTATACTTTGTCCCCAAAATCTGCTTCTAAATCTGGGTAAAACAGGGAATAGCGCAAACGGGGGTCAATTTCGCCATTCACGGTTTTCTCTTTCTTAAACTCCGTGACCAACCAGTAGCGCGCTTGTCCGTCTGACCAGCCAATCGATCGGGGTGCAAAAAACTGAGCCCGGTTGGTACTCATCGTGGAGCTCGGAATATCGCCCTCGGCGGTTTTGTTCGCATCGGAAAACTGGATTTCGAAAACGGATTCTTTGTTGTTTTCATTTTCCGCACGGAAGTTATCCTTGTAGTCTACTAGATCGTAATAGGGCACTCCTTCGCCGGTGATAAAATAGTCTAAAGCTGATTTTGCCTCGTTCCATTTGTGCTGCTGCATATAGGTTTTCCCCAGCAGCGCCAACGCAGAACCTTTGGTGGGCCGGCCGATATCATTCCCTGTCCACTGCATGGGTAATGATTGAGCGGCTTCGGACAGATCCGCCTCGACCTGCGCCCAGACTTCCGCTAATGTACTGGCCTCCGGCATATCCGTCGGGCTTTGCAAGGTGGTGACAATCGGGAAGTTCTCCCATAGCAACGCCGCATAATAATAGTAAAACCCGCGAAGGAATTTGGCCTCGGCCAAAAGCTGTGTTTTCTTATGCTCATCGGCAAATTCAATAGTCGGTACATGGGTCAATACTTGGTTACACCGAAATATCGCTTTATAGGTATCCTTATACGTGATGACATTGCCTTCAAAAAAATTGTAATTAACATACTGAAACCGCGTCCAGTCCGCCAGTTCTATCCAAGGACTTTTGCTAAAGCCTTCATCGGAAGTGAGATCTAAGCGGAAATAGATCCACCGAGACCAGTTTCCGGGCTGGTAAAACATGTGGTAAATGGCATTTACCCCACGCTGTGCATCGGATTCTGTAATCCAAAATTGTTCTTCGGTGAGGGTATTGGGATTGTCCTGATCGAGCAAACTCTTATCGCACGAAATCAAACTGGACACTGTTATGAAGAGGATAAATATGCTATTTTTCATCTTTTAAAATCTAAATTGTACACCTAATGAAACGGTTTTCAGGTTCGGGAATACCCCGAAGTCGTGACCTTTTTGAAAAACACTGTTATTATTGAATTCGGGATCAAGGCCTGTGTATTTGGTAAACGTGAGTAAGTTTTGGCCGGACAATGTAACCTGTGCCTCGCTAAAATAGATTTTGTCCAGTAGGCTGCTTGGAAGACGGTACGAAATACCGATATATTTTAAGCGGACAAAGCTACCATCTTCCAGCCAGCGGTCGATGTCTCCGCGGGAGTTCATCGTACTCGCATAATAGGCGCGCGGCACATCGGTATTGGGGTTTTCCGGTGTCCAAGGTTGTATACCGGCACGGTAGTTTGTATTATCGGAGAACATGTCCGTCACACTCTTGGGGCCATTAAATACCATAGCCCCTACGGATCCGAACCAATCCATGCTGAACGAGAATTGCTTATAGGAGGCGTTCATGTTTAAACCGACCTCATAATCTGCCCAGGCATCGCCCACGATAACCTTATCGGCATTGGTAATCGTGCCGTCACCGTTATGGTCTTTGAAGCGGATATCGCCCGGCTGCGCATTCGGCTGAATAACGCGACCGTCCGCATTTTTGTAACTGTTGACCTCCTCCATGTTCTGGAATATGCCGTCTGTTTCGAGCACAAACCACATGCCGAGCGGCTGACCTTTCTCCGTTACGGTATTGCCCGAAAAGGTTCTGTTTTGTCCATACCCCAAATCGATTACCCGGTTTCGCAAGGTGGTGATATTAGCGGTTACACTATATTGGAAAGGTTTCGTGTTCTCCTGATAGGTGACAGACAATTCTACACCTCGGTTTCCGAGGGTTGCCCCGTTGGTGTACGGATTGCCGCCGTCATTTCCGGTGGAAATCAATAGCGGATATTGAATCAGCACGTCTTCGGTTTTGGAAATAAAGTATTCTGCGCTAACGTTAAGTCGATTTTTCAAGAAGGTCGCATCAAAGCCATAGTTTTGCTGCGTTAAGGTCTCCCAGCGAAGATCTTGGTTCGCTAGTTGAACCTGTGTCGCACCCGGCAACGTCACCTGACCCGGACCCATCGCGATCGTGGGAAAGGTATTGATAATAGGTATATAATCATACGGACCGATATTGCTGCTGCCCAGGGTTCCGTAGTTCGCCCGCAGTTTTAGATCGTCGATCCAGGAGACCTGGAAAAAATCTTCTTGACTAAGGCGCCAAGCACCAGATAGGGATGGAAATGTACCGAACTTGTAGTTTTTGCCGAAGCGAGAAACGCCATCGGTACGGATAATTCCGTTGATTAGGTATTTATCGGCGTAATTGTATTCAAATCGACCAAAATAAGAGATCAAGTCCGTTCTGCGTGCGAATCCGCCCGTTTGTGGCTCATTTCCTTGATCGAGCACCATATAATAACCACCGGCCGGATTTTCCAACATGTTACGCTTAGTGCCCCACATTTGCGCATAGCGATCCCGTTGATAGGATTGCCCTGCGAGGACGTTCAGCCGGTGTTGGTTAAAATCTTTTTCAAAAGAAAGGGTGTTTTCGACCAAGATCGTCGAGGATTCTGCTCTATTTTCATGATAGCGTGAGGGATCCAGGGGTTGGTTTAATGTCCAACTTCCTGCTTTTCTTAAAAAGGTGTGATGATCCCGGCTGGTTTCATAACCCAAATTGAACCTGTATTTTAAGGATGGTAAAAATTGTAGCTCCGAAAAGACGTTACCCCGTATGCGGAGGTTCGCGTTGGTCCTATCTTCCAGATCTGCAATAGCGACCGGATTTGACCCAAAGGTACGGGCCCGACGTTCATCACCGTAACCATAGCCACCGGGGTTGTCTGGATTGTAAATCGGGATCGTTGGCAATAGACGGAGCACATCAATATACGGGTTCCCCGACATTTCATCGGTTTTAGCGTTGCTGATGGCTAAATTTTCGCCAATGGTAAAGATGCCTTTTTTCGTGACGGTGTTTACTCGAAAGTTAAACCGGTTAAAGTCGGTACTGATGACCGCTCCTTTGTTGTCGAAATAACCTCCGGAGATAAAGTACTGTCCATCATCGCCTCCACCCGAGAAACTAACGGAATAATCCTGCACTCTCCCAGTACGGAAAGCAGCGTCTTGCCAGTCGGTATCGACAGTAAGGTCTAGATCTTGCCGGGGAACATTGGCGTTATCGTAAGCCATGTTGTTCAATCTCGCAAATTCTTCGGTCTTCGCTAGGTCGTACCGGGGTGTGGTTTGTAGGGTTGACTTCGCCGAGACGTCGATTTGCGCGGGTCCTTTCTTACCTTGTTTGGTAGTGATAATGATAACGCCATTTGCAGCACGCGAGCCGTAGATGGCTGCTGCTGACGCGTCTTTTAAGATTTGGATGGATTCAATGTCGCTCGGATTGAAATCTCGGTTGGCTGTCGTGATTAACCCGTCAACCACATAAAGAGGCGGCGTACCGGATAAATTTTTCATGCCCCGAATTTGAATTTGGGCTTCCGCTCCAGGCTGTCCTCCGCCGCGGACCCTGATACCTGTGGCCAGCCCCTGTAGCGATTCGGCAACGGTTGTTGCTTGTCTTTTTTGTACGTCTGCTGCTTTTACAACGGACACAGCTCCTGTGAGGTCTTGTTTACGCTGTGTGCCATATCCTACGACGACAACTTCATCAAGGTCTGTACTGGACGCCTCCATGACCACATGAAGCGGTTGTGCATTTGCTACAGGAACCTCCTTAGTAATGTATCCAATATGTGAAAAAACCAAAACGGATGCCTCTTTTTGGTCGGTCGGGATACTAAAATAACCGCTGGAATCGCTCTGTGTAGCGAGTGTGCTGCCTTTCAACACAACAGCGACGCCTTTCAATGGTCCGTCTTTGTCGCTAACAGATCCGGTTATCTGCGCATGTGCAAAAAAGACATGCGTACATAACATAAAAACAAAAATGATCTTGCTCATATACAATAAATTTAAAATTGGTAAGGGCTAAGTACGATATTATCGAAGCACATATTGGTTCAAAATGTATGCAATACGTATCAATTATGCCTATTTTGACGTCCTATCGGTATTATTTTATTGGTTTTGTATATTTTGCCTTAAAATTTAATCAATGATGATCTGCTACCAGCGAACAATTAAAACCTTATGCTTGATTTATGTCTTGCTGATCGCTAGTTTTTCTTTATTCGCCCAGTCGTATAACTTCAGGCACTACCAAGTAGAGGACGGATTGGCACATAATACGGTTATATGTAGTTTGCAGGACCGGTATGGTTTTATGTGGTTTGGGACAAAAAACGGGCTTAACAGATTTGATGGTTATCGTTTTAGTGTATATCGTCATGATCCGGAGCAAGCTGGCAGTTTGGGGCATAATTTTATACATTCGCTATTAGAAGATGAAAACGGCTTTATTTGGGTGGGTACGCTTAAAGGCCTGTACATTTATGACCCTAGCAAAGACACCTTTGCATGTTTAACCGAAACGAAAGGCAGCGATATTGCCAGTTTACAGTGCGACCGAGATGGTAACATATGGTTTGTGGCGGGAAATATGTTGCAGCGGTATAATCCTAAACGGCAAGAGCTAACGGAGTTTGAGCATGGCGAGCATGGCGAAATCACCTCTGTAATTATCACCAAGGACAATGCAGTATGGGTATCTACCGCGCAGGGGTTCCTCCAGCGACACGATGACAAAACGGGTGGATTTGAAAGTTTTGATGTTTTTGATGGCGCTGCCGCTGCCTTAACAAAATGGATAGAAAAGATTGAGGACACGGGCGATGGGCAATTGTTTGTTGCGACAGCAAGCCGAGGTATTAAATTATTCGATCTGAAGACGCACCAAATTACAGATATTCCTATAAAAAACACGGATCAATCGCTTCTATTTGCACGAGACTTTTTGAAGACGGATACCGGCGAATATTGGATTGCGACGGAGTCAGGAATTTTCGTGTATACGATTAATAATCATCGGTATACGCAGTTGCGAAATAGAACGAACGATAACTATTCGCTCTCGGATAATGCGGTTTATACATTAACAAAAGACAAAGAAGGAGGCATTTGGTGCGGCACCTATTTTGGGGGATTAAGTTATTACCCTCGACCATACACGGCCTTCGATACATTTTATCCAAAATCTGGCGAGAACAGCATTCAAGGTGATGCTGTACGGGAGATCGTGAAGGATGAAAACGGCAATTTCTGGATCGGTACAGAGGACGGCGGGCTAAATAAATTTAATCCGCAAACGAATGCCTTTGAAAATCTCACGACGGAGAAGAATGGGATTTCGCATTCTAATATTCATGGACTTGCCTTATATAAAGGCAGACTGTGGATTGGGACTTTTGAACATGGCCTCGATGTATTGGACATCGGTACTAATAAGGTGGTAAAAAAGTATAAGGCCGGACCGGCTGCCAATCAACTGAAAAGTAATTTTACAGAAAGCCTGATAGCCACAGACCGCAACGGGTTACTTGTTGGTACTGCGGTCGGACTGTATAGGTACAATGAGCATACGGATGATTTTATTCTATTGAATGATGTGCCAGGCAATAAACACTATTCGGCTTTGGTTGAAGATAGCGACGGCACGATTTGGGCGGGAACGCTCCGGGATGGTCTTTACTTCTTCAATAGCAAG
The DNA here is from genome assembly GCF_002980525.1 of Sphingobacterium haloxyli. GTDB lineage: Bacteria > Bacteroidota > Bacteroidia > Sphingobacteriales > Sphingobacteriaceae > Sphingobacterium > Sphingobacterium haloxyli. Next base: position 54,800 of record NZ_PVBQ01000010.1, read on the forward strand.
ACAAACCAATCGGGCAGTTATTTATTTGATGTACAAGACACTAGCAGTCTGAGTAGTAATGAAATCAACGGACTGTTTATCGATAGTGATCGCAATCTTTGGGTCACGACGGAAAATGGCTTATGTGTGATGCCCCGTGGGTCAAAAACTTTTAAGCGTTATACAACAAAGAATAATTTCCCGACAAATACCTTTTATAAGATACTGGAAGATAGTCGAAAAAATTTATGGATCAGCACCGCTCAGGGACTGGTCGTATTCCATCCGAAAACCGGTAAAATTCTTACTTATAGCAAGTCCAATGGCTTACTTAGTAATCAGTTTAACTATGGTTCTGCTTTTAAGGACGACGATGGGAAAATGTATTTTGGGAGTTTGAAGGGGATGATTAGCTTCTACCCAGCTTCTTTCCAAAAAAACCGCGCTATATCTAAAGTTTATTTTACCGGGTTTCAAATAAACAACAAAGAAGTGGATATCGGCGTGGATGGTTCGCCATTGAGTAGTCCGATCAGTTTCACGAAAACCATTCGATTAAACCATAACCAAGCGAACTTTAGTATTGATTTTGCAGCATTAGGATTTACGGCGCCCGATATGATTCAGTATTCGTTTATTATGGAAGGTATCGATGACCATTGGACGCATCTCAAAACGAATAGAAAAGTTTATTTTACGGATCTTTCTCCTGGCAGGTATATTTTTAAAGTTAAAGCATTTAACAGCGGAGTTGTGGAACATGATTCTGTTACGCAGTTGGAGATCATCATATCTCCACCGTTGTGGGCGAGTACCTCCGCGCTGCTCGTGTATGCACTCCTTGTTGTGGGCGTAGGTTTAGTTATCATACGGAACTACCATAAAAGAGTACTGCATAAGCATAAGGCGAAGATGGAGCGTTGGGAGACCCAAAAAGAAAAGGAGCTATATCGCGCGAAGATCAATTTTTTTACACAAGTAACGCATGAGATCAGAACGCCGTTGACATTGATCCACGGGCCGCTGGAAGATTTGCTCCATACTTGTGAAGATACATCGCCCCTCAGGGGGAACCTGATGATCATGAAAAAGAACACAGACCGACTTTTGGAACTTTCCCGCCAATTAATGGATTTTAGAAAAGCAGAGCAGAAGGGTTTTAATCTTAGTTTTGTCCAATTGGATGTTCATGCACTCATTAAAGAAATATGCACCCGTTTTCAACCAGCGGTTGACGACAGGTCAATAATAATGGACGTGGAGTTGGGGCAAGGGTCTTTATTGGTGTACGCGGATGCGGAAGCGTTGACCAAGATAGTGAGCAACTTGGTGGATAATGCCTTGAAATATGCCTTATCCAAGGTCAGTATCCGAACTTCGGTAGACGATGAGCAGTTTAAGATTGTCGTGACGAACGACGGTGATCCGATACCGTATAGATACCGCGAGAAAATATTTGAACCTTTTTTCCGTTTAGACAGTGTTAAAACAAAATCGGGATCGGGAATAGGCCTCTCTTTGGCAAAATCGTTGACCGAATTGCATAAGGGATCGTTGACTTGGAAAATGGATGCCGCTGGCCAGACTTGTTTTGAGCTTTCATTGCCCAAGTACCAGGAGCATCGTTATACGCTTGATCGTCACACCTTATCAGCGGAGGAGTTGGTGGTTTCGGAAATCGATCTTGGTCTAACCGAGCACGATCTCCCTGTAATTTTAATTGTTGAAGACGATGCCGAAGTACGAAACTTCACCAGCAATATCCTAAAAAGGGATTTTATTGTTTATACGGCCGACAATGGACAAGCTGCTTTGGATCTGCTGGAACAAGTCAGTGTGCAGTTGATCGTCAGCGATGTGATGATGGCAGGGATGGACGGGTTTGAATTGTGTAAATCGGTCAAGATGAACGTTGATCATGCGCATATTCCGGTGGTGCTTTTAACGGCGAAAAATAGTTTGCAGGCGAAGATTGAAGGTTTAGAAGTTGGTGCTGACGCCTATATTGAAAAACCGTATTCGCCCAATCACTTGTTAACGCAGATTGTTAATCTTCTTACGGTAAGAGATAAAATTAAAAATCATTACGCGCAGTCTCCACTGGCACATATTAAAAGTATGGCGTACAATAAAGCGGATGAGGCTTTCTTAGAAAAAATAAATGATACCATTGTCAAGAATATGGACAACACGACGCTAGATGTCGACTTTTTAGCGGATGTGATGAACATGAGCAGATCGACGCTTTACCGGAAAACAAAAGCTATTTCCAACCTGTCGCCACATGAACTCATTAACATCACGCGATTAAAACACGCTGCTTCACTGCTAGCGGAGGGCCATTTTAAAATTCTCAAAATTGCATCCATAACGGGCTTTAGCTCGTCGGCGCAATTTGCCAGGAGCTTTGCAAAGCAGTTTGGGATGGCACCTTCTGAATATGTGGCTTCGTTGAAAAATAAGCGTTGAGAAACAATGAAGCCAGCACAATCGAATATGCACTGGCTTCAAAAAGCAAGATCTACCAACCCTCGTTTTGTGGGATTTTGGCATTACTCAGATCTTGCGGTGGGATTGGCCACACGTGATGTATGCTTGGATTGAACTCGCGTGCCGGCCAGACCTCGATGATCTCGTACGCCGACTCCGGATCATTTCTATTGCTATGTTGCCTACCCGTTGCAGGTTTCGCATAGGCGGCTGCGGCATCGCCCCAGCGGACCAGATCCGAATGTCTATCGGTATACTCTCCCGCAAACTCGGAGCGGCGTTCCTTTTTCAGGTTTTCCATAGTAGCTCCAGTTATTGGCTGTAGCCCCGCTCTGTTGCGCACCCTGTTGATTTCTGCGTCGCCATTCATGCCTTGCTGGATCAGTCCTTCCGCCTTCATGAGCAAAATATCGGCGTAGCGCACCAGCGGAATATTCAGGTCCGAAGTCGGATAGTCTCCATTCGGGTTTAGATGCTCGCTGGCAGGAAACCGGAACGGATGCATGTATTTATTGAACTGAAACCCGGTCTGCGAGTTGGCCGAATAGTATTTCCGTTCCTGCCCGAATAGGGTATATGTGTCCCCAAATTCCAGAATCGTCGCCGAGCGGCGGTAATCCCCGTCTTCAAAAGCGTTGTATAACTCTACTGTGGGGTGAAAATACCCCCACCCATTATATAGGCCATAGCCGGTATTCTCAAACATTACTGCCGGCAATATGGAGCCGCGTGTCCTGTTCGACACGACGGAAAAGATATACTCGGAGGAATAGTTGTTTTCAATGTAGAAAACGCTTTCAAAATCTACTTCTGGCTTATCAGTATCGATCAAGGCGCGGCCGGAACCAGAATTGGTTACCATATCGCAATATTTAACCACTTCTGCCCATTTGCTTTCATCATAACGCGCCCACTGCAGGTTGGTTTTGGCCAGATAAGCGTATGCCGCGTCCTTATTCGCCCGTCCTAAATCCGTTTCGCTATACGTGGTGAGCAAGGGCAGCAAATCGGCAGCCTGTAATAAATCTGCCTGGATCTGCGCTAGATTTTCCTGCACGTGTGCCGGCCTGTCAAAGAACAACTCGTCCATGTTTTCTTCCGTAACGATCGGGATACCGGCCCGCTGGTCGCCGTAGTATTGGGCCAGATAGAAGTAGGCATAACCGCGCATAAAGTGGGCCTCCCCGAGCACACGATTCTTGATTTCTTCGCCAATCTCCATGGACGGCACCTTGGTCAGGATCGCATTGGCGCGCTGGATGATCTGATAGAATTTTTTGTACATGCTATTGATACGGCTTTCACTTCCGGTAGCGGTAAAATTCCGAACGGCGGCTGATCCGGCGTCTGTACGCCCGGTCACCATATCGTCTGAGGCATTTACAAACCAGAACAGACCGCGTCCGAACATATTGTCGTCGCTGAAGTGTCCATAAAGACCATTGGCGGCATAAATAGCATCCGTTTCGCTTTTCCAATAGTTGGCGTCTGTCGTCGAACCTTCCGGTGTCAGGTCGGTGAATGATTTGTTGCACGACTGGGTGCTTATTCCCAGACCGATGATGGCAAGTGCGATATATGTATTGAATTTCAAATTCATCTTGCTTTTGTTGAAATATTAGAAATTAACGTTAAGTCCTACGGTAAAAGTTTTAGCTAAGGGGTACCTGCCCACATCCAGGCCAATATCGCCTACTTCAGGGTCAATGCCGGAGTAGGAGGTAAACGTAAAGGGATTCTCTGCCGAGAAATATACCCTAGACTGTAAATTACCCAACAATGGCGGAATCCGGTACCCTACGGTGATGTTTTTAATCCGGAAATAATCGCCGTTCTCTAGATACCAGTCGGACACCGTACCGAAGTTGCCGTTAAGATCGTTTCGTGTTAACCGTGGTATATCGGTATCGGTGTTTTCGGGCGTCCAGGCATCGAGTACCCGGCTGTCTAGGTTATAGCCCTGCAAACCTGTGTTGAAGGCTGTATATTTATATCCGTTAAAAATTTTTGTGCCGGATACGCCGTAAGTAAGTATGCTTAGATCGAAGTTCTTATACGCCACATTCGCGGAAAATCCGTATGTGAATTTGGGGATAGCGCTGCCCATGTAGGTCCGGTCGGCGTCACTGATCACGCCATCACCGTTCGTATCGACAAACTTCAGGTCGCCTCCCTTTGCACGAGACTGCAACCGCTCGCCTGACGCGTTTGTATATGCTTCGGCTTCGGCATCTGATCCGAAGAGACCCGCTGTAGGAATCATGTAGTAGGAATAAAGCGGTTGGCCGGCTGTAGAGCGGTATGGTAGGAGCACACCCCGCACGTGGGAAGAATGTGCAATAAAATCATTGTAATAACCGTCTAGATGCAAGAGTTCATTTTTGTTAAAGCCGATATTCGCGTTAAACCCGATCTGCCAGTCTCCAAACTGATCGTTGTAGCGGGCGCCGACCTCGAAGCCTTCGTTGCGCACGTCTCCAACGTTCGCCGTCGGTCCTCGCTCAAGCCCGATATGCGGATTAGCGTCGTTTTCTAGAATCATGCCGATGGTCGTTTTTCGATAATAATCAGCCGCGATGCTGAGTTTATTGAACACCATCAGGTCGAGCCCCACATCAAACGACTCGGAACGTTCCCAGATGATGTCGGGATTGAATTGTTTTGTTCTGGCGTAATGCCGGACCAAGGTATTATCGGAACCTAGGGGTGTAGATACACCCGTAGTTAAGGGTATATTGTAGGCATATTTTTGTACCGAACGAATATTGCCAATCTGGCCCCAGGAAGCACGAAGTTTTAGGTCGTTTATAATGGAGCTGTCGAAAAACGGCTCGGAAGATATTTTCCAAGCGGCAGAAACCGATGGAAATACATCCGAACGGTTTTTTTCTGATAGGCGCGAGCTGCGATCATGGCGGATACTTGCCCCAACATAATACCGATTGGCATAGTTATAGTTAAGCCGGGCTATGGCCGAGGTCAAGGCATCTTCCCAAACGTCGCTGGTAGGTAACTCCGGAATTTCAGCCGCATTGCCGATATACTGGTTCCAGCCTTCTTCGCGTTCAAAACCTCTGGCCTGTATATAAAACTGCTCGTAACGCGCCTTCTGCGCAGAGTAAACTGCGACTGCATCGAGGTTATGGCTGCCAAAGTTACGGGTATAGTTTAATTGCTGATCCCATATCCAACGGTTTTCACGCTGATCCTCATGCGTGAGGTAGTTGTTTCCATTGGCACGGCCGATTTCCGGAATTTTAGGATCAAAGCGTTTATAAGAGTATCGGCGCAAGTTCAGGCCAAAGTTGGACTTGAACGTCAGACCTTCTAGAATGTTTACGGATGCGAAAGCGTTACCGTTAACGTCGATGGTGGGATTGTTGACACTGGGGCGCAACAGCAGTGCGACAGGATTATAGGTATCACCATAGGCACTCGAAAATCCGGAAAGGTCGAATGGAACGGTCCCGTGGAACATGCCATGTTCATCATAAACCGGGGCTGCAGGGTTCATGTAGATGGCGTTGATAATCGATCCACTGTAACTGCTTTCGGTGTTTGTTCCAAGCGCCGCGGTATGGTTCAGATAAAAGTTCTGCCCTACGGTGACGCGGTCTGCGAGATTAAATTCGGATTTCAATCGGTAAGCAAAACGCTTATAACCTGTATTCAGCAATAACCCTTCTTTATCATGGTAACCAAAGGAAGAGCTATAGCTCGACTTTTCGCCACCGCCCGAGAGCTGTACATTCGCATTCAAGATATCGCCGGTTTGGAAAATCTCATCCATCCAGTTCGTTCGCGTTACCTGTCCCCATGGATTCTGTTCCGGATCGTGTGCCGGCAAGAGGTTCAGCCCGTCATTGGCATAAGCCGTATTGTACGTTTGGGCGTACTGTTCGGCCGTGAGTGCAGAAGGCAAGTTGCTGGCTGTCTGCCAACCGCGGTAAATATCGGCAGCTAGCTTAGGCGCTCCCGCTTTCCCCTTTTTGGTGGTGATAACGATTACACCGGACGAAGCCTGGGCTCCATATATTGCTGCTGCAGCGGCGTCTTTTAAAATATCCATCGACTCGATATCATTGGGATTGATCGGCCCGCCGTAGTAGGGCATACCGTCCACGACATACAGGGGTTCGTTATCTTGTAAGGAGTTCATACCGCGGATCAATACCTTGGGGTTCTGGGATGGGTCTCCTCCGGCTGACATCACCGTTACACCAGCCACGTTACCTTGCATCATATCGCCTAAGTTGGTCACGGGGCGGTTGACTTGTGTGCCTACATTGGGCAACGAACTGACGGCTGTGGTCAGGTCGCCACGGCGTTGCTGCCCATAACCCACTACCACTATTTCATTTAATTCGGAAGACTCTTCGCTCAAACGAATCAGCATCGAGTTGCTTTCTCCTTCTTTTACCTGCTTAGCTGTCGTCTCATAAGGTTCGTAGCCAAGCATGCTAACTTTAATACGGTATTTCCCATCCGTATGCATGCCACCTAGCGTAAACATACCTTTCGCATCGGTAGAAACCTGGGCTACGGGTTTTCCGCTAGCATCTAAAAGTTGGACAGTGGCTCCCGGAATCGTGGCGCCGGTATCGTCCATAATGGTTCCGCGCAACTGCCCCCCCGACTGCGCCCAGGCATTGGCTGCTACAAATAGTGCAAGACCACCGATAGCCAATCTTAAGGTTCTGACAATGTTTCTTTTCTTCATGTCGCTATTTTGATTATTTACTTGATTTGTATTTCACTCTTTTTGACTTCTTGGATTGTATTATTATGCTTTTGCTGTATATGGATATGCTCATCGGTTTCGGTGTAGGTTAAATTATTCATCTGACAGATGACACTAACAATGGCCTGCAAGGGTTCGTCGTCTCTAAATTCGCCCGTAAAACTGAGCCCGGTCAGCAAATTTTCGTCGATGGATATTGGCGTACCTTTGTGACGGGCAATTGTTTCGAACACGGTCTGCAGCGGGGTATCTTCAAACTTCATGACCGCAACAGCCGGAACAATAACGCTGTCCGAAGTATCTTCTGGTTTTGGTTGTTTCGCTTCCTTTTTCTGTTTGATCAATGCTAATGTGCCTGTCCTCGTCTGTATTTCGAGCTGATCGCCCGGAGATAGATATTGATGGGCCATCGGCTGCGTGGCGCTCGGGGTCGATTTTACGACTATTTTGCCTGATAATAGCTGAATATGCAGCTGATCGGCGTCCCGCGTGTCGATGGTAAATTCTGTGCCTAGGGCGGTCGTGGTATAGCCATTAGCCCATACGACGAATGGACGCGCAGTATCGCGCGCGACCCTAAAACGCCCCTGTCCACGCAAGTGCAGCTCGCGCGTGTCCGCACCATAATCCGAAGAATAAGACAACGTGCTGCCGGGCGAAAGGACGACAATCGAGCCATCCGCCAAGACGGCTTGCTTGTCTACTTTCTCCGTATTAAATAAATGTAACGTATCCTGAAGGGTGTAAGTGGGGGTATCCGGGCTATACGACAAGTGTTGCGTCCGCCAGGCAAAGATGGAAGCACCTATCCCTATAATCAGGACGACAGCAGCAACCAGCCCGCGCCTCCATAGCGTAACGTCACGGACTTTACTACCAGTCGGCAGCATACGCCTATGCAACTCTTCCAATACCTGCCGGTATTCTACATCGGATAGCAGCTCGTTTTCCTGCGGATTGCTCTTTTCGAACGCCTGCTCCAATGTGGTTTTTAGATCGTCTTCTTTTTGCTGAAGCTCCCTGAGCAGATCGTGTTGCTCTTCTTTGCTCAGGTGCCCTTTCCAAAAATCGGTGATCCGCTTTCTAAGTTCTTCCATCATCAGCTGTAAATACCCAGCTGACTTAAAAAAGGGATGGTTTTTTAGATTAAGAAATCATGAAGAAAAAAAAACCCAACATACTGTGTGCATATTTCGGGTAGTGTTGCCCCACATATTCTTTTATTGCGGCATTGGACTGCTTCAGGTAATCGGTTACGGACTGCGGGCTGATGCCGAGCATTTTGGCTACGTCTTCTTTTGAGCGGCCTTCATAGCGACATAACGTAAACACTTCTTTTTTTCGCGCCGGAAGAACGGCCACCGCTTCATCAAGCAGATCCATCTGCAACAGATAGCGCTCTTCATCTGCGGCGATGTTGTCGCTATCATCGACAGGCTCGATGGCATATTCGGCGACATACGCTACCGACTCGTTTAGTTTTTGGCGCAGCACTTTCAAAGATTTGTTGTAGCTGACAACGAATAGCCAGCCGGCAACTGAATCTTTTCCTTCGAATTTGAAACGGTTCTGCCACAACGCCAAGAAAACATCCTGTAGTACCTCTTTAGCTGTTTCCGGAGCTTTTACCAATTTCAGGATATTGCCATGCACGGCTTTGTGATAGCGTTCATATAATCGATTAAAAGCCGTTACATCACCGGCTGTCAGACGTTGGATGTCTAATTCTTCATTTTTTAGCTGTCCCATACGAACTTTTGAACCCGGCAAACGGGAAACTCAGGACAAAATTATTGAAAAACACAGCACAGCAACACCGGATATGTGTTATCAAATTATTAAGTATTACCTCGCAAATTCTGCAAAAAATACGTTCGAATCCTAAATATTTTTCACCGGTTTAATAAAAACGTCTATATTTGCTTTTATTTAAATCAAATCTAAATAGCAGATGTATAGTTTACTTTTTCTGGTACTCTTTATAGGTTGTTACTTACTGTACATTACCTCCAAAAAAGCAAGGTTGGGCAAAGTGCCCGCCGCATTTCTACAGGTGGCGCAAAATACGAAGCAGGCGAAGGCTATAGCTACAGCGCTGTTTATAGCATCGTGGGCCGTAATTGTGATCGATCAGGGTATTGGCTCGGGCACCTTTGCATTTGGTGGTTACTTCATGGCGATGCTCTGTGTCATCGTGCTCCTCAACCCCTTAAGGTATATTCGCTGGAATCAGCTCCTGAGTCTCTTCGTTTTATCGCTCCTCATGGAAACTTTCATCTTTTAGTTTATCGATTATGCCTGCAAATAAGAAATATTTAAGTAGTCCCTTCCAGCGTTTTCTGAAAATTACGGGGGGCTTTGTGGGAGGTTATTTGGTTATGCTGAGCTTCCACCTAATGCTTACCTGTATATTCCACGATAAGGATGTGGTGATCACCGCCTATTTATCGGGTTATGTGCTATGGGCGGTTCTCCTACTGTACGCCTTTCTGGCAAAGAATGGTTGGTGGATATGGCTGATTTACACAGTGCTGGCGGTAGTTTTTTATCTCCTATTTCATTTCTTACACGTATAACCATGAACATACGCAATTACAATATCTATTTCAATACGCATACGATTAGCGGCATTATTATCTGTGCCTTATTATATATAATCTTTTTTGCCGGTTCCTTCTCTTTCTTCAAGCATGAGATACGGGCTTGGCAACATGGTGTCTCGTATGAGGCGAATAAGGATGCTGAGAAAGATTTTGATTTCCTGTTGGATTCACTCCGCCAAACACATGATCTGAAGGGAAGGGACATTACCTTCTATCTACAGCCTCATTCGCTGGGGGCTTCCGTAAACATGAGCGTATCGAAAGATACCACCGTTACGAAACCGCAACAAGCGCCACCAGAAGGGCAAAGACCCGGCCGCCGGGGTGGCGATGCGACTTTCTTCTATTACGATTTCCATCAGGAAAAAGCCAGTACCTATGCTGAGAGCTATGATATGGGCGAATTTCTTTACCGATTGCACTTTCTAGCCCAGCTGAACCAGGTCCCGATTAATATAGGCGCTCCATTTGGTTATGCGTTGGCTGGATTAGTTTCTTTTTTGTTTCTCTTCGCGCTAATTACGGGCTTACTGCTGCATTGGGATAAGATCGTATCCAATTTCTTTGTATTCCGGCCGTGGAGCAAATGGAAAACCGTATGGACGGATATGCATACGGCATTGGGCGTCATTGGCTTTCCTTTTCAGTTTATTTTTGCCCTGACGGGCATTATCTTGATCGTGAACTGGGTGCTCGTCACACCATTGAGCAAATACCTCTATGACGGCAAACAGCAAGAACTTTATCAGGACTTGGGTTTCTCGGATGGTACGACCTACGAATACCTTTACAAGCCTATTGATCAGGATTTCAGCATGCAGCCGTACCTCGCCGAATTGGAACAAAAGTGGGAAGGGGCCGAATTTAGCCGTATCTTTATTAAGAACTATGGCGATGAGAGTATGCATCTCATTGTGCATGCAAAGCCTAATCCCAAGCTGAATTTTTCTGGTGAAGGTAAAGCGGTCTATCGGATTCAGGACAATATGCTGGTTTATGAAAAAGATCCGCATACGGCTTCGTCTTATAAAGATAAAGTGTCTAGCATTATCTATCACCTCCATTTTGGGGATTTCGGTGGTTATCCCGTGAAAATAACTTTTTTTATTTTGGGCATTATGGGCTGCATGGTTATTATATCGGGTATTCTGATATGGTTGGTAGCCCGCGATAAAAAGAATGTACCTAAGCATAAAAGGGTGTTCAACTTCTGGGCGAGCAATGTATTTATAGCCATATGCTTGACCATGCTTCCGGTCACGGCACTGACATTTATTGCTGTCAAAGTTTATCCGGAAGTGAACCAGGCGTTTATTTATTCGGTTTATTTTTACAGCTGGCTTGCTTTGTCTGTTTTTTATGTGATAAGACGGAACTTGCGGGCGACAAATATGGAGACGCTCCTATCGGGCGCTATTTTGGGTCTGTGTATCCCCGTGGTGAACGGGCTGTATGGTGGTAACTGGATTTGGAAGACCTTTGCTACCGGCGAAACGGATATCTTATTCTTCGACCTCCTATGGATAGCGATTTCGGTTGTTGCGATCATCGCGTTTTTGAAGATACAACGAGATGGCGCTAAGCGGAAGGGGTTCAACCGTTAAAAAAAATTTTCTTTTTGGATTTGTGATCTCAAGTGATAACTTTGCCGTGTTGTTTATATTTAATCTAAATAGTATTATAAAGGAAATGCAGCTCTCCGATAATAGACGGCAATCTGTTTCGGAAGTTATATAACAAGAAGAGGCCTGGCGGCAACCAGACCTCCATAAGGTAGACGTTGTCTACCAAACTTTAATCGTCAAACTAAAGTGATGCAATATAATAAAATTTATACAGCCGTGCTATGGGCTATGGTGATTTCTGTGGGTTCCCTCAAAGCACAGGCGGTCCGGCGTGACACGAGCGACACCGGTATACCACAGGACAGGCGGCTGATTGACAGCGTGGTGGTCCATGGGCGCACGCAGGTACAGGAAGTAAACCGCCAGCCGTATAATGTGACGGCGCTGGATGCAAAATCCCTACACAATACGACACTTGATCTTTCCCATGCCCTGGACCGGGTGTCCGGTGTTCGTGTCCGCGAGACTGGCGGTGTAGGTTCTAATATCAATTTCTCGTTGAATGGATTTTCGGGCAATCACGTCCGGTTCTTTCTGGACGGCGTACCGATCGATAATATGGGAACATCCTTCCAGATCAATAATATTCCGATCAATTTTGCCGACCGCGTAGAAGTTTATAAAGGCGTGGTGCCTATCTGGCTGGGTTCCGATGCTTTGGGTGGTGCGGTAAACATTGTTTCATCCCGCAATATCGGTAATTACGTGGACGTGTCCTATTCCTATGGCTCGTTCAATACCCATCGGACGGCCATTAATGCAGGCATGACGAGCAAGACGGGATTCACTTTACAGCTCAGTGCCTTTCAGAATTATTCGGACAACAACTACTGGGTAACGCTAGACGAGGCCTCCGACGCCTCCGGTCAATACTTTCGCAATCAGCGGTTGAGACGGTTTCATGACCAGTATCATAACGAAACCCTCGTCGCGAAACTAGGCGTGGTCAATAAAGCCTATGCGGATAGGCTCTTATTAGGAATGACGGTTGGCCAGAATTATAAGGAGATGCAAACCGGTGCACGGATGGCTTCGGTGTTTGGAGACTGGCACCGTAGGGGCAATCTCCTGATGCCATCGCTGACCTACCAGAAAAAAGACCTGCTATTGGAAGGGCTGGACGTAACCCTCAACGCCAACTATAATTTTGGAGAGGAAAGGAGTATTGATACCGTTGCGCTGCGTTATTATTGGATAGGTGAACCCACCGAGACGGGTCGCGGGGGTGGTGAGCGTGATGGCGGACTTTACCGCTACCGGAACAACAACGGTCTGGCTACCGCGACCGTGAATTATCGAATAAACGAAAATCAACAGGTAACGCTGAACAACGTTTTCAACACGTTTGACCGTAAAGGTGAAAACGAGCTGAATCCGAACCAAGCACGCTATAATGTGCCCAAGAAGACAAACAAGAACATCTTGGGCGCAGGCTATATTTATGATGTCGCGGATAAATGGAATATTTCTGTTTTTGGTAAGTTCTATCATCAGACGGCGGTCACGGACACCTTGGGAACAGACCCTGCAACCAAGCAAGAGTTTTATCAAGAAGCCCGGAAAAGTCACAACTACTTCGGCTATGGAACAGCGGCCAGTTACTTTTTGAACCCCAAATTACAACTAAAAGGATCTTATGAAAAGAGTATACGCCTGCCCGAAAGTGATGAGTTATACGGAGATGTAGAAAACTTGGAAGGCAACTACCGTTTAAAACCCGAATCGAGCCACAACGCTAATCTCGGATTATCTTATTTCGTCTCGCTCCACGATGCACACCATTTTTCCTTTTCGGGGAGCGCGATCTACCGCTATTCTACCGATTATATCTATCGGATTCTGAATAACAACCAATCAAAGTATGTTCCGGCCAACCTAGACGGTGTCTCCAATATGGGTGGAGACGTTGAAGTACGTTATTCCTTCCGTGATCTTCTTATTGCCGGGGCCAACTTTACGTATCAAAATGTGCGGAACGAACAAAAGTATGAGCCGGGCTATACCAGTATCAGCCCGGTTTATCAAGACCGCATGCCCAACCTTCCTTATGCTTTTGGAAATGCCGATGCTTCGTTGTTTCTCAAAGATTTTGGCGGAAAAGGCAATCGGCTAAGTATAGGATACAACCTACTGTATGTCCATCAATTCTATCTGTACTGGCCGAGCCGGGGTGGCGATAAAAAGTTTGTACCGCAGCAGCTGGCGCACGACGCCAATATTACGTATACCATGCAGAACGGACGATATAATATCGCGCTGGAGTGTAAAAACCTGACCGACGCGTTGTTGTATGATAACTTCAGTCTACAGAAGCCAAGTCGTGGTTTCTATATCAAATTCCGGTATTTCTTACACAATCAATAACAATCGTTTATATTATAATTTAAATACAATGAATGCAATTAAAAATGTAGCGTTGGGGCTGGGGCTTCTAGCACTAGGCTTCAGTTCATGCGACAAAGATGAAGACATCGACAGACAGACCAGAGGCAATTTCGTAGTAGCCGTTACACCGGTTGCGCAGACCGGCGTGGCCGATTACCTGATTAATGCTCCTACACTGGAAAGTGGAACGATAAGTACAGCGGGTAACGGGACCGAACAGGATGGAACCTATCGTTACTATTTAGCGCACAATAATAGATTTTACAGCATGCTGTACGGACAAGGAAACCCGGGTGCGGTTACCGCGTACGACTTACAGGACGGTTTGTTACGTAAGGTCACCAATTTCCAGACAGAGACGGTCCACGCTTTCGCTCCGGTTGACAACGATATCCTGCTCATGAAAGTGGCGCGCAACTTGACGACTTCGGAATCACAATGGTACAGCGTAGATACCGATGCACTCAACATCGTGCGAAGTGGTAAGATAAACACGCACGAGGAACTCACCGGAAATAGTGAAATCGCCCATTTCTCGTGGATAAAACAAGTAGGAAATAAGGTATTCGCTCCTTTCTTCAGCATCAAAGCGACCGAAGAGGCTGGATGGGGCACCGATTATCCGGACAATGCGTGGATAGCGGTATACTCCTACCCTGAAATGCAATTGGAAAAAGTCATCAAGGATGATCGGACCAGCTATATTGGTCGGTATTTTGTAGATGGCTTGGCGAAAGTGGAAAACGGCGATGTTTATGCATTTTCTCCCGCTATTGCTATAAACAATGGCAAGGATAATGTCTTCATTTCGACAAAACCATCTGCCATTACACGTATTAAAGCGGGTACGACGGCGTTCGATGACTACTACTTTGATTTGGAAGCGGCAACGAGCGGATACAATATCACCAACTGGACCTATATCGGAAACGGTAAAGCGGTTGGCCATTTCACAACGAAAGCAGAAAAGGGCGTTTATAGTGTAGGTGCACACATCGGTATCATTGACTTCGATGCGAAAACGGTAAAATTTGTAACGGGCTTTCCGGAAGCTAGCAACATTGCAAACGTGACGACCAATAACTATACACCGCTAGACGGTAAGACGGTAGCTATCGGCGTTACCTTAAAAAGTGGTATCAGTTATGTATACAATATCAATGCAGAAACGGCGACGGCTACCCAAGGGCTAAAGGTGGAAGGCGGAACGATCACGGCCATCAGTCGTTTGAATTAAAGCTTTTCAGTCGATCGCAATAAATAAGAATGGGCTTTGCTAGCCCGTTCTTTTTCCGTTTTTTTCGTTCTCTTTTTCATATACGATCTTGCGTAGTCCCGAACTGGAGAAACGATGATCTCGACTATTGAAGTACAACTCAATACCTTTTTCTTCGCAATATTTTCTACCCGTGAAATCCTTATTGGCATACTCATCACCTACGATGCGCACGTCCAACTTAAAGGAACGAAGGACATCTTCCAGATCTTGCTCTGTTGAATACGGAACAATTTCATCAACATATTGGCAGCCACGTAATTGAATGTAACGTTCTACGACCGTTTGGGTAGGTGCATTTTTCTCCGGTCGATCCAACGTAGGATCCATTTGCAAACCGCAGATAAGATAATCGCATTGTCGCTTTGCTTCTGCCAGCATCATGATGTGCCCGGCGTGTAATAGGTCAAACGTCGAAAAGGTAATACCGACGCGAGGGCCGGGATTGTAATCTTCTTTCTTTTTAGCTGGTTTGTTTTTCATAATTTTATTGTTAAGTTGTTGTTTCCGTTATTTGTGATCATATCCCTTAAACCACGTTACAAACCGCTTCACGCCCTCCTGAATCGGCGTTTTACTGTTGTAACCCAATGCATTCAAATGCTCTGTATCCGCCCATGTACGTGGCACATCACCCGGTTGCATAGGTAACATGTTTTTTTCGGCAACTTTACCCAGGTTCTGCTCTAGTGTTTCGATGAATTCCATCAACGAAACCGGAGAGCCGTTTCCGATATTAAACACCTGGTACATCGGCTGCTCTTTTTCCTGTGCCGGCGGATTGTTCAACGTAATGATAATACCCTGTACAATATCATCGATATAGGTGAAATCACGGCTCATCTCACCGTTATTAAATACTTTTATCGGTCGGTCTTCTGTAATCGCCGACGCAAACAAGATTGGCGCCATATCCGGACGCCCCCAGGGGCCATATACCGTAAAGAAACGCAGGCCCGATGTAGGAATTTTATACAAATGGCTATAGGTGTGTGCCATCAGCTCGTTCGCTTTCTTGGTCGCAGCGTAGAGGCTCGCCGGAAAATCTACCCGATCGTCTTCCGAGAAAGGCACTTTTCCATTCTCTCCATATACCGACGAGCTGGAAGCGTACACCAAATGTCCTATCTGATGATGTCGACAACATTCTAAAATATTCACAAAGCCCACCACGTTGCTATCTACATAGGCCATCGGGTTCTCCAGACTATAGCGTACACCTGCCTGTGCAGCTAAGTTGACTACCGCATCGAATTTTTCTCTTTCAAAAAGCTTCGGCAACGCATCCCGGTCTTCTAAGTTCAACCGCACAAACCGAAAATTCGGGTATTTGCTAGAACTCGCTTCGTGGTTCCAGCTTTCAGATTCCTCCCGTTCCGTCCCGAGTTCCGCAAGTCTCGCATATTTGAGATCGACGTCGTAATAGTCATTTATATTATCCAAGCCTACAACATCCACTCCTTGATCAAGCAGTGTCTTGCTTAAATGGAAACCAACAAACCCAGCTGCTCCCGTAACGAGTATCTTTTTGTATTTCATACGTTTTCGTTTATATGTGAATATGCTTATTCCCCGATGGCATAATATGCAAATCCCAACTTATTCAGTTCTCTTCTGTTCAATAGTTTGCGGCCGTCAAATACAAAAGATGGTCTTTTCATGCCTTCCTTGATCTTCGCCCAATCATAATCTTTAAACTCATCCCACTCCGTCAGCACCGCAACTGCATGCGCTCCGTCTAAAGCTTCGTACGGATTGTCGACAACCCTAACCAAGCGACGGTTGTCCTCTGGTGAACGCGTACCTAGGTAATCCAGATCTTTATATATCTGTTCTGCGGATACCTTTGGATCATACACCACTACCTGGGCTTCTTCGTCCGTCAAGTGGTCAGCAACATAAATGGCCGCGGATTCACGTGTATCGTTGGTATCTTTCTTAAAGGCCCAACCTAGAAACGCAATATGCTTGCCGTTCACGGTGTTGTACATCGTCTGGATAATCTTCTCGGCAAAGCGCGTCTTCTGATGGTCGTTCATCAGTATGACCTGTTCCCAATAGTCCGCTACTGCCTGCAGATTATATGTTCTGGCGATGTATACCAGGTTCAAGATATCCTTCTGGAAACAGGATCCGCCGAAGCCCACCGACGCCTTGAGGAATTTTGGCCCGATACGCGAGTCCAGTCCGATGGCCCGTGCCACCTCGTCCACATTTGCTCCCGTAACCTCACATAGTTCTGATATAGCATTGATGGAAGATACACGTTGTGCTAGGAAAGCGTTTGCTACTAATTTAGATAGCTCAGATGACCACAGATTCGTCGTCAGAATACGTTCACGAGGTACCCACGCTTCGTAAACTTGCACTAATGCTTCGATGGCCTGTTCGTCCTCGCCGCCAATCAATACCCGGTCGGGATGATGAAGATCCGTGACGGCTGTTCCTTCCGCCAAAAATTCAGGATTGGAAAGGATGTGGAAGTTCACCCCGTTGCCTGTATTATCCAATATACTTTTTAGTGCCTCTGCCGTACGCACTGGAAGGGTAGACTTCTCTACCACGATTTTATCATCTTTAGCCACCGCTGCAATCTGGCGGGCACAGAGCTCGATAAATTTCAAGTCCGCGGCTTGTCCTTTTCCCTTTCCATACGTTTTCGTCGGTGTGTTCACCGAAATGAAAATCATATCGGCCTCATCGATCGCCTTATCGACGTCGGTGGAGAAAAACAGGTTACGGCCGCGGGCTTCGCTGACTACTGCGTCCAGGCCAGGCTCGTATACCGGCAGGTTATTTAGATCGGCGTCGTTCCAGGCGGCAATACGGGAGTGGTTTAGATCCACTACCGTAACTTCTACATTCACGTTCTTTTGCGCAATAACGGCCATTGTTGGTCCTCCAACATAGCCTGCTCCGATACAGGTAATCTTTTTTATTTGCTTCATAATTCTATTTTTAAATTGTCGAAACGACCGGTTACGCCAGTATTCCTTTTCTACTTTTTTCCGAAAAACTTTCGCAATGATACCTGCCCACCGGTGCTATTGTCCAATAATTGACCTTGGTCTAAAGCAACTCGAACGCCGAGAAAAAAGTTGTTTCGTAGTTTACGTTCTCCCTGAAGATAGGCAGAGAACTGCAAGACAGGTTCAAACGTTTCAGGGTACGGAACATGTCGAATGCTTCCAGTTGATTTACCATGGATACTCGTTGCAAAGGTTCCATAATGTTTGGCAAAAGTCATTTTGCCCAATACCTCCCATTGGCAAATACGACCACGAGTGCCGATGTGGCCCGCTACAACACGATTACTGATAAAGTAGTCTATTGGATCATGTGCTTGCCCCTCTTTAACCGTATGAGCTGGCGCAATCAGAGGCGTTCCTACACCTTGCTTTTTATACGACCACCCCTCTGTGTAATAATAGTTGTTGTAATAGTCTTCGTCTCCAGACGCTGTCCGCTTCGACCAAGGATAACCCGCCTGGTCTTTCGAATAGAAAAATTCGAAGAGCAGTTTATGCCAATCCCAGTTCTTATTGGTAGTATTGTATCGCTTATTTGTTATGGTAATACCGTTGAGTCCATCCGCGATGTTCGCTAATTTGGATATCGCGCCAACGTCATAGATATTCTGTCGATAAGCCATGAGCTCTATTTGATCCCAATCGTAGGAAAATCCGAGGTCAATAGATCCCAGTTGATTGCCAAGTTTCGATCGGGGAACGTTGAACGCGCCGTACGACTTCCCCCACACCACATGCCAAAATGTCTCTATACCATTTAGGGTATAATAATTTCCATATACCTCCTTTTCGCTCCCCCACTGTACCTGATGGTTAATCCCCCCATACAAGTTGAGCCGCCAATTTCCCTTTCCTAACCGACCATATAGCGACTTCTGATGTAAAAAAGTTGGCAAGGATTCAGGTTTATGATGAGTAAAGGTTCCTGTATCTATCCACATTTTACCCACATATCCATTCGCAAAATTTCCCTTAAATGAAAAAAGTCCACCAAACCAAGGCAAGCGATAATATTCCGGAATGCGGATGTCTAACATGGGCATGCCCAACGCATTTCCTGACACTGCAAAGTTTCCAGAACTTAATACGGTATCACCATTTAACCCCATAACGTCTTTCGTACGACCCAGCTTTGCCTCGAACATCGCGTACCGCGCTTTAACATGGGCATCAATCAGCTGGACCTGTGTTGTAGAGCCAACATTAGTGCGCGCTTCCACGCCATAACCCCAATCCCGCACCGAGGCGGTCTTATCTGCACGTTCGCTCCACTCACCTTGTATGCCGTAATTTTTTGCCGCGCGCACCACTAATCCCCCCGAAGCGCCATCCAATGGGATAGAACCATATTGGTTGGATCGCATCCAAAACGGCACTACATCGTTACCGGTGTAACCCGACAGTAAGCTGACCTCTACATATTGCCGGGCCGTGTCTGATTGTGCATATGATTTAGTACCAAACCCTACCCCGAACAGGAAAACGAATAAGGAGGGTACAATAATTTGACTTAC
Source organism: Sphingobacterium haloxyli (assembly GCF_002980525.1). Lineage (GTDB taxonomy): Bacteria > Bacteroidota > Bacteroidia > Sphingobacteriales > Sphingobacteriaceae > Sphingobacterium > Sphingobacterium haloxyli. The sequence goes on from NZ_PVBQ01000010.1 coordinate 74,442, forward strand.
ATACTTCATTTTAGGTATCTTATTTGCTGTTAAAACAACTTCATCAAATAATTCCCATAACCACTTTTCACCAACGGACTCGCCACATTCCTCAATTGCGCTTCATTAATCCAGCCCATGCGATACGCTACCTCTTCAATAGCGGCAATCTTCATCCCCTGTCGTTCTTCAATAACCTGAACAAACTGTGCGGCCTGCATCAAAGACTCTATGGTTCCTGTATCCAGCCAAGCGGTACCCCGGTCGAAAACCCCCACCTTCAGCTTCCCACGTTTCAAGTATTCTTTATTTACATCCGTGATCTCCAGTTCACCACGCGGCGAAGGCTGTATATTTTTTGCAATTTCCACCACATCATTATCGTAGAAATAAAGCCCGGGTACTGCATAGTTTGATTTAGGCTCTGTTGGCTTTTCCTCGATAGACACCACTTTATTTTCTCCATCAAATTCTACCACGCCATAACGTTCCGGATCTTGCACCTGATAGGCGAAAACACAACCCCCATCTGGATCGGCGCAGGATTGCAAGAGTTTTGACATGCCCGATCCGTAAAAAATATTATCCCCCAAGATCAAGGCGACCTTATCATCACCGACGAACTCCTCACCTAGGACAAAGGCCTGTGCCAGCCCATCCGGCGAGGGCTGCACCTTGTAGGAAAACCTACAGCCGATCTGTGAACCATCGCCGAGCAGCTTCTGAAAATTGGGCAGGTCCTGTGGTGTGGAAATGATCAATATTTCATTAATTCCTGCCAACATTAATGTTGACAGGGGATAATAGATCATGGGCTTGTCATACACTGGCATCAATTGCTTCGAAACTGCTAGTGTCAAAGGGTGTAAACGTGTGCCGGATCCGCCGGCAAGTATAATTCCTTTCATCTGTTTATTTTTTATTTTTAGGCATTCAACTTGTGCAACATCTCTTCGAGGCTGTCCTTCCAGAATGGGACAGACAATCCAAACTGCTCCTTGATCTTGCTTTTATCCAGCAACGAATATTTCGGTCTCCTGGCCGCTGTTGGGTACTGGTCGGTAGTAATTCCATTTATTTCGCAGTCCAGTCCTTCGAGCTCCCGGATAGCGACGGCGAAGTCGTACCAAGAGATTTCACCCTCATTCGAGAAGTGGTAGATACCCCTTTTCCATTTGTCTCCGTGCACAATAGTCAGGATCGCGGTAGCCAGATCTTTTGCATAGGTCGGTGAACCGATTTGATCTGCAATAACCCCGATCGAATCCCTTTCTTTCATCAGGCGAATCATCGTTTTCACGAAGTTTGCCCCATAACTGGAATAAACCCACGCCGTGCGGATAATCACCGCATCGGCTCCTGAGCGAATAATCGCCTGTTCACCTTTTTCCTTCGTTAAACCGTATACATTGATCGGATCGGTCGGTTCATCCTCCTTTAGAGGCATGCTGCTGTTGCCTTGAAAGACATAGTCGGTCGATACATGTACCAACCTCTTTCCGTTCTCTTTTGCCCAATCTGTCATAGCGGCAACCGCTAGGTGGTTGATCCTGTTCACTAGTTCCGGCTCCGATTCCGCTTTGTCTACGGCCGTGTGCGCTCCCGCACTGATGATAACATCGGGCCGTATTTCATCCAATACCTCAGTCACCCGTTGGGTATCGTCTAAGGGCATCTCTTGTATGTCTACAAACACAAAGGTGTCTGCGGTATACTTCTGGTGTTGGTCCCGGATTTCCGAACCGAGTTGACCGAATGCACCTGTTACCAATATCTTCATCTTTCTTCTGTTTAACCGCCAAATATGTCCTTGAAACTGGGTAATACCTGATCCTTGTCGGAGATCAGCAGCTCATCGTGTGGAAGCCCCCAGTCAATGCCCAGTGCAGGGTCGTCAAACTTTACCCCACATTCCGATTCCTTGTTATAAAAGTTGTCGCACTTATAAAAAAAGGTTGCCGTTTCGCTCAGTACCACAAACCCATGTAGAAATCCCCTTGGCACAAATAGCTGCCGTTTATTTTCTGCCGAAAGTTCCACGGCTACATGCTGTCCGAAAGTCGGTGATTCCGGACGAGTGTCAACCGCCACATCCAGTACTGTTCCTTGCAGTACTCTGACCAGCTTAGCCTGTGCATTTTCTCCTGCCTGCGCATGTAGCCCTCTCAGGACACCTTTCGTTGAGTATGACTGATTATCCTGAACAAATACTGTTTGCGTATCGGTAAGCTGGTTGAAGATGCGTGCATTGAAACTTTCAACGAAATAACCTCTGCTATCTCCAAATACAGCAGGCTCGAATATATAGCAGTCTTTCAGTGCTGTTTCCGTTATTTTCATTTCGCTTATTTACTTACTGTATTGTTTTTCATAATATTGTTGATAATCGCCTGAGGTTACCCGATCCAGCCACTCCTGATTACCCAAAAACCAATCTATGGTCTTGGACAATCCCTCTTCAAAGGTCACTGAAGGCTGATAGCCCAGCTCTTGATTGATCTTTGTCGCATCGATGGCATAGCGGACATCATGCCCTGGCCTATCTTTCACGAACGTGATCAGCTCTGCAGATGTACCTTCCGGGCGTCCTAGCTTTTCATCCATCTGCCTGCACAGTTCTTTCACCAAGTCAATATTCTGCCATTCGTTAAAACCTCCTACATTATAAGCTTCACCATTTATTCCTTTATGAAACACCAAATCAATGGCCTTTGCATGGTCGATCACGTAAAGCCAATCACGGGTATATTTGCCGTCACCATAGATTGGAAGCGGCTTGCTGTTCAGTATATTGTGGATACACAGAGGGATCAGCTTTTCCGGAAAGTGGTTTGGACCATAGTTGTTCGAGCAGTTTGTCAGTACTATCGGCAGACTGTAGGTATCGTGGTAAGCCCGTACAAAATGGTCGGAAGAAGCTTTGGATGCCGAATAGGGCGAGTGTGGATCGTACTTTGTCTCCTCGGTAAACAGGCCTGTTTCGCCCAGCGCACCGTATACTTCATCGGTAGATACATGGTGAAAGCGTTTACCTTCATAGCTGTCCTTCCAGATTTCCTTCGCGGCGTTCAGTAAATTTACTGTGCCGATCACGTTGGTCATCACAAACGCGGATGGATCGGTGATCGAACGGTCTACGTGCGATTCCGCGGCGAGATGGACAACGCCGTCCGGCCTGCATTCGCTGAAGATATCCCGTATATGCGCCGCATCGGTGATATCTGCCTTTATAAAGGTATAGTTGGGCACATATTCAACGTCCCGCAGGTTTTCAAGGTTACCGGCATAGGTTAGCGCATCCAGATTGATAATTTGATAGTCGGGATGTGTGGTCACAAACTCACGCACGACGTGTGAGCCGATGAAACCGGCACCGCCGGTGATTAAAACAGTTTTCTTCATAGTCCTCGTTAACGGTTTATTTTATTAAATACAGTATTGAAATGAGATTCATACTGATCTATGATTTTTTCCCATGCGTACGTGTCTTTGATCTTAGCTATATTGTTTCTTACCATTCTTTGAAAAAGTTCATCATGCTTCTGGATTTTTGATAAAACATCACTGACATCCTTGGGAGTAGAAAAATAAAGCGCATCTTCTCCCAAAATATATTGGTTAAACGGGTTTCGGTTAGCACAAATCAAACTTTCAGAAGCCATCGCCTCAAGCAAGGAAGGGTTTGTGCCACCAACGGTATGACCATGAAAATATAGGTTAGAGAAATAGCGTATAGAATCTAACTTTTCTATATTGTAGATTCCTCCTAAAAAAAGTATCGTGGTTCTACTCTTATACTTCTCTTTCAAATACTCGCCATAAGCTGTTTCATTCTTTCCGATTACTAAAAACTTCCGGCCTATATCTGCTCTCGCTACACCATCTAAGATAACTTCAATACTATTTTCCGGTTCCAGTCGCGCAATTAAAAGGTCATAATTATAAGGTTCTAGATTATATTCATTTAATACTCCTTGTTGAGGGCTTTCAAAAGCGTGAGCTCCATAAGGGATAAAAGTTGAAGGTCGTCCGTATTTTTCAGTTAGATAATCTTGTATCCCAATCGAATCAGAAATTAGATGGTCGCTATATTTAACACCTAGTCCTTCCGCCCACATTAAAAATTTCTGTACTCTAGAGGAATATTTTGTCCGCTTCCATTCTAGCCCATCCATGTTTGTGGTGACTACAGTATCCTTAGGCAATAACCAACCCCAAACCGAACTGCTTGTGTACCCTAATTGAAGTACTATATCAAATTTTCTTTTACGCAGATCTCGAATACAATTCAAGTCATAAATAAACTGCCCAGCTGTCCCTATTTTATCTTCTGGATCGTAGCAATGAATTATTTCAACACCTCTCCACTCATTCTCCTGAAAGGGATGTACGTGAGAGTTATAAACAGTTATCTGATGTCCCCTCTCAGTTAGCCCTAAAGAAAGATACTCAGCAAACTGTTCAAATCCACCATAATAATTCGGGATTCCCCGTGTTCCAACTATTGCTATTTTCATATATGAACGATTAACATCAATTTCCTTAAATTAAAGCTATATGTATAATTATCAAACAACAATCAGCTACTAACTCTTCTGTCTTCTTTCACTTTCTCAAAAACAGACATCAATTCATTATAGTGATCCTCAGCCGAGTATTTTTCTCTTATCTTTAAACCACAATTTTTTCCTATTCTTTTGGCCTCCGACGAATTTTGAAATAGAAAATCCACCTTTTCTTTTAACGAGTTAACATTCTTGTTTTCAAACAAAAGTCCAGTAATATTATTTTCGATATTTTCTGCTAAACTGCCAAGATCTGAAGCTATAACACATTTACTAAAAGCGAAACTTTCGAGTAATGTATTAGGTAAATTATCGTACCATTCTGATGGTATAATTGTAAAAAGACAACCGGATAAGTAGGTTTGCATTTCTTTAAAATCCATCTTACCCAAAAATTCTATGTTATGATTTTTGTCTTTTAAAAAATCCTCGATAGTACTCATATAACCACTACTTGAGAATCCTATAATTTTTAAGTTATAGCTTGTGTTTACAAACGCTTTCAACATCGTCAAAATCCCCTTATCTTGATCTAATCTGCCGACATACAAAGCAAAATTTTGATAGGATATTTTAATATCACCTCTCAGAATGTTGTGATTAAATAAAGTAGGTATATAATGCAGTTTTCTCGCTGGGAATCCCCCCTCGAGAAACTTCGTTAACGTAAAATTAGATGGAAAAATAAATGCGTCTGTCTTTGATTTAATATCCACTAAATCTTGGATCTTTAGAGCCAACGCCTTTACTAACGAGTAGATCGCAGAATTATATACGCATTTATATTTAACAGCGTTAACTTTGGAACCATGTAAACACTTCTCACATATTTCATTCTTATCATATCTAAATAAACTGTTACATGGGCTTACCAATGAATAATCAGATATCCGATGAACAATTGGAATATTCAACTTATGCGCAGCGTCTACTATACTGCAGGATATTTTGTTTTGGTAATATAGTATATACACAATATCGGGTCTAGTCTTCTTCAAAAACTTACTAAATCTTCTTTTCGCTTCAACCGAGTATGTCATTCTCGCAAACCCCTTAACACTATCTTTTAATGATCTCGTGTTATACTGACTAAAGTAGACTTCATCGCCGGTGCCTATTGATGACAGAAAATCGTTACTAAATTCCGAATGAACATTTCTAGAGTGCTGAATGCTAAATGGTATAACTTCATGCCCTTTGCTTTCCAATACTTGCTTTATATTAAATAAATATCTTTCCGGACCTCCAGAAACAAAGTATCGATAATTAACAATTACTATTTTCATTTTTTTTTCATTTCCGCTAGCCTTTTCACTTTTCATAATATACTGACTCAACCATCATTTCGCATCCAAGAATTTATATTTTCTGACGGAAGATCAAACCACTCTCCCAACTGTAGATGGAACTCTTTTGGCCGAAAGTATTCGGCTGAACCAGCCCCATGAAAAAAGGTCATTTCTCCGAAATAAACCTTTCCTTGAACATTGTATAAATCTATCCGTACATGGTTAAAGTCTTCCGATAATTTCCTTGCGACGTCTATCATCTCTTTTAAATTCTTCGGCTTAGGGTATATATTATTCTCGTCTTGTTCATGTGCTATTTCTACACCGCCTATACGACTCCACTCTGTGTCGTAAACATTTCGCTTGTGTGAAGTAAAACGTCCGATGTCTAATTGAATTAGTTTTGGTTCCCCATTAAAGCAAAAAAACTTATAATCCTCTGGAGGCGTGCCTCGCTCTTCTCCAATAAACTCCTCGCAGATCACCCGCTTTTTCATATATTTATAAGGCCATTCCCTATTGAATTCAAAATAGTTAGTTTTAAGCCAATATCTAATTCGCTTTCGTATATTTGAAATATTCTCTCTGTCTTTATCCTCAACAATTATATTCCACCCGGACCCATGAGTGGCCTTAATTACGAATTGATTTGGTAGACTTCGAAAATCGATACTATCAACATGATCAAAAACACCGAAAGAATTAATCAAATATTCTTCCCCGATCTTTCGTTTGACATAATCTCTAACTTCAAACTTGTCTGCGCATTGTATATAAACCTGGTCGCGATGGTTAAACATAGACCAAAGGAGCTTCTCACTAAAAGTCTGTGGTAAATCTATATTAGGATATTCTCCGTGTGTCTTTTTGTAAGTCTTTCGGCAAAAAGCATAATCGGTATACAACGCATTATTTATACTATTTTTTAGATTTAGATAACTATGATAGACGAAAGGAATGTCTTTCAACCGTTTGAATAACTTAGTGTTGCCCATTGTTTTTATGGAGAGATATGTTGAAGAATTGCGACCCAGAAAAAAATATGCTTACGAAAACCACCTCACGGGGTTCCCCTCGATGATTTCTATATCCAGCATAAATTGAGGCACCCTTTGGTGAATTATTTATTATATATTTATAGTCATCCTGCATAATAATCTTATTTCTAATTTATTAACTATCTATTTTCCAGTGACAATGGAATTTGCAAAATATATTAGACTCGTCAGAGCACCGAAAGCTTTACAGCAATCGTGTAATTAACGCTTCTTAATTGTATTATAATATTTGACAAATAGTTGCTTTGGTGACAACCTCGACAGACAAGCGGAAGCGCAATTAAGGTCTCCTAAAGATAAAATATAGTTGACGTCTGTTTTCGATTTTCCCAAAGATTTACAACTGTGCATTATGAATTTCAAGATGCTTATGTTAAACAAGAGCATACGTAAAAACAATTCCTTAAACTTATTATCCTCGGAATGAAAAATTATATTGCCTATGCATGCTGCGGGCTTTGTAGCGGTTTGAACTAGTGAAGTGGATTTTCCACTCATTCCTTCATAGTGCACTACTTCCACGCTTGAATCTACATAACAGGAGTACCCCAATTTATTTAATTTAGTAGATAGTGCAATGTCTTCGGGACAAAAGAAAAATCGCTCATCAAACCAGCCGACCTTCGCAAATATTTCTCTCTTTATTAAAAATGCTGCCCCTAGAATATTATATGACTTAAATATCCCAGATTGATTAACATATGGTCCCGACTTTTCATTGCACAATCTCAATACCAACGAAATATAAGTTTTAAAATCTATTGGTGGGCGGCCACATGTTTGAATCTTTCCATTGGGAAATACAGTTACAGGACTCATAATTGCCACATCTTCTTTCAGACTCTCAATACTTTCAACAAGTTTCTCAAGTACTGACATCCGGAACTCTGTATCGTCATTTAAAACAAAACAGTACTCTCCCGTTGATTCCCTCAAAGCTAAATTGTTGTTTTCCGAAAAACCGCGGATCTCATTGCTTTCTATAATTCTGATCCAAGGATAGCTCTCCCTTAGAAGAACCAAATTCTCTTTGCTAAACAAATAGGCCACCACTAGTACTTCTATCTTTAAAGAGGTATGTCTAGCGATGCTGTCTAAACAAGGGAACAATTGCTTGACATTATTCATAGACACAATTACAATCGATACTTTAGGCTTGGGAAACATAGATTAATCCTTTTTTTGACTGAGATATACTAAATCGTATAAAAAACAGTATGACGATGAAGAAAAAATGAAAAAGCATCCCTGGCGTTGAGGTAAGTGATGCTGTTATCCAATAAGCAAGTGAAATAATAAAAACAGGGAATGAATTATACCGTTTTGGGATAATTACCATAGAATACGCAGCATATATTGTATAAGACAGAATGCCAACTATACCAAATTGCGTTAAAACTTTAAACCAAATACTTTCAAGACCTAATAAGGCGGACACGTGGATATCATTTTCCAATAGTCTCGAAAATTTATACCCGAGTCCCAAGATCGGCGAACGCTCCATCACGGCAAGCGCAGCTGCTAATTGCTCTAACCGCATGTCCGAATTACTTCCGCCAACCTCTTTTTGATAACTCGAGTCGAAAATGCTTAAAATATTGGCCGAGTATTCTTCAAATAACGATGAGCCAACTGCTAAACCGATCATTATCACAAAAACAGAGATAATAAATTTTTTATTCTTAAAGTTGATATAAGCTAAAGATCCTATCCCTAAAAAGACGAGTGGTGCCCTACTATTTGTAAATAGAATGCAGGGTATGCACATGACGGCTACCAGAAGTGAGAACCAGTTAACTAGGTTGAGTCTATATCTAAAATAAAGCGTAAAAACAAAAAGAACGTATAATGCCCAGTTAATCCCGGCGCCGATGGCGTGTTCAAACACCGACTGTGCACGAAACCCTCTACCTATTTCCTCATCATAGGTGAAATCAATAGCTCGACTTGAATCATCGACTAATGTCATCTCATACGCAACCAACGGGTTGCTTTGAGTTACCTTTTCGTAATAACCATATAAACAGGTTATAAATATACAGACTGTTATACTATTAAAGAGAAACACCCAGTCGCTCTTCCTTCTAACGATTTCCCACATCACCCATATTAGTAGCAATTGGGTAAACAGTTCTTTTACAAATTCACTTACAGCTGAAGAAAATCCTGAGATAGAAAAAATTGTGGAAAGGAACCAAGATATCGCTAAAGCAATGAAAGGTATGCGATAGGGAAACTTCTGCAATAATCTCATCTTGTTCTGCTTCTTGTAAAGAAAAACAACTACGTAATATAGGGTCAGGAAGAGATCCAATGTCAATAAGGGAATACCTGGTACAGAGATGACCGTAATATTGGTGACCAAAAAAAACTTATAGGTCAAGAAAATAAGGAAGGATTTCTTAAAGTCAAACCTTGAATAAACAATCAGCATGGCACCAATAATTAAAAAAACCATAGTTATATCTTTGATCGTATACCCTTATTAAAATATCTTGGCGAGAACAACTCTACGAGAACCTTGCTAAGAGGAATTTCACTCATATAGATCTTGTATAGATACTTTAAAAATAGTTTTCGATTCGTCTTCAATAACAAAACCAGCAATCCTCGCACGGGCATGGGGGATAAAGAATAGCCGAATTTTTGAATATAACTTTGTACTTTAATTGCTACATCCAATCTAGTCGTCAATACATCTATATTTTCTGCAAAATTATAACTTACTGACCCAGGGCGAACTGTCACTATATATAGTATCCGATCAACAATTTTAATCTTTTTAGAAAGACACCCTACTTGAACAGAAAAAAAATAATCGTTCGATACTTTCGTCTCATCAAATTCGACTTTGTGGTCGACAATCAACCTTCGTTTAATTATCTTTCCCCAAGGCTCAGGGTATCTAACCCTGAATGTATCTAGAAAGCTCTCATGTCGTCTATAATTATCGAATAGCTTGCTTATTCCTAAATGTCGAGCCCCTAGCTTTGATATATCATCAGAATATACACTGACGATATTAAAATAAAGGATGTCATTATCGTCATCCACGTGCTTTCCAAGAATTTCCTCGAAATCCTCAGTAAAAAAATCGTCCGCATCGGCAAATAAAACCCATTTTCCTGAGGCGATATTTAAGCCCACATTTCTTGCATGTCCACCACCTTTCCCTTCCTTAGAGAAAACTACTTTTGTATTATTCCGGTTAATACCGGGAAAATTATTAAAATCTACAATACTTCTATCACTGTTATCGTCAACAATAATAACTTCTATGGTGTCAATGTCTGGAATACTATCCAAACATCGCTGTAATAATACCGGAATATTATGATGAGGAATAACTATTGAATAATCAATCTTAGTTGTTTTCATCTGACTAATTCCTTTCTAATGCCGTCTCTAAAAAACCTTTCGATTTCTGAATCTCAGCATCTAGCAACTTTTGTACCTCGCCATAATCTATATCGTTTATCGTCTCATGGTCGTGTATATTCAATAAATATCTATCCGACAACTTAAGAATCGCTAACAAATCTTTTACACGATCTGCGTTGTTCCCCATAGAAAGTGCAAAAAACCTCTTTTTAAAAACTAATGAGAATACGATACCATGAAACGAAGTGCTAACTACGTATTTAGCTTTTGAGACTAATGTAATAAACTCACGAGGCCCGGCCGTTTGGTAATATCGATTAGGGCTTTTAAGCGGTTTAACTCCTCCGTTTATTTCTATAACTTTCAGCTTATATTTTTGGGCTAATGTCTTAACGAGATCCACTGCCTCCGGTGAATACAACAAATGATAGAAAAGAATGAAATCTTCGGTTACGATTTGGTCGGAAGACGCTATCTCCAGCCACGCTGTTGAACCTAATAAAAAAACCGGGTCTAATACGAGGTCCATTTTGCTTGTGTTTATTGCTTTCAATTTGTTGAAGAGAGCTCTTTCTCTTATCGAAATATGATCAAAGTTTTGAAGCCAGCCATCTATTTGCGCTTCTTCTGATCGATCGATATCGAGAACTCCCATACTTGCAGCATAGGCAACTTTCTTTATTGCTCTCGTGGTAAAGAACTCTCCCCAATAAAAGCTATCATAACCGGTAAAACTTTTTAACCTATGTCTTCTCCAGATTTGATCACTCCCGTATACCAAACAATCATAACCTTGCTCCAACTGGCTTACGTCTGCCAAGCCTTGACCGCCTTTTACACCTAATTCCCTATCTATAAATCTATTAAACCTGTCGTAGCGAATACGTTTTTGTGGGAGGACAAGGAGAAGTTTAGCCAGGCGATACGCTTTTCTTAGCATACTCACATTCTCTTTAAATTCGTGCGAGCGATACAAGTCATACATTTCGGCTCTATAAGCTGGCCAATAATCAACAAATTCAACTGTGTGTCCACACGTTTCCAAATACTTCTTTAATGCAAAAGCCTGAAGTACAGCCCCATAATTTACAGCGCGATGAAACGTTATAATTCCAATCTTCATATTAAAAAAGGGATTTTAAAATTTTTAGAACTTTTCTTTCAATTCGTTGAGTGATACTTCCCCTATTCAGTCTTCGATACTTCTGCATCAACACTTCTATTTCCATTGTAAAGACAGCTAAATTGTTGGTTTTTAAAGCTTCCAAAAAGAGGATATGGCTTTTTTCAGAAATTTTTTCCCGAAAATCATAAATCTTTTTTCTCTGTACATCCAATTTAAACTCGCCAGGTTGCACACGCTTTTTGGGAAGCCATTTATTCTCTCTCACTTTCTTTTGCATTCTATATGATAGGCCTTCCCTTCTATGCCGAAAGCCACCTTGCTGAGACTGAATTACGTCTTCCGCAGAAACTTCAGTTAAAGCTAGGTTCATCATATTCGTATGTCGTATCACCAAATCTAACAAAACCTTATTCCGTATTACTGTGATGCAGTTTCCTTTTGGATCATTTACATAGTCTGGCAGCCACGCATCACCAATGGAGATATCTGCCGTTTCTCCAACCACGTCATCACAGAAGTCGCAAGCCTTCGGTTTAAAAAAACCAGCTCCGTAATCTGTCCCGATAATCTCTCGATCATCCTTAAAGCGATCAACGTCATCCCTGGTTGACCAAACTTGATAAATCTTAAAATTGGCCGGTCTATCTTTGTGTTTCCGTCTAAAGTCTATTGCCTTCAAATGATCAGGATGGACACCAAGTTGCCATCCAATCATTTTAGCCTGGTTGGCACTTTTCATACCTCCACACACAATCCCAATAGTAAACGTTATCCGTTCTTTCAATACTGCGCTGTCCTGAGACATCAAACGCAGTGTTTTAATGAAACAGGGCACCCCTGTTATCGCATACCTGCCCTCATTCTGCTCGACATATGAAAGAACTTCTACAAGCGTTGACGGGTAATAGCTGGACTTGGACCCCTGGATAACGTCACTACACTTAGTATACACCTTGTATTCAAATAGAGCTTTCTCACTCGTATTCTCTGTATTAGGGGCTAATTGAATGAAACAATCTATCAATCCTTCTTTTAAGAGGGTGTAACCAAGCCACTTACCTAAACCACCTGAACTACCTTTTTCTCGAAATCCTCCTTCGTTAACATACCCCGCAAAACATTTTATATAATTCCCTACGTGTGCATTATGAATATTATCTGGATATATTATATTGCCAATTTCATTTTCGTCTAATGACCTATCTGAAAAGGGACAGACACTCAGTAACTTTACATTAGGATCTACGACTTTATTTTGATTTAAAACAGGCTTATAAAGTCCATATTCATCCAGTTTCATTTCAAAAGGCGAGCCATCAACAACCGCGCATGCTCCGCATCCGATACAATACCCGCCGTTTATAACTGTATCCAATAATTGTTGAGCTTCATTAGATTTGTACATCTTATTTTGTCTTTATTAAGCTAATTTTATTTAATAGAACGCTATTAAGGAATTGCCTTTCTTCTTTAGACAAACCCACAGTATATATAAAAAAGAGAGCTGTTAAGAACCCCGAACCACAAGTGATAATCGTCCTAAGCAATCCTGAGTCGATATCAAACATGATAATCATACAAGGAACTAAATAGGCACAAGCAGTGACTATAGCTGAGATTCCTATTACTTCGTATAGAAATGTTACTGAAGGAAAATTGATCATGACGTTCAACATCTTCAGTCTTGCAAATAAATTCACTAAAGAAAGTAAGATAGTAACGTAAAAAGTAACCTGTGGTGCGTGTCCGAGTTTCAGAAACAAATAGGAAATCGGTAGTGTGAGCATGACCGTACTACCTATAATTAATTGATATCTTCGAACGCGTCCTGTTGATAGTGCCGCCGTAATCAGTGAAGGCGAAAACGACTCTACTAAAGCATTTATAATGACGAGACGTGTAAATACAACAACATATGGCGGCACTTCCGTCAACCAAATAGATAAGATAAATTCTGTTTCGAGCAACAGAGGCATCGATAATATTAAAAGCAACAAGTAGGAAAATTTCGAGCTTTGGAACACTAATTTTGACATTTTATCCACTTCTCCTGATGCATAGTATTTGGTGATTTGAGGGTTAACAGCTTTTGTGAAATTACTCACAAACTGTGTTATTGCAGAATTTACTTGTGCTGCGATTCCCCAAGCCGCATTGATCGTAGCAGCAAAAAAAAGGTTCAAAAGGATATTAACACCCTGTGTTCGAAGAATTGCTGCAAAGGAACCAAATAAGTTCCAGCCGGAATACGCAGTAATTTCTTTAAAGAGTGCATTATTCCAATAAAAAGAAAAACGACATTCTTTAAAATTGCGCAATGAATATATCCTGTATATTAACGTTATCACTGCCGTAACGACCAACAGTAATACTGCGTACAACTTCAGTTTATCGAAGGAAGATAACAGAAGCGCATAAACAATGAACAACTTTAGTATTGCTTCCAGAATGCTGACATACGCATATATTCCCATCCTCTCACGTGCAACAATCATGGCATTATAAGGGATAGTGAACATAGAAACCATAAATGTCAAAATCGAACATTGATAGACCCAGTGGGCCGCTTCTAATCTGTTTGGTGGTATGACCATTTTGTTGTTCAAAAACCAGAGACCTACGGTCTCTGCAAGTATTAGAATAAACAATGAAAGAATTCCATAAATAATCATAGTCATGCTAAATACCCTCCTTAAAGCCACGAAATTCTTTCGTCCTAATTCAAGAGAAAAAAAGCGTTGCGATGCAGAAGACATAGTGCCACTCAGAAAAGAAAACATTATAACAACGCCGCCCACAACATTATAGAGACCATAATCAATAACACCAAGGGTATCCAGCACTATCCTTACCGTGTACAGAGATACTGCCATCATCAACAGCATTCTGAAATATAAAAACAGCGTGTTCTTTGCGATTCTTTTATTGTTTGTAGTCAATGTCAACCCTTATTTTGTAAATAAACAGACCTATTTCTTATTGCCTATGTGCCACCATTTCTTATGGGTGGTTTTACCATATTCCCCGTAACCGTATCCATAACCATAGCCATAATTACTATAATACCCCCCTCTTGCTTTTATATCGTTGATAATCAACTGAATTGGCTTAATTTTATCTGTTGCGACCAAATCATTGGGAAGACGAATCTGCTCTTTGTATGTATAGCTTTGCCGGACGAGATATAGACAACAATCGGCATAACGCGACAAGAGTTGTGCATCGGTCACCATCCCGACCGGGGGGGCATCCATCAGGATATAGTCATAACGTTGCGCCAAAACTTCCATCAGTTCGGCAGCACGAGGATGAATCAACAACTCTGCTGGATTGGGAGGAATAGCTCCCGCCTGCACTAAATCTACAAGCTCGTGTACTCCCGACGGCATCAAAATCTCTTCTACCTGCATCTCCGAACGCACAATATAATGAGAGAAACCCTTCCCCGCTGGTAACCCAAGCTTCGCCGTCACGGAGGGCTTCCGCAAATCCAGCTCCATCAACAGCACCTTTTTATCCAACAATGCGAGGGAAACAGCTAGGTTCAATGCCACATACGATTTACCTTCGCCCGACATAGACGAGGTAAAGAGTATTCTTTTGCCGCCATTCAGCGCGAATTCTAAGTTTGTCCGCATCGCCCGAAATTGCTCGGCAATCGGAGAACGGGAGGTTTTGGAAACCACCACCTGATCCTTTTCGTCGGAATGGGCAATCATTCCCAGGATTGGCAAACTGTTACGGCTATCAAGATCTTCTACAGATTGGACACGCACATTTAGTAAATCCTTGAGATAAAGGATTCCTAAAGGAAAAACCAAACCCAATACCAAACCCAAAGCATAGGTCATATTCCGCTTCGGAGAGAAAGGTTCTCTAGCGGCCTTTGGCGTATCAATAACCTTGGAGTTTGACACGTTTGCCGTACGGCCAATAGCTGTCTCTTCCCATTTTTCTTGCAAAAAGATATATTGTGCCTGCTTAATTTGTTGCAAGCGGGCCAGATCGATGTAGCCGCGCTCGATCGTCGGTACCTGGTTGATTTGAGAAGATACACTATTAGCTAACTCCTGTTGGCTCTGCCTAGCCAGCTCCAATTGCCTTCTCGTCGAAGCGACGTTCGCGATCATGTCCTGCCGTACACCGGCGATTTGGGAAGTAATGTTTTGCACAAGTGGATTATCTTGCGTATTGGCTAGCAATAAGCGTTCCCGCTGTAGTACCAATTCGTTATACTGTTGGATGAGTGCATTAAAGCCTATATCTTGCGGAATAACCGCTGAAGGTACAACACGGGGATGTTGCGTATCTTTTAAATAACTAGCTACCGCATCAACTGCAGCAAGCTGTGTTTCAACCTCTGCCAACTTCTGTGTATAATCAGCAGAACTCTCGATTAGGACCCTACCCTGTTGCGAGATATCAGCTAATTGATTTTGTCTCTTATATCCCGAAATACGGTCTTCTACTCCGGCCAGTTCGCCGGTAATGGTGCTTAGCCTCGCATTAATAAACGCTAAGGTTGAGTCCGCAATGACGTTTTTATCGTGGAGGTTCAGCTCGACATACTTATCGATGAGCGTTTCCAATAGTTGCTCGCCCCGCTTCGGTAGCTGATGTTCGAAGGTCAAATCAATGGTCGAAACATTCTTGTTGGTTACTGCGACAGAAAGCTGTGTGCTGTAAGCCGCTGCCATGGAGCGTAAGGGTGCTATTCGAAAACCGTAGCTATCTGTTGAAGGCGGCGTCCGCAAATCGACAATACGCAGCAGACCAACCCCCGACAAAGCGAAGGTTTTGCCAAAGTCAACATTAAAAAGCGTATCGGCGTTGGATAGTTCGATCTTACCGTCCTTCCTTTTCTGCGCCTCGAATGCATAAACAGCTACAATGGAATCTGGGTTGCTAAGCAGTTCTACCTCAAAAGGTGCCGACAAAACAGGCACGTTGTGTACCCGCCCCTTATTGAAATAGCCGATATACGCTTTTTCCTCTAGAATCATCTCCCGCATGAGGTCGGCTGTTTTCAGCACCTCCACCTCATTATCTACGGAATTTTTCGTCCCCATAAGGCTGGACAAATCGCCCAAAGCGGATGAACCCAACATCCCTCCACCTTTCTTATCATCGGAGACCAATAACTTTGCGTAGATTTTGTATGATGGAACGGTATAGCGCAAATAAATAAAAGCGAGCGTTAAACCGATGGCACCACACAAAACAAACCAATACCAGTTGGAGATGATGCGACCCACAAAACGTAGCAATTCTTTGTTATCAGATTTCTTTTCTTCGAAGTCAAGCTCGTCGTTCCAATCTATATTTCTTTTGCTCATTTTTCCTTACAGTTATTCGTAATTTTTTAAGTGCATGACATTTTATAAGCGAGAAATTGCAACAATTAATACCGAGAGAATTGACCCAACAATGGCAAACGCCTGCGTCCGTGCTGCATTATTAGCCGCTGCTTTAGCTTTGCCCGGCTCCACATAAATGACGTCATTTTGTCGCAAGTAGAAATAAGGGGATTGAAATACATCGCTATCATTTAAATTCAACCGTACCAATTCTTTCTCTTTCCCCTGATCCCGCACGAGAAGTATATTCTCCCGCTTACCATAAATCGTCATATCCCCGGCTAAACCCAGCGCGTCAAACACTGTTACCTTTTCGTTGGGCACGGTATATGTTGCCGGCCGCGTGACTTCACCCAGCACGGTGATTTTAAAATTGGCAAAACGTACTTGTACTGTCGGATCTTTGTAATAATGGCTTGCAAGAGCCGTTATGCGTTCCCGAGCTTCGTAGGTCGTCAAACCTTTCACTTCTATTTTACCAATTAAAGCCATGTGCACATAGCCGTCCTTATCTACTAGAAAACCCGAAATCACCTGATTTCCCACATTTCCGCCCGCCGAACTGGCTCCGATAGCTTGTACTGCAATAGCTTGATTAGCCACTGCAGCCGTTGTCGGATCCAAGGTCTGAATCGTAATACTTAATATATCATCTGTTTGGATGATCGGCTCGGTAAATGCGGCCGCTTGTTTGAGGATGCGGGTAGTATCGGCTGGAAGATCGTTAAAATAGACAATCTTTTTGACCGAACAGCTGCTTATGAGCAGTGTCAGCAGTAGCACAAGGAATTCCCATCGGAAGACTACGTGCTGCAGGGTGAATTTTTTCATTGTTTAAACTTGTTGATTGTAGATTGTAGTTGTGTTGTTATGGTATTCATTTTTTTAAGTGGCAACTCCACTGAAGAGCTCTTCATTCATTATCTCGCAATTCTTAAAGTAAGCGCGGATATCTTCTCGTTGGACGCCGATCTCCAAAGCGCGCACATGCCGTTCATGATGAACGTCGGTACCGACAAGATCAATCATACCCTGTTCCAACAGATATTTTGCCACACGGCGTTCGTTGCGTCCATAATACCCCATCAGCGATAGCAGGTTGAGTTGCAACATACAACCGATATCCTGAAAGCGTTCAATTTTTTTGGGATCGCGGTGATAATATATATACCGCTCTGGATGCGCTAAAATGGGAATGTATCCTTCCATCTGCAGGTCGAACACGACTTTCTCAACCAGTTTACTCTCCTCGATATAGGAAATCTCGATTAGTACATGTTCACCGGGTAGAGTCAGTAAATTACGCGGATTGTTTGCAAATTGCTGATCGAAGGCCGTATCCACCATGTATTCGGCTGCGTATCCTACAGCTAACTGTCCCACCTCTTCTTGGGGCAGGCCATGAAATGTGTTGCCAATTGTTTCCGCATTATTGGGGTACATATCCTGAAAGATATGCGGTGTAAAATAGAACTTCTTTAAACCGAGCGCCTCTAGACGTTGCAACAGTTCGACGCTCTCCTCCACGTTTTCGCAACCATCATCAATGCCGGGCAGGATATGCGAGTGCATATCAAGATGCATCCATTGCAAGTCGGGATATTGACGCTTTCGATTAAAGATAGTCCACATGATTGTCTGTCTGCGATGTATGGGATGCTTTCGTTTTATTTGTGAAAAATAGAAATACCCGGCCAGCTCGCCCGGCCGGAGTATTTCCCTACAATCACAAGTCTACACTTGAGCTCTTCAACATCTTTATATATTTTTATAATTTATTACATTCTTCCGTTAGTATTGCCAAGTTGGTTGCGCCGGCTTTCGCACCGATGATGTCGCCTGGTTGTATACCCACCGTAGAAGTATTATCTTCACGCACGGCATGGTTATTCACGATTTTCACGCGTTGACCCCAAATCGCCTTGAAGTCGTATTCCGTACCGTCGGTTTTTAGTAAGCTCGTGCGCAAGAAGCCATTGTCTACAGCACCCAGGTATTTGAATTCTGCCGTTCCGGACTCGCGGTAGAACATTTGGAAAGTAGGCAATAGTGTAATGACGTTTGTTTTGTCTGGACAACGTACATACAATTGTAATGTCGAGGTTGTACCGGTCGCATCGCCAGGGTTTGGCAACTGCATAGCGGTAACCTGACCACAGGCTGCCAACGCGCCTTGTTCCAAAATACTGCCTGCTTGGTTGCGTACGACGATCATGGCGCCAGTAGCCGGAACGCCCATAAGGCTGATGCTGTTGTTCGTATTATTTATTGAGTAGTCTCCGCTGAAGATCACTTTTCCGCCCCATAGCGCTTCTACCTGAATCGGTGCGGTTGTGCCGTTGGTCATCCAATCGCCCGAGAAATTGACTACCCGCGCGGATGTACAGGCCACTCCAAATTCAGCCGCCATGTAGAATGTTAAGTGGGTTATGGGAAAGCTTACGCGGTAACCCGTGGATGCTGAACCGGTAACGGTACTGCTCTGCTCAAAGCGCCAAGCACCATCTCCGCTGTTACTGAATATTTGGAATGTCGCTCCAGCAGCTAAAGCCTGCCCCGTAATAGGGCTGACATAGTTTGCAGGGACCGGCATACTCACTACCAAAGGTTGGCTAAACTGCCTTACCTGCGTGCCGTTGACAAACATTTTAATGTCGGCGACAGCTGCTGGGCTGAATGTTCCGGCAGCTGTACTGCCGTCCTCCAAAACAACCTGATCACTGCGTAAGTCGCCTCCGGGCAACAGCACCACCGCCTCTTCGTTGTCGGCATCGATACTGGTGACCACAATTTGGACATTGGTGCCGGTAATGACCGTGCCGCTTTCGTCTCTAAATTGTGTGCCGCTTGGAATCGTCAAAGTCATATCGCCCGCTCCACTTGCAGAAGGTAGTTCCACGATTGCTTCGGTGGTTGTGGAACCGTTGGCACCTAGTTCTACATTCTCGATTACTTGCTCTACTCCATCGGGTATCTCGCTAGGCTGGGTAAGGACAACTGTCTGTATACCTGCTGATGCATCGGTAATCGCTACCGGTACAATTTGGGTATTGTAGCCACTTGCTGTAAACTGCACGCGAAATCGAATCGGGTCATTCGCAGTTGGTGTACGTTTCGGATCAACACCTAACGTGATGAGGTTATCGGTTAGCTTGAAATCTTTGTGTCCGTTCATGTTGTAGATATCATGCGTATCACCCGATACAAGCGCCACGGAGACACCGTTGACATTGTTCCCGTCGGAATCCACAACCCGTAACGTAACGTAGTGTTCGATAACTTCCGTACTGATCTGTAGGTTAAAATCTTTTAATGGGCTTTCGCAGGAAGAGACACCTAAAAGCGCCGCCATCCACGTATATATTGCTATTTTCTTAAATCTTTTCATCTTGATTACGTTTTACTTATTACCCTACCAAAACCGATAACTGAAACCGACTTCTACACGCGGCAGATAGCGATAGTTCTCCATATTACGTTCGATAATTGCGGCATTGTTGACATTCTCTTCCAGTAGCCCTGTTGCCTCCATGGATACACTAGGCTTAGAAAGGTAGTAGCAGCCCAGGTCGATGTGCATGGAGAAGCGGCTATCGATCACAATGTTGCTCCAGCCGATACCGGCGTAGGGACTGACTGTTTTTTTCCATTCAACTTGGGTCGTGATCGTACCTACACGATCGGGATGTACGTCAATTTCGCCAAACCTATAAGGGTCACGCAAGCGCGTCGACAGCTCGCCATCGAGCTGATAGAAGTACGCCCCGCCCAATTGAAGATTGAAGCTTCGAAAAAATCCACCCCGTTGCACAAAAGGCGTCCAACCGAAAGCAAGCGATACATTGCCCGATTTCGCTTTTACGCCGCTACGGGTAGCATAATTATTGTAGGTGCCTGCAATATGCGTATTGAAAGGCATATAACTGGCGCCGACCCGCAATCCGAACTTTGGTCCGAGCGGCTGATAAAGGTGCAAACCCACACCCGTGGTTCCCAAGTGGACACCTAACGCAAACGGGTAGGGGTAGCCGTTGGAATAAGCGGACTCAGGGATGCTGTCGCGTTGCTCGATAGCTCGGGCCTGTGCATACACACCTAACGTTAAGAAGCTGACGAGCATCATAACATGTTTGAAAAACCTGTTCTTCATAATTTTTATTTGTTCTATTTTTATTACTTATTTTGCTTATAAAATCGCCGTTGTTAATATGCATTCTTTTCACCACGTATCATGTTCAGCGCGGTCATGCATACGATCTTAAAATCGAGCATGGCCGACCAGTTACTCATATATTCCAGATCGTACTCTACGCGCTTGGCCATCAGTCCGGGATCTTTTGTCTCGCCGCGATAGCCGTTTACTTGTGCCCACCCCGTAATACCAGGTTTTACGAAGTGTCGTACCATATAATGCTGGATCAGTTTGCTATAATGTTCTGTGTGCGATAACATATGAGGCCGCGGTCCGACCACGCTCATTTGCCCTAAGAATACGTTGATAAATTGCGGAAATTCATCTAAATTGGTCTTACGCAGAAACTTACCGATGGGCGTAATGCGTTTATCTTCTTTTGTAGCTTGCGCTTTGTCCGAATCGCGGTTTACCACCATACTCCGAAATTTATAACAGCCAAATGTTTGATTATTCCTTCCTGACCGGGGCTGCTTAAAAAATATCGGACCAGGGCTTTGAATTTTGATAAGTAGACCGACAATAGGCACTAACCAGCTTAATATAAAGATAATAACAACACTCGAGATGAAGATATCGACGATGCGTTTCTTTATTCGGTTTTCCATGGTGGACAAGGACTCCTCGTGCGATCGCAACACGGGAAGTTCCATCTGCAGCGAATTACTGCCAGTTCCGCGATAAGGCATACTCGCACCCGTAGTCACAAAGTTTAACTGCACACATTGATAGTCCGCCGCCATAATAAGCTCTTGGCTACAGTCGGAGATATCCGGGGAATTAATAAGAAATACATCGTGAATGCCAAGTTTAGAGACCTCTTCAAAATACCGGCGAAACTGCGCAACTTTCTCGGCTTTGCTCCGCTGTTCCACTTCATCATAGTATTTAATGGTATTGACATGGTAAAAAGCGTGATTTTGTCCGAAGCTTTCCTCTACCGACGCTAAATAGTGATGATGCCCAATTAGCGCCACGGTTTTGCTCCATCGAAAACGCTTGGATAGCACAGTATAGACATAGGTAAGGGCAAATCTCGACAAGGCCGCATATAGCAATACCATGATTGTGACACCAGTCAAAAAGTAGAAGAAGCCTATAAACCGGTGCCCAATTAAGGCACATCCGGTGAAGACTGCTAACAGCAATAAGACCGTGCGCAATGTCTGCCGGAATACATTCTCCAGCCTTTCGACTGTAACGTCCGCATATAGCCGCAGATATAGCGCCGAAACGATGGCGACCAGATTAAACAATGTCCAGAGGGAATAATAATTCGTGGATTGCACCTCCTGCGGACTCACGATACCATTGACCGTCAACAATGAAAACGCCACGACAAAACATACATTCAAACAGATGGTGTCTGTCAAAACGAGTAGTATTTTTAGGTAAGCTAAAACGCGATTTTGAACATATCTGTACATTATCTTTCAATTATGTGTTTATATAAAATATTTAAAAGAATTATTAAACTAAAAAGACTATATCGATACATACCAGATCCATTATTATCCTATAACGATAGGACAAGGCACTAAAGTTCACTGTGGCGATTTAACACCACTTCCAAAAAATTTGACTACGACAAACGAATAGGTCGTACCGCGACTGGTTAATTACCGATTAAATTTCTTCTTTTTTAATTTGTTTAAGTTAATACCTTTGTTTTTCATCCTAAGCACAAACAGTTTTCACAATTTATTCGATTAATAATCAAAAACTGTTTGTTTTGAGCGGCAAAGCCACCCCTCAAGAACATAGATTGTAGATTGTAGTCCACAAATGTAATTATTTTTTACAAAGTAAGAATAGGTTTCGGATTAATTTTGTATTAAATTATCACAGATGTATTTTATAATCAGTGTTATAGGCTACTATAAACCGAGACAATTACACGTTTCTTTGCGCCCCTAAGCGTCCGAGGGTAGATATTTAGGATAAACCCATGTACAAAGAGGGGGCACACTGCGCCCCCAGCACTTTCCTTATGATTTAACGTTTTCTGCCGCCCGTTACTTTCGAAATGATCCAAATAATGACGGCAATAATGGCCACAACGAGGAGAATGCCACTCCACACGCCGGCTTTGAAAATTCCTTCGATAACATTACAGCTACTAAACAGGAATATACCCGATGAGAATAATAATATCTGTGTAAATCTTTTCATAATAGTTGTTTTACAATAAGAACAAACAGCATATTAAAAAGTTTTGCGCGCTATTAGCCCTCGGTATCGTGCTGGGGTTGGCTTGGGAATATTCTTTCGCTAAAAATCGATCTGTATTGTTCTGTACCAAAGGTGGAGAAATGGTCGGCATCGTACATATAGCTTTCGGCGCCATCTGTACTTTTTAGCAACGGAGAGCGGTACACGTCTATATATTTATCGGCGATTTTCGATGTCTTGAGATAATTATTGGCACTGGTCCGGTAGGCTTGTAGATAGTTTTGCGGATCGATCCCAAATTTGAGATGCAGTGTTTCTATAGCGGGATACTCTACTGTATAGCTTTCCGTTTGTCCGATATAGATCACGGGAATATTCTTTTCGGCAAAATACGCTTCTATGGAATCGAGATAGTCGTTTACCTCGCTTTTTTTGTAGCCAGCGTAGTTGGCGGATAGAATGACTTTATCAATCCGGTTGGAATGCTGCGGCAAATACTGCCCATAGATATAATGCATCAGAGACGTGGGGCCGGCAAAAATGGGTTTTACATGGGGGGCAGGAAATACATCGTCGCCCGTTGCCTGTAACAGGTTGACGTTGTTTTCGTTTGCCAGCTGCTGTAAGGTATGGGCGAACATGCCTGCATGGCAATCGCCTAACAGGAGATAGTTTGGCTGGGTTTCGGAAAACTGAAATAGCCGTGTTGTATCGAAATCTTCAAACCGAGCGCGCGATAGCAAATGGGCACCCCCAAATCCGTATTGCGCAGCGGCGCGCTCTCTCGGGTATTGATGATGAAAGGCAATAAGGTTGGCCTCCTGTGGATTTGCGAACAGTTTGTGAAGGGGAAATTGTGTCCCGAGGAAGGTGGTCGTGATAACGACGAGTGCTGTAGCCAATAACCATTTAGGTGCGCGCAAAAAGCTCCGTATTTCCACAAAGCGGTAAGATAGGGCGCCTAACACGAAGGAAAGTACGAAAACGGCTAAAAGGTAATACCATTGCCGTGAGAATGAAAAATAAGTCCCCAACACGATCAGTGGCCAATGCCACAAATACCAAGAATAGGAACTGGCGGCAACAAATCTTACCGCGGAAAGCCGGTATAGTTTAAAGTCGCTTCGTACGGAAATAAGTAATCCTGTTGCAATGACAGGGATCAGGGTGAATACGGAGGGCCAACCGGACGACCGCATCTCCAAGAGACCGCTGACCGATAGCAGTAAGATTACTGTACATGCTATCGCTATCGTATTCCGTATACGCGAGCTAAGCAACTGCCGAAAAGATTTTTCGTGCAAGAACACAATCCCTCCTACCAATAACTCCCATGCCCGGGTATGGAACATATAAAAGGTAAACGACTGGTTTCTCGGGGCGTAGTATAGCATGCAACATGCCGACATTGCGCCTAGTACGTAAAGAAAATAACGATCGTACTGGGACCGATTACCCGTCAGCCGTCTAAGCCCCATCAACACTAATGGATATAGAACGTAAAATTGCCATTCGATGGATAGTGACCAGGTATGGAGCAGGAAATTTAGCTGAGACGCGGGCTGAAAATAGCCGGAAGACAGGTAATAATAGATATTGGAAACGAAGAGGCTACTGGACAGCGCAAATCGACTAAAGTCATATAGTTTTATGCCTAATACAAAATATAGGAGGATATAAAAGAAGATAATTAGCACCAGTAGTGCGGGTAATATACGCGTTAACCGGCGTTGATAGAAGTCGACCAAACGGAAGGTACCTTGATCCATCCGTCCTAAAATCATCTTGGTCATGAGATAGCCCGATAACACAAAGAATATATCGACTCCCATATAGCCATCATTAAAATAAGGTAACCCCAAATGAAATAGGACAACAGATACGATAGCAATCGCGCGCAGAAACGCTATATCGTATCGGAAATCTATTTTTCTGGCAGGCATTTCGCGGGTTGTTATGGATAAGTTTATTTCTTCACTGCAAATATAAAAACTATTGTTGTTTTATTTGTTCATATAAAGTTAATAGACCGAAGGAGGTAAGACTATGTTGTATTTCTTAACTTTGTGGCTTGCAATCGGTAGGAGAACATGAAAATAAGCGAAGATGATTTACGACGGCAAATAGCGAGGGGCGATGAAAGAGCTTTCGCTAGGTTCTATTATCAGTATCAAGATACCGTTGCGAAACATGCTTTTCGTATATTGAAGGACCGGGAACAGACAAGGGAAATTGTGCAGGATGTGTTCTTGAGCCTTTGGAAGAAGCACAGCGTATTTCTAACCATCGTCGACTTGGATGCTTATCTTTATATAGCAACCAAAAATAGCTGCCTAGCTTCTATCCGTGCGCGTATCCGGGAACAGGGGAAAGTAGAAGTTTGGAAAGAAGAGCAGACGTACATGCATTCCACGCCGGACGAGCATACGGACCCAGTATATGAACTATTAGATCGTGCCATAGACGACTTGCCTCCGCAACAACAAAAGGTCTACTTGCTGAGCCGGCACAGCCGGAAAAAATACGCGGAGATCGCCGACGAACTAAATATTTCCAAAGAAACTGTTAAGAAGTATTTACAGCTAGCCAACCAATCTATCCAATCGTACATCAAAAAACATAAAGACGCCGTTATTTCTTTACTTCTCTCGTTTTTTATTAGCTAAGACTGTCTTCTGGGCCTTCTGGATTCAGCCCGGTATTCTCCTCCTTATCTGGATAGCCGTCGTCCTCTACATCGGGGTCTTGTTGTGCCGGTTGGACGGACAGGTCTTCATCCATTTCATCTAGTTGTACGGAATCGTCTACTAAGACATCATCGAAATTGTCGATTTCGCCCTCAAGTGGTTCCTTCTTATCTTGATATTCGTTTTGTGTGTACGGGTTTTCCTCATCGTAGGTAGAGTTATTATCCTCACCTTGCGGAGCCGCGGTATCGTAGGGCAATGGGTGATCATACGCATTATCGCCGGTTTCGGGATCTAACTCAAAGCTGTCTTCTGCTTCGTTAAATTCTAAATCCTCTCCCGTTGGCTCTTGGGTCTCCTGCTTATCTGTATCGTCCAATGGTACACTGGGTGCATTGTCTTTCTTATTTGTATCTTCCATATTGCTGTATTTATGCTATAGTAAAAGAACTGCTATGCTGGCTAAATGTTTTTATTTCTGCAAAAAGTTAGATCGAATACCCCCTTTTATACATAGACCGGCATCTTTATAGGTAAAGCTAGCGCCGACATGGACAACAACATACATCGTATCTCGTATTTTCTACAGAAATATTTAGATGATGATATCTCAACAGCGGAGTTATCGCTACTCCACACCCTATTGGAAGAGAGCGACGAAGACGACATCAAGGCGGCTTTTGACCTTATTTGGAACAATACACCGCTATCACCAGATAATACCGATCCTTTATTTTCCAACGAAGAGGCCGATGCTGTGCTTCGGGATATCATAACGCAGGTTCCGGTGACGCGTCGAAAAACGAAGTGGAAGGTCATGACAGCCTATGCGCTAGCGGCCTGTGCCGTGGGGGCCCTGTTGACGTTTGCCTGGATCCATTTGAACCGAGAGACGTCGTTTCCCCAAGAGGCTGTATCCATCGTCTCACAGAAAATCGAACAAGATGTGGATCCTGCGCAAGAAGAGGCCATTCTTACATTAGAAGGAGGAGAGACGTTATCCCTGCACGATATCAAAGCTGGAGATAGTATCCGGATGGGTGACATAAAGTTGGTAAACACCGACGGTTTGCTTTCTTATGAGCCAGCACAGGTTGAAGGCCCCGGAACACAGCACTTCGTACAGACACCCAAAGGCGGACAGATTAGTATGAAACTACCCGATGGTACGAAGGTGTGGCTCAACGCCGATTCACGTATTACATTCCTATCTAACTTGGGCGTGAAAGATCGCGAGGTAACGGTAACGGGAGAGGTATACTTCGAGGTAGCAAAATTGGACGGTAAACGGTTTACGGTAAAAAGTACGTCGGGCGAAATCGAAGTATTGGGCACTAAGTTCAATGTACGCGCCTACCCAGAAGATAAATCTATGCAAACGGCACTGGTTGAAGGAAGCTTGGCAATAAAAACGAGCTCGGATCGGGTTGTCCTTAAACCTAATCAAGTAGGTGTTGCATCAGCCTCTCAGCGGATCTCGGTATCTCAACACGGGCATATCGCGGATATCATCGCCTGGAAAAATGGTTTGTTTTTGTTCGAGAACACGACACTCGCCGATGTGGGCCGACAGTTAGGCCGCTGGTATAATATTCAGGTGCAGTTGGGCGACGGTTTGGCCGTCCAACGGATTACGGGAAAGATAACCAGAGACGTCAAGCTTTCCGAAGTCATGAAAATGCTACACTATTTAGGAATAGAATCGAAGTTAAAAGATAATAAATTGATCATGATACAAAACGAACATGCCTATGAAAAAACAATTAAAATGTAATTGCCAATTGAGAAATAACCGCATTATGAAAGACAAGTTAAAAACGAAAAACGCTAGATCTAAAAAATGATGTATTTTAAAAAAGTGATGAAACTAGTAGCTATGCTATTGCTTTTTACGCTTTCTACCGCTACGGCGAGTAGTTACGGCCAACAAAATATTACCTTAAAGACAAACCATACCCCGCTAGGTAATGTGCTCAAAAATCTGGAAAACCAAGTCGATTATTATTTTGTATATCGCGAGGCCGAAATAAAGGGGATATCAATAGACCGGGTTCAACTGAAAAATGTACCGCTTACTAAAGCATTGAACGAGATATTGCAGGGGACGAATATTGTATACAATATCGTTGGTAAAAATATTGTACTAAAGAAAGTTTCCGCTGTAGCTGCTCCTATCATACAGCAACAGGTAGCGGGTACTGTAGTCAACGACCTGGGAGAGGCCTTGATTGGTGCTACCGTGGTGGTTCGGGGAAAAAGCTTGCAGACACAAACGGACGTAAATGGGGCATTCCAATTAACGGGCGTAGAGAAGGGGGACGTTTTGGTAGTGTCTTATATCGGCCATTCACCGGGCGAACTGGTATACGATGGGCAAACACAACTATCCATTACACTTAATGCCACTGCCGGTGATTTGGATGAAGTAGTCGTGGTAGGTTATGGTACGCAGAAGAAAATAAATTTGACGGGCGCTGTAGGCTCGATTTCGGGCGAAGATTTGGAAAGCAGGCCGATTACCAATGTGGGACGCGGATTACAAGGGCAGATACCGGGGCTGACAGTGAGAGGAGAGAATACCGCCCCTGGTGCGCAAGCGCCTAAGATTCGTATTCGTGGCGTGGGTACTTGGGGTGACGCCGAACCGCTGATTGTTATCGACGGCGTGCCCGGTGGCAATATGAATATCCTGAATCCCGACGATATCGAAAGTATCTCGGTACTGAAAGACGCTGCCTCCTCTTCTATTTATGGGGTACGGGGCGCAAATGGGGTTATTTTGGTGACGACCAAAAAAGGTACGTCCGGCAGCCCAACGTTGAGCATGAGCAGTTACTTTGGTTGGCAGACGCCCACGGCGCTACCGAAGTTCTTGGGTTCGCCCGACTACATGATGCTGCAGAACGAAGCAAATATTAACGCTGGGCAAAATCCGACCTATACGGAGGAGCAGATTGAAATTGCACGTAATGGATCGGATCCAAACTATTTTGCAAATACCGATTGGATTGATGAAGTATACCGCAAGAGTGCTCCGCAACAAAATTATAACCTAAGCCTACAGGGAGGCCATGACAAAACGAGTTACTATGCTTCGTATGGTTATTTGGGTGAAGGTGGACTCGTCGTTGGCGACAATTTTAAAGCGGGAAGACACAACGCGCGTTTACGGTTAAACACGGAGGTTTTTGACCGCATTAAATTAGATGGTAACTTGGGATATGTAGATCGCGGGTATGATGGTTCGGCTTCGGGAACGAGTCCGCTTTCGGCCGCGATATCGATCCGCCCATTAGTTCCTGTACGTTTTACCAATGGTAGTTGGGGTTATCATGGCGGACAGAGCAATCCGGTGGCTTGGGCACAAGATGGTGGGACAAATAGCTTCACATCGCAAGAAATCACCGCCAACATCGCGGCAACGGTCAACCTTTTTGAGGGTCTGGATCTAAAGGGACAGTATGGCTTGGTAAAGTACAATTCCAAACGGAATACATTACTTAAAACTATCAATTATTTCAGTCCAGACGATAATGAATTGATCTACCGCACGAACTACCCGAATAGTATGCGGATGGATCATTATGCCCAAACCTACCAGACGTTTATCGCAACAGCCCATTACAACAAGACGATTCAAGAGAATCATAACATAACGGGGTTATTGGGGTATTCATTGGAGGAGACGGTAGGGAATGATTTCTGGGCATCCCGCCAAAGTCTTGCTACACAGGATTTGCCCTCGTTGGTAGTGGGTACGGAAAATCAATTGAACGGGAGTGCTAGTAAACAAAACGCACTCATGTCTTTCTTTGGTCGTGTGAATTATGACTACAATAGCAAATACTTGTTGGAAGGTAACTTCCGCTACGATGGTTCGTCGAGATTTCATCCAGACGTACGCTGGAACTGGTTCGGTTCCTTTTCGGCTGGCTGGGTATTCAGTGAAGAAGGTTTCTTTGAGGATTTAAAGGGATTCTGGAATTTGGGTAAGGTACGGTTCTCTTATGGTACCCAAGGGAATGACAGGGTTATGGATCCGAACAACAACTCGGTTCGCGACTTTCCGTATCTGGCAACCTTAGCGCCGGTTGGCGTTACGTCCAACAATCCTATCGGCGATCA
This sequence comes from Sphingobacterium haloxyli, assembly GCF_002980525.1. Lineage (GTDB taxonomy): Bacteria > Bacteroidota > Bacteroidia > Sphingobacteriales > Sphingobacteriaceae > Sphingobacterium > Sphingobacterium haloxyli. The sequence goes on from NZ_PVBQ01000010.1 coordinate 104,373, forward strand.
GCAACGCGTGGGCTTCCGGCAAAACTATATTCCCAACCCCCTATTGTCTTGGGAGTCATCCGAAAAGACTAATATTGGTCTGGATTTAGCTTTCTTTTCGAACAGATTGAGTGTAACTGGGGATTATTTCGTCAATAACACGAATAACATATTGCTTCCACGGCTACTTCCGGATGTTATCGGCGTGGGAACAAATTATATGTCGTATAATGCGGGATCGGTAGAAAATCGGGGCTGGGAAGTGGTCCTGGGTTGGCAAGACCGTATTGGCGAGGTGCGGTATGGTGCAAACTTCAACCTGTCGGACGTGCGAAACAAAGTGACGCATTTGGATGACCGTAGCGAAGTGCTGGGCGACCGGGTACGTTTGGTGGGTCATCCATTGGATGCTTTTTATGGCTTCATCGCCGACCGCATTGCCCAGGTGTCGGATTTCGATGTAGTCGACGGGCAGTATGTGCCTAAGTTTCCGTTTCAAAGTGGGGACTTGGTTGGCCCGGGCGACTTGATCTACAAACCGACGGATCCGGATGCGACGGCAATCACGGTACAAAATGACAGGCATATTCTGGGCAGCGATATCCCTCGATATACGTACGGCTTCCGAGGCGACCTAGCATATAAAGGATTCGATTTCAGTTTCTTCTTGCAGGGTGTTGGAAAAGCAGACGGTTATCTCGCGGGTTCTGCCAGACATCCCTTCATTAACAACAGTGCGATGCCGCAAGAAGTGCATTTGGATCGCTGGACGCCGGATAACACCGATGCCTCGTATCCGCGTTTTGTATACTTACGGACACATAACACGCGCATGTCGTCCAAATGGATCGAGGACGCCTCGTACTTGAGGTTGAAAAATGTGCAACTGGGGTATACGTTCCCGGCTCCATGGATGGAGAAAATGCGCGTAAGCAAATTAAGGCTGTATGTATCGGGAGAAAACCTTTTTACCAAAACGGATTTCTTCTATGGGTATGACCCGGAAGTGCCGGTGGGTAATACGGGTGGATACTATCCGCAGGTGAAAACGTTTACGGTTGGTCTTAACTTAAATCTTAAATAATCGTTAGCTATGATTCTTCGCAAAAAATATATACACAACTTTAAATTAGCGGTATTGCTGCTGGGTTTAGGAACTATGAGCAGCTGTAGTGATTTTTTGGATCGGTATCCGCAGGACGAGATTGTCGATGAGACGTTCTGGAAAACGCAGGAGCAACTGGAAATGGCTGCAACGGCCATCTACTCACGCGTGAAGGCCAAAAACTTCGTGGATATGGAAAATATGGGGGAAAATACCATGTGGCCACAAACGAATCAGTACAAAGATATTGGATCGGGCGTGTTCCCCGTAACGCAACCTACCGTGAACGACGAATGGCGGAATATGTTCCGGGATGTACGGGAATGTAATGCTTTTTTAGAAAACTATGAGGGGGCAGAAGAAACAGATCCAGGTGCAACGGAAAGACTTGCTGCGGAAGTGCGCGTAATCCGTGTACTGAATTATAGCTTTATGACCTCATTTTTTGGTGATGTGCCCATTATCACCAGTACGCTTGATCCGGATGATCCTGAAGTGTATGGAGAGAGAGATCCCCAAGAACAAGTGGTAGACTTCTTGTTGAATGAACTTGATCTGGCTGCGGAGCATCTTTCGGAGGAGATTCCGACGGGTGATAATCTGGGTAGGGTAAATAAGGCTACGGCGTTGGCCTTAAAGGCGAGAATCGCCTTGACATATGGACGCTTTGAGGTGGCCGAACAGGCGGCAAAGGCGGTGATGGACATGGGTATTTATTCGCTGTACAGCACCGGTGATCCGGAAACGTCGTACTATGATCTGTTTACACGAAATGGTAAACTCGCAGAAGGACGTAATAAAGAAACGATCTTTGCACGTATGCACAAGATGGATATCATCATGCATAACTTAAGCCGGGAAATCCAGGTGCCGGATCAATTTGCCCGCTTTGTGCCTACACGTTCGCTTGTAGAATCGTATTTATGTAGCGACGGGTTGCCGATTGATAAATCGCCCCTTTATAAAGACGATACCTATGCGGATGTGTTCAAAAACAGAGATCCGCGCATGACGCAAACCATCCTCGTACCGGGCGATAGCTGGGGGGGACGTTATGACGGTAGACCCGTAGCGGACAATCCTGACCCGACCATCTTCATGGTACCTAAATTCAGCCAAGATGGCCGTGGTTCGGTAACGACAACAGGTTACTATTATAAAAAATACGTGGAACCAAGCGCCGTCCCTAATTACAACCGAGATGACAATGATATCCATCATATCCGCTACGCAGAGGCGTTGCTTACCTATGCAGAGGCGCGTTTCGAACAGGGTAAGCTGACGCAAGCTGATCTCGATATCTCCATCAACTTGCTTCGTGACCGGGTGGGCATGAGCAGAATGGACCTCGCTTTCTTGGCGCAGCACGGCATGGATGTCCGTGAAGAGATCCGCAGAGAACGTCGTGTCGAATTAGCGCTCGAAGGCCATCGCTATTTTGACGTGAGAAGGTGGAAAGAAGGGGAACGTCTTGGCCGAGATATCGAAGGTGTAAAAGCTTCGTGGTTTCCGGCATTAAGCTCAGATGCTTACCGAAAAAACGCGGAGGGCTATTTGGTCGTGCAATGGAACAGGAGATTTGAATCTCCGAAGAATTATCTGTGGCCCGTTCCACAGGTACAAAGGGAGCGAAATCCGGCACTGGGACAAAATCCGGGTTGGGAGTAGTATACTATTTTCCCGTCAATACAAAAGCGGTATCTTTTTAGGTACCGCTTTTTGGTTATTTTACTTTGCGATACGCTTTAAATATTCTCCGTATCCGGACTTTATCAGAGGTTCGGCGAGTTGTAGCAGTTGCTCTTTGTCAATATAGCCCATCCGGTAAGCGACTTCTTCGATAGCGCCGATCTTCATCCCCTGCCGCTCCTCAATAACCTGGATAAACTGACCGGCTTGCATCAGTGATGTGATGGTTCCGGTATCCAGCCAAGCGGTTCCGCGGTCGAACACGCCTACTTTAAGTTTGCCCCGAAGGAGATATTCTTTGTTGATGTCGGTGATTTCCAATTCTCCGCGCGCGGAGGGCTTTATGTTTTTAGCGATTCCAATCACGTCGTTATCATAAAAATAGAGCCCCGGCACGGCATAGTTTGATTTGGGTACGGCTGGCTTCTCCTCTATGGATACCACGTTTTTCTCCGCGTCAAACGCGACGACACCGTACCGTTCGGGGTCGTGCACGGGATAGGCGAATACCACCCCGCCGTCCGGATCGGCACAACCTTGCAGCAATTTGGACATTCCCGATCCATAGAAGATGTTGTCGCCCAAAATGAGCGCTACTTTATCGCTACCGATAAATTCTTCGCCTAAGAGAAACGCTTGTGCAAGTCCGTCTGGACTGGGTTGTTCTTTATAAGAAATCTGACAGCCGATTTGAGAACCATCTCCCAGTAGTTTTTGAAAATTTGGTAAGTCTTGGGGAGTCGATATGATGAGAATCTCGTGGATACCGGCCAACATCAGGGTAGATAGTGGGTAGTATATCATCGGCTTGTCGTACACCGGCATAAGCTGCTTGGATACGGCCAGTGTTAATGGGTGTAAACGCGTGCCGGAACCTCCGGCTAATATAATACCTTTCATTTTTTCGCTTTTTACCGGTAGAAACTTTTAGTGTTCTAACGCAATCATCTCCGTTAGGCTATCTAACCAAAACGGAACTCGAACGTTAAAAGTACGTTTTATCTTACTTTTATCCAATAGAGAATAGGCTGGACGCTTGGCTGGCGTGGGGTATTGGGATGTAGGAATGGGGGTTACTCGGCATGTGGTGCCAATCAACTCCTGGATCTTGACTGCAAAATCATACCATGAAAGCTGGCCCTCGTTGGAATAATGATAAATACCGGGGTGCCATTTATCGGTTTTTATGATAGCAATAATCGCTTGCGCGAGGTCTCTTGCGTGGGTTGGAGAACCGATCTGATCGTGAACGACGGACAATTCTTCTCGTTCATGCAGCAGGCGAACCATGGTTTTGACAAAGTTATTGCCATACGCTGAATAGACCCAGGAAGTACGTATAATAATGCTCTCGGGAGCCCATTTTTGTATAGCTTGCTCACCTTTCCACTTCGTCAGCCCGTAGCAATTCAGCGGTGCGGTGGGCGCGTCTTCTTTTAGGGGTTCGCTGGAATGGCCGTCAAAAACGTAATCGGTGGAAATTGCAAGCAGTTTTGCTCCATGCAGGCGGCAATATTGTGCTATTTCCTCTGTAGCCAAATGATTAACGGCATCTGCGAGTTCCGGTTCACTTTCCGCTTTATCCACGGCTGTGTATGCTGCTGCGTGGATAATGATATCGGGTTCATACATCCCTAGTATATCTTGGATAATAAGCGTTTGTTCTAGTGGAAGTTGCTTTCTATCCAAAAAGAATGTCTCGAAAGCTTCTTCTTTTCCGAACAGTGCTTTTAGCTCGGAGCCTACCTGTCCATTAGATCCTGTTATGAGGATTCGTGGGGCACGGCCTGGGGTTCGTGACGCCGTATCCGTAGATTGTTGATTGTCTTGCATTGGCTTTTATTAAATGTGCTAGATTACTTCTCCCAGAAAGGTAGAACCTGATCTTTGTCGGAGATAACTAACTCGTCTTCTGGCAATCGCCAATCGATTGCCAATGTCGGATCGTTGTAGCGTATGCCCCATTCAGAAGCCTTATTGTAGAAATTATCACATTTATAAAAAAATGTAGCAGCATCGGAGAGCACGACGAAACCGTGTAAAAAGCCTCGCGGAATAAATACTTGCAGATTGTTTTCATCGGAGAGTTCGACTGCTTCGTATTGCCCGAAGGTAGCTGAATCAGGGCGTGCATCTACCATGATGTCTAACACGCGTCCCTGCAATACGCGCACCAGTTTCGCTTGCGCGTGTTCGCCTCCTTGGGCGTGCAGACCACGGAGCACACCTTTGGTGGAAAATGACTGGTTGTCTTGTACAAAACGTGTTTCCGTGCCGCTTAGCTCCTGGAAGGTTTTTTCGTTAAAACTCTCAAAGAAATAGCCTCGATTATCGCCCAGTTTTAGGGGTTCTAAAATAAAGCATCCTTTGAGTTTCGTTTCTATTTTCTTCATCTATTGTTTTTTTGCCTCCTTATTTACCATATTGCTCCTCATAATACTGCTGATAATTTCCCGAGGTGACGTTCTCTAACCACTCCCTATTGTTTAGGAACCAATCGATAGTCAGGGAAAGTCCTTCTTCAAATGTAACCGACGGCGTATATCCTAATTCGGTACTGACTCGGGTGGCATCAATAGCGTAACGCAAATCATGGCCCGGTCGATCTTTTACATAGGTAATCAATTTTTCTGACGTTCCCGAAGACCTGCCGAGCTTCTCGTCCATCTGTTTGCAAAGCTCTTTAACCAGATCAATATTTTTCCATTCATTGAAGCCGCCAATATTGTACGATCTGCCGTTTTCCCCTTGGTGAAAAACTAGATCAATGGCTTTAGCGTGATCTACCACAAACAGCCAGTCGCGGGTATATTTCCCATCGCCGTATATAGGAAGCGGTTTGTTGTTCAGTATATTAAGAATACAGAGGGGTATCAGTTTTTCGGGAAAGTGATTCGGCCCGTAGTTATTAGAACAGTTCGTGATAACGACCGGTAATCCGTATGTGTCTTGATAAGCGCGTACAAAATGGTCGGAAGAGGCTTTTGACGCTGAGTATGGCGAATGCGGATCATACGGGGTATCCTCCGTAAACAGCCCGGTTTCTCCTAAAGTACCGTAGACCTCGTCAGTTGATACATGATGGAAGCGCTTGCCTTGGAAATTGTCTTTCCACGTTTCACGTGCCGCATTCAAAAGGTTCACCGTGCCCACCACATTCGTCATCACGAAATCAGTTGGCGTCGAAATAGACCGATCCACATGAGATTCCGCCGCTAAATGGATGACACCATCAGGCTGATGATCCTTGAATAACGCCAATATGCCCGCTGCATCGCGGATATCTTGTTTGATAAAGGTGTAATTCGGTTTTCGCTCTATATCTTTTAGGTTTTCCAGATTACCGGCGTAGGTCAGGGAATCGATATTCACAATATGGTAATCGGAATATTTGTTTACAAATTCGCGAACCACATGCGATCCGATAAAGCCCGCTCCGCCTGTAATGAAAATCGTTTTGTTCATAATTCAAAGTTACTTCTTTTCCGCTTTTTCTTGATAAAAAGGGACAAAAATCAAGACTGAATATGGTTCTGCGATTTTCCTTTGTCTATTCCTAAACAAAATAAACTCACTTCGTTCAGACAGAATTTTGTTTTTGACGGAATAGCCTTTATGAAAATGGCCGCAGAACAATATAAGGTCGTTTAAAATACGCGTAAACACATAATTATATTAAACTTTTAGATACGCCATGCACGATCCCCAAATTAACAGATAATGTCGCATCAAAAATTTTGAGATATGTAGAAACAATATTTTTGCATTATCCAGCCCATCAAAATTTTTAAGCGACGATTTTTTTTGTTTCTTTTTTTGAGGGAAAAAAAGAAAAATTATATCGCTAATTTCTGACTATCCTCAAATATAGTGGCATTTTTTATGGGGTTGTCTTTCAACAAATCAAAAGTATCGTATTTAGTTGCTACCATTTTAAGCGCGCGAAGGTGTTTTTCGTGATGCATGTCTGTTCCGACTAAATCATACATCCCTGATTTTATTAATGTGAGTGCTATTGATTTAACATGCTCTCCATAATATCGGGATACGGCTAGGAGATTTAGTTGCAGTAAGCAGCCTGCATCTTTAATTTCTTTGTATACTTTAAAGTTCTGGTGATAGTAATTGTAACGTTCTGGATGTGCCAAGATGGGTTGATAGCCTTTCTCTTGAATATCTTTTATGGTCTGGAAAAGTGCTCGTGATTCTGCTAAATAGGACATTTCGATAAGTATATGTCTATTCGGTAACGGACAGAGGTTTTTGCTCTGAATCAAGGTTTCTAGTTGATCATCAACCATATATTCCGCAGAATATTGAAGGTCGAACTTAATTCCCCGATCAGTAATCGCTTTTTTTAGTTTTGCGTGAGCGTCTTGGATAGTAGTTGGTGTATTGTCGTGCACACCATGCATCACGTGCGGTGTCGATATACATCTATGAATTCCTAATTCTTTTAATCCTTGTACGAGCGTCAGGGACTGGTCTATGTCTGGGCTGCCATCATCGATACCGGGTAATACGTGGTTGTGCATATCTACCCCAATCCATGCTAATTTTCCGACAGCCTCATTTTTCTTTGTATTACTTGTAAATAAATTTTTCCAAAAAGACATTATTAATAATTTTTACTTAGCTATTCCCTATTCCAGGCTCCCCATTATAAAGTATAACGCAACAATAATACAGCCAATATTATAAAAATAAAACGAGGATTACGATTAAAATGCTACTATTAATTAAATAATTGTTAAATTAACGGAGAATTTTCTTTTTCTAAAAGTTCATAAATATGTTTTACATCCTGCGCGGAGGCTTTATTCATAACCAAAACGGCATCGGCTGTATTGACCACCACGCAGTTTTGTAAACCCAGGAATACGGTGTGTCTATGGTTTTCGCCAATGACAATATTGCCGGACTCATCTTTCGGGTGCCCTTTGGATATAAGGTAATCGTATAATGAATCAAATGATCCCATATCCGACCAGTGGAAGAACGAAGGCACGACTTTGATGCTATCGCTACGCTCCATAATAGCGTAATCGACGCTCTTTGACGGTATCTTACGGGAAAGCTCTTCGTCTAAAACTCCTTCTTTCGCTGCTTCAAAAGCGCATTTTGATGCGGTGTATACCTTCGGATCGAAGCGCTCGAGCTCTTGTAGATAGGTCGACGCTTTAAAACAGAATATCCCCGAATTCCACAAGAAGTTACCGCTCTTCAAGAAGTCTTTCGCTGTTTCATAGTTGGGCTTCTCCCGGAAGGAAAGGACATCATTTCCTTCAGATTCAATATAACCATAGCCCGTTTCTGGCCGTGCAGGATTTATTCCGAACGTGACAAGGCTACCATCTTTTGCAAACTCTATCCCACGTTTGATAGCCTGTAAATATTGCTCCTCGCCTTCGATTAGGTGATCTGAGGGGGTAACGATCAAGATATCGTCGGGGTCTCGCGATAATGCTGCGAAGGCTATAGCTGCCGCCGTATTCCGGGGGACGGTCTCCACAATAATATCGTGTGAAAGAACTTTTAAATTCTCTTTTGCCAAGTCGATATTCTGTACTGAGCCCACCAAGACCACATGTTCACATACGGATTTGTTTCGCTCGATAGTCAGCTCAAATAACGATTTTTCGTTGAAAATAGGCAGATACTGCTTTGGTTTTGATTTACGGGATAAGGGCCATAATCTTGAGCCTACCCCACCTGATAATATGACATTTATTGTCTTTCCCATAATTTAAATATCGGTTTGTTTTTGCGTTTGAAAGTGTTGTTCTATTAGCGCGGTCGTAATCTGATCCCGCTTAAGGTAAAGCTGGGCACTGGCCATGGCGTCTGACAGCGGATCATGGTGGTTTAGTTCGATCTCCATAATACGACAACAGATACTTAGCTTCGTTCTCTTAAACCCCTTGGACCGGTATATTTCGCTAGTACACTCCCAAGTGGGTGACAGCTGCAACATACTGTAGTTCAAATTATATAGCCCCATCGTTTTTATGAGGACCTCTCTATCAAACTTTTCGTTATGTGCCACCATTCTACTTCCTTTGAGGTAGCTTTCGATCGTTGGGAACAACTCCAAAAACGTAGGTGCTGCTAATGTATCTTTCGGTTTAATACCATGCACCCGGGTTGTTTGCCACATGTATTGGTTTTTTGGCGGACGGACCAGACTATGAAATTGATCTACAACTTCGCCGTCTTTCACCTTTACAATGCCCACGGCACACACACTGGTATAAGCTGCGGTAGCGAGTTCAAAATCTATTGCCGTAAAGGTCATTATATATTAACTATTTTTTAAAACTTTACAAAGATACCACATCTTCTTCATTTTTTCCTTGATGAAAAAACGAAGCAAAAAAATCAAGACTGAATATTGTTCGGCTATTCTTATTCGACTATTCCTGAACAGCATGAACTCACTTCGTTCAAACAACATGCTGTTCTATACGGAATAGCCTTCATAAAAATGGCCGCAGAACAATATAAGGTCGTTTTTAGTTCGCGTAATCGCTGATTTTTTATTGATCAGTTTTACTTACGCATTGCACAATCCCTTCCTTAACTTTTGGGGTCGCATCCAGATATTTGAGGTCTGCAGAAATTCATCCTTAGTACCAACCATTATCTCAAATATCTGAAGCGACGAGGTTTTTGCGTACTTTTTTACGGGAAAAAAGTACATAAAAGAAAATTAATACCGATATCGCTCCCGCCATTTGGCACGAAGGGACTCTCGGAGCTTATTTTCAGAAGGGTTGTTTCCGGGATCGTAAAGCAGCGTACCGCTTAGCTTATCGGGGAAGAATTCTTGTTCTACGAAATTACCGGGATAGGTATGTGCATATTTGTATGCTGTGCCGTAGTCTAATTCTTTCATGAGTTTGGTCGGTGCGTTTCGCAGATGTAAGGGCACGGGCAGGTCACCTGTTTTCCGGACCAGTGCTTGGGCCTTACCGATGGCTTCATAAGAGGCGTTGCTCTTTGCCGAAGAAGCGAGATAGGTAACTGCTTGGGATAAAATAATACGGGATTCTGGCCAGCCGATGACATTGACAGCTTGAAAGCAATTGTTTGCTAATAATAGGGCGTTAGGATTGGCGTTACCTATGTCTTCGGATGCAAGAATGAGTAACCTTCTGGCGATAAAAGACGGATCTTCTCCGCCTTCCACCATCCGCGCAAGCCAATATAAAGCAGCATTCGGATCGCTTCCGCGAATGGACTTGATAAAGGCAGAAATAATGTCGTAATGTTGTTCGCCCGTCTTATCATACAAGGCCATATTCTGTTGCACCTGTTTAAGCACGAACGCGTTGGTAATGGGTTGTTTTTGCGCATGGGCTGCTTGAACGACCAGTTCGAATACATTGAGCAGCTTGCGGGCATCTCCACCGGAAAGCCGGAACAAGGCTTCATATTCTTCTATTTGAACAGGATGTTCTTGTAGGTAACTGTCTCGTTCGATAGCCTGCTCCAAAATAGCCGTCAACTCCTGTTCGGAGAGATGTTCAAGCACATACACTTGGCAGCGGGAAAGTAAAGCGGAGATCACCTCAAAAGAAGGATTTTCGGTGGTGGCTCCGATAAGGGTTACCAGTCCGCGTTCTACGGCTCCCAAAAGGGAATCTTGCTGTGATTTGGAAAAACGATGAATTTCATCGATAAATAGAATGGGCTGCTCTTGATTAAACTGATACAGTTTATCTGCTTTTTCAATCACCTCTCGAATATCTTTAACGCCCGACTGAATAGCACTTAATGAAAAAAAAGGACGCTCCAACTCCCGAGCAATAAGCAATGCTAAGCTGGTTTTGCCGACACCCGGCGGCCCCCAAAAGATCATCGAGGGTATATTTTTTTGCTCTACGGCGTTACGAAGAACAGCGCCTTCTCCTATAATATGATGTTGCCCAATATAATCTGCAAGACCTTTTGGGCGCATTCGCTCTGCTAAGGGTATCGATGTTGCCATAAGACAAATATACTAATTCCTTTAGCAATCAGTGAAAGATGACTAATGTCTCGCTCCGCTACGATTCCCTCTCCAAATGGCGAAACCAAGACCTAAAACCAATAAAATCGATGCAATTAACGAAACGACATTACTGATCTGCATTGTTTTTGGAGCAAAAATAAACTCGACCGTGTGGTTTCCTCCAGGTACCTGTAATGCACGGAGAATATAATCGGCCCGAACGATTGGCACCTCTTCTCCATCGATATAGGCTTTCCAGCCCTTGTTGTAAAACACTTCAGAGAACACAGCAAAAGCATCTGTTGGCGAGGTATATTCGTATTTAAGTGTGTCGGGATGATAAGATACTAACTTGATTTCGGCGTTTTCTGATTTTCCCAGACGAGCTGTATTCAGCACATGCTTAAACTCTTCATGCACGAATGCCTCCTTCTGCGGATCGAAGCTACTGATAGCCTGCATCTCTTGTGCATTGCTGCTTACGAATGTTACCCTATCAACAAACCATGCGTTGCCGGCTGCTGTACTTCTTCGTTTAATCTGCTCCGCGTTATTCTCCGGGTTTTTTGTGATTACATAACGCACGTTGAACATATCCAACACGTCTTCGTTAACAGCGCCATTAAATTGATGCTCGAGCACCTCTTGGAAGCGCATCAGCTTGGCGGCGTGGTATCCGCCTAAATTCTTGTGATAAAAGGACGCACGTGCATCGGAAAACGGGTTGGTCGTTAAATCGAACACGCGGTAACTCAGATCTTTGTCCATCCGGATCAGCTGATCGACTTCCCGCTCTGGAATCCGGGTATTGGAAGCACGCTCATCGACAAAGGAGTCATTGTTAAGGTACCGTTTATCTACCGACCATAAATCGGCGAGAATAACAATGCCTAGTATGCCAATAAAAAGCGGCATGCTCAGTTTCTTCTTAATATAGAACCAGATCAATCCGAATGTAATCAATACAATAAAAAAGGAACGATAGGCATCTGCCGTTGCGAGCGACGCCCTATCTTTGACCAACGCGCTAGCTACCTGCCCCGCTGCTTGCTTATCACCAAACATCTGCTCCAAAGAAGAAACCAATTGTTGATGTTGGGAGTTTCTGAAGTCTAGGAACAGACTCGGCATGAGGGCTATCAGCAAACAAAATCCACCGACCCCAGCAAACGTATATAGTATTTTTTTATCTAGGTTTGGAATCCGATCGGCATTTGTGAACAGTTCATTTACCGCCAGAATAGCCAATATGGGAATGAGGATAGCCGGGATGACCAAAATGGATTCGACCGCTCTAAATTTATTGTACATGGGGAAGTAATCGAAAAACAGATCGGAAACCAATGGGAAGTGACGTCCGAAAGCCAAAAGGATGGTCAATACCGTCGCGGAGAGAATCCACCACTTGATTTTTCCATTGACGATAACCAGTCCCAAAATGAACAGGAATATGACTGCCGCTCCAAAATACCACGGCCCGGAGGTGAACATCTTCTCTCCCCAATAAGTTGGTAGCTGGTTAGCAAACTGCGCTGCTTGCATCTCTGGAACGCCCAATCCGGTCATCGTTTTTGTCACTTCGGACTTACCGTCCAAGACGCCTCCTGAACGCCCGCCGTAGGCATTCGGAATCAAAAATGTAATGTTTTCACCAACGCCTTGGCTCCATTCGTAAGCATATTGTTTGTCGAGACCTCCGGATCTACCGCTGTTATCATCTACCTTCTGGATATTAGCTTTTCCGCGGATTGTCAATTGGCTATACTCGTAGGTGGGAAATAAGACGGATGCATTCACCAACACCGCAACAAGGACGGCGCCTACTTGAAGAGCGGATGCTTGCAAAAAGGGTTTCCATTGTTTGTCGCGAATGGCATAATAGAGTTCAAATCCGACAAGTACCAATAACGCAATAAACAGATAATAGGTCATTTGGATGTGGTTCGACCGAATTTCCAACGCGAGAAAAAGCGTTAGCAAGACGGGACCCCAGAGTCTGCTCCCACGATAACATAACAGGATGGCACCGATAATCGGTGGGAGATACGCAATGGCATATGCTTTATTGAGGTGACCTGCCTCTATATAAATAAAATTGTAGGATGTAAACGCCAATGCAACGGCCCCAACTGCTGCCAACCACGGTTTGACGCGTAGGACAGAAAACAGAAAATAGCCGCCTAAAAGATATAACAGAACAATATCTGTAGGGGCCGGAAAAACGGTGTTGATGCCTTTGTTAATATAAGACGTCACATTATTGGCATGTTCATACCAAATCTGATAGGTAGGCATACCGCCGAACATGGAGTTTGTCCAGCTGGGAGCGCGCCCATCCTTTTCTTTGTAATCAAAAAGCTCTTTCTGACTGCCCACGGCTTGAACCACATCGGATTGAACCAACGTTTTTCCTCCAAAAATTGGCGAGAAATAAAAAAATACCAACGCGATAAATATCGCCAAGATGATGAGGTGCGTTGAATTCTCCTTAAACCATTGTTTCATATGGGTATAAATTGTTTTTTTTAATGCGTCAAGGCCAAAAATATATAAATAATTGGAATCCTAATGCTATTAATTGGTTTTTTGTATCAGCCGCTGGATGTCGGATAGTTCGCCGAACAGCACAAGTAAGTCTCCTTCTACAAGCCTTGTTTCGGAGCTGGCAATACCCGATGCTTCGTTTCGTTGGACGGTCTTTCCGGATACCTTTTCTTCGTAGGATTTGACGGTTGTTAAAACAATAACTTTGTATTGATTGGTAAGGTTTGCTTCTTTCAACGTCATCCCGACATATTTGCTGGGCACGCGTGTCTCTACTATGCTATAACGATCTGATATCTTAAACGAGTCAATAATATCCACATTATCGAGCCGCATAGCCAAACGCTCTGCCGCCTCTTCTTCCGGCATGATATAGTCATCTATCTTCATTGCCTCCAATACCGTTCGCTGTAGTTCAGAAACAATTCGCCCGATAATCCGCTTTACGTCCAACTGCTTAAGTAGTGCCGTAGTCAATAAGGATGCGCCTTCATCTTCTCCGATCGCGACGATTACAGCATGAGCGTCTTTTAGTGGCAGGGAAGTCATCGCTTCTCTATCGGTCGTATCCATGCATACGGTGTGCGTAATTCGATCTTTGAGTTGCTCCACAATAGCGAGCTTTTTATCGACAGCAATAACCTCGTGTCCTAGTTCCGTGAGGTGTACCGCTAATGATTTCCCGAAGTGTCCTAGTCCTAATACTATATATTTCATTCTTTGTTAGTGTTCATTAAAATAAAATCTTTTCGGTAGGGTAAATATAGCTTTTGTTTCTGATGTTCTTAATGAACGCGACCAATAAAGTCAACGTTCCTACGCGCCCTACAAACATCGTAGTGGCAATCACGATTTTTCCTCCAGAAGATAGCGAAGACGCAATGCCTAAACTTAGTCCGCAGGTAGAATAGGCAGAAACTACTTCAAAAAGGAGTGCTTTCATTTGCTGTGTAGGATCTGTAAAGTTTAACAGTACAAAGCTGAACGTAATGGTAAGCACGGAAAGGATGATAATGGCAAAGGCTTTATTGACCGACTCTGACGCGATGCGGCGTTTGTACATTTCAATAGATTCCTTACCCCTTGCTAAGGCGAAAATATTCATTAGTGCTAGCGCTACAGTGGTAACTTTCACGCCACCGCCAGTGGATCCGGGCGAAGCTCCTATCCACATGAGCGTAACCATCATGATTAAGGTCGGTGTAGCTACCATGTTAATATTTACACTATCGAACCCCGCAGTTCTCGACGAGTTTGCCATAAAAAAAGAAGTGGCCCATTTTCCGAATATAGTGGTGTCCTCGGTCAGCGTATGGTTCTGTTCTAACACGAAATAAGAGACGGTAGCCAGCAGCAATACAATTGCATTACACGAGAGCATAAAGCGTGTATTGAATGAAAATGCGCGCGGTTTGTGTGTATATGGCCGTCTAAGGAAGAGTTTGCTGATTATCTGTGCTGCTTTTTGCCGTAGAAACGTGTAAAAGTTGTACACTGTGCCGAAACCTAGCCCTCCTAGTATGAAAGAGCAGGCGATTGCTATCTGAAATGCGTAGTTAAACCGGTAGCTTTCGTGGCTCATCCCCTCCGGGAGAATCGAAAAGCCTGCATTACAAAATGATGAAATAGCGTGAAAAGCGGAAAAAAAGATGCGATCTCCTATAGACGCAAATTGCGCTGCGTCTAGCGACATGAAGATGAAAATCCCGCCGATAAGTTCGAAAAAAAGCGTAATAAGGATAATCTTAAGCAGTGTCGAGATGACGGAGTTCAGTTTGTTCTCCCCCAATATTTCACCGAACAGGAGCTGGTTTTTGTAAGAGAAGCCGCCCGAAAAGAAGTAACCGAAAAAACCGGTAAACGTCATGATTCCTAGTCCGCCGATTTGGATGAGCAACATGATAACACTTTGTCCGAAAACAGAGAAATTGGTGGATATATCAGTAACTGTGAGTCCCGTTATACAAACGGCACTCGTAGCCATAAAAAGCGCATCTACAAAACTCAATGGCGCGACAAGAGTTGTGCGAGGCAGCATCAAGAGTACCGTCCCTAAAAGTATCAGTGTTAGGAAACTGATAACAAATAGAATAGTAGGATTGAAATAAAAGTTGTCGAAAAAGAGGCTATTACGCGACAATTCGGATAGAAAAACTAATGCAATGCCTAGGTAAACCCATTCCATTTTGGCCAGATATGCCCAATCTGCTAGTCGTGAAACGCTAATGACGAGGAAATAGAGGAGCAGCACCAGACCGGAAATATGAGATACATTGATTTTTCGCGCAATTAAGATCGTGGCGATTGTTCGGAGCGCACTTAGTATGAAGAGGACGTAAAATGTCCCGATGACACCATGTTCAAAATTTTCGGCAATTTGTTTATCCGTTATGTAGCCAATATGGGCAAGGGCCACTAGCGCACCAACCATACATAGATAGAACATGGTTTGATCTACTAGTTTGTTCCTATATTTTAGTAAAAATTTGAAAAATCGAATCATTTAATCTATATCTCCCAGAGCACAATACGGCTACTTTTCTTTTTTCTTAAACAAACCTCTAAAGAATCCTTTTGTTTGTTGTGATGTTTCTTTAGTCTTCTCGACGGTTTCTATTGCTATTTCCGCACGCTCTTTCCATTTTTCCTCACGTTCTTCGCTAATTCCAGCCGTTTGTTTGATTCCGTCCAACAAACTTTGCCACAGATTCTTGAAGAATGTGTGTTCGGGAACGCGGCGGTGATTTACCTTCCCGATATGGTATTTCTCGTTTGCGTCTGGATTACTGTCATTTATAACAAGTTGGTTAACTAAAAACGATGCTATCTTGAGTGAGCTTTTCTTTTTCGGCTCATCTGGGTCTGCCTTTAAATCGAGCTTAAGATTATCGTAATCGAAACGGAAGTCACCTCGGCTACGATAGTCTGTTCCATTGATACCGAAACGGATACGACGGATATTACCCGACCTTATTTCGACATTCAACAACGGATACAGAATACGGTTAAATGCTGTTGCGTTCATGCTTCCAACTGTCCCGTTATAGCTGTGTTCACCGGTTTTGCTCAGCATATCAAATGAAAATTTGGCGTGTAGGTTTCCCCTGTTCATGATTTTCGCCCACAGATCGGCCTGCATATATTTATCTTTCGATAAGGTAAGTGTGTCGTTTGTCACGTTGGTCAACGTGCCCGTTGTTCCGTTAAAGCTAATCTCGCCTTCCCGATGATACTTACCGCTCATTTCACCATATATGACGTCTACGTTTTTCACAAAAACCGTATCTAAACGAATCATTTTATCTATTCGCATCAACTTCTGGTGCGGTGCTTGTCCGATCTGGTTGACAGGCTGTTTAGGATATCGCTTGTCTCCGTATAATTTAGCATACCCACTTTTTATGTATACGCGATGCGCTACCGTTTGCTGTTTTTCGATCAATTTCTTAAAATCCAGCCGCTCGATATACAGGGTGTCAAAATGTAAATCGGCACGCGTTACATTTTTGCCGTGTTTCTTATAAAAAGCCGTTTTTTCTAGCACCGGTTTATAAGCTACATTGGTTAACAAAAGCGTCTGTTCTTGTGTATTGATTTTGAGCGCGTCAAACTTAGCCGCATAAAATCCATTCGAAAATTCGTATTCGAAGCCAGGCACCATGGCCTCAATCATTTTTGTATAGTAAAGACGCGATGTGTCTGCTTGGGTGTTTTCATTGATTAAAATATCTTCCACCCGAATTTGAACGCTGTCTAGGCCAAAGCTGCTCGATTGGTCGTCTGTCAGTTTGGTATATCTAAATGCGGCACTTTCAATGTCAATTCGCCCAATATTCACCGACGTAAACACCTCTTTTACTTGTTCATATAAGCTTTTCTTCGATTTCTCCGTCGAAACTGTATCATTGTATGCGTGGTATTTATTCGTTAGATGAATGTCCGGATCGACTAAATCAATGGACTTGATGTTCAGTTCTTTATCCCGAAGCACATCCAAGATACCAAAGCGCTTTACTTTCAGTTCTTTGATTTTGATCTCGTAGAGGTTGTCTGGCGCAAGTTCGGCCGCCTCCATACGAGCATACACTTGTGTATCTGCTTTTAATATGGCATTTTTTAACGTGACGTTCCCTAAAGCAATGGCCATGTCGAGGTGATCATACGTCAAACTGTATAAGCTATCGGTCGAGTTTAGGACGAGTTCTTTTAATTTATCTTCTACTATAGGTTTCCAGTTACGCGAAAAATACCAAGATATTCCCGCTAAAGCCATGACAATCAATATAAGAATGCCGATGACCCATTTCCAAATTGGTTTCATATGTAAATATTCCGTCTTTTAATGGCCATATGTAATACAATCAAACCGCTGTTTATGTTTTGGTAGCGTCTTTTCTTTATGCTTTAGTTTCTCGTATCTTGATTATGATATATACTTAAATAACTATCGTAACGGGATGATTCAATCTCACCATTCTCTACTGCTTCGAGAACAACACATCCCGGCTCATTGATATGCCGACAGTTGTTAAAGCGGCATTTATTCAATCGAGCACGCATTTCGGGAAAAAAATGGGCTAGTTCCGTTTTTTCGATATCAACAATACCGAGCTCTCTTATGCCTGGTGTATCGATAAGCTTGCCGCCGAATGAAAGGTCAATCATTTCGGCAAAAGTTGTTGTGTGCTTTCCTTTATCGGACCAGTCTGATATTTCGCCTGTTTTTAAGTCAACTGAAGGTTCTATAGCGTTAATGAGCGTGGATTTGCCGACACCGGAATGGCCGGACACCAGCGTGGTTTTGTCTTTCAGTAAGAGCCGCAGTTCTTCGACGTTGGTCTTTTCTCTTGCCGACGCCGTATAGCAGGGATAACCGATATGTTCGTAGATGGCCATATAGTCTGTTAGTATCTCCAACCCTTCGTCAGAAAACAGATCTAGTTTATTGAATACTAAAATGGCGGGAATATCATAGGCTTCTGCAGTCACCAAAAAACGATCTATGAAGCCAAGGGAAGTAGGAGGCGAAGCTAACGTAACAACGAGCATGGCCTGATCGAGATTTGCACCAATGATCTGGGTTTGCTTCGAAAGGTTAATAGATCGACGGATAATATAGTTTTTTCGCGGTTCGAGAGCCGTAATAACAGCGCTATCTTGATCTGGCTCCAGTTCATAATGCACCCAATCGCCTACAGCAACCGGATTGGTAGTCTTAATTTCCTTTGTGCGAAACTTACCTTTGATGCGGCATTGTATACGCTTGCCCTCTTCGCTTTCCACTAAGTACCAACTTCCTGTCGATTTCGTTACTAAGCCGCGCATATTTATAGAATATGTTGTTTTAATATCGCCATAGAGCAAATATAGTCTTCTTCCCCTTTTTTCCTGATAAAAAGAGGACAAAAACCGAACAAAGTGAGTTCATGGATACTAAAATAAACACGAATCCATAAATCAAGGCTGAATATGGTTTTGCTATTTCTCATCGAATCAAATTGTTTTTCAAGGCGATGGGGCTGGTTTCTGACCGCAAAACAATATAGGACCGATTAAGCCCGAGTATCTGAAAACTGCTCTTGATCGCTTTTAGACACGCCGTGCACTACCCCAAAAATTTAACGGATTATGTCGCATCAAAAATTTTGAAATCTGTAGAAATATCATTTTAGCAATATCCATCCCATCAAAATTTTTAAGCGACGATTTTTTTTGCTTCTTTTTTTGAGGTAAAAAAAGAAGAAGAAAACCTATTTTTGTTAAATGGTGAAGAAATTATTTCTGCTAGATGGCATGGCCTTGATATACAGGGCTTATTTTGCATTGAGCAAAGTACCTCGTCTTACTTCCTACGGCTTGAACACGGGCGCGATTATGGGTTTTACAAATACTTTATTGGAAGTTCTGAAGAACCAAGAGCCGACTCATATTGCGGTGGTGTTTGATACCGAGGCACCTACGAATCGGCATCTTGAATTTGAGGCCTACAAAGCGCAACGACAGGCTATGCCGGAAGATCTGGTGAAAGCAATTCCTTATATCTTCCGCCTTATTGAAGGGTTCAACATCCCCATCATTACAAAAGACGGGTACGAGGCAGATGATATTATTGGAACGTTAGCAAAAAAAGCGGAAAACGAAGGTTTTACCGTTTATTGTATGACGCCGGATAAGGATTTCGGACAGTTGGTGTCTGATCAGATATTTATATACAAACCGGCTCGTATGGGCAATGGCGCGGAAGTTCTGGGGGTGCCTGAAATTTTGGAAAAATGGGAAATATCGACCGTATCGCAGGTGATCGACATCCTTGGGCTTTGGGGTGATGCAGTGGATAACATTCCGGGAATCCCCGGTATAGGTGAAAAGACGGCAAAGAAGCTGATCCAGCAATATGGTTCTGTCGAAAAACTCATCGAAAACAGCCATGAATTGAAAGGTAAGCAACGGGAAAATGTAGAGAATTTCGCCGAACAAGGCCTTATATCGAAAAAACTTGCGACCATTTTACTGGATGTACCTGTCGAACTGGAGGAGAAGCGATTGGAAATAGAAGAGCCTGATCGAACATTATTGGAACCTCTTTTTGCAGAATTAGAATTTCGGACACTAGGCAGACGGGTATTTGGCGATGACTATAATATTGTGGAAAGTGCTGACAAGAGTGCGTCGGGTCAAATGGATTTATTCGCAGCAACGCAACCCGAATCTGCTGTGACTTCTGCCATCGCGCCTACTGAGCCGGTTGTGGCGGGGCTAAACATTCATAACACACCGCACGAATACATATTGGTGGACACCGTAGAAAAGCAGCAGGAACTTGCACAGCAACTGGCTGCGTTATCCAAATTTTGCTTTGATACGGAAACGACTTCCGTTGATGCTTTAGCGGCTGATATTGTCGGTTTTTCATTTGCTTTCGAAAAAGGAAGGGCCTACTATGTCCCTACACCGGCGGATCGCGCTGGTGCGGAAGCTACCATTGCTATTTTTAAAGCTGTCTTTGAAAGTCCGGACATCGAAAAAGTGGGGCAAAACCTGAAATACGATATTCTTCTTTTATCACGCTATGGTGTTTGTGTACAGGGACGGCTGTTTGATACAATGATCGCGCATTATCTTATCGATCCAGATACACGCCATAACATGGATATTTTAGCGGAGAACTATCTGGGATATACACCGGTCTCGATCACGGAACTCATCGGCCCTAGAGGTAAAAAACAAGCTAACATGCGGGATGTGGAAGTAGAAAAAGTGGTGGAGTACGCTGGCGAAGATGCTGATATTACCTGGCAGTTACATGAAGTCCTAAAACCTTTGTTGGAGGAAACGCATACCATGCGGCTGGCGGAGGAAGTTGAATTCCCACTTATTTATGTCCTTGCTGAAATCGAAAAAAATGGAGTGAAAGTTGACGTGAATACGCTAAAAGGATTCTCGCTGGCGCTCGATGAAGACATTAAACGTCTGGAACAGGTTATATACGAAAAGGCAGGTATACAGTTCAACGTCGCATCTCCTAAACAGTTGGGCGAAGTGCTTTTTGACAAATTGCACCTCGATCCGAAAGCGAAGAAAACCAAAACGGGCCAATATAAAACGGGCGAGGATGTATTGTTAGCGTTAGCGCATAAATCGGATATTGTAAAAGATATACTTGACTTTCGGCAACTACAAAAGTTAAAATCGACTTATGTGGATGCTTTGCCTGGGCTAATCAATCCAGAAACTGGCCTAATACACACGTCGTACAACCAAGCCGTGGCTGCGACGGGAAGATTGAGCTCTACAAATCCGAATTTACAGAATATTCCCATTCGGACAGAAAGGGGCCGCGACGTACGGAAGGCCTTTATTCCACGAGAACCGGGGCACGTGCTCTTATCTGCCGATTATTCGCAAATTGAGCTTCGCCTAATGGCATCGCTCAGTCAGGATAAGAATATGCTAGATGCTTTTGCTGCCGGACACGATATTCACCGCGCTACGGCGGCACGCGTATACGGGATACCATTGGAACTGGTAACCTCGGATCAGCGTCGAAACGCCAAAGCGGTTAATTTTGGTATTATATACGGGCAGTCGGCTTTTGGCCTTTCACAAAGCCTCGGCATTCCACGAAAAGATGCGGCGGCTATCATAGACCAATATTTCTCACAGTACACCGGCATTCAAGAATATATGCGAAAAGCTATCGAGTTTGCCAAAGAACACGGCTATGTGGAAACTATTTTAAAGCGAAGACGTTATTTGAGAGATATCAATTCAGCGAACATAACTGTTCGTGGTTTTGCTGAACGAAATGCGATCAATGCACCTATACAGGGTTCTGCAGCAGATTTAATCAAAATAGCGATGATTAATATTCAGCAGGATATCGTTGAAAAAGGATTAACAGGTAAGATGATTATGCAGGTACATGATGAGTTGGTATTTGATGTTCCTAAGGATGAAGTAGAACAGCTATCTTCTATCATTACAGAGCGCATGCAAAACGCTATCGATTTAGAGGTACCTATTGAAGTAGAGGCGGGTACGGGGAACAATTGGTTAGAAGCTCATTAAAGATATGCAACGGACAGGATTAATACTTCTCTTATTTACAACGCTCTTTGCTAGAGGGCAACAACCCGATACGGCTGCAACGGTCACCTTGTTCGAGAAAATACCTGCGGGTCTTGTGCGATTCTATTTTGATGACCATTATTATTTGGTCGACAAAGATTGTGTTTTTAAATCCATTGAACGGGTGTCACAATTTATTGTGGAAAAAAATGTTTTTCATGCGGACTTCCGAGATTTTGACCAAAATGGAACGGTGGTGCTCAGAGGGTATCATAATCAAGGGGTAAAAGAAGGGCCGTTTAAAGCCTATCATCCTAATAGCACTTTGAAATGGGAGGTGACCTTTGAACAGGATAGGCCGATAGGCGATTGGAAATATTACTATCCCGACGGCAAACCTATGCTAACCGTCAATTACGATGGGGCGGCGGCTAGAATTATGGCTTTTTGGGACAGAAGAGGCCGACAACGAATAAAGGACGGGAATGGTAGTTATGAATTCACCATGCCTTTTGCCTTTTATAATGAATACGGTTATCCGTTTTTTGAGCGTAAAGGAAAAGTAAGAAATGGTCTCCCGAGGGGATATTGGACGACCCATATGGTGGACCACGACGGAAAAAAAACATTGTACACTGAAGAGGTTTTCGATGATAACACGGGTATACTCGCCGAAGGTTACAACCTCTTTTTGGACGCGACTTATCGAACGCCTATGGCGTTCGTCCCGATATCGTATTTCTATACGGCCGAGAGATTATTATCTAAGCCGTGCAGCTTTGATGATTATAGCGGGTTCAATACGTATTTATCGGAAAAATTCAGCGCTATGCTGAGAAGCAGCCCAACGCTTACGAATATTGAGGATAAATTTAGTTACGAAATACGATTAGATAAAGAGGGAAATCCAACGGAGGTTACATTGAAAGATGCATTGGCCACCAAAGAGTTAAATCGCTACTTAGAAATGGTACTTAACGAGATACCTTTCTATTTCCCTACGCTTGACCAAGACGGGAATGCGATTGCAGACACATTGACGGTTCACGGCAGCCTTAGTGTTAATGATGCTGGACAGTTTCATTTTCATAGCTTTCGTATTGTAAGAGAAAAACAACCTTAGTGATTTCACCGAAGTATGCTATATTTGTAGCGTAGTTTTACCCATTACGAGATGAAATTCCATAAAGAAGGATATACTAGTTTGGCAATCGTTGTATTGTTTGTTTTCGTGATTAATGCGCTTGCCGATTATTATGATGCGCCCGGCTACCTTAAATGGTTTTTATACGCTCTTTCGGCATTCCTATTCATTGCCATTGTCCAATTTTTCAGAAGCCCCGTCAAACGGGTGACACCAGATGAGCAAATCGTCCTTTGCCCTGCAGATGGGAAGGTTGTGGTTATCGAAGAAACGGAGGAGACGGAGTACTTTAAAGATAGACGAATACAGGTTTCTATTTTTATGTCGCCGATAAATGTCCACGTAAACCGAAACCCTATCAGTGGTGTAGTTTCGTATTTTAAGTATCATCCCGGTAAATTTTTGGTGGCGTGGCACCCCAAATCCTCGACGGACAACGAAAGAACGACCATCGTTGTAAAAAACCAATCGAATGTGGAGGTACTATTCCGACAGATTGCAGGCGCTATGGCGCGACGTATCGTATGGTATGTGAAGGAAAACGATCCCGTGGCACAAGGTGAGGAGTTTGGATTTATTAAGTTTGGTTCGCGGGTGGATTTGTTTTTACCATTAGATACGGAAATATCGGTTAATATTGGCGATAAGGTAGTTGGGGGAAAGACAGTAATCGCAAAAATATAAAACAATTTGGTTCAGGTTTTGTACTTTAGTTATTCGTTACACGAAGTTTCATGAATCTGAGCATCTTTACCCTTCTTATAGCTAGCAGTATCGGGCTCCTAGCGTCTACGATTGACTACTTTCATAGAGGAAGCCTGACCATAGCGGCTCTGATATTTGTTACAATTGCCCTTGTTTCTTATGCCATCTTACTCAATTTATTCGAACGGTTTATTCACAAAAGAATCCGAAATGTGTATAAGCTTATTCGTAACCTGAAATTAGGAAAAGGGCTTAAGGATGCATTGGGTGAACAAATAACGGACGACCCTATCCGTGACGCAGAAAGAGAGGTGCAAGATTGGGCAAAGCAACGCTTGTCTGAACTTGATAAACTTAGAGAACAGGCCAAATTCCGTAAAGAATTTCTTTCCAACATCTCCCATGAGTTTAAAACACCGCTGTTTGCAACGCAGGGTTATGTCGAAACATTGCAGGATGGTTTAATAGATGATGATCCAGAAATGGCGAAAAATTTTCTGGAAAAAGCAGCCCGTAACCTTGACCGTCTCAGCTATTTAATTCAGGACTTGGACGAAATATCCAAATTGGAGACGGGTATTATCTCCTTAACAATAGAAAATTTTGATATCGTAGCGCTTATTAAAGATTGTATAGAAGATCTGGAAGGGAAAGCGAGGCAACATGGTATCCAGATGCGCTATAATGGGAAGGGAAGTCACCCCATCCTTGTTAAGGGGGATCGCAAGCGCGTCCAACAGGTTCTCATAAATTTATTGGATAATTCCATTAAGTATGGTAAAAAAGACGGTAAGACCACTGTTTCTATTTTTCCGTTATTCGAGCAAGTTCTGATAGAGGTGACCGATAATGGTATAGGTATAGAGGAAAAAAACCTTTCCCGTGTATTTGAGCGCTTTTACCGGACGGATGCGAGTCGTTCGCGTGAGGTTGGCGGTTCAGGACTTGGTTTAGCGATAGTTAAACATATAATTGAAGCGCATGAACAAAATGTTAATGTACGTAGTACGGAGGGTATTGGCACGACATTCGGATTTACGCTGGAGCAGCCAAAACACCATTAAGATACCATAAACATTTTAAACTTAACATTAACTTAACATTTCATTCATATTTTTGCATAAATTCAATAACTATGTCTTTAAATAGCATTTTTCAGTATTTCGTTCCGAAGGACAAAAAGTTCTTTCCTTTGTTTGAACAAGCGGGCGCAAATCTTATTGTGATGGCAAAAGCGTTGAAAGAATCCGTTTACATCACAGATTTGACTAAACGCGCCGAACTGAATAAAAAGATCGAAGATCTTGAACATAAGGGCGACGACATCACACACCAGATCCACTTAGAGCTGGGAAAGAATTTCATTACTCCTTTTGACCGGGAAGATATACACTCGCTAGCCAGCTCGCTGGATGATGTAGCGGATTTTATACAGGGGGCATCCAACCGCATGGAGCTTTATAAAGTGCAAACACCAAGCCAGGCGATGAAGGAAATAGCGGACCTGATTTTGGAGGCGACAGAACATGTCGCAAAGGCGCTTAACGAGCTAAGAGATCTTAAAAACATCCGCAACATAACGGACTCTTGTGTAAGAATCAACAGCGTGGAGAACAAAGCTGATTATATCTTCGATAAGGCGGTAAGTGAGCTTTTCGAATACGAAAAGGACGCTATCACGCTCATTAAAACCAAGGAGGTGCTTTCTGCAATGGAAGATGCTACGGACAAGTGTGAGGATGTAGCCAACGTATTAGAAAGTATCTTAGTTAAGAATGCCTAATTATGATGATTTCCACCTTATTGATCGTTGTTGTCGTTCTGGCTATTGCGTTTGACTACATCAATGGTTTTCATGACGCGGCCAATTCCATCGCGACCGTCGTATCAACGAAAGTATTAACACCTTTTATGGCTGTATTGTGGGCAGCTATCTGGAACTTCGCCGCCTATTTTTATTTTACAGATCATAAAGTAGCCAACACCATCGCTAAAACGGTTCTCGAAGAGTACATCACATTAGAGGTTATATTTGCAGGTTTGGTTGCGGCTATTTCTTGGAACTTATTTACATGGTACTATGGCATCCCATCTAGTTCATCGCACACCCTTATCGGGGGATTTGCAGGGTCAGGAATGGCCTATGCTTGGTTTATGGGCGCTAATCCGGTAACAGCCGTTAACCAGTCGGCAATTTTAAAAATTGCATCGTTTATTGTCCTGGCGCCTGTCATTGGTATGATCATTTCTATCATTATTACATTGATCATTATGAACATAGCCAAGAAAACCCGACCGGCAACCGCAGAGAAGTGGTTTAAGGTCGGTCAATTGATATCGTCGGCGGGATTGAGCTTTGCGCATGGAGGTAATGATGCCCAAAAGGTTATGGGTATTATCGCCACGGCCTTGATTGCAGAGCAGGTAATCCCGGACTTTGAAGCTATGCCTGCTTGGGTCCCACTATCGTGTTACGCCGCGATCGCCGCGGGAACGATGAGCGGGGGATGGAAAATCGTAAAAACAATGGGTACCAAAATTACCAAAGTGACTCCACTAGAAGGTGTCGCCGCGGAAACGGCCGGTGCTGCTACGCTCGGGATAACAGAGCACTTCGGGATTCCAGTATCTACCACGCATACAATTACAGGTTCGATTATCGGTGTGGGTGTAGTGAAACGGGTGTCGGCCGTCCGCTGGGGGGTTACTATTAGCTTATTATGGGCATGGATATTGACCATTCCGGTGAGTGCCATATTGGGCGGAATAACACTCGCGGTTATTCACTTTATTCTATAGTATGTAAGGGATACACTACAAACAGTATCCTTTTATTGATAATCATATAAAAAAGAGCGAAAAATTTGGGTATTCTAAATAATATCTATACTTTTACGCGGGCAAATTAGTTGAAGAACAACAAATTTTAGCCTTAACATAAAATTTTAACAAACCGGCATTTTTTGGCACCGTTCTTGTTAATGTTATGTTAAATTTGAAAAAAGGGAAACAATTTAAAATTTTTAATAACCTTAAAAACAAGAGTATGAACTATTCTACAATTAAAAAAACAGCTGTTGCAGCGTCTCTAGTAGCCGCATTAGGCTTTGCTGAGCACGCACAAGCGCAAACTCCAACTGTATTTGGTGGAAGATCACAATACAGAACTTGGTCTATCGGTGTCCAAGGTGGTATTACTACACCAAACACGCTTATCGGTGGTAACAATGCTTTTGGTCAACAAGTTGGTTATTTCCAAAACAAAGTAGGTGAGTACTACGGTTTAACTGTCCGTAAACAATTCTCTCACTTATTCGGTTTAGAATTGGAAGCTAACCGCGGTCGTATCAAAACGTACAACCATGACCTATCTGGTCCCGCGATCGAAAGTGGTAGTGCTGGAGCTCGTTCTGCTGAGACAGAAGTAAACTGGGCTGGTAGCTTGAACGGTGTGTTCCAATTAGGTACGATCGATTTCATGAGAAGAGAAAATGCAGTTAACTTCTACGCTAAAGTAGGTTTAGGAGTAATGGCATTTAACCCTGTACAATACGCGAACAACGACTTCACAGGTGGAGAAGTTTATAACAACAAAGGTAGCTGGGGTTCTGAGATCTTCGGTGACCGTACTGCAACAGGGGATCGTGATTTCCGTCTAGGTATGTATGTACCGGTAGGAGTTGGTGCAAAATTCAAATTATCTGAAGTTGTTGCATTGAACTTAGGTTATACGATGAACTTCACTGATGAGGCTATATTATACGGACCAAACAGACATGGAGATCGCAAGCAACGTTTCTCTAACGTATACGGTGGTTTAGAATTTACTTTAGGTTCTCGTGACAAAGAAAACTTGACTTTCACAAACCCGGTTGCTACGATGTACGACGAGTTGAAAGATCCTTCATTGCGTAACGAAGTTGAAGCATTGAAACAACGTGTATCTACATTAGAAGGAACTGTTGATCAATTAAGCAAAGATTCTGACGGTGACGGTGTATCTGATAAATTCGATAAATGTCCAAATACACCTGCTGGTACGCCAGTTGATGGTTCTGGATGTCCTATCAAATTCCCTGAGCCAGTAGCTCAAAACAACGCTACTCAAGGAGAATACTACTCGCCTATTCAATTCGAATTTGATAGCTCTGTATTGAAAACTGAATCTTACTCAACGTTAGATAAATTGGCTAAAGAATTGCGTGATAACAACGCTTCTGTAAACTTAGACGGTTACGCTTCTGCTGAAGGTACTGAAGCTTACAACTTGAACTTATCTAATGACCGTGCTAATGCAGTTAAGCAATACTTAGTTAACGCTGGTGTATCTGCTTCAAGTGTAACAGCAACTGGTTACGGTGAAGACAACCCTATCGCGTCTAACGCGACAGAAGAAGGTCGTATCCAAAACCGTCGTGTTGAGATCAAAGTAAAATAAGGAATTCTTTTTAAGAAAGAATTATCTATAGCAAAAGCCGGCCCATTATACGGGGCCGGCTTTTCTGTTTATTATCAATAATTTACGCTATCTTTGCAGAACTGTATGTGAAAATGTGGAAAACAAAATCATTAGTTCTCACATTTTCTTCATAAATTTCTTCTGTGGTGAGGAGTTGTGGAAGAGAGACAACACTTATAGAAAAATGAAAGGAGTGATATGGAAGAAGATTTCGAATTTGGCTCACCTGAAGAACAAAGATTGTCCGTAGACCGATACGAAGAAATGCTTCGCAATCAAGATCTATATTTTTTTGATGCAAAGGCCTTCGAAAGTATCATTGATTACTATACCGACAAAGACGATCCCGTTAAGGCGCTCCAGGTGGCGGAGTATGCTAAAAGCCAACATCCCTACGAATCGACTTT
Organism: Sphingobacterium haloxyli; assembly: GCF_002980525.1. Lineage (GTDB taxonomy): Bacteria > Bacteroidota > Bacteroidia > Sphingobacteriales > Sphingobacteriaceae > Sphingobacterium > Sphingobacterium haloxyli. The sequence continues at coordinate 132,966 of NZ_PVBQ01000010.1, forward strand.
CTTACTCAAGAAAGCGCAGCTATTTGTACGAACGAATCAACTGGAGAAGGCACTGGAAGAGTTGGATAAGGCTGCTATTCTAGAGCCTAATAGCGGAGAGGCGTTTCTTTTGAAGGGTAATATTGCGCTATTACAGGGCGATGTAGAGGAAGGGGAACAACTTTTCTTAAACGCTATTGAATTGGGTGAAGATTCTGCAGAAGCTTATTTTCAAATAGCTGAACTGTACCAGATCAAAGGCGAATACGAAAAGGCGATAGCGTATCTGAAGCGATCGCTCGAAGCAAATATGGAAAATGACGACGCACTCCACGCCTTGGCCTTCTGTTATGAAATTGTGGACAGACCGGAAGAGAGCGTGCTGTTTTATAAATCGTATATCGATTCCGATCCGTATTCTTACGCTGCATGGTTTAATCTTGGGCTGGTATATGAGCGAATGGAAAACTTTCCGGATGCGATCGACGCTTATGATTATGCGGTCCTTATTAATGAGACCTTTGTCCCTGCCTACTTTAACAAGGGAAACGTACTCGTTAACCTACAAAAATATACAGAAGCCATTGGGGTTTATAAGCAAACTTTTGAATATGAGCGCCCTACTGCCGATGTGTATTGTGCTATAGGCGAGTGTTATGAAAAGCTCGAGCAAATGGATGAAGCCCGGGAAAATTATAAAAAGGCCGTTAAACTTGATCCCCTTCTGGCAGATGCCTGGTTTGGGATAGGTGTGACGTTGGATTTTGATGAACGGCATTTCGAGTCTCTTCATTTTTATAAAAAAGCTTTGGAGCTAGACAATAGCAATCCGGATTATTGGTTTGCTATCGCTGACGCCCGATATAAATTAAAGCAGTTTGAAGAATCTGAATTGGCTTATAAAAAAGTCGTAGAACTTAACCCCACAGATGTGGAGGCTTGGCTAGACTTTTCTTCCATCTACTTCGAACAGGGTAAATACGCGGAAGCGATCGATGTTATTGGAGACGCGATCAAGCAGAATCCTGACGCTTCCGAGCTCTACTATAGACTAGTTGCTTATCTATTCGCACAGGGCAAATACAACGAGGCGTTGAATTTTCTGGAACTAGGATTAGCAACGAATCCGGATAAATTTCACATCTTGTTTGATTATTTACCGCAATTACAGGGTAATAAGATTATCGTCGACATCATCAATAAGTATAAAAATAACTCATGAAGAAACTCGGACTAATCGGTTATCCCCTCGGACATTCCTTTTCAAAAAAGTTTTATCTGGAAAAGTTTGAGCGCGAAAACATTAAGGACATCGACTACGACCTCTATGCGGTTGAGGATATTTCAACTTTTCCCTCATTATACGAGCGAGACTTAACTTTTTATGGATTCAACGTCACGATTCCTCATAAACGGAATGTGATGCGGTTTTTGAATGAGTTTTCGCCGGAAGCAGCAGAGATTAATGCGGTTAATTGTATACAGGTACGATGGCAAGGCGGAAAACCTTACCTTAAGGGATTTAATACCGATGCATTTGGCTTTGAGCAATCGCTACGCCCGCTTCTAAAGCCTCAGCATACAACGGCACTCGTCTTCGGAAACGGGGGAGCAGCGCAATCTGTTTTTTATGTGCTTCAACAACTGGGCATCTCTTTTAAAACCGTGAGCCGAAGTAAAAACAACGGAGATCTCACCTATACGGACCTCACTAAAGACATTGTTGCTTCCCATAAGTTACTCATTAATTGCTCGCCGGTTGGAACGTATCCGAATGTAGCAGATGCTCCTGATATTCCTTATGAAGGAATCAGTCCGGCACACTTGCTTTATGATTTAATATATAATCCTGAAGAAACAGCGTTTTTGACTAGAGGAAAAGAACGGGGTGCCGCTATCAAAAATGGGTATGAGATGCTTCTCCTTCAAGCGGAGAAAAATTGGGAAATCTGGAATCAAGAAGATTAGAAATTATTTTTTGGTATGTTAAACGTACATTCTTTTGTATTCAACGCTTTTCAAGAAAATACTTATATCGTATACGATGAAAACGGCTCATGCGCTGTTTTCGACCCGGGCATGTCTAACCACCAAGAGGAGGCTACTTTTACTTCTTTTATAGCGCAACATAACTTAAATCCGATTGCACTGTACAACACACATTGCCATATAGATCACGTGCTAGGAAATCAGTTCATATTTGAGAAATATGGATTGATTCCGCAGTTTCACGAGGGCGAGGTTCCTGTTCTCGTCGCTGTCCAGAATATGGCTCCAATGTATGGCTTTCGATATGAGGGTTCTCCCATTCCCGAGCTCTTCTTAGAAGAAAATCAAACTGTAAAAATCGGTAAATATACGCTGGAGCTGTTATTTGTTCCGGGCCATTCCCCAGCACACCTCTGTTTCTATTCTGCGGAGAATAGCTTTGTAATCGGAGGAGATGTATTATTCCGCAATAGTATTGGAAGAACTGATTTACCCGGTGGCGACCACCAGCAATTACTCGATAATATCCAACGAAAAATGTATACGTTACCCGATGAGACGGTCGTCTACCCCGGACATGGGCCTTCTACCACGATAGGATTCGAGAAAGAAACCAACCCATTCGTTAGGGGGTAAAATATGAAGTTATCTCTCTTTTTTGCAAAACGGTACTTGTTTTCCAGAAAATCCGTAAACGCGATTAACATTATATCTGCAATCAGCGTCATCGGTGTTTTAGTAAGCAGTGCGGCATTGGTTATCGTTTTGTCCTTTTACAATGGTATGGAAAATCTTATTCTCTCGTTGTATAGTACCTTTGCTCCCGAACTCCGTATAGAACCAGCACGGGGTAAAGTATTCGACGCTAATCAACGCGTTTTTGAAGAGCTTCGCAACAATGACGATATACAGAGCTACTCAGAGATACTAGAGGATAAGGTACTTGTTCAGTATGATAATCAACAATTCGTAGCGCAAATCAAAGGTATAGAGCCTCAAAGCCTCTTAGCGGTAGATCATCGAGGCATGCTGTACGCAGGCAGCTTGGAGATCGCACGAGATAGCATATCCAATGCGCTAATTGGTGCGCAGATACAAGCGAATCTACGTGTTCCCATCGATGGTTTTGATAATGACATACAGCTTTTTTCTCCGAGAAAAGGAGGATCGGGCACAAGTATCAACCCGATGGATGATATCAACGTCCGGCAGCTGGCTCCCATCGGTGTGCTTCATTATGAACCTGGATTCAACGATCTTATTATTACACCTATTGCATTTGCGAGAGACCTGCTCAATGAACATGAATATGTCTCGGCTATCGAAATTTACACAAGAGACTCTAGTGCTGTTGAAAGCTTTCAACAAGACATACAACAAAGCCTCGGCGACAACTTCGTCGTGAAAAACAGAGAGCAACAGAATCCGCTACTATACAAAACAGTGCGTTCTGAAAAATGGATTGTCTTTTTTATTCTAACGGTGATCGGTATTATTGCGATATTTAATATCATCGGTTCTTTAACGATGCTGGTCATCGATAAGAAACAGGATATGACCATACTGGCTAGTTTGGGGGCAGATAAGACACTTATTCAGCGTATATTTTTTCTGGAGGGGGTAATGATTGCTTTCATTGGCGGATTGATTGGTATCGGGATAGGCTTTATTTTCTGTCTTTTGCAGGAAAAATTTGGCATTATCCGTACTGGGGATGGAGCAAACGCCATCATGGAAGTCTACCCTGTTGATGTACGTGCATTAGATTTTGTCTTGGTCTTTGTTACTGTAATGCTGGTTGCTCTTCTGGTGTCGTATATTTCTTCGTTACTAAGCGTGCGGGAACTGGAAAGGGATACGTCAAACATGCGTTCGGTAGACTAATTAATATTCGAGACGCTTTCGACTATAGTCGCCCTTAACAATGGAATTTATAAAAGACCCCCACGCGAACGGACTAAATAACGGATTGGCAAAGCGTTGATTAGTCGTCTTATTAGACATGTTAATATGACGCTGCAGCGCATTAAATGTCTGGATTTCTTCCGCGCTTCTCGGCACGACCTGCGACAACGCCGCTAAGGCCTCCGGCGAAAGGCTATTTCGAATGCGGGATATGTTGTCATCGCTTACGTCTAATGCCATAAATGCCATATTGAATTCTTCTATACTAGCCCAAGGAAAAGGCATTACCGCCGGTAATTCAATAACGAGGCTTTTCATGTTTATCTTTGCAGTAAACTTATCGGATGCTGTTTCGGGAATGATAAACTCTACAGGATCGAAACCGACAGATGTGAATCGAATCGTGTCACCAACATGAGCTACAAAAGAAAAAAAACCTTCGTTATTCGCGGCGTGTACTTGGTTATTAAAGCTGACGTTTGTTAACGTAACAAAAGGTACAGGAAGCTCCCCTCCCACAGAAGTTATTAGCCCGCTGAATTGTACTATTTTCCTTTCCTGCGCCAGTATAGTTCCTGACGAGAGAAGGAGAATCAACGTGAATATGTAATAAAATCTTCCCGCCATGTTTCAAATTTATACAATCTTCCTCAAGAAGGCTGTTAATTTTTGTTAACCCTTCCTATACGGGACTGATGGCATTGGGATCGTCCATATCCGTCAAATTAATCGCTTCTACACTGATGATTTCAGGAACTGCCTTTTTTATTGCTTGCTCCAACCCAGCTTTAAACGTCATGATGCTCATGGAACAATTTGCACAGGTTCCCAACAGCTTCAATTTAACGACATTGTCTGGAGTGATTTCTTCTACAACGACGTTTCCTCCGTCCGTTTCCAAATAAGGACGGATGGTATCCAATGCCTGCTCTACGCGCTCTTGTAATGTCATTTCTGTTTTAAACCCTTTATTTAAGATGTAAAGATAGGCAATTTATTAAAATTATACGTGTTATAGTGTAACAAACCTCTGGATTTCAACATTTCATTGACAGACGAGCAGAGGTCCGGTTAAAGAATGTTAAACCCCTTTGTTTAAGTGGTTTTTACGGCAGTATTGCGTTATATTGCGACACTAAAATTTAATTGAATCTTATTTGAATTTGACGTATCTTTGTAAAATGTTTATAAATAGACGTATTGTTTCATTATGGGCAGGGTTGCTGCTAATCGTATTGGTAAGCAGCTGTAAAAGTAAGTTTGAAAAACTTCGAGCGAGCAACAATATTGCCATGAAATACCAAGAGGCGGTCAAGCTGTACGAAAAGAAAAAGTACAGTAAAGCCGTTATCCTTTTCGAGGACCTGATGACCAAATACCGTGGGCAGGCCGAGGCGGAGGACCTTTACTATTATACGGCCTATACAAACTATAGGCTGAGAGACTATACCTCAGCCCGATACCACTTCAAGAATTTTGCTACCACTTACCCAAACAGCCCTCGAGCAGAGGAATGCCGTTTTATGGCAGCATATTGTTTCTATGTGGATTCGCCACGTCCTTCGCTCGATCAAGAGAATACCCGAAAAGCGATAGACGAGCTTCAGTTATTTATAAACCTGTACCCGGATGGTGATCGGGCAGAGGAAGCTGGACAATTAATACAAAACTTACGCGATAAGTTGGAGCAGAAAGCCTTTGCCAACGCAAAGTTATATTATGATATGGGGCAGCCGGATGATTATCGAGCGGCCGTGATCGCTTTCGAAAGTATGCTTAGACAGTATCCGGATACACGATATGCAGAAGAAATTGAGTTCTTGATTTTAAAATCGCAATATCTATTCGCCCAAAATAGCATGCCTTATAGACAAGAGGCGCGTTTCAATGAGGCAATCGATTACTACCAATCATTTGTAGAAAGCTATCCGCAGAGTAAATTTAAGAAGGAAGCTGATGATCTACGCTCCGGCGCGGAAAAACAGATTGCTTACGTTGTGAGACGCATGGACGAGATAAATAAAATGCGTGAAGAGCACGAACAAGAGCTTGGTATTACAAAGGAAGCGGCTGCTGTGCAAGAAGCTACTCCAGTAACACCATAATTAATTTGAAATTCATAATACATTTTAACAATGAGTCAACATAAAAACACTTCTATCCCATCGACAACCGTCACACGCGATTTAAGACAATTAGACAAAGGCACCGGCAATGTCTATGAGTCCATCGTTGTCGTTTCCAAACGTGCCAATCAAATCGCAGTAGATGTAAAAGAAGAATTGAATGGTAAATTGGCTGAGTTTGCAACCACCAATGATAATCTGGAGGAAGTTTTTGAGAACCGGGAGCAGATAGAAATATCGAAACACTACGAACGTATGCCTAAGCCTTCTCTTGTGGCAATAGACGAGTTTTTAAACGACAAAGTCTACTTTAGAAATCCGGCTAAAGAACAAGAATAGTCTGTTTCAGGAATGTCGCTAAAGGACAAAAATATAGTAATTGGTATATGTGGCAGCATTGCGGCTTATAAAATTGCGTCCCTTGTCCGTCTTTTGGTCAAAGAAAAAGCTTCTGTGCAGGTGTTAATGACACCGGATGCCAAGGAGTTTATCACCCCACTGACACTCGCTACCCTGTCCAAGCGTCCGGTTTTGTCGGATTACATTGATCGGTATACCGGAACTTGGAATAATCATGTGGAGCTAGGTCTTAACGCTGATTTACTCCTTGTAGCGCCCGCGACTGCTAACACGTTGAGCAAAATGGCTCATGGCTCGTGTGACAACCTATTATTAGCAACTTATCTCTCAGCCAGGTGTCCCGTTATGTTCGCCCCAGCAATGGATCTGGACATGTGGCACCACCCTAGTACGCAAGAGAATGTCAAACGTCTTTTAGGATTCGGGAACATATTGATTGCTCCTGAAAGTGGTGAACTTGCTAGCGGTCTAGTTGGTGAAGGAAGGCTTGCTGAGCCGGAAGAAATCCTACAACAGATTCAGCAATTTTTTTACCGGCCACTGCCTTTGAAGGGCAAGAAAGCCCTTGTGTCTGCAGGTCCGACTCACGAAGCTATCGATCCCGTTCGTTTCATAGGAAATCACTCCAGCGGGAAAATGGGTTATGCCATTGCATCTGCTTTGCAATCGTTGGGAGCATCGGTAACGCTAGTTAGTGGCCCAACTCAACTACCGACACCGCCTAACGTCAATCGACACGACGTCACTTCAGCACAAGAGATGCTGGCCGCTTGCACTACGTATTCTGATGCCTCGGACATTATCGTTATGAGCGCGGCTGTGGCCGATTACACTCCGCTCAAGGTAGCGTCTCAGAAAATCAAGAAAAAAGACGGGAATCTCGAAATAGCGCTGAAAAAGACAACGGATATTTTGACAACGTTGGGGAAGAAAAAAACAGCCAGTCAAACCTTGGTCGGGTTTGCGTTGGAAACGGAAAATGAACTTCAAAACGCTCAGGACAAACTGAAACGAAAGAACCTGGATTATATCGTATTAAATTCTATGCGAGATGAAGGAGCCGGTTTCGCTGGAGACACCAACAAGGTTACCGTTATCGATAGAAAAGGGCAAGTCCAACAGTTCGAACTAAAAAGCAAGCAACAGGTGGCCGATGATATTGTTGCTATTATCGCCGCCCATCAAGGATTATAAATTTATGATTCGGACCTCTTTGGGGTAATAGTTATTTATTCTATTAGGCAATACCTTCACCCATCCCAAATTCACCCCTTTATACCGTACCAGACACCAACCCGATTTTACTCCCGTAAAATCTCCTGCATGCATACTCTCTTTTCGTAAAAATTGAAGTGCCAAATCTAATGACAACTCCTGCGCGGGCAAATCTGTCTTTATATGAACACTACATGCCAGATCATGGTAAGGCACCAGTTCTCGGCCTGTCCATTTTCCTATTATTGTTCCCGCTTGTTTGATATACAGTACTTGCTGAAACCATTTTAGGTCTTCCTGGTATTTCTTCGGGAAGATGTGGATATGGTCGCCGTGCATAAAAGAGGTAAAATCACTGCTCTGCGCTAGCCACTCGGAAACTACGTGTGGCGGCACACCGCTTTTCTCAAACTTACTGCGTTTACGGCTAAATGTAGATTGGTCTTCTTTTTTTCGCAATACGGCAACAAAAAACCCTTCACCCTTCGCTTTATGAGGATAGAAGCGGTAGCCAAAGGCGCGATGACTTGCTGACCTCGTCTCTTCGATCCCCCAATTGGAATCGAGAGCAATCGGAATAGACTCAAACCCATACTCGGTCAATATCCAGTCCAGTATGTCTTCATTCTCTTCTTTAGAATAGGAACATGTTGAATATATCAAATAGCCGTCCTTAACTAACGTGCTTATTGATTCGCCAACGATTCTTTTTTGCCGGTCACTGCACAGTTTTACATTAGCTAGAGACCATTCGTCTATCGCTTCTTGAGCCTTACGAAACATTCCCGAGCCCGAACACGGCGCATCAATTAATAGCAAATCAAAATATCCGGGTAAACGGCCGAATGTTGAAGGATCGTTATTTGTTACGACGATGTTTGAGGTTCCCCAACGAACAATATTATCCAATAAAATATTAGCCCTTGACTTGATTACTTCATTGCATACGAGCAAACTTTCCCTCCCTAAATAGCTTGCAAGCAAGGTAGACTTACCGCCAGGAGCTGCACACAGATCTAAGGCTCTAATAGCGTTACCTTCTAGCGCTATTTCCTTTAAAATATGAGCAACAAACATCGAAGACGCTTCTTGTACATAATAACATCCAGCGTGATATAAAGGATCTAAGGTAAACACAGGACGGTCGGGGAGATAGTATCCTTTATCACACCACGGCACAGGATGCGCATTTTGAAAAGGGACGGAGTTTTGTTTTAGTGAATTTATTCGAATCGAGGTAATCTGATCACCCTGTTCGTGCACTTTATTAAAAGCTTCGGAGTCAAACCCTTCTTGCTCGTTCAATCGTTCAACAAGCGCATTGGGTAAAAAATTACTCATCGTGTTATCGTTTTATTATCTGTAAATTTACTACAATAAGCAAGGAATTACAAAATAGACGGAAACAGAATAAACAAAATTAAACAGCATGAAGAATTTTAAAAAGTATTATATCGTAGCTGCTCCTCCGGAGGATATTTATAAAGCACTCACGACAGAAATCACGATCCGACTCTGGACAGGAGATGCCGTAGAGATAGAGCCGCGGGAGGGTGGTGAGTTTTCCATGTGGGATGGGGCTATCACAGGAAAATTTATACAACTTGATCCTCATAAAAAAATAGTCCAGCAATGGTACTTCGGAGAACAGGAAGAAGCTTCTATTGTCACGATCAAACTACACGAAGATAGGAGAGGTACTTCTTTCGAAGTACAGCATACCAATATCCCAGACGAAGCTTATGAGGATATCGTAGAAGGCTGGAATGATACCTATATGGCATCTCTTATAGAATTTTATGAAGAGTGAATAATAAAAAAGCCCCTTCAGTAATCTGAAGGGGCTTTGTATAAAAATCGGCACCGACCTACTCTCCCACCTTTTACGGCAGTACCATCGGCTCTGGCGGGCTTGACTGCTCTGTTCGGAATGGGAAGAGGTAGACACCGCCGATATAGGCA
>NZ_PVBQ01000011.1 GCF_002980525.1 Sphingobacterium haloxyli
GTCTATCCTGTCCAAAACCTCGTTTAAGATGCGTACGGGATGATCCGGAGCAATCAATTCCCCCAAATCGGGCGGGAGCAGCATGGTCTGGTGCTGCAGGTTACGCTTGAAAACCACCGTGGTCGTTTTGCCTCTTGCCATACCTTAAAGATAGGGGTCAGAACACTGATATACAACAGGATAGATGAATAAAATATCAACAAAAAATAGAAATAATGTGGAGAATAGTAGAAAATAAAAAAAGGCTGCTCAAAAATTACTTTTGAGACAGCCTCATTTTATTTTTAAGTTTGAAGTTCTTTTAGAAGGTTGAGTCTGCCATTTAAAGAAATTATAAACAGAGTTCTTGTTGTATTCGTTTGTTATAGTTTTTTACAACTATTTTATGAATAGATTAACCGAACACTATTCCTATATAGATAGGGGGTTCGTATCTATTCATGAGTTTTTTTCATATCGTATTTATGATCAACTTTGCTCAAACACATCAGGAACTACCAATTATGGACATTTCAACCATTTTCGGACATTTGATGCCATTTCGGTCATTTTCGGACATTTCGGACAAAGAGATTTGAAGGATGCTTTATGTTTGTCCTGTTCGATTATCTCGCGAGGATTAGAACATGGAAAAAGGTATTGGAAAACAACCTTGGAAAGAGCTCGCCGTGGTGCAGTAGACCGATACCGACAAACATTTTTTAAACTCTTAATTTTAGTATTATGGCAATTAAATTCAATGTTCAGGAAATCGGCAACCCGCAGGATGCGGCTGCCCCAAAAAAATTCTATGCACGTCCGGTGAGCAGCGGCGAGATTACCCTGGAAGATCTAGCTTCTGACATCTCCCATGGATCGTCCATTACGGAATCAGACGTCATGGCGGTGTTGTATAGCTTGGTGCGCGAGATTCCGCGCAACATCTCTCGAGGCTACATTGTTCGTTTGGGTGAACTTGGGTCTTTTCGTTTGGGAACGAGTAGCATGGGCAGTGAAACATCAGAGGAAGTAACGGCTGCTAATATCCACCGCAAACGGGTGTTGTTCCACAACGGCACACGTATAAAAAAAGCTATAACAGATTTAACTTTCAAGAAAAGTGAATAGTAATCGTTCATAGCGTAGCAAATAAGGCCGGTATTTTAGAATACCGGCTTTTTTGTGTGCATACTCCTTAAACTCACCACGGCCATTCATAAAAGCGAAGGTTTGTTTATTTAAAAGGAAGTTTGTTTTGAGTAAACGCCCGTCGCTACTCTCCAAAAACAAACTTCGAATCGGAAAAGTCGCTATAGTCAGTTTTTACAAAACAAAAACGTAGACGGCGGCACCTCTCTTTTGTCAGTGGGGGCCTCTGCATGGTGAACAGCAGGTATACCATTGTTAATAGGCAGTCTATACGTCGTTTGGAAATATTAAACTCCTACATAAAAAAGTAGTTTTTATCATAAACTCGTACATAAAAGTGTTGTTTATGACGTAAACTCGTACATATTCTTGTATTATTGTAATATGAAACGAGATTTATATCCACAGTTATTGTCATGGAAGTCCCGGGAGGGACATAAGCCATTAATTATTAGAGGTGCCCGTCAAGTTGGAAAGACATGGTTGATGCGTACTTTTGGAAAGGCATCCTACGCAAAAGTTGCATACGTGAACATGGAAAGCAATCCGTTGATAAAAAATCTTTTTACGACTGACTTCAATATTGATCGTATTATATTAGGTCTGCAAATCGAAACGGGCATTTCGATTGATGAAAATACACTTCTCATTTTCGATGAGATACAAGAAGTTCCGGAGGCTATTACAGCCCTAAAATATTTTCACGAAAATGCACCACAATACGATATAATCTGTGCCGGCTCATTGCTAGGTGTGACACTTCATAATCATACTTCTTTTCCCGTTGGCAAAGTAGAATTTATAGATCTTTACCCCTTGTCATTTACAGAGTTTCTATCGGCAGCTGGGCAAGACGCCTTAGTACAATTGCTAAAAAGCAGCGATTGGCCAATGATCAATAGCTTCTCGCCAAAATTTAAAGAATGGTTGCGTCATTATTATTATGTTGGGGGAATGCCTGAGGCTGTAAATACATTTGTGAAATCTAGGAACCACGATGAGGTAAGGGCGGTACAAAAGCGTATATTGACAGCCTATGAGCAAGATTTTTCCAAACACGCTCCACACGATATTGTCCCGCGTATTCGCATGCTTTGGAACGCAATACCCGCTCAGTTGGTAAAAGAGAATAAAAAGTTTATCTATGGAATTATACGACAGGGGGCTCGGGCGAAGGATTATGAATTGGCAATGACATGGTTGATCGATTGCGGGTTAGTTCATAAAATACACAATGTCAGTAAGCCGGCTATCCCGCTAAAGGCCTATGAGAATTTTAGTGCTTTCAAACTGTTTTTGGTCGATGTTGGCTTACTTGCTGCGATGACTGATCTAGATGTACGCAGTCTGTTAGAGGGCAACATGGTTTTTCGAGAGTTTAAGGGCGCTCTGACTGAACAATATGTTCTTCAGCAATTCGTGACCCGGGAAGATCTTAACACATACTATTGGTCTCCTGACAATTCACGGGCAGAGATCGACTTTCTTATTCAATACAAAGGCGAGGTTATACCCGTGGAGGTGAAAGCTGAAGAAAACTTACAAGCCAAAAGTTTGCGTGTATATTGTGACAAATACCAGCCTCGAAAGGCCATCCGCGCCTCTATGAGCGATTACCGGGAAGAAAGTTGGATGACCAACATACCGCTATTTGCACTGTCGGCGATATAGTGCGGGTAATGCTCCTTTATGTCTGCCAGCAGCAAAGACTTTGCATTTTTTTCAAAATAGCTTGTCGAATATCGACGTCGGTAATCTCCCATTTTGTACATCTACATAGCCCCAACCTCCATGTACTTAGCGTCTATGTACCGTGACATAATCAACAAAGCAATGTAGTTGTCGATCTTGTCACGTTACATAACGAACGACGCACTATATATAAACCACAAGTCAACGTACAACATAGACATGTCGCGTGCATGCCTTGCAAACACAATGGATGTTGCTGCTTTCTCATGCGACATAATCGGTATGTACGGGAACACAATGAGCAACGCACCGAACATGATGGTTTTGTCAAGGGACAAAATCTACATGTCCCGTGCAGGCATTCACATGTACATGTACATAATCGCAAAGAAATAACTGTTTGCCGTTTTTCCGTGTGCCGACGGGACACTTCCGTACGCAGACGACACCATCAGTATGTGTGTAAACGTCTTTTCGCTTGCATTTTTTCCAAAAAAAACGTTTCTTTAATGTTTCTATAATAGAAATAACATGAGCGACATTGATTTTATCAAAAGCATTCAGATCAGCGAGTTTTCGTCTACGCCGAAGTATTTGCAATTAGCGGATGCGGTCATTGAAGGCGTGCGAAAGAATCAATTGAAGCAAGGAGATATTCTGCCTTCTATCAACGAAGTGAGTGTGTATTTTGATATTTCCCGAGATACCGTAGAAAAAGGCTACAGGCACCTTAAAAGCTTGGATATTATCTCGTCTACGCCCGGAAAAGGGTATTTTGTTGCCAAATCAGATGTAGTTAGCAAACAGAAGATTGCTTTATTTCTAAATAAACTAAGTGCGCATAAAAAAATTATTTACGATGCCTTTGCGCGCGAGCTTGGCGATGAAGCATCATTAGACTTGTTCGTGTATAACAGCGATATTTCACATCTGCGTAGCTTATTGTTGAATTTAACGAAGCAATACGACCGTTATGTGGTGTTTCCCCATTTCAAAGAGGGAAGTGATCAAGCGCCAGAGGTACTAAGACTTATTCCTGTCGATAAGTTGATGTTATTAGGGAAACTCATCGATGGGTTGGAAGGAAGTTTTGACGCGGTCTATGAAAACTATGAGAAAGATATTTATGAGGCGTTGGAGAAAATGTTGTCGCCCCTCTCGCAGTACCGTACGTTGAAACTTGTCTTTCCTGATCACAGCGATTACCCCAAAGCTATAATCAAAGGCTTTTATAGGTTTTGTCAGCAATATGCGTTTGATCACCTGCTTGTAGGCGATATTTCCGTAGAAACGCTGAAGAAAGGGGAATGCTATATCATGCTGGCCGAAGACGATCTGGTACAGATTTTAGAAAAGACGATCGCAAAAGATTATCAGATTGGCAAAGATGTCGGGGTAATATCCTACAATGAAACGCCGCTCAAAAAATTTATCCTCAATGGCATAGCGACTATCTCTACCGACTTCGAGCTCATGGGGAAATATGCCGCGCAAATCATCAAACAGCAGAAAAAAGAGCAGAAAGAAACGCCATTCTATGTCAATATCCGACCCTCTTTATAGTGCGTAACCCATACAATTTATAGTTCATCATTCAACGGACCAGCCTGGCAAATAGCGTAGGAACGACATTATTTTCTCCTTATATATAGCCATATTCAAGCGATAATAAAAAGCACCTTTTTTCGAGTTCTTATCTTTTTCGTTTAATTTGATGATCAGGCCAGAAGCGAGAAGCTTACGGCTAAAATTCCGCTTATCCAGATCGATATCATATACACATTCATATAAGGATGCGATTTGAGGAACAGTAAACTTTTCCGGCAACAACTCAAACAAGATGGGATACAACGCCGCTTTAGTGCGTAGCGTATGCTTTGCAGCGGCAATCATGTCTTCGTGATCGAAAATAAGCTTCGGGTGATCGTTCAGGGGAAACCATTTTGCTTCATACTCCTCACTTAGAATATGCTTATATTGTTTTGTGTCGATTAGCGCAAAGTAAGTGATACTGACCACTCGTCGTTTTTCGCGGCCGGGTTCGCCAAATATGCCGCAATTTTCCATATAGAGGTTCGTCAAGCCCGTTAGCTTTTTGAGAACGCGCGAGGCGGCCCGTTCGGGGCTCTCGTCGTCCTGTACAAAACCTCCCATCAAGCTCCATTTATTACGTTCTGGCGCAATTGCTCTTTTTACTAATAATATTTCCAGCGATTCACCATTAAAGCCAAGGATAACGCAATCCACGGCCAGCAAAGTTTTTGGTTCGTTTTTGTAAAAATCCATATATTGATTGTAGGGCTCCCCCACGTTAATAGATTACTGATTTATGCTGTTAATATAGCTACAATTAAATTTATTTTACGGAATATAAAATAAAATTTTCACTTTTCTAAAATTAAGTGTTAATTTGACATTAATTTTGAACGAGAAACGCTTGAATCCATATTTGTAGGAATATGGACGAGGGACAGAAAAAAGGTATTATAAACCAGAAAAAGGTGTTCGTAATGGAAAAATCGTATGTGATTGGATTGGATTATGGCAGTGACTCCGTGAGAGCCATATTGGTCGATGCAGCTAATGGAAATGAAATTGCTTCGTCTGTATTTTATTATCCAAGGTGGAAAAAAGGAGAATTTTGTGATGCGTCGGCGAGTCAGTTTCGCCAACATCCGCTGGATTATATAGAGGGGCTGGAAGCAACAGTGAAGGATTGCTTAAAAAAAGCGGAGGGAGTTGTCACTGCGCAACAGGTAAAAGCTATTTCGGTAGATACTACCGGGTCTACGCCGATAGCAGTGGATGAGCGCGGTGTTCCTTTAGCTTTATTAGATGAATTTGCGGATAACCCCAATGCGATGTTCGTGTTGTGGAAAGACCATACCGCAGTACAAGAGGCGCAACAAATTAATGATCATGCAAACAGCTTTGATCTCAACTATCTAAAATATGTTGGCGGAGTTTACTCGTCTGAATGGTTTTGGGCAAAACTACTGCACATTTTACGGGTGGATGAATCGGTGCGAAAATCTCTTTATACTTGGGTGGAACATTGTGATTATATCCCTTTTCTACTGACAGGCGGAACGCGAGCAACAGCTATTAAACGGAGTGTTTGCGCTGCGGGACATAAATCGCTTTGGGCGGCTGAGTTTGACGGGCTACCTCCCAATTCATTTTTTAGTTCATTAGATCCTTTATTAGATGGTATCACAGCACGGTTGTTTACGGAAACATATACCTCCGACCAATCTGCGGGTACATTATCGGAAGAATGGGCTGCGCGATTGGGGCTGTCTACCGATGTTGTTGTAGGTGTAGGTGCATTTGACTGTCATATGGGGGCTGTGGGTGGAGAGATCGAACCTTATTATGTGAGTAAGGTGATCGGTACCTCAACATGTGATGTGCTCGTCGCGCCAAAAACAGAGGTAGCGGATACGCTCGTAAAAGGTATTTGTGGACAGGTAGATGGTTCGGTGATTCCGGGAATGATTGGTATGGAAGCAGGCCAGTCGGCCTTTGGCGATGCCTATGCCTGGTTCAAACAAGTACTACTTTGGCCGGTAAAAAATTTGTTAGCAGATAGCGGGGTTTTAGGAGAAGAGGACGTGAATAAAGTGATTGATTTTATCGATGACCAGATCATTCCACAGTTAGGAAGGCAAGCCGAAGCGCTACCGGTAACGCAAACCTCCGAACTTGCGCTCGACTGGTTTAACGGCCGCCGTACTCCCGATGCCGACCAAACGTTGAAAGCCGCAATAAGCGGATTGCACCTCGGAACAGATGCGCCGCGGATTTTCCGTGCCATTGTGGAAGCGACCTGCTTCGGAGCAAAAGGTATAGTAGACCGTTTTATAGACGAAGGCATCCCTGTTAAGGGAATAATCGGATTGGGGGGAGTAGCCAAAAAGTCTCCCTATATTATGCAGACGATGGCCGATGTAATCAATATGCCCATACGGGTACACAAATCGGAACAGACCTGTGCGTTAGGTGCAGCGATGTTTGCCGCAACAGTAGCTGGTATCTATACGAAAGTAGAAGATGCAATGGAAGCCATGGGACAAGGCTTCGAGCGTACGTATAGTCCCCGCCCGGAGATGGTGGCCATTTATGCAGATCGCTATGAACAGTATAAAAAATTAGGATCTTTTGTTGAAAATAAAGACGCCAGAATCAGCGAACAGCGATTGGTTAGTCAAATCACAGAAAACGAATAATAACAATGTATACAGCAATAAAAGAAGAGGCATACGCGTGCAACATGCAGCTGCCTAAATTGGGTTTAGTGCTATTTACCTTTGGAAATGTAAGTGTGGCAGATCGCGAGAAAGGTGTTTTTGCTATTAAACCGAGTGGTATTCCGTATGAAGAGCTGACGCCAGATCAGATGGTGATTGTCGACTTCGAAGGAAATACGGTAGAGGGCAACTTGCGTCCTTCCTCGGATACAAAGACACACGCCGTACTTTACAAACATTGGGATGGTATTGGTGGGATTACCCATACCCATTCTACATACGGTACCGCATGGGCGCAGAGTCAACGGGATATTCCTATTTTTGGAACGACTCACGCTGATCACCTGACGGTTGACATACCCTGTGCGCCACCAATGAGTGATGAGATGATCCTGGGAAACTACGAATACGAAACGGGCTTTCAGATTATTAACCATTTTGAAGCGCAGCAGTTGGATTATAAGGAAGTCGAAATGGTATTGGTTGGAAACCATGCTCCGTTTGCATGGGGAAAGACGGGTATTAAATCGGTCTATAACAGTGCGGTATTGGAAACGGTAGCGCAAATGGCGCATTTAACGGAACAAATCAATCCGAACGCACCTCGGCTTAAAGACGCATTGATTAAAAAGCATTATGATCGTAAACATGGTACGGATGCGTATTATGGGCAGGAATAAAGCAGTGATGAGTGATAAATTATAAGGGATAAGTTATCCAAAAATAAATAACGAAAAATGAATATTGCATTAAATAAATTACAAGTATGGTTCCTGACGGGGAGCCAAGATTTATATGGAGAAGAAACACTACGGGAAGTAGCGGTGCATGCTGCAGAAATTGCAGGATATCTTTCAGCCCACGAAAAAATCCCGGTCGAGGTAATCTATAAGCCTATTGTAAAGAATAGCGACGAGATTTATGACACTATTGTGGAGGCTAACGCTACGCGGGAATGTATCGGGTTGGTAACGTGGATGCACACTTTCTCTCCGGCTAAAATGTGGATAAGAGGCTTGAAAGCATTGCAGAAGCCGTTATTGCACCTGCATACGCAATATAATAGAGACATCCCATGGGAAACGATGGACATGGATTTCATGAACCTCAACCAAAGTGCACATGGTGACCGGGAATTTGGACATATCGTTACGCGTTTAAATATAGGACGTAAGGTCGTAACCGGCCATTGGCAAGATGAAGAAGTCATTGACCGGATTAATGTATGGACACGGGCTGCCGCGGCATGGCATGATTGGCAGGGGGCGAAGTTTGCCCGTTTCGGCGATAATATGCGCAACGTAGCCGTTACCGATGGGGACAAAGTAGAAGCGGAAACAAAATTTGGTTTTTCGGTAAACACCTACGCTATCGGTGATTTAGTTGCGGTGATCAATGAAACCAGTGATGAAGAACTTCAAGCACTGTTAAACGAATACGAAGAAACGTATGAGTTGGCGGATAATGTAATAGCGGGTGGGGCAGACCGCCAAAGCCTAGTAGAAGCTGCTAAAATTGAAATCGGTCTCCGTAAATTCTTGGAAGCAGGTAATTTCAAAGGCTTTACCGATACTTTCGAGGATCTACATGGTATGGTACAATTGCCAGGTTTACCGGTTCAACGTTTGATGGCAGAAGGTTATGGGTTTGCGGGAGAAGGCGATTGGAAGACCCCTGCATTGGTTCGCGCTTGTAAAGTAATGGGGGCAGGGCTGCCGGGTACAACCGCTTTTATGGAAGATTATACCTACCATTTCGATCCGGACAATGCGATGGTGCTGGGGTCGCATATGTTAGAGATCGATGCGGCACTGGCTGCACATAAGCCAAGGATTGAAGTACATCCACTGGGCATTGGGGGAAAAGCGGACCCGGCTCGTTTGGTCTTTAACGGTATCAGCGGACCCGCCCTGAACGCTTCGTTAGTGGATATGGGAACACGCTTCCGCCTGATCGTCAACAAAGTGGAAGGTGTGCCGGTTGTGGAGAAACTTCCAAAATTACCAGTTGCTAGGGTGCTATGGAGACCGTTACCGGATATGAAAACAGGATGTAGTGCCTGGATTTATGCTGGAGGAGCACACCACACTGCATATAGTCTGAGTCTGACACCCGAATATCTGGAAGATTTCGCAAGGATCGCGGGACTCGAATATGTAGCAATTGATGAAAATACAACACTGACAGGTTTGGAAAACCAACTAAAGTGGAATGAATTATATTACTTGCTAAAAAAATAGCCTTACCAAGGCTTTCCAAAACACGATCATGTAGCGGAAAGCCTTTTTACTTATCAGCTGTATAACACATGGAAAAATTTGCAACAGTAGACTACATTATCTTCGTAATCTACTTTTTTGTTGTAGCCGGGTATGGCTACTGGATCTACCGTAAGAAAACGGCGGCACAAAACACCAGTAAGGATTATTTTCTCGCAGAAGGCTCATTAACATGGTGGGCCATTGGGGCGTCCTTAATTGCTTCCAATATCTCAGCAGAGCAGTTTATCGGGATGAGCGGAAATGGTTTTGAAGTAGGAATCGCGGTAGCAGCTTACGAGATTATTGCAGCAGTTGCACTTATTATTGTGGCTGTATGGTTCATTCCTGTCTATCTGAAGAATAAGATCTTCACGATGCCGCAGTTCTTGAACAACCGTTATAACGAAACGACAAGTCTTATCATGGCGGTGTTTTGGTTGTTTTTATATGTGTTCGTGAACCTGACGTCGATTCTTTATTTGGGAGCAATAGCGATCTCCAGCTTGGCGGGTGGAGGAGACACTTTTCATTTAATCATGGTTGCGTTGGCTGTCTTTGCCGTCATCATTACGCTCGGCGGTATGCGTGTTATTGGTTTTACCGACGTTATCCAGGTGGTTGTACTGATCATTGGTGGTATCGCGACAACCTATGTAGCCCTGACATTGGTCAGTGAACATTTCGGATTTGGTAAAGATGTACTTGCGGGCTTCAATGCGTTGATGACTGATGCGCCTGAGCATTTCAATATGATCGTCGAGAAACCTGGCCCTGGTGCTACGCAGGAAGAAATTAACAAATATTTGATGTTACCGGGTATAGGAATGTATCTTGCCGGGATATGGATCGTGAACCTAAACTACTGGGGTTGTAACCAGTATATTACCCAACGTGCATTAGGAGCCGACCTCAACACAGCGCGTAAGGGTATTCTTTTTGCAGGTTTTCTTAAGCTTTTCATGCCAATCATCGTTATGTTGCCTGGTATCGCGGCTTATGTATTGTATAAGAACGGAGCTTTGCAGGAAGAAATGGCACCAGGCGGTGTGTTCCATGCGGATAACGCATATTCGGCAATCTTAGGCTATTTACCAAACGGTATGAAAGGATTGGCACTTGCCGCGTTAACAGCAGCCATTGTAGCTGGTCTCGCAGGTAAAGCGAATAGTATAGCCACCATCTTTACGCTGGATATCTACAAGAAGTACATGAATAAAGACGCTAGCGAAGGTAAAATGGTTTGGATCGGCAAACTAACGATTATTGCGTCCATCCTAATCGCTGTTCTCTTTACCTGGAACGACACCTTAGGTATAGGTGGTGCCGGAGGATTTACCTTTATCCAGAAGTATACCGGATTTATCAGTCCGGGTGTTTTTGCGATGTTCTTACTAGGCATGTTTTGGAAGCGTACGACCGGACCAGCTGCGATTGCGGGGCTTATTACAGGGTTTGCACTTTCCGTCTTCTTTAATGAGTTTGCGGTGAACGTCTTCGGCCCGGAAACCTGGATCTATACAGCCTACCCGAACAGGTTTGGTGTATACGAGATTCCTTTTCAAATCTGTATGGGATTAGCTTTCGCGTTTACGATGCTTGTGATGGTGGGAATAAGCTTATTTGGTCCTAAAGTTAATCCGAAAGCATTTGAACTCGATAGAAAAATGTTTAAGGTGGAACCTTCCATTCTCGTGATGATTGTTATAACTTTACTGCTCGTAACAGCAATTTACGTGAGGTTCTGGTAAGAAAGGGTAAAACGTAACAACTATAAACTATAAAGAACATGAAAAGAAATGTTTTCATTGCATTATTGGCTACAGCTGCATTGACCTATGCCTGTCAGCAAGGAGCTAATAAAAGCGAAACAGGAGATGCAAAAAGCGACAGTATCGAACAGACCGCTTTTGATGCAGTTATTGACGGAAAAGATGTTAGACTGTATTCGCTAAAAAATGACAGGCTGCATGTAACCCTTACAAACTATGGAGCAAGGTTAGTCAGCCTAAGCGTAAAAGATAAGGAAGGAAAGGAGACGGACGTTATCTTGGGCTACGATACGGCAGAAGAGTTTAAGCGAAATGCAAGTAACTTTTACGGCGCCATTGTTGGACGGTATGGAAACCGTATAGGTAACGCGTCCTTCACTCTTAATAATCAAACATATGCGTTGGAAAAGAACGACGGTGAAAATTCACTTCACGGCGGTACAAATGGCGTGTATAACAAAGTATGGACCGTAGAGCAAACTTCGGACACAGCTATTACATTGGCCTACACATCTCCAGATGGGGAAGCTGGATATCCGGGAACAGTAACCATGAAAGTGACGTATTCCCTAACGGATAATGGCGGATTGGTTATCGATTACGAAGGATCGACGGATAAAGAAACGGTACTGAACTTGACCAACCACGCTTATTTTAATCTCAACGGAGAAGGCGATTCAACGATATTAGATCATGAGTTGCAAATAGATGCGGAAGCTATCACAGAAGTGGACGGAACGTTGATCCCTACGGGTAATAGCTTAGCAGTAGCCGGTACGGCGTTCGATTTCCGTAAATCGCAGACGATCGGATCACGTGTCGATGCAGACGACGAACAACTAAAGGTTGGTAAGGGGTATGACCACAACTTTGAACTAGTGAAAGGGGAGGGATTCCGTAAGGTAGCCGTAGTCTATGCGCCTAAAACAGGGATTGAAATGCAAATATTAACAACCGAACCGGGCTTACAGTTTTATAGTGGTAACTTTATGGGAGATAGTGATCCGAAGGGTAAAGGGGGAAAAGGATATCCTTTTCGTTCAGCATTCTGCCTGGAAACACAACATTTTCCGGATGCACCTAATCAACCCTCTTTTCCGTCCACGGTGTTGAAGCCGGGCGAGCAATACACGTCAAAAACAGAATACCGTTTTGGAGTGAGATAATTAAAAAAGGAAGGTGTCTAAAAAGGGCACCTTCCTTTTTAGACGCCTTCATCTCTTTTTATAGTCCTCCTTAGCTTTTCTCCTTCTTGCCATAACACTGCAGGTTGCGCTTCGCCATTTTATGGATTAACTTTAATGTTGATGAAAAGAATAATAGGAACGTTCCTTCTTTTGTTTATTGCTTTTTGCAGTTTAGCACAGGAAGGATTTAAATTGATAACCAACGGACAAGGTGCTTCCCTACATTATAGTGGTACAGCGTCTTTGGTGGAAACGGCAATCGGCATGGTGGTAGAAGATTCGAAAGGTGTTACGGAGCGGCCATTTCGATTGATCAACAAACCGAAGAACGAATCAGTCATTATTGGCATTCCGGGTGAAAATAAGGTATTTGATCAGCTCCTGTCTAAATATCGGATTGATATTACGAAGATTACAGGACAATGGGAGGCTTTTCATATACAAGCTGTAAGCAACGGAAAAACGCAGTTGTTGTTTGTAGTCGGTAGTGATCCGCATGGGGCGGCGTATGGCGTGTTAGAGCTGTCCCGACTAATCGGTGTGTCACCGTGGGTTTGGTGGGCCGATGCGACACCTGAACGAAAGTCGGACGTTATATTGCCGGCTGGTTTTCAAGATACCCAACGGCCCAATGTACAATATAGGGGGATTTTCCTCAACGATGAAGATTGGGGTTTGACTCCTTGGAGCGCGAATACGTTTGAACCCGAAGCTAAAATAAAGGAAGGCATAGATCCCGATAAAACAAGAAAAATGCAGACTATAGGTCCGAAGACCTACAGCAGAATTTTTGAACTCTTATTGCGGTTACGGGCAAATACGATATGGCCGGCAATGCACGAAGTAACAGTTCCTTTTTACTTTGTGCAGGGTAACCGGGAAGCCTCCGAAAAATATGGTATCTATATTGGGTCTTCGCATTGCGAACCCTTAGCAAGAAACAGTGCTACCGAATGGGATATGGTAGGCGAGGGGCGATACAATTATGTCAAGAACAAGGAAAACGTACTGTCTTATTGGTCCGATCGTCTGAAAGAACTGCGCAATTCCAATAACATTTTTACAATGGGAATGCGCGGTAAACACGACGGTGCGATGGAAGGGGTGAAAGGTGTTGCTGCATATAAGGATGCTATTGATAAGGTTATCGTTGATCAAACGGCGCTATTGAAAACCTACATTAACCCCGATCCGTCTCAAATTCCACAGGTGGTCATACCCTATAAAGAGGTGCTCGATGTATATCGAGCCGGCATGAAAGTGCCCGATTATGTAACCTTGATGTGGTGTGATGACAATTACGGTTACATTACGCATTTCCCTGATACTAAAGAAAAGCAGAGAAGGGGTGGAAACGGTGTATATTACCATATTTCTTATTGGGGAAGACCACATGACTATCTGTGGTTATCCACCGCTAGTCCGGCATTAATCCATCAACAGATGAAAACAGCCTATGACCATGATATACGCAAGATATGGATTGTCAATGTAGGGGATATCAAGCCGGGGGAGTACCAAACCGAACTGTTTCTGGATATGGCTTGGAATATCGAAAAAATTAACGAAAAGGGTGTTAACCAGCATCTTCATCGTTGGCTGGCGCGTGAATTTGGTGATGAGGCAGGGGAAAAGTTGCTACCTATCATGCAAGAATATTACCGCCTGGCACATATCCGTAAACCAGAATTTATGGGAAACACGCGTGAGGAGGAAGCCGATCGGGCATATTATCGAACGGTACGCGACTTGCCATGGAGTGAAGAAGAAGTGCGCGACCGGTTACAATCCTATAGCGATCTTTCGGCAGAAGCATCAGCAGTAGAAAGCATAATTTCGGAAAGTAAGCGGAATGCTTTTTTTCAATTGGTAAAGTATCCGATACAAGGAGCCGCGGAAATGAACAAAAAAATGTTAAGTGCACAGTTGGCTCGTCATGGGAAAGTAGACTGGAAAGAAAGCCATGACGCGTTTGATCGCATCGTAGGACTAACGGATAAATATAATGCCCTGAATGATGGAAAATGGAAACGTATGATGGATTATGGGCCTCGAAATTTACCGGTATTTCAACGCGTGAAAGAAGAGCGGGCAACTGCGCCTATGGTGAGCTATGTTAAACCACATGTAATGTTAAATGGCACCGATCTACATGGACAAGCTCATCCTGTAGAAGGATTAGGTTATGAAGGTAAGGCTGTGATGGTGCACAAAGGCGAAGAACTGTATTATGACTTGGATAAAATACAAAGTGATTCTGTTCTCGTGGAAGTACGCTTGTTACCGAGCCATCCGGTAGAGGGAGAGGATATCCGTTTTGCAATTTCGGTGGATGATACTGCTGTACAGGAAATCTCCTATAAAACAATGGGACGTAGTGAGGAGTGGAAAATGAATGTGTTGCGTAATCAAGCTATTCGTAAGATAAGCTTCCCTATAAAAGGAAAGGATAAAACAAGAATTAAAATTTCGGCAATCGATAAGGGTGTGGTGTTAGACCAGGTGTTGGTGTTTGCACTATAAAAAAAGAAGCGATGCACCACGCATCGCTTCTTTTTTTATTTCTGTATCGGATACTGTTTGAATATCCCGTTGACAATTTGTGGAAGTTTATTTATGGTCCTTTCAGGCGCTTTAACTTCTGACGATCCGCGAGCCTGCCACACAACACTATTTGTACGTCTGTCCACAGCTTCGATGATGAGATGCGCATAGCGGTATTTCTCGTGGCCTACCGGATAACTATAGCCTCCCCAGCCCATACCCCAGCCCCAGCCCATCATACCCCAACCCATGCCCCAAGGGCCCCAGCCGCCCCATCCATAAGATGGACTATAGACCATGCGGCTTTTATTATTCACAATGGTAATATAGCGGAAAAGAATATCCGGGTTGTCTTTGGAATATTGTAGACCCAATGCCTCCAATTCCTTATTGGCGGCATTCAGGATATTGGTTTTGGCGATATCATTATTAAAATAATTTTTAGATAGCGAATCCACAGGTGGAAGCCAACTGTAGGTTTTGTATTGCTGAAAATCCTGGTTCTGCACTCGGGTAGTATTATACTTCACCGAAGCACAAGACGCAAGGACGGCGATAACACCGAACATGAAAATATATTTTATCGTATTCATAATAACCTCTTGTTTTAGTATGGTATTAGACAAGTGAATTGATGGAAGGTTTAAAGTAATTTTGATGTTCTTTTCCCCGTGAAAAGAACCAAAACCTCGCCACTTAAAAATTTTGATGGGATGGATAATGCAAAAATAGTATTTCTACATATTTCAAAATTTTTGATGTGGCATTCCAGGGTTAAGGATGGGATCAAGCAATTGTATTAGCACTCCTAAAACGCTAAAGCCGCGTTTGGATTTTTTTAAGTTAAAAGGGGCGACTGGTTAACCCTGTACGAGCAACCCTTAACATTTTAGTGCCGCATCCGGAGATTTGACAACTGCAGAAATCTATCCTTAGTACTATCCCTTCCTGTCAAATATCCGAAGCGGCGATTTTTTCATTCTTTTTTCTAAAAAAAGAATATCAAAAATACTTCGCAACCAAAGGCATCACCCGCCCGCTACCGAACGCTTTCGGGCTTACACGTAGTATGGGCGGAGCTTGGAAGCGTTTAAACTCAGCATTATACAGTAATCTGGCGATGCGGTTTACCAATGTTTCCTCAAATCCCGATTGAATAATCTCCGCCGTCGATTTTTCCAATTCGATGAGTTGATAGAGTATACTATCTAATATATCGTAAGGGGGCAAAGAATCAGAATCCTTTTGATCTGGTCTTAACTCCGCCGATGGTGGTTTGACGATGGTATTCAACGGGATGACTTCCCGCTCTCGGTTGATATAACGTGCTAATGTATACGCTTGGGTTTTGTAGACATCGCCAATCACGCTCAAGGACCCTGCCATATCACCATATAATGTTCCGTATCCTACGGCCGCTTCGCTTTTATTGGATGTGTTCAATAAGATGTGGCCGAACTTATTGGAAAGCGCCATGAGAATCGTGCCGCGGACACGCGCTTGTATATTTTCTTCGGTGACGTCTGGAACTCGGCCTACAAATGATTCCGCCAGCGTGTGGTCGAAGGAGTTAGCGATGTCTTCGATCGGGATAATTTGGTGTGCGCAGCCTGTATTTTCCACTAAATCCAAAGCGTCTTTTACCGAGTGCGTGCTGGAATATTGAGATGGCATTAAGACGGCAAGAACGTTTTCTGCGCCAAGTGCTTCGCATGCTAATGCGGCGACGATCGCAGAATCTAATCCACCCGATAGACCAAGTACCGCTTTCTTAAAACCAGATTTTTGAAAATAATCGCGCATTCCTAAAAGGAGGGCTTGGTGTATCAAAGCGATTTCCGAAGGTTTGTGTTCCGCGGATGCAGGTGATTGCGCATATATGTCGACTACCTTGTAATCTTCTGCAAAACCTTTTAGTTCGGACAATATATTACCGTTCCTATCCAGTGCTAATGAACGGCCATCAAAGATAGTATCCGTATGGGCTCCTACCTGATTGACATATACTAACGGACATCCTGCTTTTATAACATTCCGTTTTAAAACGTTGAGTCGGTTATCGAAGTGCGTGTAAGAAAACGGGGAGGCGGCAATATTGATAATGAGCGATGGGTTTTCCTTCCGCAGCTCTGCCATGATATCACCTACATACGAATTCGAGACTTCGTCATCCCACAGATCTTCACAGACCGTTAGGGCCACCTTTTCTCCGTTAATTTCAACACAGGAAGCCGATCGGTTGGGTTCAAAATATCGGTATTCGTCGAAGACATCATAATCCGGTAACAAGCTTTTCTTAACAGTGTGTTGGATCTGACCATTTGCCAATACGACGGCTGCATTGTAAAGTGGTTTGCCCTCAGGATCCGTGTTTACTACGGGTGATCCGATGATACAACTGATACCCTGACAAGCTTGTGCAATCTGATGCAGGCTATCGGTGCATTGCTGGATAAATTGCGCGTTTCGTAAGAGATCTTTAGCGGGGTATCCGCCTATAGCAAGTTCAGCGAAAACAATTAACTTGGCGCCATCTGCTTTGGCACGCGTAATGTGATTGATAATTTTCTCGTTGTTGGCGGTAAAGTTGCCTATATGGTAATTCAGTTGAGCAAGCGCTATTTTCATTGTGCATGGATTTGTTAAGAGTAAAAATAATAAAAATAAACGAAGCCCGCTGATTCAAACAGCGGGCTTCGTTTATTTATAGCGATTAAATTAATTTTTATCCTTTATATCCACTACTTCAATATAAAAATGCAAGGGTGAATCTGCAGGAATAGTAATCTCTCCCTCTTTATTCTTTTGCTCTCTATTATCGTAACAGTAGGGCGACGGCGCAACAAGCTCGATGGCGGCACCTTTTTGTAAGCCTTTTTCGGTAAGTCCGCCGATTTTATAATCATTTCCGTTTAGGCGGATCTCTTTCGGGTAAAATGCAAGGTTCCAGGCTGGGATCAACCCGCCGCCCATATTATCATTTCCGATTTGGAAAGAGCGGGTTTTGTCTTTCGGGTCGTCCTCAGACGTTTCATCAAACACCTCACCGGTCAATAATTTTCCGGTATACTTTACTTCTACAGTTGGTCTGGCAAGAGCCAAGCCTCCCATAGAGCTGGGGACTAGCCAGCGCGTATATGACCCTTCTTCACCCGGTTCGTGGATTTTGAACCAGATGCCCGTGGAATCGTCCAATACTGCCCCTGGGATATGTTCTTCCGCAAAATCTTTTAGTATAGGAGCTTGCTCTTCTAACAGCGCTTCGATTCGCACGCGGTTAAGGGAATCTCTACGACGCTGTTCATCCGCCCAATCGTTATTGTTGTCGTCCGATTTGCTACAGGAGGTGATGCAGATTGTTGCTACTGCAAAAAGAAAAAGAAATTTTGATAGGTTGTTCATTGCTTTGATTAAAAAAGAGCGTGCCTAAAAGTTTTTTTGGACACGCCCTTTGTACGTTTACTAATTTATAATGTTTCTACTTTTTATTATTCGATGCTCAATACTTCAAACTCGTATACTAACGGTGAGTTAGCAGGGATATCGCCTATTTTTTTGTCGTAAAAAGCCCAATAAGAGGGGGATATCACACGGATATGGCTGCCTTTTTTTAAGCCTTTTGTTGTTAATCCATAGTACGGTACGTTTTCACTGTTCACTCTATACGATTTCGGGAAGAAGGAAATAATCCACACACCATTATAAACATTTGAACTAGATTGGAATGTAGCGAAATCAATATTTTCGTTTTCTCCGGATTGTACCTCGGTGCCGTCCAATAATGATGCTGTATAATTTACTTTAACTTTTGGAGGGACCGGACCAGTTGAGGTGGAGAATTCATACTCAAAAGCCTCGTCATCTTCTTCGGTCGGTACAGCTAACACTTCGAAGTGGATACCTGTTTTAACAGTTTTACCTATTAGAGAAAACGTCTCTTCCCTATCATCTTCCTGCCATCCTCCTGGTGTTTCAGAGGGATTGTCAAGTAAATATTCTTCAATTTTAATCTTATCTGCAGCCAATGAAGCTGCTACCACCTCTTGTTGTCGACGTTGTTCCTCTTCTCTCTCTGCACTGTCATCTTTCATACAAGAACTAAATGCAACTGCGGTGCATAGTAATACAATTAATGGTCTAAATAGAGTTTTCATCCGTTTTTTTCTTTTTTTAATGGTTGATGAGAGCTCTCCCGATAGATCGGGATCGGTTTCATAAATTTTTAATGTCTTTTCTAGATGATAGAACGCAGGTTCATATCGTAATGCTACAGCAAAAGTAAGAAAAATGGTTTTATTTTTTAATTCGCTAAAAAACATTATCTTTAATGGACTAATTCATGTGATAGCCAGCCTATTAGTGTCGATTGTCCCTTCTTATCAATATGGTGCTTCGGCTTATGCTTCCTTAATTAGTGAGAAGAAATTATGAAGACTATCCGCCATTTTTGGCAGAGAGCTTTCATCAACCATTATAAATAAATAATAAGATGAAAACTGTAAAACACATCCTTGAGGGAAAGTCGTCTGTTATCCACGCTGTAAATCCAGACACATCCGTTCTAAACGCTTTGCAAATGATGATGGAAAAAAACATCAGTGCATTGTTGGTTATGGAGGAAGACGCGTTAGTTGGGATTTTCACAGAGCGGGACTATGCTCGAAAAATTGTCTTACAAGGCAAATCTTCCAAAGACACACCTATTCACGTGGTTATGACGCATAACCCGCGAACCATCACCACGGACGAAAAAATTGAAAACTGTATGGAGATGATGACGAACAACCTATTCAGGCATTTGCCGGTGGTAGAAGATCATACCGTTATCGGTATCATTTCTATTGGTGATATTGTCAAACATATTATCGAAGATCAAAAACAAACCATTGACCAACTTCAAAGCTATATTAGTGGTTAGAGCTTATCCTTCAATGCCTTCATCAATTTCTTTCTATCTAGATACTGAAAAAATCGCTGCTCGACGTTGAAATCAGGAGCCAAGATCAGGGTAGTCGGAAAGCTAAGTTCACCATCACGGGTGGCTAACAGCTTTGCCATATTGTGGTATTGCCCTGTACGCTTTTTGGAAGACTCATTTACCACAACTTGTCCATCGAAGCGGACCGTATCCACGGTTTCCGCATCAAATTGTACAGCGTAGTAGTTTCTGTTCAGCTCGTTTACGATATCCGGGCCTGTGAAGACAACCTTTTGCATCTTGCGGCAATAGGCGCACCAGTCGGTATGAAAAAAAAGCAGTACCTTCTTGGGTTTTGTCGCCAGCGAGTCCGATAACTGCTCAAAAGAAAGCCAGTTGACGGTGTTTTTCTGCTGCGCAAAGATGGGTAGATTTAATAGAAGAAAAATGATGGTGCCTATATAACGTATCATGATATTGTTCCTTTCTTTAAATTTGTAGAGACGCCCTAGAAACGTCTCTACAAATTATATTAATGAAAATGCCCAATCCTAATTCCAAAAGTGAATGTTCGTGGTTTCGCGGGTCCGTAGACATAATCCGAGTCGCGCAACGGACCACTATCGAAATCCTTTTGGAAAGCGTTAAACATGTTTTGTATACCCCCAAACAACTCTACGCTAAATTCCTTCCGTATGGGCAATGTGTAACCTAAGCGCAGATTCATTTCCATGAAGTCCCGGGTCGTTTTGAGCAGGAGTGTCTGATCCGACTGGTAATGCGGTGCAATCATGCTGCCGGTATAAACTCCAGTTACATCAACTGCGAATTGTTTGGTCGCTTTGATATTCGTGTTCAAGTAACCATAGGTGTTTGGTGTACGTAGAAAGCGCACAGTAGCGACATCATCCGCCGGGTTTTCGGCTTCGAAGATGATCTGCTCCTCTTTGTATTTCGAACGCTGTATCGTCCCCCCGGCCTGAAAAGTAACGGCGCTGGAGGGAGCGATGCTCAATTCTATATTGGAACCATAAACGGTTGCCCCCGTGCCATTGCGCATTTCTTCCAGAATGATGGCGTCTTCCTCCGAGGTTCGCACATTCGTGAATTGGTTATGTAGTACCGTATAAAAGCCTTCCAACAACAGGCTAGCCTGGGTGCTCCCAAAATTCCGGGTGTAATTAAACGATCCGGTGTAGGCATCGGAAGTTTCCGTTTTTAGGTCTTGTCCCATCAGGACAAATACTTGCTCACCCGCGACCGAGGTGACGTGCATATCCTCATTGAACGCTTGTGGAGCACGGAATCCCCGGGCATATCCACCGCGGAATTGCAATTCGGGGTTGATGTCGTATAGTAGCGTAAAACGAGGGCTAAAGGTGCCAAAGCTTTCGTCTGAGGTACGATGGTGCTGCAAGAGACTGTATTTTCCATCCACCTTGGTGTAATCATAACGGGCACCCATCAAAAGTTTTAACGGGTCGGCTACCTTCCACTCGTACTGCGCGTAACTACCAATACCCTGCGTCTTTTGATCTATGTTCCGGTCGTAACCAGGGATGTCGTCGTTGGTCTCGTTGGTGGTAAGTTCGACGCCGGCTGTCAAGACATCTTTCGCGAAGGTATAGGTGTATTGTCCGCCGGCAACCATGGCAAAATCGCTTGTGACACCGTAAGCATTTGCCGCGGTAACACTGTCCTGACGCGTTCTGGAACCACCTAAACCGCCATAGTAGCTGTCGCGCGTGCTTTTTTGGGCCGATGCGTAAATCGATATTTTATGTTTCCAGTTTCGGGAGTAATGATCGTACGTGGCCCCACCGATGAAAGAGTTGGTCTGGAGCTGCTCCGTAATATCGGTAAAATGCGGCGCGATTTCCAGTCGGTCGCCCCCACGGCGAAACTCATTCAGTACACTCAGGTCCACCGTGATTTTATCGTATTCGGAAGGTTTAAAAAAGGCTTTTGTACCAAAGGTGGTGTTGCGTAGTTTAGTCATTTCCGAGAAACCGTCACCATTGGCATCCCAAGCCTCCCGGTTGCGGTGCATCCCGTAGAAAGTAACCCCTGTGAGTAAATCGTCCGTCACAGTAGATGTGTTGAAGTCGATCGTATTATCCCATGCGCTGCCATCAATTAGGGAGTTGGTGGATTTTACCTGCCAATCATTTTCTACCGGATCTTTCGTAATGATATTGATGGTCCCGGCGATGGCATTAGCGCCGAACAGCGCAGATCCACCACTTCTGACGACTTCGATACGATCGATCATGCTGGTTGGGATTTGATCCAAGCCATAAACGCTATTTAAGGCACTAAATACTGAACGGCTGTTGATCAGTATTTGGGAGTAAGCTCCTTCCATCCCGTTCAGTCGCACCTGAGAGAATCCGCAGTTTTGACAGTTGTTCTCCACGCGCACGCCAGGTTGATAATTTAGGGTCTCCGACATGGCTACAGATTGCGTAGCGTTGAAAAGCTTAGGACTCAATACGTTCACCACGACAGGGGCGTCACGCCGGTCAAGACCATAGCGAGTGGCACTGACCACGACCTCGTTTAGATTTAAGTTGTCTTCCTGCAAGATAATATGCAGGACGTCGTTTGTACCACTTTGCACTGTTTTTCTATCGGTTTGGTAGCCGACAGCACGCGTGATGATTGTCATTTTTCCATTTGACACATCAGAGAGAAGAAACTCTCCATCCTCATTCGTTGAGGTAGCGTTGCCCGAGCCGTCGACAAGTACCGTGGCTTGACCGATCGGACTACCATCTGGTCCGGTTACTTTTCCGTTCAATGATGTTTGTGAAAATAGGGTAATTGGAAATATATAGAGTAAAGCTAAAAGAAAAAGCTTGTAGTTGTATCTTTTTGTCATGTAAGTAAATCATAATAAATACGCATCAGGCGTTAAGACGTCCATGATGTCGTTAAATGAATGAAATGAGCAAAGAGGTCTGTGAAAAAATGGTGATAACCACAATATTGTGCAGACCAGATTACGTAATCATTAATTGTCTTTGTTGTTCCGATGGATATTCGGAAGTTGAGATTAGGATAGAAAAAGGGCAGGGGGTCCCCGTAAGTCGTAGTGAATGAGTGGGGTGGAAGGTGCGTTTTCCGTTAGCTCTGCATGATGTATGCAAAGCATAATGGGTGCGATGGCGAGTTCGAACGCTTGTAAATCATTCGCCACGAATACGCCTGCAAATACGACATCTAAGAAATGTATTTCATCATCGGAATGGTGGTGATGCTCAGGATGTCCCTTTTGAGTGAAGTCATAGGGGTGAATGTGTGTAACAATCTCTCCTGTTGAGGTGACTTCCTTGTGCATAAATACAACACCGCTGGTGATAATAACCACCATCCATAAGCTTAATGACCAAGCGACGAAAATACGGTATGTAGTACTCAATTTATGCATGACGATATCGTGCGTTGCTATTTGCGAAGTTACAAAATGCTATCGGAACTACAGTGTCAATTTATTGTTATGGTCGGGAAATAGCAGAGCAGGCTTGTGTACTTTTGCTTCTTCAGGCGTCATGCTCGCATAGGAAATGATAATAATGATATCGCCTACCTGCACCAAGCGGGCGGCAGCGCCATTAAGACAAATAGTACCTGTTCCGCGTTCGCCTGGAATAACATAGGTCTCTAATCGAGCCCCGTTATTGTTGTTTACAATCTGCACCTTTTCGTTCGCAACAATATTTGCTGCATCCATCAAATCTTCATCAATCGTGATGCTTCCCACGTAGTTCAGCTCCGCCTGCGTAACACGAACCCGATGAATCTTTGATTTCATTACTTCAATCAACATAATACAAAATTACCTAATTTTTTTTAATTATATGGTGTCGGGTTTCGTAACCCATCATAGATATTGCACAATCCCCTCCTTAACCTAAATTGTCCCATCCGGAGATTTGAGGTATGTAGAAACTCATCCTTAGTACAGTCCATTTTCTCAAATATCCGAAGGGACGAGTTTTTTGCTTCTTTTTTTCGGGAAAAAAGAAGAGAACTAATCCAATAACATATTATCAATCAACCTTACCCCTTCCACCCAAGCAACCAGTAGCGCAACATGTTTTTTTCTGGGGTCGATCTGGTCGATTTCTTCTAACGAACGTGTTTCACAGATGGCTAAATATTCGACTTCGATTTCTCCCTCTTGATGGAGGATGTCTAGTGCTTCTGTTCGAAGTGCGGTTAGGTTCCGAATCTTAAAATAGCGTTCGATATGACGTAATGAACGGTATAATGCCAGCGCTTTATGTTCCCCCTCCGCCGAAAGACGCATATTACGGGAACTTAACGCAAGCCCCTCCTCGTTTCTAATTGTAGGGCAAATATGGAGGATGACGGGTAGTTTCTTTACATCAATTAACCGTTGGATGACCATTATTTGCTGGAAGTCTTTTTGGCCAAAGCAGGCAACATCGGGTTCAACTAAGCAGAACAGCTTATATACGATCTGGGTTACACCTTGAAAGTGCCCCGGTCGCTTTTCTCCCTCCCATACCTTTTCTAGGCTTCCTAGGTCAAGGTGCCACGGCTCCCCGGTTTTTGGATACATTTCTTCCACCGTCGGCATAAAAGCGATATCACAGTGGATTCCTTGTAACAATTGTAAGTCATTTTCTTCCGGACGTGGATACCTTTCAAGGTCGCTCGGATCGTTAAATTGAGTGGGGTTTACAAAAATACTACAGACCACGACATCAGCAATTTCTTTGGCTTCCTTTATTAATGTAAGGTGTCCCTCGTGAAGTGCTCCCATAGTTGGTACGAGCGCTATGCGCTGCTTGGTTTCACGCAATTCACCAAGATAACTTCGAAGGGCTTGTTTTGTTCTAAATATCCTCACCGCAAAACGTTAAATAAGGGCGCAAATTTGCAGAAATAAATCGGTAATATAAAGGGATGAAACTTAATGAATTGTAAAATTCATAAAAAAGTCGTATCTTTGTGGACCGATTTTACTGTTCGATAAATAAATAAAGAATTGGAGATGGCAAAAACGAAAATATTGTTTGTAACCCATGAGATGTCGCCTTTCCTTGAAATAAGCAAAATTTCTGAAATAACACGCCAGTTACCACAAGCGATGCAAGAAAAAGGATTTGAAATCCGTATTTTGATGCCGCGTTTCGGTAATATTAATGAGCGCAGAAATCGGCTTCATGAAGTGATAAGGTTGTCGGGAATGAACATCGTGGTGGATAGCAATGATAATCCGCTCATTATTAAGGTTGCTTCATTACCCACTGCACGCATGCAGGTGTATTTTTTAGATAATGAAGAGTATTTTCAGCGGAAGAAGGTTTTTCGTGACGACAAAGGTGCTTTTTTTGCAGACAACAACGAGCGTTCGTTGTTCTTCTGTAAAGGTGTATTAGAGACGGTTAAGAAGTTAGGATGGTCACCGGACGTGGTGCACTGCCATGGTTGGTTTTCCGCTATGGTTCCGGCGTATTTGAAAACAGCTTACAAAGATGATCCTACATTCAAGGATGCTAAAGTGATGTATTCCCTTTATGCAAACGAAGACTTCGATGCTATTGGAGGGAAATACGGAGCAATGGCGGCGCAAAGTGACATGCGTGCTGAGGAAGCGGCCCCTTACGGTGAAGGATCTTATGTAGACCTATACAAAGGTGCGCTTTCTTACACCGATATAGCTGTATTTGCTGACGGAGATATCCATCCGGAACTTAAAATCTATGTGGAAGAAAACGGGATTCGTAGTTTCTCGCCTCAAGGGGATGCGGACTATGAAGGGTTTGCAGAAGTATTCGAGGAGTTTTCCACAGCTGATATAGAGGAGACGGCTTAGTTTTCATAATTAGTAGTTTTTATAATTTTAAAGGTTGAAGGTGCGATGAAAGTCGCACCTTTTTTTGTTTGCTACAGTGCTATTTTTAAGAAAAATAGATACAAGGGGAGGATAGCGCTTGATTATATTTGGTCGATACCAAGTTTTTTCTTATTTTGGATTACTAACTGTGAAAGGTTGAAAAACAGCATAAACTATTATAAACGGAAATAACATGGAGAATTTTTCGAGAAAATCATTTTTGCAGGCTTTAGCGATGCTTGCCGCAGGATCGGCCGTGTCGCTGCCCGCCAACGCATTCGGCCTACGTCGGAAACTTAGAGTCACCTTGGTTGGTACCGGTATACGCGGGATTTCCTTTTGGGGTCGTCGCTTGGTAGAGCAGTACCCGGACCAGTTGGAATTTGTGGGTCTAAGTGATATCAATCCCGGCAGACTACAGTACGGAAAAACCTACATGAAAGTGAACTGTCCCACCTTCGTGAGCTTTGAGGAAATGCTATGCGAGACGAAACCGGACTTGGTCATCGTGTGTACGACAGATTCATCTCACCATGAGCAGACTATTGCTGGGTTGGCTGCTGGTTGTGACGTGCTTACTGAAAAGCCGCTGACAACCGATGAAGTAAAAGCACAAGCAATTCTGAATGCCGAACGCCGGTACGGTAAAAAACTGATTGTTGGGTTCAATTATCGATGGAGTCCCTATATGACGAAAATTAAAGAGTTGATCATGAATGGGGAAATCGGGGAAGTTACCTCGGTCGATTTTAATTGGTATCTCAATGTCCATCACGGTGCGTCTTATTTCCGTCGTTGGCATGGGTTGATGGATAAGGGCGGGTCTTTATGGATACATAAGGCTACGCACCATTTTGATTTACTCAATTGGTGGCTAGATTCGGAACCTGATGAAGTCTTTGCTTATGGAGCATTGGAGCACTACGGTAAAAATGGGGCATTCAGAGGGGCAAACTGTCGAAGCTGCACACATAAAAAAGAGTGCAACTACTATTGGGATATCACCAAAGATTCCCATGCAATGAACCTATATGTAGCTAACGAAGCACATGACGGGTATGTCCGCGATGGATGTGTGTATCGGAATGAGATTGATATTTACGACAAGATGTCAGCGCAAATTAAATATGCGAATGGAGCTATTGCTAATTACTCGCTGACCACCTATTCCCCGTTTGAGGGCTGGCGCATCGCGTTTAATGGACAAAAGGGGCGTATCGAGGCTTGGCTTGACATCCCTTGGATGAAAAATGATAGCTTGGATCAAGAGAGTTTACATGCTGCGGAGATGCAGCAAGTCGAAAACGTCGACATCATCCATGAACCGCTTGTCCTTTATAAGAACTGGCAGGATTATCAGCTCATTCAAGTAGCTAGCGAACGTGCTGGTCATGGTGGCGGCGACCGTCGGCTGCATGATAAATTGTTCAAACAACCAGAAGCTCCTGATCCATATGGACATTCGGCTGGTCTGCGAGATGGTGTAATGTCTATTCTAATTGGTGTAGCCGCCCGTCGCAGTATCGAGAAGGGTGGTCCTGTCAAAATCGGTTCATTGACTGATTTAAAACCAATGGCCAAACGAGGATAGTGAATATAGCCTTCTGTTTTTTTTATCATTTGTAAAAAGGATTCTGTTTTTGTATCCGGATCTTTGTTGTAAATAATAAAAAACTATGAACTGGATTATATTAATTATTGCGGGGTTATTTGAAGTAGGATTTACATCGTGCTTGGGGAAAGCTAAACACACAACCGGAACAGAAATGTATCTTTGGTATGGAGGCTTTGGCCTATGTCTGACCGTCAGTATGCTGCTGTTGATGAAAGCCACGCAGGCGCTACCACTCGGAACGGCTTATGCTGTTTGGACGGGTATCGGTGCAGTCGGGACAGTGCTCGTAGGCGTTTTTATATTTAAAGAACCTACTGATTTTTGGCGCGTATTTTTTATTTTTACATTGATTGCCTCTATTATTGGCCTCAAGGTCGTTTCCGCACATTAATACCAAAAAAATACGTACTTTTGTGCCTGATAAAAATGGAAAATACCTTTCCGTTTATTAAGAGCATTACGCACTATGTTAGAGAAACTACAAGCTATAAAGGGACGTTGGGAAGAGGTAGAGGCCGAACTAAGTAATCCCGATACCATCAATGATATGAAGCGTTTTGCCAAGTTGAATAAGGAGTATAAAGACTTGGGGAAGATCGTAGAGCAATATCACATCTATAGAAATATCGTTAGTAATATCGATACTAGCAAAGATATACTCGCCAATGAAAAAGATCAGGAGCTACGGGAGATGGCGAAAGAAGAGCTCGATCTCTTACTGACAGAAAAAGAGGAGAAAGAAGAAGAAATTCGATTGATGCTTATCCCTAAGGACCCTGAAGACGGGAAAAATGCTATTATTGAAATTCGGGGTGGTACAGGAGGTGATGAAGCCGCTTTGTTTGCCGGCGATTTGTATAGGATGTATACTCGTTTTTTTGAAACAAAGGGCTGGCGCACGGAAGTAATGGATGTGACAGAGGGGACGTCTGGTGGATATAAGGAAGTTATTTTAAAAGTGATCGGCGAGGATGTGTATGGTCAATTGAAATACGAATCGGGTGTACATCGCGTACAGCGTGTTCCAGATACCGAAACGCAGGGGCGTGTCCACACATCGGCAGCTTCGGTAGCTGTTCTGCCAGAAGCAGAAGATGTCGACGTCGAATTGAACCCGGGAGACATCGAATTGCAAACCTCCCGTTCGGGAGGAGCAGGTGGCCAGAACGTCAACAAAGTAGAGACGAAAGTGCAATTGACACACAAGCCTTCTGGAATTGTAGTGGTGTGTCAAGTTGAACGCTCCCAGTTAGCAAATCGTGAGCTTGCGATGGAGATGCTTCGGAATAAGTTATACGAGCTCGAGGTTCAGAAAAAACATGGCGATGTAGCGGCTAAACGTAAAACAATGGTATCTACAGGGGACCGTTCTGCTAAGGTACGGACATACAATTATCCGCAAGGACGCGTTACTGAACACCGTATTGGTATGACACTCTATAATCTCCCCGCCGTTATGGATGGTGATATTCAGGGTATTATAGATGCACTGCAATTTGCAGAGAACGCAGAGAAAATGAAAGAGGGAGCAGTGGACTAAATTTTTTAAAAAAAATTTCGACATTCTGTAAAATACACCTATATTTGCACACCTTCAAACGGGAAGGAAATTAGGTCTGGTAGTTCAGCTGGTTAGAATACATGCCTGTCACGCATGGGGTCGCGGGTTCGAGTCCCGTCCAGACCGCTAAAATAAATGGAGCGCTGCTTCAAAAGTTCTTAAAACATACGTTCTCAAAAAAAAGAGAAGAAATTAGGTCTGGTAGTTCAGCTGGTTAGAATACATGCCTGTCACGCATGGGGTCGCGGGTTCGAGTCCCGTCCAGACCGCTAAAAAGAAAAGGTGTCTTTATATAAAGGCGCCTTTTTTATTTTTCTGACGACTCTCCTTGTTTTCCACGAATTCTACTCAGTGTAACTTGTGATATGCCTAAGTATGAAGCGATAAAACCGAGTTTAATTTGCTTAACAAGTTCCGGTGCACGATTTAACAGGTCTTGATAGCTTTCGCTTGCTGTTTTAAACAGTTTTGACATGAGCCGATACTCAATTTTCAGCGTCTCTACTTCGGCGAGTTTCCTGCCCCAATTGGCTATACCTAAGGTATTGGCAAAGAGCGATTGTAGCTGGGCAACATGGATGCGATACGCTGTTACCGGCTCAAGGGATTGTATCGTTTCGTAACCGGGTTTGCCATGTACGTAGCTATTTAAAGAAATGAGGGCATCGCCGGGAAAAGCGAAGTCTAAAATAACCTCCCGATGTTCTTTGTAGTAAAATATACGACAAGACCCCGTCTTTAAAAAATAAAGATAACGGGAATTTTTACCCGTCTCTATAATATTATCATGTTTCTTAAACGTAACTTCTTCGAAAAGTATCAATAGGGCTTGTTGATCTTCTGCCTTTAATGGGGCAATGCGTCGGATAATCGTTAGGGCGTCCATTTCTTCAATTCCAATTGTTTGGTGTCCCATACAGCATAGGTACAAGTGTGCATCCATTCGCCTAGATTAATGATGCGGCTGCTTTCACGGAGTTCGATGTCGTATGGGAGGTGACGATGCCCAAAGATAAAATAATCGAAATGCTCCTCTTGCAGCAATTCCTTGGCATACTGAATTAACCATTCTCGATCTTCTCCTAAGAAACGTTCTTCGTCCAGGTTTGCCGCACGACTGTGACTGGACCATCTTTGGGCGATCCCAATACCCAAGTTAGGATGTAATCTAGCGAAGAGCCACTGACAAACCTTGCTTCGAAAAAAAGCTTTCAGAAACTTATACTTTGTGTCCCCTGGGCCTAGCCCATCTCCATGGTGAATATAAAACCGTTTACCATCGATATCCAATATCATCTCATTCTCGACAATATTGGCGTCTAGCTGTTCTTTTAAATAACCGAACATCCACATGTCGTGGTTCCCTTTAAAGAGTGTTATCGCTACGCCGAGGTCTGCCAATTCCGCTAATTTGCCGAGGAATCGGATAAATCCTTTAGGAACTACAGTACTGTATTCAAACCAGAAATCAAAAATATCGCCCACCAAAAAGAGTGCCTTTGCGTCGTGTTTGATGTGGTCCAGCCAAGCGACCAGCCGCCGCTCCCGTTCAAGAGAAGCTGCTTTGGGTGTAACACCCAAATGAAAATCCGACGCAAAGTATATTTTATCTCTCATGTATATAAAAGACAAAATTAGCAAATAACAGGGATAATCGACTGTCCCAAAAAAATCTTATCTTGCGGATGGTTTAAAAAAATAGATTATGAATAAAAATTTAGGCATTATTCTTATGGCGGTGGCGTTTACAGCCTGTAACCAGGAGAATGTTATCGAATCAAAAGAAGACATCGTGCTAAAACCTTATCCAAAAACGGAAAAAATCGATCAGAAAGATGCGTATTTCGGAGCTACTGTTGAAGACCCATACCGTTGGCTGGAAGATGACTTATCCGCTGAAACTAAGCAATGGGTAACTGCTCAAAACGAAGTGACCCAGGATTACTTAGGCCAAATTCCATTTCGAGAAGCCATTCATAAACGCTTAGAAAGTCTATGGAATTACGAGAAAGAGGGTGCCCCAATTAAAGAGGGGGATTATATCTATTTCTATAAAAATGATGGGCTTCAGAACCAATACGTGCTCTGGCGTAAGAAAGGCGAAGATGGAGAAGAAGAGATTTTCCTGGACCCGAATAAGTTTTCCGAAGACGGGACAAGTTCCCTAGCTGGGATATCATTTTCGAAAGACGGTTCATTAGTCGCCTATCAGATTTCTGAAGGCGGGTCGGACTGGAGGAAGGTTGTGGTGATGAAAACGGAGGATAAAGCTGTTGTAGGCGATACATTGGTAGATGTTAAGTTCTCGGGACTGGCATGGAAAGGAAACGAGGGGATTTATTATAGTAGCTATGATAAGCCAAAAGAAGGGTCCGCATTATCCGCCATGACAGATCAACATAAACTATATTTCCATAAATTAAATACGTCACAGGCCGAAGATGAGCTGGTGTTTGGTGGACCAACGATGCCACGTCGTTATCTTGGAGCCGGGTTAACTGAGGATGAACGCTTTTTGATCGTATCGGCTGCAAATGCTACCTCGGGCAATGAACTTTATATAAAAGATCTTTCTTCCCCCGGTGCTGGGTTCGTAACGGTAGTGGGCAACATGGATAAAAACCATGAGATTATAGACAATGACGGATCTAAATTGTTCCTTTACACGGAACTGGATGCACCAAATGGACGCGTAGTAACGGTTAATGCTGCTACTCCACAGCCTGAAAACTGGGAGACATTAATCGCTGAAACGGAGCAAGCACTGTCACCAAGCGTAGGTGGAGGTAAAATATTTGCTAATTACCTGAAAGATGCGGCTTCGCTTATAAAACAATACGACCGAAATGGGAAACTAGAAAGGGAAATCGAGCTACCAGGTATAGGATCCGCAGGTGGCTTTGACGCGAAATTGGAAGACGAGGATCTATATTATTCGTTTACGAACTATGTGAATCCAGTTACGATCTACAGATATGATATCGCATCTGGAAAGTCGGAAATTTATAAAGAATCGGCGATTAACTTTGACCCGTCTAACTACGAATCGAAGCAAGTATTCTTTACATCTAAAGATGGAACAAAGGTTCCGATGATCATTACGTATAAAAAAGGCATTACGTTAGATGGATCAAATCCGACGATGTTGTATGGCTATGGCGGATTTAATATCAGCTTGACACCTTCTTTTTCTACCAGTAACATTATCTTGTTGGAACAAGGGGGCGTTTATGCTGTGGCTAATCTCCGCGGAGGGGGGGAATATGGTGAGCGCTGGCATCTCGCTGGTACACAGATGAATAAGCAAAACGTATTTGATGATTTTATCACGGCAGCAGAGTACCTGATCGATCAGCAATATACGTCCCCGGATAAGCTGGCTATTGCCGGAGGTTCCAATGGGGGGCTATTGGTTGGAGCGAGTATGACACAACGACCTGAACTCTTCAAGGTGGCTTTCCCGGCGGTTGGTGTGTTGGACATGTTACGTTACCATAAATTTACCGCGGGTGCAGGCTGGGCGTTCGATTATGGTACTTCTGAAGATAGCCGAGAGATGTTCGAATACTTGTATAATTATTCGCCTTATCACGCGTTGAAGCCTGGCACCGCTTATCCGGCGACTATGGTAACTACTGCGGATCACGACGACCGTGTAGTGCCAGCACATTCGTTTAAATTCGCTGCGCGGTTGCAAGAGTACCATAAAGGAGATAATCCTGTTTTAATTCGCATCGACACGAAAGCGGGACACGGCGCCGGTAAATCAACTGAAATGGTCATTGCAGAGCAAACCGATAAATGGGCATTCATGCTTCAAAATATGGGAGTAGGATACAAAGAGATAAAATAAATGAAACAGGGCCGTCGGAAAGACGTCTTGTAAAAAAGAAAGGCACCTCCAACGGGTGCCTTTCTCAATAAATCTTAAACTTGTTTTAAATTTTTCCTTCCTATTGGAAAGCAAAAACTTTTCCTAACGTTTCGTTATTTGTAAACGTATTGTTTAAATCATTAAGTTTTCCGCTGCCAATATCGATAACCATGCCATGGACAGCTAATGGTTGTCCGTTTTTCCAGGCATTCTGTACAATAGA
Source organism: Sphingobacterium haloxyli (assembly GCF_002980525.1). Taxonomy (GTDB): domain Bacteria; phylum Bacteroidota; class Bacteroidia; order Sphingobacteriales; family Sphingobacteriaceae; genus Sphingobacterium; species Sphingobacterium haloxyli. The sequence continues at coordinate 32,892 of NZ_PVBQ01000011.1, forward strand.
CGTCGTGCAGAGGTTAAAGACCTGCTCCTTCACATTAAGCTCTATCAGTCGATTTACCTTTTCGTCATGGTCTTCAAGACCATCGATTTCGGCAGCGTGCAGACGATAGACATCTTTAATATGGCATAACCAGTTGTCAATAACACCGAATTGTTTACGGCTTAGCGATGCAGCAACTCCACCGCAACCATAATGACCGGCTACCACGATGTGTTTTACTTTCAATACGTTTACAGCATAGTCTAAGACGGATAGCATGCTCATATCCGAGTGTACACACATGTTGGCGATGTTGCGGTGTACGAACACTTCGCCAGGCTTCGAACCTACTATTTCGTTGGCTGGAACGCGGCTATCTGCACAACCAATCCAGAGGATCTCTGGACTTTGTCCTTTAGCCAATTGTTCAAATCGTCCGGATGTATCATTTTTAACAAACTCTATCCAAGACTTGTTACCTTCTAATATTTTCTGAAAACCTAGTTCTAGTTCTTTATTTTCCATAATGATAATTTGTTGTTTCTTATGATGTTAAAGCTGGTTGCATGAAATCAACCAAGTTAGTACATTCTCGTAAATTTAATTATAAATATTTGTTTTTTGCTACCCGTCTGTACCGATGATGTTCTCGAGCAGTGTTATACTTCTACTTGCTCTTGTTTTACGACTACTTCTCGATTTTTTTTGTAGGTGATAGCATCTAGCTCTATATCAATACCTTTGCTCATCGCATTCATTTGAAAATCTTTGAGAACTTCGATGACATCTTTATCGATGAATTTGCTAAATCGTCCGTCAATTCGAATGGCTTGTACACCCTTCGGTAAGCTGTAGAGTTTTTGTTGAATAGGTACTTTGTTGAGAAAAGATACTTCTTCTGCAAGCGTCATAGTGACCTTTTTTTCGCCATTTTCCTCACTAATTTCCATTTTGAAGGCGTTTTGCATATTTGCACGAATAATATAGAATAAGGCTACTACGATACCTATCCCCACTCCCATCAACAAGTCAGTAAATACAACCGCTACGATGGTTGCAGCGAAGGGAATAAATTGATCCAATCCTTTACGTAGCATTTTTTTAAACAAGCTTGGGTTAGCCAGCTTGTAGCCCGTATGGAGCAGTATGGCCGCTAAACAGGACAACGGGATCAAATTGATGAGTGTAGGTATGGCTAGAACTGCTACTAGAAGCCATAGGCCATGCAACATGGCAGACTGGCGTGTGCGACCCCCGGCTTGTGCGTTTGCGGAAGAACGTACGATAACAGATGTCAAGGGAAGTCCACCTAGAAAGCCACTAGTCATATTACCAACGCCTTGGGCCACCAGTTCTCTATTGGTCGGCGTAACGCGTTTAAAGGGATCTATCTTATCGATAGCTTCGATACTAAGCAATGTTTCTAAACTGGCAATGATAGCAATCGTAAAGGCAACTATCCATACATCTTTATTCAAAATCTGAGTGAAATCAGGAAAAATGAATAGTTGTGTAAATTCTTGGAACGAGCTCACGATGGGGATCATCACAAAATGATTTTGACTTAACTGCATACCGGACCCTTGAAAAACGGATGCTAAACCGACGCCCAATAACACGACGACAAGTGGGGCAGGTACTTTATTGATACCTTTTATTTTTGGCCAATAAATAAGTATGGCAAGCGACAGGAAGCAGATGATAGTAGCTCCCCAGTTTACGCCTGATAAAACTGTATCTTGAAAAGCAGCTACACCTCCACCGGCATCGAGTTCGAAAGCGTGTTCTTCTGATAGCCCAAAAGCCAACGGTATTTGTTTAAGTATAATGGTTATACCGATCGCGGCCAACATGCCTAAAATTACAGCTGATGGAAAATAGTTTCCAATCATACCCGCTTTGATGATCCCCAAAACGAGTTGGACGATACCCGCGATGACAACGGCGAGCAAAAATGTTTCGTACGCACCTAATTGTTCGATGGCACCTAATACAATTACCGTTAAACCAGCTGCGGGACCGCTCACGCTGAGCGGAGATTTACTCATTGATGCGACAACCAATCCACCAATAATACCTGTTAATAAACCGGCGAATAATGGCGCACCGGAAGCCATAGCAATACCCAAACAGAGTGGTAGCGCTACAAGAAACACTACAATACTTGATGGGAAATCATATTTTAAGTCCCTTTTTGATAATTTAAAAAAAGCGGACAGACGAGTTCCTGACATAAAACTAAAATTTTAATCCGTTATCTATTCAAATAAACTAAACCAATAAAACGTTCTTGAAGCTGAATAAAACCTCAAAAAAAATTGAATGTAAGATAGGATTAACTGTTGGGGGGTGGGGGAGGAACGGACGGATGGAACACGCTAAAAAGTCCTTCGTTTTTCAAGTAACGCTTCTCTTTACCTAGGTTCTCGATAACCGGGCAAAATGAAAGATAATCAGAAGTTGTTGTGAAAAGCTTTGCGCTTGCTTCATGTAAATCCTCAGAAGCGTTATTTCCTTTTGCAGCATTCTCAATTTCTAATTGAAGAACAACCTGCAAAATGGTTCCTTGGTCGAGTATGTTGACAAACATAGGCGTAGCCGAAATCAGCATCTTTGTCATAAAGATGGCAAAACACAATTTCGCTGCTAGTATCTTTGTCGTCTTCGTTATCACGCTCTTTTATTTTGTTCTTTCCAAAAATACAATTTTTTCTTTGGAATAAATAGGGAAAGCAGACAATTCGTGTTAATTATTTATTAATTATCCATATCTTTCCTTATTTAATTGAAATTGTTACAATTATGTGGCATTTTTGTTTCGTTTTGCTTTATTAACTGATCGGCTTATGACATCGAATATCGAAGAATTTATTAAAAAAATAACAATATCCTACAACCCGAAAGGAGATCATATCCAGTTAGGTTCTGGAATACTGGGTAGTGAGGTTATTACCGATGCTAAGGTGAACTTGGCACTTAAAATCATGAACCGTCATGGGCTCATTGCGGGCGCTACTGGTACGGGTAAAACTCGTACCCTACAGTTGATTGCAGAGCAACTGTCTGATAAAGGCGTGCCTGTCTTTATGCTTGATGTTAAAGGGGATTTATCCGGATTGGCGGAGCAGGGAAAAACTAACGATGCGTTGATAGGACGTGGGCAGCTTGTGGGGATTCCGTTTGAACCCGCACAGTTTCCATTGGAACTGTTTTCGCTTAGCGGAAAGTTAGGCGCTCCTATGCGCATCACTGTGCAAGATTTTGGCCCCGTCTTATTAGCGCGTATACTGGATTTGAACGATACACAAACGGGCGTATTGTCCGCTATATTTAAGTATGCTGAAGATCAACAATGGGAGTTGATTGATCTAAATGATTTAAAGAAATTACTTACTTATCTTGCAGATGGCCCTGGTGCAGCAGATATAAAGGATGACTACGGTAAAATCAGTACGGCTACATCGGGCACCATTTTACGAAAGATCGTGGCCGTAGAACAACAGGGTATAGCCCATATCTTTGGAGAAAAGGAGTTTGATATACAGGATCTTTTTAATAAGCTTGATGGTCGAGGCGTAATTACGTTGTTGAATATTGCCGATATTCAAGACCAGCCATTGGTGTTTTCTACTTTTCTGTTGAGCCTCCTAGCACAGTTGTTTAAGAAACTACCTGAAGTCGGCGACCTGGATAAGCCTAAGTTGGTTTTTTTCTTTGATGAAGCGCACTTATTATTCAATGGCGCTTCGAAGGCTTTTCTTACGCAAGTCGAGCAAATAATACGTTTAATCCGTTCGAAAGGGATCGGTGTGTTTTTTTGTACACAAGCGGCGACCGATATTCCAGCATCTGTCTTGGGTCAATTGGGAAATCGAGTACAACATGCGCTGCGGGCATTTACGCCTAATGACGCGGATAACCTTCGCAAAACAGTAAAGACCTACCCGTATTCTCCTTTTTACGAGATAGATAAGGTGTTGACATCTTTGGGTACAGGACAAGCTCTAATTACGGTGCTCAATGAAAAGGGGATCCCTACCGAAGTGGTTGCTACGCATCTAGTGCCTGCTAGAGCAGTTATGGGGCCCTGCCAGCCGGAAACTTATTCACAGATTACAACGGGTTCCGAATTTTACAGCAAATATCAAGAGCGAGTGGAGCGGAGGAGTGCCGCGGAAATTGTAGACGAGAAGATGGCTATGTTTGAGGCACAGGAAGAGCAGGAGAAAGCAAAGAAAGAAGCCGAAAGATCGATAAACCGTAGCGCCGGCAGACGGAGTTCCAGACAGACACCGATGGAAGCCGCTAAAACACAGGCTTCTCGTACATTAGCAAGAGAGGGAGCAAAGCTTTTAGGGAAATTGGCCAACGGTATCTTAAGCGCCATGTTCAGAAAAAAATAGATAGAAGAAATTTTTATCTTTGTTAAGTGGGATTTTGTAATTGTTAACAACAAGAGATAATGAGTAAACCAACATTGTTAATTCTAGCCGCGGGAATGGCGAGTAGATACGGATCGTTAAAGCAGATTGACGGATTCGGACCGCATGAAGAAACCATCATTGATTATTCAATATATGATGCTATTCGAGCCGGTTTTGGGAAAGTCGTATTTATTATTCGCGAGGAATTTGTAGAGAAGATGCGTGCGGTTTTTGACGAAAAACTGAGCGGTAAGATTGAAGTAGACTATGCTTTTCAAAGTTTCGACCTGACAAAATTTGGTGTTGACAGGGTAATTGAACGTGCGAAACCTTGGGGAACTGCCCACGCTGTCATGAGTGCTAAAGACCATATCAACGAGCCCTTTTGTGTGATTAACGCAGATGATTTCTATGGTAAGGATGCTTTTGAAAAAATGGCGGCTTTTTTGCGAGATGAAGTTACAGATGAACGAATGGCTCTCATGGGATTTAAGGTCGGGAATACAATGTCAGACTATGGATATGTCTCTAGAGGCGTGTGTGATGTAGATGGGGATGGGAATATGATTTCGGTAACGGAACGTACAAATATCTATTATGTAACAGATGATGCCGGCGATAGAAAAATCGTTTACGAGGAGGATGCTAAACAGCATGATTTGGATCCCGACACTAGGGTTTCGATGAATTTCTGGGGATTTACTCCTCGGATTTTTGATATAGCACAAAGTATGTTTTCTGAATTTGTAGAAGACAACGGTGACAACCCAAAATCAGAATTTTTTATTCCTTCTGTTCCCGATTATATGGTGAAAAACGACATGGCTAGCTTTCAGGTTATTCCTACTTCTTCCAAATGGTTCGGCGTAACATACAAAGAAGACAAACCCATTGTGCAGGAGTCTATCTCTGGTCTTATTAAAGAGGGCGTATATCCCGAAAAACTGTTTTAAGAAAAAAAGCGGCCAATTGGCCGCTTTTTTTCTTAAAACAGTTGGGCTTATTTCACTTCTTCAAACTCTACATCTTGCACATCATCGCCACCTTGTTTATTGTTATTTTGTGCTTGACCAGCATCGCCACCTTGCGGTTGCTCTGATCCGCCTTGCTGTGAAGCAGCGTACATTTCTTCCGATGCTGCATTCCAAGCATTCTGAAGTTCAGCAGAAGCGGTATCGATATCGGCAAAGTTTTTTGCAGCGTAGGCCGTTTTCAGTTTTTCTAAACCAGCTTCGATAGCACCTTTTTTATCTGCGGATAACTTGTCTCCGTATTCTTTCAGTTGTTTCTCTGTGGAGAAGACCAAGGCATCGGCAGCATTTATTTTCTCTGCTTCTTCTTTTACTTTCTTATCTGCTTCAGCATTCGCTTCTGCTTCTTGTTTCATTTTTTGAATTTCTTCTTCAGATAATCCAGAAGAAGCTTCGATACGGATATTTTGCTCTTTACCGGTGGCCTTGTCCTTTGCTGACACCTTAATAATACCGTTGGCATCAATATCAAATGTTACTTCGATTTGAGGTACGCCACGAGGTGCCGGCGGAATGTCCGTTAACTGGAAACGTCCAATCGTACGGTTTTGTGCTGCCATTGGCCGCTCACCTTGCAGAATATGTATCTCCACAGAAGGCTGATTATCCGATGCGGTGGAAAATACTTCTGACTTTTTGGTCGGGATAGTCGTATTTGCTTCGATTAACTTGGTCATTACCCCACCCATCGTTTCGATACCCAATGACAGTGGTGTAACGTCTAGCAATAATACATCTTTTACTTCTCCTGTTAATACACCACCTTGAATGGCAGCTCCAAGTGCTACTACTTCGTCGGGGTTAACTCCTTTTGAAGGTTCTTTGCCAAAGAAGTTCTTCACCGCTTCTACCACAGCAGGAATACGTGTAGATCCTCCTACCAAAATGATCTCGTCAATATCAGAAGTAGAATATCCTGCATTTTTTAAAGCCGATTTACAAGGTTCAATTGTGCGTTTAACTAAATCTGCAGCTAGAGACTCGAATTTAGCACGAGAAAGTGTACGTACAAGGTGTTTAGGACCTGTAGCATCAGCAGTAATATAAGGTAAGTTTATTTCTGTCGAGGTTGTGCTTGACAATTCAATTTTTGCTTTTTCAGCAGCTTCCTTCAAGCGCTGTAAGGCCATGGCATCTTTTTTAAGATCAAAGCCATTGTTTTCGTTGGCAAATTCATCTGCTAACCAGTTGATAATGACATTGTCAAAATCATCACCACCTAAGTGGGTGTCACCGTCTGTGGATTTGACTTCGAATACACCATCTCCAAGTTCCAGTACTGAAACGTCATGCGTACCTCCACCACAATCGAACACAACGATTTTCATATCTTTGTGAGCTTTATCCAAACCGTATGCCAACGCAGCAGCAGTCGGCTCGTTGATAATACGCTTTACAGTGAGACCGGCAATTTCACCGGCTTCTTTTGTAGCTTGGCGTTGCGCATCGTTAAAGTAAGCCGGGACGGTAATAACGGCTTCGCTCACTTCATGCCCTAAGAAATCTTCAGCCGTTTTTTTCATTTTCTGAAGAATCATTGCGGAAATTTCCTGTGGTGTATATTTGCGATCGCCGATTTCAACGCGCGGTGTATTGTTATCACCTTTTACTACCGCATAAGGAACGTGTCCAGCCTCTTTTGTAGATTCATCGTAAGACAAGCCCATGAAACGCTTGATTGAATAGACTGTTTTATTCGGATTCGTGATGGCCTGACGCTTTGCAGGATCACCCACTTTACGTTCACCACCTTCAACAAAAGCAACAATAGAAGGGGTGGTACGTTTTCCCTCGTTGTTTGCAATAACTACCGGCTCGTTACCCTCCATCACGGCAACACATGAGTTTGTAGTACCTAAGTCGATTCCAATAATTTTTGACATATCTCGTTTTTTATATTTACAAATTAGTAATTAACTTTATTTTTAATGATATGCTATCTCCTTAACAACACCTGTGCCAAGGTCAAAATCGTCATTAAAATGTCTTTTATGTCGTTTATCTTGTAGGCTGTTCTGTCAAACTGTCATAATGTTGCCTTGAATAATAAGGCTGGGGTGGCAAACGGCTTAGCTTGACGGTTTACTTCAAGCAACCTGCCACCAAAATATTTTTTTACCCGGAATAAATTAGTAAATTCGTGGTAACATTAAGCATAAACATGACCTTTCAGGAATACTTAGATTATTTTGAACAGATTTTGACTTCGCCCGAGGATTACGATCCCTACGGGGATGCAGCGTATTTAAATTATACAAAATTAAATTGGTCAAGGATGAATCGGTGGTTAAAACGGTTTGAACCAAATCAAGCTATAAAAAGCCTGATAGCTAGCATGACCGAACCACAACATTGGATTGTGATTACAGAACCATGGTGTGGCGACGCAGCTCATTCTGTGACGCAGCTTTATATGATGGTTAAGAATAATCCGAATATCGATTTTGAAATACAGCTCCGTGATACCGAGCCGTTCCTTATCGAAGATTACCTTACTGATGGAAGTAAGTCAATCCCGAAACTTATTATCCGGAACGATGTAGGACATGATAAGGTGATATGGGGCCCTCGTCCGCAATCATTACAGGACTTATATCTGCAGATGAAAGAGGATGGGAAACCGTTTGAGGAAATTAAAGAAGTTATGCAGAAATGGTATAACGAAGATAGCGGAGAGGAGCTGCAAAAAGAACTGCTCGCCCAATTAAGTTAATTATCTTAGCCAAACTACGATAGAAATGAATATTGAAGACCTTCGGGAATATTGCCTGGCTCAACGGGGTGTGACAGAAGAATTACCTTTCGGTCCAAACACCTTAGTATTTAAAGTGGGGGGGAAGGTATTTCTGTTGGTGGGACTAGACCAAGTTGATGTGTTGTGCTTTAATGTGAAATGCGACCCCGACCGTGCCGTCGAATTACGCTCGGACTATCCTGAAACGGTTATTCCTGGCTATCATATGAACAAGAAGCACTGGAACACCGTTTATTGCAACAGACAACTTCCCGATGAGCGTTTGAGAATGTTTATCGACGATAGCTATGCATTGGTCTATAATTCACTATCTAAAGCGATACAGGAAAGTATAAAACCTTGATGACTAAGCAACGTCAGCAACTTGGACGATATCCTGTCAGTTCTTGATAGCTATTTTAATAAATCAAATTTTCTAAAAGATTTCGCCGCTGCTGCCGCGGATTAGACCCACCTCCGAAAAATCGGTTGTTCCCTAATGCATCAAAAAAGTCATTCATCGTCATAGGTTTGCTTTTTTTGTCCCGCCATTGATTGGGCACATTGTCTACTACAAAATCGATGTTGCGCGCCCAATAATTGATATGCATTTCTGGTATGGCGAGCCCTAGTATCATACCTGGAAGTCCGTGTACCAATGCCGGCCCCCCGGATATGGGTATCTGGTCGGTATAAAAAGCGACTATATATAGTGAATCGGATGTAGCACCGTTAACTCGTCTACAATCATACCCTGCTATGTTTCGATATTCATCAGTAAAACGCCAGGTGATTTGTTGTAACGAGTCCTGTAGCAAGTATTTTTCATCTAAATCCAGTTCCAACTCGCTCGTACCATCGTGGAGATTTTGGTAATACACTTTATGTTCGCCCGGTCGGGAGGCTCGTCGGACATCAGACGCACCTGCTCTACGATTCATATTTCTGTTCCCCCCTCTACCTGCTCTGCTGCGGCCCGGCACTGAGGTAGCTTCAGTCTGTTCCGTTTCAGTAGGCATCATGAGTGTCTCGTCCTCATCAAACCGTAGCGTGAACATAGACGAGCTTTTCTCCGGTACGTCATCGATATTGCCACCGAACCGCATCATCATCCCTCGATTCCCGCCAGCGCCGTTCGCTTGCTTATTCATCATATCGCGTATCCGGGCTCTTATATACACCTCTTTTTCAAAGCTAATAATACCTTTTTGTGGGAAGTAAGCATGTTGTGCTACCGCTTCAAAATAGCAACAACATACGAACGCAATATATACTAAAATCAGTCTATTCATTTTCTAGCTTTCACTTTTCTTTCCTAAATTCTTATTGAAATCCCATTTCAGACCAAGCATAAAATATTGTGTTAGCATCAGTTGCTGTGATTCCGAAAAACTATTATCGTTAAAGGACCGGTTGGTGTTATTAAAGCTATTGAACACGTCAAAAGCTTTCACACTTAGTAATAATGACTCATCTTGTAATAACTTTCGCGTGAGTTCGAGATTCATATAGAACTGGGTAATCGGTTCTGCAAAGACTTTCGATTTTCCCGTATAGCCATAATACAACACCTGGGTAAGACTAAACTTAAACGGCAAAAAGTACTTTAAGTCCGCATTAGCAGCTGATCGAAAAGCCGTATTGTTTAGATCCGCTCGTAGACTATTTACTTCGTTATTGACTCCCATGCTTAAATTTAGATTGAAATTTACGTTTTTTGAATCTTCCTTATTCGCACTTATTCCCGCATTCGCATTAGTATTGTTGCTACGATTGAGTTCGCCGTTGACGTATTCGTAGCTATTAGCGTATTGTAGGGATGTAAAGGGCCCAAATTGGACAATGCCATTTAAAATAGGACGGGTATAGTTGGCGTGCACCCGCCCGTTCCAGTTAACATGGTCCTGAATATTGACAAAGGATGTGGTTGTTCTCCCCTCGTCGTCGATAATTGATCGATTGACGATAGCATTTTTTGTAAAACCACTCATGGCGTTGATATTAAAGGAAGATGCTTTCAACAAGCTAAATTTATTAAAATTGAAGTTGATATTGTTGTTTGTTTCCCGTTTTAAGTTGGGGTTTCCAAGTTGTTGGTGCAATTCGTTAGTGGGTGGTTGTATCGGTTGTAATTGGTTGAAGCTCGGTACATTGGTGTTGTTCTGATAACGTAAAGTCAAATTTTTATTATTGCTAATACGGTAAGAAACATTAGCATTTAGGTTGTTTTGCCAAAAACTTCTCGAAAGTTCCACATCCCGATAGCTGTCGGCCAATTCTTGATAACGGTGGGTCATCCTATTCGTCACGTGGATATTGAGTTTTTCTGTGTTAAAGTTCAGGCTGAGATCGACTCCATTATTTTGAGAGTGGTTTTTCTCATTTTTTGAATATAATGTATCCAACGTCATACTGGCTGTATGGGAGTCAATATCATAAGCATCCGTCAACCCCGTTCGCGTATTGGTATTGAAGCTATACCCCAGCGTAGCATTTAACTGTCGGGTAATTGGCTCGCTAAGATTAAAGGATGCGCCGATGCTGTTACTGGTGTTTTCTACGAGTCGCGTTTGATTAACGGAAACATTTCTTTCGAAAACACCAAGACTGTCGTATAGATTTGTCTGTTCGTTTACTTGGTTAGTCGAGGTTGTGTTGTCTATTCTCGTATTGAGGTGAACGTTTAGACTTCGACCGTTTCTGTGGAGCCGCCGACGATAGTCGACCTTCATGTCAAGGTCCTCTTTGTCACTTTTACTGCTATTCCGGCTCTCAAATTCGTTTGCTATTGCTGTTCCATTACGAATGGTCGTACTGTTAGAGTTGTTAGCGGACGTTTGCTGTCCTTTTCCGCCGTTCAGCTGTATATTTAAGTTGCTTACAGAATCAATTTTAAAACGGATACGTGATCGTAATGCGTGGTTTTTACTGTCGCTTTCAGAATCGGATTCCCGTGTTGTTTCCTGCGTATGATTATCGTTTAATATCCGCATATTGTAGCTTGAGGATTCATTAGCCATGCCATTGTTGAGAAAGCTGTAACTAGATGTCAGATGTAGCTTCTTGTCGAGAAAATTGTTCTCATAGTTTAGTCCCCCACTTTTATGTGTCGGACGGCCAATAATTTGATTGTTCATGCGGATCCGGCTGGCATCACCACCGTTTGTCATGTTGTTCCAGTTTCCGGTGAATGCTAATCGTTCAGATCGATTGAATTTAGCTGCAAATATATTGGTGTCAAAAAGGCTTTGTGTACCGAGGCTGGCATTTGCGTTACCGAAGATGCCTTGTCTAGCTTCTTCTTTTAGAACGACATTTACCGTTTGATAGCGTTCACCATCATCTATACCGGTAAGTTCGGCTTCATCAGACTTACGCTCGTATACCTGCACCTTATCAACTGCGTCTGCCCGAACGTTTCGGATGGCAATCTTGGGGTCGTAACCAAAAAATTCTTCCCCATCAATCAATACTTTGGAAACATTTTTGCCTTGTGCGGTGATTTCGCCGGAAGCCGATACTGTTAATCCAGGGAGCCTACGTAACAAATCTTCCAGTTTGGCATTCTTCTCTGTTTCAAAGCTTCCCGCATCATATTCTATCGTGTCACCTTTGATTTTAATAGGGATTTTCTGGTTAATTACAACTTCTTCAAGTAAATTAGATTGTGAGCTGATACCTATGCTTTTTAGGTCGATATGATCGTTTTTTATTTCTAGTGGCTGGCTATGAATCTCGAATTTCGGATACGTAACGAGTAACAGATATTCTCCCTTTTCTATTTTTTCCAGACTAAATTTCCCGTTTGAATTGGCCCGTGTAAAATGCCGCATAATGGAATCTGTGTCCAAAAGGACTATAGAAGCATTTTCCAGTGGTTTCTGGTCTGCTTCGTCTACAATCACACCCTGTACGGACTGTGCAATCAGGTAATGGCTGATCATGCACAGAAAAATTAGTATACACCTTTTCATTAATTAAAGCTAGTAAGTCAAAGAAAAGAAGAAATCAGATAAAATCATGTTAAATTGACACTTGTAATAGCTTTGATACAAAGAAGGCAAAAAAATAGCGTAGACTTTTAATCCACGCTATTTTCTGTTGATCGGAGTCAAGCTAGCTCAACTGGGAGACTCTAATCGTATTCGTTTTTCCTTTTTGGTGCAAAGGAGTAGATGCTGTGTTAATGACGATTTCTCCTGGAGAGACGAGATTAAGTTCTTTTAGTAAGCCGTTCACGTCTTGGATAGTGCCATCGGTACTTTCGAATTTACTGTACACAAATACTTTTACACCCCATAGTAAACTAAGTTGATTGATGAGGTTCTTGTTGCCTGTAAAGACATATATATGCGCATCGGGGCGATAGCTTGAAATTTCAAGTGCCGTATATCCGGAGGATGTCATAACAGCAAAAGCAGTTGCCTTGGTGTTCTTGGCAAGGTGTATAGAAGATCCGCAGATCGCGTCAGATATTTTTGTTTGTTCGGACAGAACGCTTTCTTTCGGACTGTAGTAGGGATAGGACGTTGCTTCCACTTGCGTAATGACTTTTGTCATCGTTTCGATAACAATTTCCGGAAACTCTCCGACTGAGGTTTCTCCACTTAGCATCACTGCATCAGCACCGTCTAGTACGGAGTTGGCAACGTCGTTGACTTCTGCACGCGTAGGACGAGGTGTGGTAATCATACTTTCCAGCATCTGCGTGGCGATAATTACAGGTTTAGAAAGATCACGACATTTTTGTACGATCATTTTTTGTAAACCGGGAACTACCTCCATTGGCATCTCGACACCCAAGTCGCCACGTGCCACCATAATCGCATCAGTAGCTTCTATAATGGCGTCGATATTATCAATGGCTTCTGGTTTCTCAATTTTAGCAATAACTAATGCATGGCTTCCTTTGGCCTTAATGATTTCCTTACATTGGTGGATGTCTTCTGCCGAACGTACAAATGACATGGCAATCCAGTCTGCTCCGTTATCTAAAGCAAAGTTTAGGTTGTCCAGATCTTCTTCCGTAAGAGAGGGGATGGAAACTTTAGTATTGGGAAGATTGACACCTTTACGAGAAGTTAACACGCCCCCATGTACCACCTGACACCTTACTGTATCTAGATGGTTTGTACTAAGCACCCTCAATTGGAGTTTTCCGTCATCCAATAGGATGATTTCGTTCTCCTTAACGTCATTTGGGAAATTTTCGTAAGTGATATATATACGCGTTTCGTCACCGATGAGCTCTTTGGTCGTAATTTCGACTTGCGAACCATTGATTAAAATGGCACCTCCCTCTTTCATTTTGCCGATGCGAATTTTAGGACCCTGAAGATCTGCCAAAATTCCGACGTTAAAAGGGTGTTCGTTGTTAATTTCTTGAATAGTTTTAATCACTTTGAGGTGGTCGTTTTGGCTGCCGTGGGAGAAATTAAGACGACAGACATCCACACCTTTTGCAATCATGTTCGTCAATATTGTCTTATCTGACGAAGCCGGACCTAGCGTGGCAACAATTTTTGTCCTTTTTTGAATCTTGTTCATTTACAGTGTTTTATTTATGTGTATTTTATTCTTTAAGAAGTAAAACAGTATAGTGCAAAAATAGCAATCTGTTTAATAAGTTAGGTTTAAGAAAGTGTAAATTTTACACTGTATATTATTTTAAAACGCTAAAATATAAGATTTTCTTTGGATTTCAATGATGCGGGGTCTAACTTTTTAGCTAATATGACCTCGTTGATGTCCTTAATTTCTGTTAATAATGTGCGGAGATCGTCTCGATCTAGATAGTGTTTGATAATTAAAAAGTAGTCAAAATTTGGGAGTTCCGGAAGGAGAAAAATGCCCTCTAAACTGCGGTTGCTTATGATGTAGAATTCGAATTCAAAATTATTATCGCAATAACGAAAGATTGTAAAATAGTGTTTTAGCAACTTCTTTTGTTTGTTTTTTTCATACACGATATGGTAGTCCATCTCATCTCGCTCCTTTTCTTTTGCATATCCTTTGTGGTCTACATAGTCTTCTTTTCCGCGTTCGAACGCCAGGCCCGCATGTTTGTAAAGAAAATGACATAATCTGTAGTCGCGCAATGGTGAACTGATGCCAATCAATACGAAATCGAGCTCGATATCGAAATCGAGATCAAGTGTCAAATGTTTTTTTGTTGTACTCACAGTTTTCGAAATTAGGAAAAAATAGCCTGTAAAGCATATTTCTGCCTATTTTTATCGTTAAAAATACGCGTTGGTTTCAAAGTTCTTGGTATAAACAAAAAAAAATGTTAATATTGGATACGCTCTTTATGGTAGCGGTTTTTAGACAGGTTAGGGAGTCGGGATGTTCTTCTTTCCCATCATCAAGTCAAAAAAGGGTTTGATATTTGGGGAAATTTATTTTTCTTTGCACAGATTTATTAAACAATTAAATTATAAAATCATGTCAGATATCGCATCAAGAGTAAAAGCAATTATCGTTGAAAAGTTAGGTGTAGACGAAGCAGAAGTGACACCAGAGGCTTCATTCACGAATGATTTAGGTGCAGACTCACTTGACACAGTTGAGTTGATCATGGAGTTCGAAAAAGAATTTAACGTGGCTATTCCAGATGATCAAGCTGAAAACATCAGTACAGTAGGTCAAGCTATCTCTTATTTAGAAAAGAACGTTAATAACTAATTTATTAGGCCAAACATATTTAATGGAGCTTAAAAGAGTAGTTGTAACAGGGTTAGGTGCCCTTACACCTTTAGGAAACGATGTCTCAAGTTATTGGGACGGGTTGATTAATGGTGTGAGTGGCGCTGCTCCTATTACGCATTTCGATGCATCAAAATTTAAGACCCAATTCGCTTGTGAAGTGAAGGGATTTGATCCACATAATCATATGGATCGTAAAGAGGCTCGCAAGGTCGATCCTTTCGTTCAGTATGCTATCGCCTCTACAGATGAAGCTGTAAAGGATGCTGGATTAGAATTCGATAACTTAGACAGAAACCGGATAGGTGTTATTTGGGGTTCCGGTATCGGTGGTTTGACTACTTTTACAGAAGAAGTGGCAAACTTTTCCAAAGGTGATGGAACACCACGTTTCAATCCTTTCTTTATTCCAAAAATGCTTGTTGATATAGCGCCGGGACATATTTCTATGCGCCACGGTTTGAGAGGTCCTAATTTCTCAGCGGTTTCAGCCTGTGCTTCATCAACTAATGCGATGATAGACGCCTTTAACTACATTCGTATGGGAATGGCGGATATTATCATTACCGGCGGTTCGGAGGCTACTATTAACGAGGCTGGGATAGGCGGATTCAATGCTATGCACGCATTATCCACCCGAAATGACGATCCTAAAACGGCATCTCGTCCTTTTGATAAGGACCGTGATGGCTTTGTTTCTGGCGAGGGGTCGGGGGCAATCATCCTGGAAAGTCTGGAACATGCATTGGCGCGCGGAGCGAAAATATATGCGGAAGTTGCTGGTGGGGGAATGAGTGCCGACGCACATCATATTACAGCGTCACATCCTGACGGTCTTGGAGCAAAATTAGCAATGAGTAAAGCTATTGCTGATGCAAACTTGAACTATTCGGATATTGATTATATCAATGTTCACGGTACATCAACACCGGTTGGGGATATCAGTGAAACAAAGGCTATCATTGATTTATTTGGTGAACAAGCCTATAGATTGAATATAAGCTCTACGAAATCAATGACGGGGCACCTGTTGGGAGCAGCAGGAGCAATCGAAGCCATGGCTTCGATTCTGTCGGTCAAACATGATATTGTACCGCCTACTATCAATCATTTCACGGACGATCCAGCGATTGATAATAATCTAAACTTTACTTTTAATAAGGCTCAGAAACGGGAGGTGAATGCTGCATTGAGTAATACATTCGGTTTCGGTGGTCATAATGCATCCATTATTGTAAAGAAATACCACTCTTAATATTTGATATTAAGAAGAGGGGATTATTGAGATACAAATAATAGGTGGTTTCGAAGAGAAACTGCCTATTACTTATTTATATCATAGACTTAATGCCTTTCTTGAGGATATATTATTTATACTTTTCTCCGCATAAAGCTTACATTCGTAAACTGAAGAATATTCTTGGGTTTGTTCCGGGGAATATCAAGTTGTATCAAATGGCTTTTCGCCATAAGTCTGTTGCAACTACCATTAAGGACGGAGTAAAGAATAGTAATGAGAGGCTTGAGTTTTTGGGTGATGCCGTACTAGGTTCTGTCGTTGCCGAGCTGCTGTTCAAGTTGTATCCCTATAAAGGGGAAGGATTTCTGACGGAACTTCGGTCGAAAATTGTTAGTCGAGCCAATCTTAATCAACTATCCCAAAAGCTGGGCTTTAACGAACTGATAGAATACGATGCTCGCATGATCAGCTATCCCAACAAGCAGGGGTCTCTGCTTGGGGATGCTTTTGAAGCTGTTGTTGGCGCTGTATATGTGGACAAGGGATATGCATTCACTCGGGAGTTTCTGTTAACGAGGATTATCAAGCCCCATGTTGATATCCATATGTTGGAAATTACCGAAACTAATTTTAAGAGTCGCCTTATTGAGTGGTGTCAACATTTTGGCAAGGATATCCAGTTCGTACCCGTAGAGAATCCGCCTGGAGAATCACCTAAGCTGTTTACAATGAAAGTTGTCGTTGACGGTGAGGTGCAGGGTATTGGAAAAGATTTTAATAAAAAAAGTGCGGAAAAACTGGCCGCAGAAAAAGCTTGCGAAGAGTTGAAGGTGTTTGAGGTTATCTGAAGTAGGATTTCATAGAGAATTAACTGCCCCTCCCTTTGCACCAAGATGCCGCCTCAGAAATTTTGATAACTGTAGAAATATCATTTTTGTACTATCCTATCCTATCAAAATTTATAAGCGGCGACTTTTTTTGCATACTTTTTTTGGGAGAAAAAAAGTATGAGTCGGTTTTATTACCTTTGCCCTATGGCAAATATCAAACCTTCACTGGCTAAAGGTACGCGCGATTTCTCTCCTCAGGAGATGGAAAAGCGAAATTATATATTCAATACCTTAAGAACTGTCTTTAAGAAATTTGGTTATAACGAGATTCAAACTCCATCTTTTGAAAACTTATCTACTTTAACCGGAAAATATGGAGAAGAGGGAGACAAATTAATTTTTAAAATACTCAATTCGGGCGATTACCTGGTTAAAGCGCCAGAGGAGTTATTGGACGAAAAATCATCCAATAAGTTAATTCCTCATATTTCGGAAAAGGCACTTCGTTACGATTTGACCGTGCCTTTCGCTCGATATGTTGTTATGCACCAACATGAGATTGCATTGCCTTTTAAACGCTTTCAGATACAACCCGTGTGGCGTGCAGACAGGCCGCAACGTGGACGATATAGGGAGTTTTACCAATGTGATGTCGACGTAGTCGGTTCTTCGTCATTGCTTAACGAGGCCGAATTTGTATTGGTTTACCGAGAGGCTTTGGCTGCTCTAGGGTTGAAAGATTTTACGATAAAGATTAATAATCGTAAGATTTTATCGGGCATCGCGGAGGTGATAGGAAAACCTGAGCTGATCGTTGATATGACTGTCGCTATCGACAAACTAGATAAAATTGGCCTGGATGGTGTAAACCGCGAGCTGTTGGTACGTGGGTTTACAGAGGCAGATCTCGATTTGTTGAAGCCCATCATTCTGCTTGACGGTACCAATGATGAAAAACTCATGTCTCTAAAAGAGGTGTTGTCTGCTTCTTCTATTGGACTAGAAGGTGTCACGGAAATAGAGGAGGTCTTTCGTTATTTGAAGGATTTCGGAGCAGAACGATTGTTGGATAATAATACTATAGAAGTCGATATTACCCTTGCACGTGGGTTGAACTACTACACGGGTTGTATTTTTGAAGTAAAGACAAACGAGGCTTCAATGGGGAGTATTGGAGGTGGAGGTCGTTACGACGACTTGACTGGAATGTTCGGATTAAAGGGTCTTACGGGCGTAGGTATCTCATTTGGCGCTGACCGCATTTACGATGTGCTGGACGAGTTGGAACTTTTTCCGGCTTCCTCTGTTTCCTCAACGCAAGTACTTATTGCGAACTTTGGCGAAGAAACGCATGCGCACACACTTCCTTTATTATTCAATCTAAGGGAAGCCGGAGTGGCCGCTGAGCTTTATCCTGCTCCGGCGAAGTTGAAGAAACAAATGGGATACGCGGATGGTAAACAGATTCCTTATGTGTTGCTGGTGGGAGAGGAGGAGATGGCATCTGGTTCGTATTCGTTGAGGGATATGTCATCTGGTGAGCAACAAAAAATTTCAGGGGAAGAGTTGATTGCTTTTTTGACAAAAAACACCATTTCCTGCGGAAATATTGTCCGAAATATCGTTATAAATGATTAGATTTGTAGTCGGATTAGTTAAGAAATTCAATACTTCAAAATGAGTTCAACACCTATAACAAAAGAAACATACTTAGAATGGTATAAGTCCATGTTACTTATGCGTAAATTCGAGGAGAAAGCGGGTCAATTATACGGTCAGCAAAAAATTCGCGGATTTTGTCACCTTTATATTGGTCAGGAAGCGGTTATGGCAGGCACTATTTCTGCTACTAGACCCGAGGATTCCGTCATAACATCTTATCGTGATCATGCGCATGCTTTGGCAAAAGGGATGTCTGCTAAGGAATGTATGGCAGAACTTTTCGGAAAAGTGACAGGTTGCTCTAAAGGTAAGGGTGGCTCTATGCACTTTTTCTCGAAAGAACATAAAATGATGGGTGGTCACGGAATCGTTGGTGGACAGATTCCATTGGGAGCAGGTATTGCTTTTGCGGAACAGTATTTGGGCAATGATAATGTCAATGTATGTTTCATGGGTGATGGCGCCGTTCGTCAGGGAGCTTTAAATGAGGCTTTTAACATGGCGATGTTGTGGAAATTGCCGGTTATCTTTGTTTGTGAGAACAACGGGTATGCTATGGGTACCTCCGTACAGCGTACCACGAACATGATGGATATCTATAAAATGGGGCATGCATTTGATATGCCGAGTGCGCCTGTAGACGGAATGGATCCGGTAGCTGTACACAATGCTATGGATGAGGCTGTCCAACGTGCTCGTGCGGGTGAAGGCCCAACTTTCTTAGAAATCCGTACTTACCGCTATAAAGGGCATTCTATGTCAGATCCTGCCAAATACCGTACAAAAGACGAATTGGAGGAATATAAAGGGAAAGATCCTTTAATTACCACTAAAGCTGCTATTATGGAAAATAAATATGCAGATGAGGCGTGGTTTAAAGAGGTAGAAGCTGAAGTGAAAAAGGTGATCGATGAGGCTGTGAAGTTCGCAGAAGAGTCTCCTTATCCAGATCCTTCAGCCATCTATGAAGATGTGTATGTACAAGAGGACTATCCTTTCATAAAGGAATGATTTAGCGAATTACTTTAACTTAAAGATATAATCTACTATACAATATGGCTGAAGTAGTAAAAATGCCGAAAATGAGCGACACCATGACCGAAGGTGTAATCGCAAAATGGCACAAAAAAGTCGGTGATAAGGTAAACTCAGGCGACCTGATTGCCGAAGTTGAAACAGATAAGGCAACAATGGATTTTGAATCTTATCAAGAGGGTACATTGTTGTACATAGGCCCAAAAGAAGGCGAGGCGGTAGCAGTTGATGCCGTAATTGCCGTTCTGGGAGAAGAGGGAGAGGATTATAAAGCCTTATTAGAAGACGGTAGTTCTGCCTCTAAAGAAGAAGAGAACAAAGACGAGATATCCCCTAATACAGAAGAGCCCGCTTCGGATGATGCAGAGGAAGATTCACCTTCCGTTTCTGCGGAAGACCTAGATTGCACCGTTATTACGATGCCGCTGTTAAGTGATACGATGACAGAAGGGGTAATCGCACAATGGAATTTTAAAGTAGGGGATGCTATCAAGTCTGACGATGCTATTGCAGATGTGGAAACAGACAAGGCGACTATGGAAGTTACTGCCTATGCAGAAGGGACATTGTTATACATCGGAGTAGAAGCGGGGCAAGCAGCGAAAGTGAATGATATTATCGCTATCGTTGGTCCAGAGGGCACGGATGTGACACCGTTACTTAAGCAACAGTCCAGCTCTTCTGATAAAGTTGCTAAATCGGAAGACCCTAAGCAGGAAAACAAGGAAACAAAAGAAAAAGCATCTGTGTCGACGGAGGCTGCTTCCAGTGCGTCGGATGATTCTCGTGTCAAAGCTTCTCCTTTAGCTCGCAAGATAGCAAAGGAAAAAGGTATCAATTTAAACGATGTAAAAGGGTCTGCTGAGGGGGGACGGATTGTGAAGAAAGATGTCGAGAGCTTTGTGCCTAAAGTAAAAGAACAGCCTTCGGCACCAGCTTCTGCAGCAACAGAGATCAAAACGATATCTTTGCCACAATATATTGGTGAAGAAAAATATACAGAGCAAAAAGTATCGCAAATGCGCAAAACCATTGCTCGACGATTATCAGAATCCCTATTCACAGCTCCGCATTTCTATTTGACTATTTCCGTGGATATGGATAATGCTATTGAAGCTCGTGGTCAAATTAATACGGTAGCGCCGGTGAAGGTATCCTTCAACGATCTCGTTATTAAAGCGGTCGCCGTAGCATTAAAACAACATCCGGCTGTAAACTCTTCTTGGCAGGGAGATACCATCCGTTTTAATGAACACGTAAACGTTGGCGTAGCAATGGCTGTAGAAGATGGCCTATTGGTGCCAGTTGTGCGCTTTGCTGATGGTAAATCGTTATCTCATATATCTGCAGAAGTGAAAGAATATGGTCAGAAAGCGAAAGCTAAGAAATTGCAACCGTCAGATTGGGAAGGTTCAACGTTCACCGTGTCCAATTTAGGTATGTTTGGAATTGACGAATTCACGTCCATTATCAATTCGCCTGATGGTGCTATCTTGTCTGTAGGGGCTATTCAACAGGTTCCAGTAGTCAAAGATGGTGCTGTCGTACCGGGTAACATCATGAAGCTAACTTTAGGTTGTGACCACCGGGTGGTTGACGGTGCTACGGGAGCAGCATTTCTACAAACATTGAAAGGACTATTGGAAGCGCCAATCAGGCTTTTAGCATAAATCGCAGGCATTTTCATAATAGAATAAAAAAGGACATCCATAGACAGATGTCCTTTTTGTATAAATGATAGAGAATAATCCTTGATTTTTCTCTTAATAAATATTAATTTGGAACGGTAGCATGTATTTGATTTAAACCGTAATATATTTGAGAGGCAGTTCAGTGAGTATACATTTTTTAAAGATCTTAATTATCAGTTTATTGTCCGGTTTGATGTCTTGTTCTTCGCCGGAAGCGAAACAAAAGAAAATAGAACAGAAACAGCAAAAGCAACAAGAGAAAGACAGTATTGCGCTCGTGTACAATCCGGCAGATGCAGATCAGGAGTTAGACGACTTTATGCAAAACCTACATCGGAAATCGGCTTTTAACGGGAATGTGTTGATTGCTAAAAAAGGGAAAATAATTTATCAAAATGCATTTGGATGGGCGGACTATCTCCATAAGGATAGTTTAAAGATTACGTCTAAATTTGAGTTGGCTTCGGTTTCCAAACCATTAACTGCATTAGGTATATTGAAATTAGTAGAAGAAGAGAAATTACGATTGGATCAAACGGTGAATGATTTCTTTCCAGATTTCCCATATCTGAACATTTCTATACAAATGCTATTGAGCCACCGTAGTGGTCTACCGAATTATATTTATTTTTCGGAGGAAGCCTGGAAAGACAGAAAAAAAGCGATGAGCAATATGGACGCGATGGATCTATTGATAGAACATAAGCCTATGCGGTATGGAGCTCCTGATGGACGTTTCCATTATAACAATTCCAACTACATGGTGTTGGCCTCAATTATAGAAAAAGTGACAGGACAGGATTTTGCAGTGTACATGAAAGAATCAATTTTTGATCCAGCAGGCATGAAAAACACGGCTGTATTGTCAAAAGCAGTGTACGATAAAATTCCGACGGATGTTATTGGTCACGATAGGGTCTGGAGAAGGTCGGTTGTACAAAATTATCTGGACGGCCCTGTTGGAGACAAAGGTATCTACAGTACCGTACAGGATTTGTTTTTATTGGACATAGCATTAAAAGAGGGCAGGGTTATCGGCGAAGGCATACTAGATTCTGCTTATGTGCCCCGTAGTGATGCAAGACGCAGTCTTTTTAGTTATGGCTATGGCTGGCGGACGTTTTCGCCTGAAGAAGCTCAGATCGTTTACCATACGGGATGGTGGCACGGATTTCGTAATCTGTATGTAAGGGATTTAACGAATGATATAACGATTGTACTATTATCCAATATGGTGAATGGTAGTTTGGTCAAACTAGACGACTTATATAAAATTTTAAAAATGCCTGTTTTAAGACAAAATGCTTATAATGCAAATGGTGATTTCATTGTCAACTAACTTATGTTCAATTTTATGAAGAAGACACTTATTGTTGGTGCAAGCACTAACCCCGCTCGGTATGCTTATTTGGTAGCAAATAAGTTGGTTCGCAAAGGATACCCGATTGTGAATGTAGGAAGAAAGGAAGGTAAGGTAGCAGGAGTAGCGATAGAAACAATGGATACGATTCACACGGGCATCGATACGATTACACTGTATGTTGGCCCGCAGAATCAATCCGTATATTACGATTATATTTTGCAGACCAAACCTAAACGGGTTATTTTTAACCCGGGTACGGAAAATGATGAGCTGAAACAGAAACTCGAAGAAGCCGGAATTGAAGCGGTGGAAGCCTGTACGTTGGTAATGTTGAATACAGAGCAATATTAATAAGACCTAGACGGAATTACAAACTAAAGTGCATTTAAATGTGCTGTCGGCAGGATGGATATGATCCCTTTTGCTGTTGAGTAGATATAAATCTTTTAAATCCGCAATCCCAGCGTATATCTAATCTTTGTTTTCTAGAAAAAATAATGTGCTAACTATTTGATACTTATAAAATTCTTTCTACCTTTGCAATCCCTTTGTGGGGAAAGTATGTCTTGAGCGAAGCCCTACTGCTTCGATGGACGATTAATTAATTTATTTATAAGATGTCAGGAATTATTGGTAAAAAAGTAGGAATGACCAGCCTGTTCGATGCGGAAGGGAAAAATATCCCTTGTACAGTAATTGAGGCTGGGCCGTGCGTGGTAACGCAGATACGTACGGTAGAAAAGGATGGCTACTCGGCTGTTCAACTTGGCTATGATGATGCCAAAGAAAAGAACACGACAGCTCCTTTAAAAGGACACTTTGCAAAAGCAGGGGTTAGTCCTAAGCGTAAGCTAGTTGAATTCAAACATTTTGAGGATGAGAAGCAACTAGGTGAAACAGTAGATGTCACTATCTTTGAAGAAGGGGAGTATGTAGATGTAGTCGGTACTTCAAAAGGTAAGGGCTTTCAAGGTGTGATGAAGCGTCACGGATTTGGTGGTGTAGGTGGTGCGACTCACGGTCAGCACAACAGATTACGTGCTCCGGGTTCATTAGGCGCCGCTTCTTGGCCTTCTCGCGTATTCAAAGGAAAACGCATGGCTGGTCGTACGGGTGGAGAGAGAGTGAAGATTCAGAACTTACAGGTTTTGAAAGTTTACCCTGAACAAAACCTAATTGTTGTTAATGGTTCCGTTCCAGGAGCTAAAGGTTCTTATGTAATCGTAGACAAATAGTAGAGAGATGGAAGTTAATGTATTAAATTTATCAGGTAAAGAAACAGGTGCCAAGGTGCAGCTTCCTGAGTCCGTATTCGGTGTAGAGCCAAACGACCATGCGATCTATTTAGATGTAAAACAATACCTAGCGAACCAACGCCAAGGAACACACAAATCTAAACAACGTAACGAAATCGCGGGTTCTACTCGTAAATTACACAAACAAAAAGGTACTGGTGGTGCCCGCGCTGGTTCTATCAAATCGCCATTGTTTAACGGTGGAGGTCGTGTATTTGGTCCGCAACCCCGTGACTATTCGTTCAAATTGAACAAAAAGTTGAAGCAGGTGGCACGTAAATCTGCATTGAGCTACAAAGCTAAAGAGAATAACATATTGGTATTGGATGAAGTAAACTTCGATGCAATCAAAACCAAGAGCTATGTGTCGTTCATCAATGCATTAAACTGTGCCGATGAGAAAACACTTCTCGTATTGCCAACAGAAAACAAGAACGTTTATTTATCAAGCAGAAACTTGAAAAAAACAAAAGTTATCATTGCCGCAGAATTAAATACTTATGATGTATTGAACGCTACTAAACTTTTGTTGACGACAGATTCTGTTAAAACTTTGGAGGAAGCATTCGCTAAGTAATATGGAGATTATCAAAAAACCTATCTTAACTGAGAAAGCTTCGTTATTGACGGAGAAATTAAACCGTTACGCTTTCAAGGTTGATCACAGAGCTAATAAGATACAGATCAAACAAGCTGTTGAAGAGATGTTTGGTGTGACTGTTTTGGCAGTCAACACCGCGGTTGTTGCCGGTAAAGCAAAAAGCCGTTACACAAAAGCAGGTTTTGTATCCGGAAGGGCTCCTAAATATAAAAAAGCCATCATCACAGTGAAAGATGGTGAAACTATTGACTTTTACACTACACTATAATAAAAAATGGCAGTTAAAAGATTCAAACCGGTTACCCCTGGTACTCGCTTTAGAGTAGGTGCTGACTACTCGGACGTTACAACTAACGTTCCGGAGAAATCATTAGTAGTTGGTATCGTTAAAAAATCAGGCGGTCGTAATAAGTCCGGTAAAATGACTATGCGTTATCTCGGTGGGGGACATAAAAAAGTATACCGATTAATTGATTTCAAACGCGATAAAAAAGATATCCCTGCAAAAGTAGCTACCATTGAGTACGATCCAAATCGTACCGCGCGTATTGCATTATTGCATTATGTTGATGGAGAAAAACGTTACATCATTGCTCCAGCTGGACTAACAGTTGGCCAAACGATAGTAGCAGGTGATAAAGTAGCCCCAGAAATAGGCAATACGTTGCCGCTAGCAAATATCCCCCTAGGTTCAATCATTCATAATATTGAATTGAATCCTGGGCAAGGAGGTTCAATTGCTCGTTCGGCCGGTACGTATGCACAATTATCTGCCCGCGACGGGAAGTATGCCATCATTAAATTACCTTCAGGCGAGACACGTATGATCTTGTCAACATGTGTTGCAACAATCGGTTCTGTATCGAACGCGGAAAAAGCAAACCAAGTATTGGGTAAAGCGGGTCGTAAACGCCATTTGGGGCGTCGTCCTCGCGTACGTGGTGTGGCAATGAACCCGGTTGATCACCCGATGGGTGGTGGTGAAGGCCGTTCTTCAGGAGGTCACCCTCGTTCGCGTACAGGTGTGTTGGCTAAAGGCTTCAAAACACGTTCTAAGAAGAAAATATCGAATCGTTACATCATTGAGAGAAGGAAAAAATAATGGCTCGTTCAATTAAAAAAGGTCCTTATATCGATCACAACTTAGAAAGAAAAGTTCTTTCTATGAATGAAACAAACAAAAAATCAGTAATTAAAACATGGTCTCGCAGATCTATGATTTCACCTGATTTTGTTGGTCATACCTTCGCAGTGCACAACGGGAATAAATTTATCCCTGTTTATGTAACGGAAAACATGGTTGGTCACAAGCTTGGTGAATTCGCGCCTACGCGTACATTCAAAGGCCACGCAGAAAAGAAAAAATAATTAGGTAATGGAAGCAACAAAAAAACTCAAAAAATCTGTCTTAATTAGACAGCGCAAGGAGCAGGAAAAAGCTCAAGTAGGAGGAGCTTCTACTGCCAAGTTATTGAACTGCCCTACTTCACCGCGTAAAATGCGGTTAGTGGTAGATCTTATCCGTGGCGAAAAAGTGGAAGCGGCTCTTTACATCTTGAAGCATTCTGGAAAGGAAGCTGCTGTTCGTGTTGAGAAATTATTATTATCAGCTATCAAGAATTGGGAAGCGAAGAATGAAGGAGCTTCTTTGGAAGACAGCGCTTTGTATGTTAAAGAAATACAAGTAGGAGGCGGTCGTCAATTGAAGAGATTACGTCCAGCTCCACAAGGCCGTGGCTATAGAATTCGTAAACGTTCAAACCACGTAACTTTGGTAGTAGATAGTTTAAATAACGTAAACAACTAATTTATTATAAGAATGGGACAAAAAGCAAATCCAATAGGTAGCAGATTAGGTATCATCAAAGGATGGGACTCTAATTGGTTCGGAGGCAACAACTATTCTGATAAGTTAGTTGAGGACGAAAAAATCAGAAAATATCTTTCTGTACGGATCGCGAAAGGAGGCGTAGCAAAGGTTGTTATTGAAAGAACTTTGAAACGTATCACAGTTACAATCCATACGGCTAGACCAGGAATCGTTATCGGTAAAGGCGGTCAAGAAGTTGACAAGATTAAAGAAGAGTTGAAGAAATTGACGAAGAAAGACGTTCAAATCAACATTTTTGAAATCAAACGCCCTGAACTTGATGCGAAATTGGTAGCAGAAGGTATCGCTAAGCAACTAGAAGCACGTATTTCATTCCGTCGTGCAATGAAAACTGCGATTGCGTCGACCATGCGTATGGGGGCAGAGGGAATCAAGGTAATGTGTTCAGGTCGTTTGGGTGGTGCTGAGATGGCGCGTACCGAACAATATAAAGAAGGAAGAACACCTTTACACACATTCCGTGCCGACATCGATTACGCATTAGCGGAAGCGTTGACAACTTACGGGAAAATTGGTGTGAAGGTGTGGATCTGTAAAGGCGAGGTTTACGGTAAACGTGATTTATCTCCTAATATCGGACAGACATCAAACACGAAAACTCGCGGTGGAAACGAAGGCGGCGATCGTCGTGACAACCGTAAAGGTGGTGGACGTGGCGGAAACCGTGGCGGAAGCAATCGTGGTGGAAGCCGTGGTGGTTCAAACAGAGGATAATTAATTAATAGATTAAAACAAATATCCGCCAGCTGGTGGATTAAATAAAATACGAACATGTTACAGCCAAAAAGAACGAAGTTCAGGAAGATGCAGAAAGGCCGTATGAAAGGTAACGCTTCTCGTGGAGCGGAGTTAGCTTTCGGTTCTTTCGGTATCAAGTCAATGGAGCCAGCATGGATTACTAGCCGTCAGATTGAGGCTGCACGTATTGCCGTAACACGTTACATGAAACGTGAAGGTCAAGTGTGGATCCGTATTTTTCCTGACAAACCCGTTACTAAAAAACCAGCAGAGGTACGTATGGGTAAAGGTAAGGGAGCTCCGGAATACTGGGTAGCCGTAGTGCGTCCAGGCCGTATGTTATTTGAAGCCGAGGGCGTGCCTTTGGAGATTGCCAAAGAAGCATTGCGTTTAGCTGCTCAAAAATTGCCGGTTCAAACAAAGTTTGTTATACGTAGAGACTACGTAGAAGCATAAAACGTTGGTAATGTCAATGGGTTTGCATTTTGTGGCCGTTACCCACAAGATACGCACGAAGCTTATTGATAACCCACACAACACTGAAATAAAATGAAAAATTCAGAAATTATCGAATTATCACAAGAGGAACTTACAGCTCGTCTCGGACAAGAGAAGACTGCTCTTAACAAGTTGAAATTTGCACATGCTGTTTCTGCTATTGAGAACCCTAATGCGATCAAAGCAGCGCGCAAAACTATCGCTCGTATCTCAACAGAGATTTCAAAACGTAGAATTGCTGCGGAATCCAAAACAGCCGCTGAGGCATAAATGTAAAGTCGAAAAATGGAAAGAAATTTAAGAAAAACAAGAATCGGCTTGGTAGTTAGCAACAAAATGGACAAGTCTATCGTAGTAGCTGTTGAACGTAAGGTAAAACATCCTATCTATGGTAAGTTTGTGAAAAAAACTACTAAATTTAAGGCTCATGACGAAACAAATACCTGCGGTATCGGCGATACGGTATTAATCATGGAAACTCGTCCGCTGAGTAAAACGAAGAACTGGAGATTGGTTGAAATATTAGAAAGGGCTAAATAATGGTACAACAGGAATCAAGATTAACTGTAGCCGACAACTCTGGCGCTAAAGAAGTTTTAGTAATCCGTGTGTTAGGTGGTACAGGGAAGCGTTATGCATCTATCGGTGATAAAATTGTTGTTACCGTTAAAAGCGCTTTGCCTTCAGGAAACGTGAAGAAAGGGACCGTTTCTAAAGCAGTAGTCGTACGTACGAAAAAAGAAATCCGTCGTAAAGATGGTTCTTATATCCGTTTCGACGACAATGCTGCTGTATTGTTAAATAATAATGATGAACCACGTGGAACACGTATCTTCGGCCCAGTAGCTCGGGAATTACGTGAGAAGCAGTTCATGAAGATTGTATCACTAGCACCGGAGGTTTTATAATTATGGCACAGAATAAAAAAACAACTACGCACAAAATCAAAATCAAAGCTGGAGATTTAGTGAAAGTTATCGCCGGTAACGCTAAAGGTGTTCAGGGAAAAGTTCTACAGGTTATAAAAGAAACTAATAGAGCGGTTGTAGAAGGCGCTAATGTTGTCAAAAAACATACGAAGCCCAGTGCAGCTAACCCTAACGGTGGTATAATTGAGAAAGAAGCTGCTATCCACATCTCTAATTTAGCGCTGATCGATCCGAAAACAGGTGAGCCTACTCGTATCGGTCGCCGTGTGAATGCAGATGGCAAAATTGTTCGTTACGCAAAAAAATCAGGGGAGGAAATTAAATAATGACTTACGTACCAAGATTAAAAGCGAAATATGCGGATGAAATCCGTACTGCGCTAAAGGAAAAATTCCAGTATAAAAGCGTTATGCAAGTTCCGAAGCTGGAGAAGATTGTTGTATCGCAAGGTATCGGCGCTGCTACTGCTGATAAAAAATTAATTGACAACGCTGTGGCTGAGTTAACCTTAATTACCGGTCAGCAAGCTGTTCCTACAAAGTCAAAGAAGGATATCTCCAATTTTAAATTGCGTAAAGGAATGCCAATTGGAGCACGTGTAACATTGCGTGACAACAATATGTACGAGTTCCTTGACCGTTTAGTGTCTGTATCCTTGCCTCGTATCCGCGATTTCCGTGGTATCAACGAGAAAGGTTTTGACGGAAGAGGTAACTATAATTTAGGTGTCACCGAGCAGATTATCTTCCCAGAGATCAATATTGACAAGATCAATAAGATCCAAGGTATGGATATCACTTTTGTAACTTCTGCTGACAATGATGTTGAAGCTTTGGAGTTACTGAAACAATTCGGTTTACCGTTCAAAAATCAAAACTCAAACAACAATGGCTAAAGAAGGAATAAAAGCACGCGAAATTAAGCGTCAGAAATTGGTAGCTAAATATGCAGAGAAACGTGCCGCTTTAAAAGCTGCAGGTGACTATGCCGCTTTAGATAAATTGCCTAAGAATGCTTCGCCAGTACGTTTGCACAACCGTTGTAAATTGACTGGACGTCCGAAAGGATATATGCGACAATTTGGCATCTCTCGTGTAACATTCCGTGAGATGGCATTAGACGGTAAAATTCCAGGGGTGAAAAAAGCTTCTTGGTAATCAGGAAAAAAAAAATTACTTTTGCCCGGGCAAATCCGATTAGGATTTGTCTGGTTTTTTCTTTTTGAAAATTTTGTTAACAGACAATAGGTCTTTGGCTTCGGTTAAGGCATGGAAACCATTGTCATAATTTTAATCATATAATGAATACAGATCCAATAGCGGATTACCTTACACGAGTAAGGAATGCCATTAAGGCCAACCACAGGGTTGTTGAAATTCCTGCATCGAACCTTAAAAAAGAAATTACTAAAGTTCTTTTTGATAAAGGTTACATTGCTAATTACAAATTCGATGAAAACGGACCTCAAGGTAGCATTAAGATCGCTTTGAAGTACCACCCAATTAGCAAAATTCCGGCTATTCGCACATTGACACGTGTGAGTAAACCTGGTTTAAGAAAGTATGCAGGTGTTGAAAACATGCCTCGCGTTTTGAATGGTTTGGGTATCGCTGTCTTGTCTACATCTAAAGGTGTGATGACAGATAAAGAAGCCCGTCTGCAAAACGTAGGTGGTGAAGTTTTATGTTACGTTTATTAATCTAGGTAAAAAACACAAAGAAATGTCAAGAATTGGAAAAGCGCCTATCGCTATTCCTTCGGGAGTAACGATTACTGTATCAGAAAAGAATCTGGTAACAGTAAAAGGACCAAAAGGCGAATTAACGCAACAGGTAGACAGCGACATTGCCGTTAAAGAAGAAGACGGTCAGATCGTGGTTACACGGCCTACCGAACAAAAAAGACACAAATCATTACATGGTTTGTACCGTGCCTTAATCAATAACATGGTTGTAGGCGTGACTGAAGGATACAAGACTACACAAGAACTAGTCGGTGTAGGTTATCGTGCAACAAGTACAGGTAACACACTGGAGTTAGCCTTAGGCTTCTCTCACCCGATTGTTTTTATATTGCCAAAGGAAATTAAAGTAACAACTACCTCAGAAAAAGGTAAAAACCCTAGCATTACTTTGGAAAGTGCAGACAAGCAGTTGATCGGTCAGGTCGCTGCAAAGATCCGTAGCTTCCGTAAACCAGAGCCTTATAAAGGAAAAGGTGTGAAGTTTGCGGGTGAAGTATTAAGAAGAAAAGCAGGTAAATCAGCTAAAAAATAATAACCATGGCAGGAAATAAAACATCTCGCAGAGAGCGAATAAAAAAAGGAATAAGAAAAAGCCTGACTGGAACAGCGGAGCGTCCACGTTTATCAGTTTTTAGAAGCAATAAAGGTATCTACGCGCAGATTATCGATGACGAAGCTGGGAAAACTTTAGCTTCAGCGTCTTCAGGCTCAAAAGATTTTGCCGCAAACGGTACGAAGATAGAGCAATCAAAAGCTGTAGGGAAGGCAGTGGCTGAGAAAGCTGTTGCAGCAGGTATTAGCAAGGTAGTTTTTGACCGTAATGGGTACTTATACCATGGCCGTGTAAAATCATTGGCTGAAGGTGCTCGCGAAGGCGGTTTGGACTTTTAATCAATAAGAACATGGCATTAAGCAATATAAAAAGAGTGAAATCAAGCGAAATTGAATTAAAAGATCGCTTAGTAAGCATCCAACGTGTAGCGAAAGTGACTAAAGGTGGTCGTACCTTCAGTTTTTCAGCTATTGTTGTTGTGGGTGACGAAAATGGTATCGTAGGATATGGTCTTGGTAAAGCAAAAGAGGTTACTGAGGCTATTACTAAGGGTATCGACGACGCGAAGAAGAACTTGATTAAGGTTCCTATCATTAATGGTACAGTCCCTCACGAGCAGCACGGCAAGTTCTCCGGGGGGCGCGTTTTAGTAAAACCAGCTGTCCATG
Organism: Sphingobacterium haloxyli; assembly: GCF_002980525.1. Classification (GTDB taxonomy): domain Bacteria; phylum Bacteroidota; class Bacteroidia; order Sphingobacteriales; family Sphingobacteriaceae; genus Sphingobacterium; species Sphingobacterium haloxyli. The sequence continues at coordinate 64,503 of NZ_PVBQ01000011.1, forward strand.
GTACAGGAGTACTGGCAGGTGGTGCAATGCGTGCTGTATTAGAGAGCGCGGGTATCAAGGACGTATTAGCGAAATCATTGGGTTCATCAAATCCGCACAACGTTGTGAAAGCGACCGTTGATGCATTGGTAAAACTTCGTGATGCCTATACAGTTGCCCAAAACCGAGGCGTCGATTTAAACAAAGTATTTAACGGTTAATTATCATGGCAAAAATCAAGATCACCCAGATAAAGAGCGTTATCGACAGAAGCGAGCGCCAAAAGAGAACTATTCAGGCCTTAGGCTTGAAACGTATCAATCACGCTGTAGAGGTTGAAGCGACACCGTCCATTATCGGTATGGTGAGGAAGGTCAATCACTTAGTTGCGATAGAGACGGTTTAAGAGTAAATAGGTAGATGGAAAGGATTTCGGATTCTTTCCATTCCCTTTATTAATTAATTATTCATCGTTACGACCTGTTTAGTGAGAGCGAAGGCGTAACACAACATTTTAAGATAAAATGAATTTAAATAGTTTAAAACCAGCTAAAGGTTCTGTTAAGAACAGAAAACGTATTGGTAGAGGTCAAGGATCTGGCCGTGGCGGTACGTCGACCCGTGGTCATAAAGGAGCCGGATCTCGTTCGGGACATTCTACAAAGATTGGTTTCGAAGGTGGCCAAATGCCATTGCAACGCCGTGTCCCTAAGTTCGGTTTCAAAAATATTAACCGCGTCGAGTACAAAGGAATTAACCTAGACGTATTGCAAGAGCTGGTAGCCAAATACAATTTAACAGTTATTGACTTCGATAGTTTGAAAGAGCATGGATTGGTGGCCAAAAAAGACTTAGTGAAAATATTGGGTCGTGGTGAATTGACTACTAAAGTCGAGGTCAAAGCACACGCGTTTTCGGCTTCGGCACAGAAAGCTATTGAAGCTGCAGGTGGTTCTATCGAAAAACTATAAAATTACATGAAGAAACTAATCACAACCTTAACCAATATATGGAAAATAGAAGATTTACGCAATCGTATCATGACGACGTTGCTACTTCTTCTAATCTACCGTATTGGTTGTCACGTGGTTCTGCCGGGTGTCAACCCTGATGCATTAGTGGCTAGAAGTAGCGAAGGAAATAGTATATTGGACTTAATCAATATGTTTGCTGGCGGATCTTTTTCTCGTTCGGCAATTTTCGCGTTGGGTGTAATGCCCTACATTTCTGCATCAATCGTTGTTCAATTATTGGGGATAGCGGTTCCTGCATTTCAGAAAATGCAAAAAGAAGGTGAATCGGGTCGTAAAAAGATGACACAGATTACGCGTTATCTGACGTTGGCGATTACGTTGGTTCAGGCAGTCGCTTACGTGAAAACACAAGTTCCTGCGGAGGCGAAAACATTAGCGGAGCCGATGTTCACTATTCTTTCTGCAGTCGTATTGACAGCAGGTACCTTGTTTGTGATGTGGCTTGGTGAAAAAATTACAGATAAAGGTATTGGTAATGGTATTTCCTTGATTATCATGGCAGGTATCATTGCACAGTTGCCTGCAGGTATTGTGGCCGAATGGGGGTCTCGTATGAGTCCGAGTGGCGGTGGACCCATTCCGCTGTTATTAGAATTCGTAGCGCTTTTCTTTGTCGTGATTTTCGCCATTTTGGTGGTACAGGGGATTCGTAAAGTTCCCGTACAGTATGCTAAGAAAATTGTTGGTAATAAGCAGGTAGGTGGTGTCCGTCAGTATATTCCTTTAAAAGTGAATGCAGCCGGTGTTATGCCCATTATCTTTGCGCAAGCAATTATGTTCTTGCCAATGGCGTTGTCTCAGTTTTTTCCGGATCTACAATCTGATTTTTTAGCATCATTGAGTAACTATACATCTGTTGCCTACAATGTTACGTTTGCTGTTCTCATTATTGCATTTACGTTTTTTTATACGGCAATTATGGTCAATCCGCAACAAATGTCTGAAGACATGAAGAAAAACGGTGGTTTTATTCCTGGAATTAAGCCTGGTTACGATACGAATATCTTTATCGATAACGTGATCTCCCGTATTACCTTTCCTGGAGCAATATTCATTGCGATTATCGCTGTCTTACCTGCTTTGGCGGCCAAATTAGGTGTGAATAATCAATTTGCACATTTCTATGGGGGTACTTCTTTGTTGATTTTAGTGGGTGTGGTGTTAGATACTTTACAGCAGATTGAGAGTCATTTGCTGATGCGTCATTACGATGGTTTAATGAAAACTGGCCGTGTGAAAGGCCGTTCTACTTCTACTTCCGTAGAGGGTATAGATCAAGCAGCGCTTTAATAAATGTCCAAAGTTTTTTATAAGACAGAAGATCAAATCGAGCAAATACGAGAGTCAGCAAATGTACTCTCGTTATTGCTTGGTGAAATCGCGAAGGAAGTGAAACCTGGTATTACTACGCTATCTTTGGATAAATTGGCTTATGATTTTATCCACGACCACGGCGGTACCCCTGCCTTTTTGAACTATCAGGGTTTTCCTTATTCGCTTTGTATATCTCTAAATGATCAGGTGGTTCATGGTTTTCCTACTGATAAGCCGTTGCAAGAAGGTGATATTGTTTCGGTTGATGGGGGCGTGAATCTAAACGGATTCATTAGCGATTCAGCATATACATTTGGCGTAGGTGAGATTTCAACCGATGCACAGCAGTTGTTAGATGTTACGAAAGCGGCTTTGTATAAGGGGATAGAACAGGCGGTAGCTGGTAAGCGCGTTGGCGACATCTCAGCAGCGGTGCAAGATCATATTACTCCATACGACTATGGTATAGTAAGGGAGTTAGTAGGGCATGGAGTTGGTTTACATCTGCATGAAAAGCCAGAGATCCCCAACTATGGAAGACGCGGCTCTGGCCCTAAGTTGGAAGCTGGCTTAGTCGTTTGTATTGAGCCGATGATCAATGCGGGCAAGGCTGGTGTGAAGTTTTGGGACGATGGGTGGACTGTAAGTACCGTTGATGGAAAACTGTCTGCGCATTTTGAGCAAATGGTTGCTATTAGAAAGGGTGTTCCAGACGTGTTGTTGACTTTTGAACACGTGGAAGAAGTTTTGAGTAAAAAGTAATTGGTTTTCAATATTTTTTATTTATCTTTGCACTCCTGTTTGTGCGGGCTAAAAAGAAGTAAATTAAGTTAGAATATATGGCTAAGCAAGCCTCAATAGAACAAGATGGTATAATTAAGGAAGCGCTTTCTAACGCGATGTTCCGTGTAGAATTGGAAAATGGGCACGAAATTATTGCTCATATTTCCGGTAAAATGCGCATGCATTATATCAAAATTCTACCTGGAGACAAAGTGAAACTGGAAATGTCTCCTTACGATTTGACAAAGGGAAGGATTACATATCGCTATAAATAGTGGTTGTTTCGCTTTTCGGTATAATGAGCTTTTAAAATACTACAACAATGAAAGTTAGAGCATCAATAAAAAAACGTAGCGCGGATTGTAAGATTATCCGTCGCAAAGGAAAGGTTTTTGTAATCAACAAAAAGAACCCTAAGTTCAAGCAACGTCAAGGGTAGTTATTAACACAATCGCTTAAAGTATTATATGGCAAGGATAGCAGGTATAGATTTACCTAAAAACAAAAGAGGCGTAATAGGCCTTACCTACATTTTCGGTATCGGTCGTTCTACTGCGGCTCATATCTTGAAAAAAGCAGGTATCAGTGAGGATGTTAAAGTATCTGAATGGAATGATGATCAATTGACAGCCATCCGTAATATCATCAACGACGAAATTAAAGTCGAAGGTGCTTTACGTTCTGAAGTTCAGTTAAACATCAAACGGTTGATGGATATTGGTTGTTACCGCGGTTTACGTCATCGTAAACATTTACCTCTTCGTGGTCAACGTACAAAAAACAACTCTCGTACCCGTAAAGGTAAACGTAAAACAGTTGCAAACAAGAAAAAAGCTACTAAATAATAATTAAGAAATGGCTAAAAGTAAAAAGGTTACCAAAAAGCGTATCGTCGTTATCGAGCCGATTGGTCAAGCTCATATCAACGCTACCTTTAACAACATCATCATTACTTTGACAAATAATCAAGGTCAGACTATTTCATGGTCATCAGCAGGTAAAATGGGCTTCAGAGGTTCAAAGAAAAATACGCCTTATGCGGCAGGACAAGCTGCTCAAGACTGTGGTAAAGTGGCATTTGACTTGGGTTTACGCAAGGTAGAAGTTTTTGTAAAAGGTCCTGGAGCTGGACGTGAGTCGGCTATCCGTACCTTACAAACTGTTGGTATCGATGTGACTACAATTAAGGATATCACTCCGCTTCCTCACAATGGCTGTCGTCCTCCAAAACGCAGAAGAGTTTAATAATTTTTATTGTTTAAGATAAGATTCGTCAGTTATAGACTGATAGATACTTCAAACAGAGAGAAAAAATGGCAAGATATACAGGACCTAAGTCCAAAATCGCACGTAAATTCAGAGAGCCTATCTTTGGCCCTGATAAAGCGTTAGAAAAAAAGAATTATCCTCCAGGACAGCATGGTCAGTCTAGAAGGAGAGGTAAACAATCTGAGTACGCTATTCAGTTGTTAGAAAAACAAAAAGCAAAATACACTTACGGTGTTTTGGAACGTCAGTTCCGTACGTTGTTTGCAAAGGCATCAGCAAAACAAGGTATTACAGGTGAGAACTTCTTGAGGTTATTGGAAGCTCGCTTGGATAACGTTGTTTACCGTTTGGGTATTGCTCCAACGCGTGCAGCAGCTCGTCAGTTGGTCTCACACAAGCATGTTACTGTTAACGGTGAAGTCGTTAACATCCCATCATATAGCTTACGTCCGGGTGATGTCATTGCCGTTCGCGAGCGCTCAAAATCTTTAGAAGCTGTTGTAGCTTCTGTAGAAGGAAGAAAGATTAACAAATTCAATTGGTTAGAGTGGAACCCTAATGAATTGACAGGGACATTCGTTTCTTTCCCTGAAAGAGTTGATATTCCAGAAAACATTAAAGAAAACTTAATCGTAGAGTTGTACTCTAAATAGTAAAATAATAGAAAGAGGTATGGTTTTGTTAATCATACTTCTTCTGTTGTATTTTATGTTTATTAATAAAAACTTTTAAAAGAAAATAAATGGCAATTTTAGCATTTCAAAGACCGGATAAAGTTATCATGCAAAAATCAACCGATTTTGATGGTACTTTCGAATTTCGTCCATTAGAGCCTGGTTTTGGTGTAACTATTGGTAATGCTTTGCGCCGTATTTTATTGTCCTCCCTAGAAGGATATGCAATTACGTCGGTAAGGTTTTCAGGCGTTTCGCACGAGTTTTCTACTATCAAAGGGGTTGTTGAAGATGTTACAGAAATTATTTTGAACTTGAAGCAGGTCCGTTTCAAAAAAACTGGTGAACAGGGTGATAGCGAGAAAATTTTTGTTGTTATCAACGGTCAGGATCAGTTTAAGGCGGGCGATATTACTAAGTTCTCCAATAATTTTACGGTTTTAAATCCCGACTTAGTTATCTGTAACATGGATAATTCGGTCACCATTGAGGTCGAACTTTCGGTCGCCAAGGGACGCGGATATGTAAATGCTGAAGAAAATAAAGTTACAGACGGTCCGGTAGGTTTTATCGCTGTGGATTCTATTTACACGCCAATTAAGAACGTAAAATACACTATAGAGAACTATCGTGTAGAACAGAAAACTGACTATGAGAAATTGTTGTTGGATATTTCTACTGATGGTTCGATTCATCCCGAAGAGGCTTTGAAAGAAGCTGCTAAGATCTTAATTCAGCATTTTATGTTATTCTCTGACGAAAACATGTTGTTGGAATCTCAGACGAAAGAGGAAACTAAGGTTGTTGACGAAGAAATTTTACACATGCGTAAAATCTTGAAAACGGAGTTAGTGGATTTGGATCTTTCTGTTCGGGCGTTAAACTGCCTGAAAGCAGCTGATATTCGTACACTGGCGGAATTGGTTACGTATGACGTAGCGGATATGTTGAAGTTCCGTAACTTTGGTAAAAAGTCACTGAGTGAAATTCAGGAACTAGTTAAATCGAAAGGTTTATCATTCGGTATGAATCTATCCAAATACAAATTGGACGAGGAATAATAAATTAACAAATAAGCGACCTGTTGCGTAATTCCTCTTTGCCATACTAAACACGTTTAGATTGATAGACGAGTTAAACGTATGAAGATAAGAACGGTACGCACAAAAACAAAAAAAAATGAGACACGGAAAAAAAGTACACAAATTAGGGCGCACTGACAGTCACCGTAAGGCGATGTTAGCTAACATGGCGACTTCATTGATTAAACATAAACGTATTACGACGACTTTGGCTAAGGCTAGAGCATTGCGTGCGTACGTTGAGCCATTGATCACAAAATCAAAAAATGATACAACGCATTCTCGTCGTACAGTATTTGCTTACTTAAAAGACAAGGAGGCGGTTACGATTTTGTTCCGCGAGATTTCGGAGAAAGTTGCTTCTCGTCCAGGAGGTTATACACGTATCATCAAGTTAGAGAATCGTCTTGGTGACAACGCAGAAATGGCGTTCATCGAGTTGGTAGACTACAACGAAATCTACGGTCAAACAGCGAAGACAGAGAAGAAAGTGACACGCCGACGTGGTGGTAAGAAGAAAGCTACAGAAAAAGATGCTGAAGTTGCTGTAGCGGAGACAGTTGACGCGGTGGAGGACGTTAAAGACGAAACTCCTAGCGCGGAAGCTCCTGCAACGGAAGATTCTTCGAATACAGAAGAAAAAAAGGATTAATAACTTCTTTTCAATGATATAGCCGCCCTTTTTGGGGCGGCTTTTTTGCGTTTAGGTAGAGCTTGCATATTAATGTCAGTCGGAACATTAATAATAATTTGTTGATAAAGTATTAATTATGGCTTTATACAAAATTCACACTTTTGTCATAATAAATTTGAGATACCAAACCATATTATTAATATATGCAGCAAATTTTACCATTATTAACATTTCTGTTTATTACCTCCGTTAGCCTCGCGCAAGAACACACGTTTTTCGGTCGTGTGCTCGATAAGCATACCGACGAATTTATGACCGGAGCAACGGTTTCACTTCGTTCAATTGGAGAGCCTTCTTTGGAAAAGCATGTAGCTGTCGGACTGGATGGGACATTCCGCGTTGCTGGCCTTCCTATTGGAAGGTATGCGGTAACGGTCTCCTTAATGGGATATAATACGTTTACCGAGAGTGTCATACTACCGCAAGACTTACCGAAACTCTTTATCATAGAAAGGAACAATCATGCTATAGAGTCGGTTTCGATTTCAGCAAGAGCACGAGGAACGGACGCCGATGCTCGGCGTCTAGAACGTTTATCGCCGAATGTTATCAATATTATCTCCGCAAAGCAAATAGAACTTTCCCCTGATATTACGGTAGCCAATGTCGTGCAGCGGGTTTCTGGTTTGTCCATCGAGCGAAACGCCAACGGTGATCCACAGTATGCTGTAGTGCGTGGGATGAACAAGCGTTACAATAATACCTTGATGAATGGTATTAAGATTCCTTCTCCGGATAATGATAATCGCTTTGTCCCCTTGGATATTTTTCCAGCGGTTTTCTTGGAGCGCCTCACGGTATCCAAGTCCTTATCTGCTGACATGGAAGCAGATGCCATTGGCGGAACCATTGATATGATTATGAAAGCGGCACCGTCTGCAGGTCGAATTTTTGAATTTGATGTGCAGACCGGAGCAAATGTTATGAACTTTGATGATGAGTTTATAGCTTACGATCGATCTGACGTCTATAAAAGAGCACCTGCCGAACGCTACGGACCGAATTATGAAGCAGTCCCGGGTGATTTTCCCACCACTCAGTTTGATCCCGCTAAAAAACTAGTTGCAGACATATTGGCGAGCGCCAGTTACGGTGAACGCTTCTGGGGCGATAAATTTGGGGTTTTATTAGGAGCCAGTTACCAGGCTTCCTACCGGCCCAATGAAAATTATTTTTATGACCCTACGATATTGGCGTCAGAGGGAAATCCACTACGCATGAATCAGTTAATTGAACGTAGAACCAGTACCGAACAGCAACGTATGGCATTTCACGCGAACCTAGATTATGTCATGGATGCGCGCAATAACATTTCTATGTACGCCGGACGTTACCATTTGAATGAATTTAGAAACCGCGAGCAGCATCTACAAGAAGGACAATTTACGACACCGACCGGGTTCGCGGTTTATCCGATGACGCGTATCACCAACACCTATCAAACCATCTCCGTTGCCAACCTAAACGGAAAACATCAGCTCTCGGACGCTTGGAAATTGGACTGGAAAGGTGTGTATTCGGTAGCTATGAACGAACTTCCGGATGATGCTATCTTTATGCGGACAGCTATTTGGGATGCTGAATCGAATTCCATTGTGGAGGAACGCGCCGGATCTTCTCGAACAGGTGCACATAATTCCCGTTGGTGGGAACGCAATCGGGATAACGATTTAGCTTTTTATCTCAACTCAGCATACCAGGTCGACAATATCCCTTTTTTAGACAATATCCAGTTTGGTGGAATGTACCGTAGCAAGGAACGGAATAACAATATGATTTATTACAACTACACTATGCCGTTGAATGCGGCAGCAATTCGTGGAGTGGATTGGATGTATTTTAGTGATGTGCAATTTGATCGAGATTTTGGTATAGCAAATGGATATGGCGATGGAAATGAAAGTAATCTGATCTACGATGCTGATGAGACCGTCATCGCTTATTATACCAATACACAGTGGAATTTATCACGCTTACAAGTACAGGCTGGTTTGCGAGCAGAACATACGGAACAGGGGTATTACGTTGATAATTCCAGCTCGCTAATTGGGACGCCGGATATCGATGATCGACAACGATATATGAATCTATTTCCCTCAGTAAGTCTTAAATATGCGTTATATGAGAATGCGTGGCTAAAGTCGACCTATTATAAAGGAATTAGCCGTCCGGGATTTTACGAAATTGTGCCGACAAACCGTAGAGACGGTGGAGGAGACTCCTTCTATAATGAAAGAGGGAATCCAGATTTGAGACCGACAATAGCACATAATTTTGATGTGCGCTATGAGCTGTTTCCAAATGCCTTAGATCAAATTTTAGCAGGTGTATTCTATAAACGCCTCATCGATCCTATTGAATATGGTTTTCCCATGGTGCAGCAGGCGGACGAAAGACCAAGTATCGGGCGCATTTTGCCACAGAATTTTGGAACGGCAACGAATTTTGGAATGGAGCTCGATTATACCAAATATTTCAGAAAATTTGGTATCCGGGCAAATTATACCTACACCAATTCGTCAATCACAACCAATAAAATCATTGAACATGATCTCCCTGTGAATACTGCTGGAAAATACGAACTGGTGGACGAGGAACGCCCACTACAAGGACAGTCAGCACACGTTGGAAATATCGCGCTATTGTATAAAAATATCAGCAGACAATGGGACGCGCAATTGGTTCTGAATTATACAGGTAAGCGATTGGCAGTTGTTTCCCCTTACGAAGGTACTGACCAGTATATGACTCCAATGGCAGTGCTGGATTTCTCCTTGGAAAAAGGCTTCGGTAAGACCGTGGTGTTCTTAAAAGCGAACAATCTACTCAATACGCCGTACCAATTGATTATTGATAAACCGATAGGATTTGCGGACGATCACTACCGACATCAAGACGATCCGACACGCCGAGGAAATATTCGCCGCGATCTTTATGGCGAGTCTTTTCGTATCGGTGTTCGCTACAAGTTGTAATTAATTAATAAACAAATAAAAAAGGAAAGTATGATGAAAAAAGTTTTACACCCTTGGATAATGATGTTAACCGTCATTGCAGTTATTACCGCTTGTGGTAAGGATGATCCGGCACCTGCAAATCGAGATGATGACGATGACGACAAGCCGGATACGGAATTGCCGGAAGGTTCAATTTCAGGAAATTTAGCTGAAATCCAGTTAACCTCTGGAGAATCGTATACCGTTGTGGGTGACCTAACGGTACCGGAAGGAGAAAGTGTGACCATTCCAGCTGGAACTACCTTTGAATTCGAACTTGGACCACGGAATGAGGCTTGGGTGATTGATGTACATGGGTCCCTTTACATAGAAGGAACAGCTAACAATCGTGTAGTTTTTACTGCGTCAGAAGATGCGCTAGCGTCGAGTCGTAATAGAGGCTATGGAGGCTTATGGGGTGGTATTTTCGCTGGTCGTAAAGCGGGGGATCTAGTTATCGAATATGCAGATATTCTGCATGCTGGTGGTATAGCCCGCGCAGGAACCATTATGACCACCGAAGAATCCGGTGGAAGCGGCCGTCTGAGTGCAGGAGATGTATCTTACGCTATGTACTACTGTCGTCCAGATGGAGAAAGACAAGATGGCGTATTTGTTCTGTTGCATTCTCGTATAGCGTTTACTGGAGACGATGCGATACGCACCAATGGCGGAAAGACCTTAATGGCTTACAATACTTTTGAGGTTATTGGCCAGACAGGCGGTGAGGCTGTAAATATCAAGGCAGGTGGTTCTGGTGACTATGCATTCAACTTGTTCTACAATATTGCTACCAATGCACTGAAGTCCGCTGATACCCAATCGGGAGAACGCGGCGCATTAGAAACGAACTTTTATAATAATACCATTGTTTCTTCGGGCTACCGTCGTGTCGATCCGGGACGGGGAGGAAGTTTGAACTACGAGTCTGATGCCTTCGGTAAGGCGTTCAACAACTTAATTGTAAACTGTCGTTATGGTCTGCGATTGAACAAAGGTGAAAGTGAGCCCCGCTATAACGCATTGGAATTCGGCCATAATTGGTACTACGGTCAAGTTTCTGAGGTGACAGACAATTTTTACCCAACCAACCCTACAGATCCATCTATCGGTTTGATTGGTACTGATCTACCTATCCCGAGTTCTGATAGAATTGGTGCTGCCGGGGAGAATGCACCTGGTTTTGTTAATTTTAATATCGCAAGCTTTACTTGGGCAAACCGAGTAAATAATGATCCTATGCCCTCTGGAGCGGATTTTCGTTTGCAGACTGGTTCGGCAGCGCTGACAGCCGGTACGTCTGAATTCGAACCGAAGTTTGAAACCTATACGACGTTGGCCGGAAAAGTGTATGAAGCGCCTATGCCAGAAACTTATGTAGGTGCTTTTGGTACAGAATAGAATAGCGCATGAGATTTTGTAAAAGTATAGTTTTTATTGCCTGTCTGAGTTTTTTCTGTTGCTTGTCGGCATGCTCGGAAGACCAAAATATCCTCGATAAAGACGATGATCAATCGCAGGATGTTGCCTATGCTTGGGAATCACATAAACCCTTCGAAGCTGAATACGAAGTGCAGTTTCTTGAGCGAAATATCATAGACTATGAGATGGAACCCATCAACATAGGCCCCTTGGACCTTGAAGAAAGTTCGGGTGTAGCGGCTAGCATATCGAACCCGGGCATGTTGTGGACCCACGAGGATAGCGGCAACGGCAATTACCTATACCTCGTGGATGCCTCTAACGCGGAAATTGTATGTCGCTACAGGGTGTCTGGTGCCTCGAACAGGGATTGGGAGGATATAGAATTGGTAACCAACCCGGTTGATGGCAAGCATTACCTTTATATTGCTGATACGGGAGATAACGATGAGCGGCATGGTACGTCTACGGTGTACCGCTTGGAAGAACCGGTGTATACGGAGGCTGATAAAGGTGCCTCTGTACCGACTGGTACTGAGATTGAACGCTATGTTTTTCGTTATCCCGATGGTCCAAAGGATGTGGAGTCCATGTTCGTGGATCCCGAATCCAGCGATATCTATTTGATTACAAAAAGAGATGCTATGTCGCGCCTGTATGTTTTGCCTGAGCCGAACGAAGACAAAGGTGTAGCAACCGCTTACTTCGTCGGCACGTTTGGTTTTAGCCAAGCGTCTGCCGCAACTATGAATCGGGACGCGAACAAGTTTATCGTACGTAACCGGCAGAACTTATTCTATTGGGAAAGACGATCCGACGAGAAAGTCTGGGAGGTATTTTTACGCGAACCTGTGCTTTTGCCTTTTGTGGGCGAAGTGCAAGGTGAGGCAGTATGCTTTGATGAAGAGGATAATTATTATACGACAAGCGAAGCCGGGGGATATCCAGTATCTCCACCGATTTATAAATATGTAAAAAGATAACACAAACAAATTATAGATAAATGAAAAAGAGAATGAATGTGAATATTTTGGGAATGCTCTTGTTGGGAGCAGCAATAACTTTTGGTGCTTGCTCAAAAGACAAAGAAGCTATTGAACCAGAAGAGATAATTGAAGAACCCATCGATGATGATGATAATACCGATGAGTCGGCCATAGCAGTGCAGTTCGCCGATGCAGACCTTGCAGATTTTATTCGCTTAGAGCTTGAGGAGCTCGAGGTAAAGGTCGGCGAGGAGATTACCCGTGGAGACCTGTTAAATTTAAAGGAATTAAGTATTCGTGGTGTGTTGACAGAAGTGGCGAGTTTACAAGGTTTAGAGTACGCGACGGAATTGGAGCATTTAGATTTTGGTGGTACAAAGGTGTCAGATTTAACGCCTATCAAAGACTTGGAGAAAATCACTTACTTACGTTTTAATGAAACGCCTGTAGCCGACCTTTCCCCAATTGCCGCTTATACCAACTTAACCTATTTCAACGCCAATCAGGCGTCACCGGGATTGACGGATCTTAGTGCATTGTCAGGTAATGAAGATATGGGTACATTGATTTTGCGTGGCAATCTGCTTGGAGACGAAGGTTTGGCTACCATTAGCGGGTTTAAAAAATTACACCGTTTAAATGCACGTTCTACTGGTGCTGGCGATGCAACCGTTGTAATGATCGGTCAGATGATGGCAGAAGGCGCCTTGTTAAAGACAACAGAAGGTTATGTAGATAAAGATTCGGAGTTGGATTTAAGAGGCAATGAAATCGAGGATTGGAGCCCTATTGAGTCGTTTATTGAGGACGATACAGCCGTTCCTGTGCAAGGTATGTAATTAACACCTGGTCCTCAAAAAAACAGGCGGCTCTAACATAAAGAGCCGCCTGTTTTTTGCTATAGCGCTTCGCTATTCGCTTTGAACAGGATGACGGTCAATCCAATCCTGCAAGATGCGCCAATCGTATAACTGAAAAACATTTCCGTTGCTCATCGCAACAAACACACCCTTTGGAAACTTGTCGCCTAGTGATACAGAGGTCGCATCCGCGCCGTCACATTCTATGCTGGATACCGGAACATCTGCTATGAGTGTATGCACATGTGGACTGTTTTCTTCGCCCTCGCGCTTGTACACCATGAACGTATTGTTTTGTTGATTGGAAACGAGGATATAACCCGTGGTGTCGTCTTTTTTATAGATTGCAATCCCCTCATGATCACGTTTTGCATCCTCTCGGGCAAAAAAAGCTAGTTCCTCATTTCCCTGTGCAGGATCGGCGTAATACTTACGTACTCCGGCCGTTTCATCAGAATAGTATACGTAACCTAATTCATTATCCACGGCAATGGCTTCGATCTCTTTCTTTCCGCTATAGGTGCCAAATTTACGGATTACTTCTGCCTTCACATTGCCATCCGTAGCTCCGCTTAATTTGTATTGCCATAAATAACTCCCCGAAGGACCGGATTTCCGCCCGACAATAGCGTGTATCTCGGTCGTCACCGAGTCGATTTGCTTGGTGTATAAAGCAATCCCCATACCATCCCGCTCCTCTTCACCCTCAAAGATAGATATACCACCATTGTCAATCGGAGTCAAGTCGGGGAGAGCGAATATGCGTATGGTATTCGCTTTACGTTCGGTGGTCACTGCGATGTCCGTCTTTACGCCGTTGATCATCAGTCCGTACGCCACGTCCACATTATTTGGGCGTTGCATGTCTACATACTTTTTGACGATTTTTCCTGCTAAATCGTATACGTAGAGTCCTCCACCGACCTCCTTGTCGGTACCAATAATTAAGCTTTTGGAAGCGTCTTGGGGATGAATCCAGATCGCAGGGTCATCAGTGTCGTTCGGAGTCGGTTCTGTAATGACGGTTGGTTTAATAGCATTTTCTGCTACAGGTGCTAATCTGTCTTGACAGGATGTTGCCAAAAGGATTAATGCTGACCAAAAAAAATGTTTGTTCATCGTTCTATGTTTTTGTAATGTTTATTTTGCTAGTTCATATGTGTGCAGTACTTTGGCGCCTGTTTCGTTCGCACGGACAGTCTGTACAAGCATTTTGCTGCCTTGGATAGAGAACGTCATAAAACCCGGTTCGGCGGCAGAAAATATTGTCCCTTCTCGACGGCCCGTTTCACGTACCTCACTGGCTGCTCCCGAAAGGAATTGTGTAGTAAAGCGGCCTTTAGGCTTGATAATCTGTAAATCGTGTTCATGGCCACAGATATAGGCATCAACTTGGTGTTCGTCAAATAAGTCGGCAAATCTTTTCTCAAACAGTTTGGTATCGTCACTATCCTTCCGTTTCCCTCCGGAATATAACGGGTGGTGCCCTACGACAATCTTCCATTTTATCTGCGGGTCATCTGTTTTTAGCTGTTCGACGAGCCATTTGGTTTGTTTTGCAGTGTCCTGTTCTGCTACGCCGTTATATTTTTCTGGATTTTCGTGGTAACTTTCAATATAGGGATTGGTATCCATAACGATTAAAAGCATCTTCTCGTTGTCGTTTATTTCAAACGTTTTGCTATAGTATCGCGCGGGCATATTCCATCGTCTGCTTACATTGGCGTAGTCGATCTGCGCTTGTACATTCCCACGATAGTCGTGGTTACCTAGGGCTACATACCAATCGCGGTATAAGCTGGGGTCTTTGTAAACCGACTCGAATGATGAAATCCAATGGTAGTCTGTTGTACTTGCTACGCCATTGGGATAGAAGTTATCACCCACGGAAACGATAAATTCCGCATCAAGTACAATTGTGGCGTGACCTAACTCCCGTGCTACATCTTGTTGAAAGTAATCGCCTACGCGTCCAAAATCGCCCAGCACCAGAAAGCTGTAACTGTCTTCCAAATAGGTTAAATCTGGGATGTTGTTGCCTTTATATCCTGTTTGCTTCTCGAATTCAAACGGAGTCACCTGTCCGCATGCGAAGGATAGGTTGAGAGAGATTATAATTGCTAAAAGTAATTTTTTCATGTCGTGCTTTATTTATACCAAAAACCAACAAAGACATTTCTTTGCTGGTTTTGGCATCGTATAATAATCGAGTTATTATAAGTCAAATTTCAATCCTAAGTTAAAACGCGGACGGTAATATTCCAATTGCATCATGCGTTCTTTGCTCCCTTGGTAGTAGCGTAGGGGCTGGTTGGTTAAGTTGTTGGCTTCACCGAAGATCCGGAACTGCCCTGTAATTTTATAGGATGCGTTAGCGTCTAGGAAGAACTGACGGTCGTAGTATGCATCGTAGAACGAAGATTCCGCGATTTCATCCAAGTACGCTGCGGTATAGTTTGCTGATACCCTTGCCGAGAATTTGCTGTTTTCCCATGATAAGGAACCGTTCAGCATGTGTGGAGCAGTCCTTGGTAAACCTAGTCCTTCGCGTTCCTCACCGTCTTCATTGGTGATGCCTTTCGCTACCGAATGGGTGTAGGTGTAGTTTGCGTAGATGCCAAAGCCTTTTAGGAATTTTCCGGGAAGGAAGTCCAATTGACGTTGAAAAGCAACCTCCGCACCGTAAACATCTACTTTATCTCCATTGCGGTGTTGTAAGAATGACCACTGTCCAGTGTCGCCTTCGGGGATGGGGTTACTTACGTGGGGGAAGTCTGCTGCGAATTTCTCGCGACTATAGTTCGGGTCGTTGTAAGTATAGATAAAGTTGCTCAGGTTTTTGTAGAAGAGACCGCCGGAAACCAGACCGATGTTTTGGAAATAATTTTCCAGCATCAAATCGAAGTTGGTCGCGTAAGTTGCTTTCAAATCCGGATTACCGGCGATAATTTCACCATCGCCGGGGATGGAACTCACAAAAGGGGCCAGCGCATAGTAATTCGGGCGGGCTAAGCTGGTGGTTACCGCCGCGCGGATGATGAAATCTTTAGTTACATCGTGACGCAGTGTCAAGCTGGGTAGCACATTGATGTAATCATTCTTGTTGTTGATTTCACCGAGCAACTCTTCCTCATCCTGTACGTAGTTACCAGTGTAGTTGATCTTAGTGTATTCCATACGGGCACCGACGATCATGGATGTTTTCTCGGTGAAGTTCTGATCCCAACGAACATAACCTGCGTATATCTGCTCCTTTGCACGGTAGTTCTCTGCTAGGTATTCATCCGGAACGGTTTCCTGCTCAAACAAGGACGTGTTGTGAAGATCCAGCTCACCGAGGAATTTTTTATCGACGAAATTGCCCGGATTATATCGACCTCCCTGTGCAAAGGTAAGATTTGACCAATCTTCCATTGGTAAAGTGTTCATCCCTCCGAAATCTTCAGTTGGGGTATAAGAGTAGAAAATGTTATCTCTTTTCTTGTTTTTGAGACGTATCCGCGCACCGAAGCGGAATCTGCCTTTTTGATCGGCGATGACACTTAAAGGTACCCGGAAATTGATTTTCGCGCCAAGCTCATCTTCTTCTGTATAGTCTTGATTATCGGTTAACTCACGGAAGCCGAATTGTGAATAATCGTGGTAGGTATCTGCAATGAAAGGCATGCGTGGGTCGGATAGATCTTGGTTGAGGACTACACCACCTTGATCATATTCAATATAGCGCTCATTCGGACGAACTTCCGAAGCTTTGGAGTAAGAAGCGGCCCAATCCATGTCGAATTTAGGGCTCAAAAGGTGCTCACCGCGTAGGGAAAAGTTCAGTACTTTTTGACGCTCCAAACGGGTGTTTTTATTGCTATTGTCGCCAATACCGCCTTTTGTTTGCCGGCGAATATCGCCCACATAAGCCTGCTCGTCTTCATCCCACTCTATTCCTCTATAACGCGCACGGTAGCGGTTCTCGCGATCGTCGCGCCAGTTATATATCGCATTTAACTCCAAGCGATTTCTGGAGTTAAATTCGTAATCGGTAGCCAAAGAGAAACTGCGGCGGATACGCTGTACATCGTATTTACGGATATCCATTTCTTCCATGAAGATTCTTCCACCATCTTCTTCCCAAGCAGCCTCGATGTTATCCGAACCGAAATTTTGAGTTTGGATGGTACCACTTAATACGATGCCGAGTTTGTTATCCGCGAATCGGTTACCGTACACCAGCGAGCCATTGTAAATGCCCTGTTCGCGGATGGGCATGTATCCACCGCCTAAGGTAGCGGAGATACGCTGCTTGTTTGGTACCGCGCGGGTAATCAAGTTGACCGAACCACCGATTGCGTCCGCGTCCATATCCGGGGTTAGGGTTTTATTGACCTCAATGGTGGAGATCATGTCCGACGGAATCAAATCCATCTGTACGTTCCGATTATCGCCTTCGGCTGATGGAATACGGTCGCCATTCAGGGTTACGGAGTTCAGCTCAGGTGATAGACCGCGTATGATGATGTTGCGTGCTTCCCCTTGGTCGTTTTGCATGGTAATACCAGGGACACGTTTCAATGCATCACCGATATTCTGGTCAGGAAAACGGCCCACTTGATCGCTCGAGATGATGTTGGTGATATTGCCGTTATTTTTCTGCTGGTTTAAGGCTCTGGCCTGTCCCTTGGCGATATCCCCCATGACGCTGACTTCCCCGATGGTCTGACTGGAGGGAGATAGCAAAACTCTCAGCTGTTCTTGTTTACCATTTACGGAGATCTGTTGAGTATAGGCTTGATAGCCCATATAATTGATGTTCAGGGTATAGGTTCCTGCGGGAACATTTAGGAACTCAAAATCTCCCGTGACGTCCGATACGGTATAACGGTTCCCGGGTTCTAGCCTTAACGTTGCTCCGGGCAACGAAAAGGCGTCGTTGCTGTCTAATACTTTGCCCTTTAGGATGCTGGTTTGCGCAAAGCTGACAGAACAGCAAAGAAAGAATAAAATAGTGTAAAATAATTTCATAAGAATTTTTTGATATATTGTATACAACGTTCAATGAATACTTCGGCAAAGGTCAAAGACCTTGCCGGCAATCCCAATTTTCTGCCGTAAACAAAACATTAACACCGGCTTTTCGACCATATACGACACAGCAACATTTCGTTTTTTGTTTATGTATTTTGTTGTTTATTAGCTATTTGTGGTGTTTTTGGGTAGCCATTAAGTTTTTATGAAGTGTATATTAAGTTATCCTTAATAAGGAAGGATTAAAGTTGTTGAATAAATATGCCTAAGCTCTTTCCCTCCGGAAGAGCGAGTTTCTTTCTGAGTCGATATCGTGCGATGCGAAGACTGTCTTGTGATATGCCTAGTAGGGTCGATATATCCGAGGAACTCAAATTCATTTTTAATAACGCTGCCAATCGGAGGTCGGCGGAACTCAATTTACTACAATGCGCTTTTAATCCGTCGAAGAAGTGTTCATGGACACGCTCAAATACAACACGGAAGTCCTCCCAGTTTTTGTCTTGGTTGTGATTGAGTTGGAGCAGGTTCAATACCTGTTTTAATTCTTTGCGTTGATCTCTTTTGTCGCTTTTAACGATTGCCTCCAATTTGTCCTTAAGTTCTTCGAGCAGTTGGTTTTTTTGAACGAGATGGAGGGTATGGCTTGTTAGTTCCTTGCTTTTGAGTTCTAGTTCATTTCGAAGGTTTTCAGCTTTTAATTGCTTATTATGGAGCTCCGTCTCCATGGCTATCTTCTGTGTTTCGTAGAGTTTTTGGTTTTGTTCGTGAAGCTTGTGGTCATTAACGATTTTTAATCGTTGTCGGCTGATAACACTGAGTCCTAAGAAAAGCAGCAGCAATACAATTGCTGCTCCAAACAGTAGCATCGTAAAGTGGACTCCACGTTCCCGCTTGTATTGGGTAATAGCGTCTTCTTTCTGTTCAAGTTCAAATAAAGTCTGAAGTATGGTTAATTGTTTTGCGTTATCTTCAGAGAACATGTCGGCATGGATATTTCTTCCAGCTTCACTATAATGGTAGGCACTATCGTATTGCCCCATCAAGGAAAATATTTTAGCGAGGTCACGATAGGCGCTGGCCAGCTGGTAGTGTTCATTCATCTGTTTGGCCAAGGAAATTGCCTGGCGCGTGTAACCAAGTGCCGTGCTGTATTCTCCTGTTTTTCGGTAAATATCCCCCATATTATTGGTTATTTCGATATGCAGGATTTTGTCGTCTGTTTTTTTACTGATTTCCAGTGCTTTGCTGAAATATAGGCGTGCCGAGTCAAGCTGAAACTTATCCTCGTAAATGCTGCCAATGTTCTCATAAATTTTGGCAGCGAGTGCCCAGTTGCCTTGTTCACCGAGTTGTGCGAGTGCTAAATACTGATAACGTTTAGCTTCTTCTAGATTTCCGTTTTTCTCATGAACCTGTCCAATGTGCGCCAGAGCATCTGCGATACCTTCTTTTGTGCCTGCCGATGTGTATAATGCATGTCCTTGTTCAAAGGCCTTTAGGGCCGATGGATATTGCTTGTGATGAAAGTTGGTTTCGCCGATTTTAATCCATATCGCTGCTAGTTCTGGTATGTGGCTGTGTTTTCTGAATATGGATTCTGCCCTGTAAAAATTATCCAGTGCCTGGAGATAAGCTGCTTGAAAATAGTATAATTCGCCCATCTGCCCATAGCAGACGGCTATTTCGTAGTTGTCAAGCGCTTCGTGTAAAGTTCGTCTTATCTGCTTAAACGCTACATCCGGGTTTTCACGCATGGATTCCTGCGTGAGAGGAGCATAGAACGTGTGTTTTTGAGCCACTAGGAC
The DNA here is from genome assembly GCF_002980525.1 of Sphingobacterium haloxyli. Lineage (GTDB taxonomy): Bacteria > Bacteroidota > Bacteroidia > Sphingobacteriales > Sphingobacteriaceae > Sphingobacterium > Sphingobacterium haloxyli. The sequence goes on from NZ_PVBQ01000011.1 coordinate 84,420, forward strand.
ATTGTTCACGCACATCAGGAACAAGGAAAGAAATAAGTACCTAGATAATATTATCATATCAAATTATTGCCCTGCTCAGTTTGAGCTATAAGTTTAAATATAAGATGTTAATATGATTTTAGTGTTATGTGGATATTAATTTAATATTTAGTAGTGTTAACTGCGGAAACTGTGCTGTTTTTTAGTTGCTCTTCGTTATATTTGTTAGCAATTATTTAATTTACATGGATTTATTTAATGTTTACCCCATAAACCCTATTAACATAGTAAGAGCAAAAGGGTCTAGTGTATGGGACGCAGCAGGCACCGAATACCTCGACCTGTATGGTGGACACGCTGTGATTTCGATCGGACATAGCCATCCGCACTATGTTGAAGCGCTCACGGCGCAATTGAATAAAATCGGATTCTATTCAAATTCTGTAGAGATTCCATTACAGAAACAGCTGGCGCACAAGCTGGGTGAGATGTCGGGCAAAGATGATTATGCGTTATTTCTTTGTAATTCGGGCGCCGAAGCGAATGAAAATGCCTTGAAATTGGCATCTTTCCATAATGGTCGAAAAAAAATTATAGCTTTCACCAACTCTTTTCACGGACGTACTTCTTTGGCGGTGGCTACGACGGATAACCCTGCTATTGTAGCTCCCGTAAATCAGACAGAAAATGTAGTGTTTTTGCCTTTCAATGACGAAGAGGCATTAACCGGTGCTTTCCAAAACTTCGGAGACGAAATAGCTGCTGTCATTATAGAGGGTATACAAGGTGTGGGGGGGATACGGGAGGCGTCGATTGCTTTTCTTCGGTTAATTCGTTCACTTTGCGATCAGTATGGAACTGTATTTATTGCAGATGCAGTACAATGCGGCTACGGCCGTACAGGTGATTTTTATTCGCAGGATTACGCGGGTGTAGACGCAGATATTTATTCGATGGCAAAAGGGATGGGCAATGGGTTCCCGATTGGTGCAATCAGTATATCACCTAAATTCAAAGCATCTTTTGGTATGCTGGGAACCACTTTTGGGGGAAACCATCTTGCTTGTGCTGCGGCAATTGCTGTATTAAATGTTATAAAAGAGGAAGACTTACTGACAAATACCCAAAGTGTTGGGGACTATCTACTTACGGAATTGAAGAAATTTGACCGGGTAAAAGAGGTGAGAGGAAGAGGATTGATGATTGGTATTGTATTACCAGAGGAATTAGTAAGCGTTAAAAGGGATTTGTTGGTAAAGAATAGGATTTTCACCGGAGAGGCGAAACCTAATATTATTCGAATTTTACCTGCTTTGAATATAACACGCGATATTGCAGATACTTTTTTGACTGCACTTGACGAGAGATTGAAGGCAGTTTAATCGGGTAAGCAAAATATTAACCGTCATTTCGACTATCGAGAGAAATGGCCTTATTTTTTATTTTTTACGTGGAAAGATGGAGAATTTTTTTTCAGTTGCTGATGTTGACGATTTAGATCAGGTCGTGCAAGAAGCTTTATCGCTCAAGGCCAATCCGTATAGTTGGCGGGAATTAGGAAAGAACAAAACATTGGGTTTAGTATTTTTGAACCCGAGTTTGCGTACGCGTTTGAGTACGCAAAAGGCGGCAATGAGTCTCGGTATGGACGTCATGGTAATCAATATGGATAAGGAAGGCTGGGCATTGGAAACCCAGGATGGTGTTATCATGAACGGAACAACAGTGGAACATGTCCGGGAGGCCGCTGCTGTGATGGGTGAATATTGTGATATTTTAGGCCTACGTTCTTTCCCCAGTTTGAAAGATAAAGTAGCGGATTATACCGAGGAATTGTTTAATAAATTTGTGAAATTTTGTGGGGTTCCGGTTGTTTCCCTAGAAAGCGCTACGCGTCATCCTTTACAAAGTTTAACCGATTTAATTACCATTACGGAACATAAAAAGGTGGCCAGACCCAAAGTGGTGCTAGCTTGGGCACCTCACGTCAAAGCGTTGCCTCAAGCCGTTCCGAATTCCTTTTCTGAATGGATGTGCGAGGCACAGAAACAAGGTCTAGTTGATTTTACCGTTGCTCATCCTACCGGATATGAATTGAAGGAAGAGTTTACAACAGGAGCGCGTATAGTTAGCGATCTGGATGATGCTTTGGCAGAAGCTGATTTTGTCTATGTGAAAAATTGGTCATCTTATCACGATTATGGACAGGTTTATCCGTTGGAGGGAGATTGGCTGATGACCAACAAGAAATTAGCCTTGACAAACGATGCAAGGGTAATGCACTGCTTGCCTGTGCGACGAGATTTAGAACTGTCGTCGGAAATTCTCGATGGACCCAATTCTTTAGTCGTTAAGGAAGCAGGCAATCGTGTTTGGGCGGCCCAGGTGGTGTTAAAACGTATATTGGAAAGTTTAAAAAAGTAAAAGTGTTACGTTATCTATGAATAGTGGGTTGCATATTATTAAAATTGGGGGAAATATCATTGATGACGACGCCCAGTTGCAGCGTTTCCTGGAGCAGTTTTCGGCTTTGCGTGGTAAAAAAATATTAGTCCACGGAGGTGGAAAGATAGCCACGCGAATTGCGGCAGATCTAGGTATTTCGGCAAAATTGGTCGATGGCCGACGCATTACGGATAAGCCTATGTTGGACGTCGCAACGATGGTGTATGCAGGATTAACCAATAAACACGTTGTTTCTTCCTTGCAAAAACTGGGATGCGATGCGCTAGGATTGTGTGGAGCAGACGGTAATACGATCAAAGCGATCAAGCGCCCAGTCAGAGAGATTGATTACGGATATGTCGGAGATATCTTAGTAGACTCTGTTAACCCCCATAGTATAAAGAAGTTTTTAGAAGCAGGGTTTACACCTGTGTTTTCTGCTATTACCCATAATGGTTTAGGACAATTGCTAAATACCAATGCGGATACCATTGCCTCTGCACTAGCTGTTTCGTTAGCGAAGATATATGAAACGAAGTTAATTTACTGTTTTGAAAAAGATGGTGTATTGCGGGATGTTAACGATCCGGAATCTGTCATCCGATTAATCAAAGCAGATGAGTTCAAAAAACTTAAAGCGGCGAAGGTAATTTACGAAGGCATGATTCCGAAGTTGGAAAATGCCTTTGAGGCGCTTGGAAAAGGAGTGAAAAATGTATATATTGGTAACGCTCTAAACCTGTATAAATATCAACAGGGAGAATTTGGAACGTGTTTGTTATCGAAATAGAGTAACCGTCATGATTTATTTAAGATGAGCAAAATAACGATAATCGGTAGTGGAAATATCGGACTTTCCCTTGCTAAAGGACTTGTGAAGTCGGGACAGTATATGCCTACTGATATAACGCTCACGCGAAGAAACATTGCTAATCTTCAAGAAGAAGCAGCGTTCGGTTTTCGGGTGGGCGATAACAATGCAGAGGCGGTTTTACATGCTGAAATAGTGGTGTTGGCAATCTTGCCTCAACAACTTCGTAACGTATTGGAAGAAATAAGGGGGACCGTCCATGTCAGTCAGATTATTGTTTCGGTAGTGTCGGGTGTAAGTTGTGCAGACATTAAACAGGTCCTGGGTTTAGACAAATTGGTCGTGCGTGCGATGCCCAATACAGCGATTGCTATTGGGCAGTCCATGACGTGTATCGCGACCGACACAGCTACGGATGGAGAAATAAAAGAAGTAGAGCGGTTGTTTGAATCAGTGGGTGCAGTGGTGGTCATTCAAGAAGATCTCATGACATCCGCGACAGCGCTTTGCGCATGCGGTATTGCTTTTTTTTTACGTGCTATTCGGGCAGCTTCACAGGGAGGGGTAGAAATAGGCTTCCACGCACATGATGCTTTAAAAATGGCTGTACAAACAGCTAAAGGTGCAGCAGATTTATTGTTGCAGACGAAAAATCACCCAGAAGGAGAGATTGATAAAGTAACTTCGCCTAAAGGATGTACTATCGCGGGACTGAACGAGATGGAACACAACGGGTTTAGTTCGGCCTTCATCAAGGGCATCAAACTGTCCGCAGAAAAGGCAGGAGGCTTATATAGTGAGTGACATCGCCCGTTTGATAGACGAAGCAACTTCGCTATTAAAGCAATTGATCGCGTTGCCATCTTTTAGCAAGGAAGAAGACGATACTGCAGACTTGTTATGTCGTTTTTTTCATGCAAGAGGGATTGCTTACGAGCGTACAGGCAATAATGTATGGGCTTATAATAAATATACAGCTGAAACGAAACCATTTATTCTCCTGAATTCTCATCACGATACGGTAAGGCCCAATAGCGGTTATACAAAAGACCCGTTTGATCCCGTCGTGATCGAAGGTAAGCTATTTGGCTTAGGAAGTAACGACGCCGGAGGATGTTTGGTGTCACTGATAGCAGCATTTCTGTATTATTATGAGCGAGAAGATTTACAGTATAATCTCTGCCTGTTGGCATCCGCAGAAGAAGAGATTTCGGGAAAAAACGGCATTGAGGAAGCGATAAAGCATATCAAACCGATGGATTTTGCCATTGTTGGGGAGCCTACCCAGCTACAGATGGCTGTCGCAGAGAAGGGATTGATGGTTTTGGATTGTGAGGCGGCCGGTGTTGCCGGACACGCGGCGCGGGAGGAAGGCGAGAACGCAATATATAAAGCCATAGAGGCTATAGATTGGTTTCGTACATTTCAGTTTCCAAAGATTTCATCGTACTTAGGGCCGATAAAAATGACCGTTACCGTAGTGAATGGTGGTGTTCAGCATAATGTTGTTCCAGCATCTTGTACATTCGTGGTAGACGTGCGCACGACCGATGTTTATAGCAATCAGCAGGTGCTGGACATCATTAAGCGGCACGTTTCTGTAAGCGTGAGCCCTCGCTCCACTAGGCTCAATCCTTCTGCAATTGAATTGGAGCATCCGATTGTCCAGTCAGGCGTTCGTTTAGGAGCGAAGACATTTGGAAGTCCAACCATGAGTGATCAAGCATTGTTGCCGTTTCCGTCTGTAAAAGTCGGACCGGGAGATTCGGCACGATCGCATGCTGCTGACGAGCATATATTCTTGTTAGAAATCGAGGAGGGCATTGTCTTTTACGTAGATTTATTAAAAAGTATTTTATAGAAAGATAAAAGGGGGGCGATACTTTCCCCCTTTTTATCTTTCTATAAGGTTATCTGCCTTTTTATGCTTTCTTCCAGCGATATAATCGTCTCTGTACGTTGAATCCCAGTTAAGGACTGGATATCTTCGTTTAGTACTTTCCGTAAATGTGCGGTGTCTCGACATACGATCTTAGCGAACATACTGTATTGACCAGTACAATAATGTAGCTCTACGACCTCTTTTATCTCTTGTAGTTGTTTTACCGCATCCGTATATTGGGAGCCCTTCTCTAAATAAATTCCCAAAAAAGCCGTAATGTCAAAACCGACCTTCTGAGGGTTGATAATAAGCTGAGAACCTTTAATTATTCCTAGCTCTTCCATTTTTTTCATCCTTACATGGATGGTTCCTCCCGAAACTATTAGTTTTTTTGCTATTTCTGTGTATGGAATTGATGCGTTTTCCATTAAAATAGACAATATTTGGATGTCTAGATTGTCTAAATCGTAATTTGAATACTTTTTATCCATAAAAAATGGTGTTTTTTGTTAAAAAATTACCTTTATTTTTAAATTCATATAAAAATAAAATAAAACTTTTAGATATTTTGATGTATTTGTATATTTGTATCAACAAAAGAAGATGAAATATAACTTTTGTTTCAAAATAGCATGTTACTTCCCTCAAAATAACATAGGTTTATAATTGGTTAGCGTAAGAAACTCCTCTCCCCGGGGAGTTTCTTCATTACACACCTACCGTTTTAAACCTTAGGTACTTGCTTTTTTTATTTTTGCAAAAATACTAAGTATTTTTGTATTACAATTTTATTTCTTCGCAAAATAAGACCTGTTTTATTATAAATGTGTTATTTCTGCTAGTGAAGGAGTTGAAACTAGGATTGCCTCTTCTCTTCTTTTAACTAAAATTTCGTATTTTCACAAAACACCCGTAATGGAAGACGACGTTAAAATATCGCGCAAAAAGCCTATTTATCCGGTAGGTGCAGGCTTAAATAAATACCTTCGTATGTATCAGCGGGATACGAGGTTGCCACTGGCTTATAGCGAACTGTTGAATTTCGGAGAGACTGTGCCGGTAATGGATAAATATGGGAACGATACCTTGTGGGAAACACCGCTATATCCCCCTTATATACAAGATCAGTTATATGATGCATTAAAGGTGGTATATGCACAGCTCAAAGCGTCGGGCAATACGCGCATTGTAGAACATAAAATTATAGATAGAATAGAATATTGTGCATTTGGGAATACGAAACCTTTTCGGATACGTATTATAAACCGCTTAAATGATGTTTACGATTATTTTTATATCAAGCAAGCAGATGCATCCAGAATATATGGGCTGGAGTTGGAGGAGATTCTTTCCCCCAATCAAGTTAACTACCTTGTAGACCGTGACACATTAGTCGAAGAACATATTGTTGGGATACCGGGCGATGTGTTTAGCAAATCTGGCATACATAATACAGAATATAATCAAACACGTATTGCAAAAGAGTTTGTTAAGTTTAACGAGCGCTGTATTATTTCCTTGCTTGGCGATATGCGTGCGTACAACTTTGTTATGCAGATTACACCGGATTTTGACGATTTCCAGTTTCGTATCCGGGCCATTGATTTCGATCAGCAATTTTATGAAGGGAATCCAAGAGTGTACATGCCCCAGTATTTCAAGGAAAATCTTCCTTATGTTAAATTGGCTATGGAGCATTTAAACGAAAAGACCGTGTTACAGTATCAACAAGAAGAACGCTCTTCCATCGTGCACCGTGTGCGTAGCGAACGTCATCGCATTAAAGACTTACGAGATGCTTCGAAATTGCAGGGGTTGTCTGCGCCAGAAAATATAGCAAAGTTACGAGAGGGATATAAAGCGTTCTATAATAATGAAGCTTATTTGGATTGTAAATCCATGACGGATATTGTAGAGCTCAATGTGAAGAATGTTATTCGGCAGGTGAAACTCTAGACTAGCGTATTCTGCGTTGGTTGTCTTTGGCGAAAGCTTCCCATCCCGAATAGGCTTTTTTTTCCACTCCACTATTTTGTTGGAACGAGTGGCATACGGCTACAGCTAACCCGTCTGTCGCATCCAGAAATTCGGGTGTTTCGTTGAATTGCAGAACCGTTTTTAGCATAGCAGCTACCTGTTCTTTGCTGGCGCTGCCATTTCCGGTGACAGATTGCTTTATTTTACGTGGTGAATATTCAAAGATAGGGATGTCTACGCTCAGTGCAGCCGCCATCGCAACACCCTGCGCTCTTCCAAGCTTTAGCATGACTTGAATGTTTTTTCCATAAAAGGGTGCTTCCAGTGCCATGCAATCAGGCTGGTATTCTTTTATAAGAGACATGGTTTTCTTAAAGATGCGCTGGAGTTTTAGTCCTTGGTCATCTAAATGCCCCATTTTGACAACACCCAGGCTCAAAAGTGTTATCTTTTGCCCAGTTTGTCTAACTAGTCCATAACCCATAACGACAGTTCCTGGGTCAATTCCCAAAATGATACGTTCTTTAGCCTTCTCCCTTTGCATGTTGCAATATTACGATTTTACATTAACTTTGCGGTCATCACATTAGAACATTGACGAGACAGCAAAAGAAATATTTAAATCTAGGAATTAAATTCGCCATCGTTGGGTTGGCGACCTGGTTCATTGTTTCGAAGGTTAATAACCAGCAGAACCTCCGTGAATTCAACGCGTTACTGCAAAGTATAAATCCATGGACGGTACGCGCGACGCTGGTTGTGGTCGTATTGATGATGTTGCTGAATTGGGCGATCGAAGTTGCTAAATGGAAATATCTCAGTCGACGGGTTGAGGTAATTAGTTGGTGGAAAGCTATAAAATCCGTCTTTTGTGGTCTTACGTGGGCTATATTTACACCGAATAGGATCGGCGAGTACGGAGGTCGTATACTTCTTCTAAAGCCACGTAACAGGGCAAGAGGAGCAATAGCAATGGGTGTGGGGCTCTTTGCACAGTTGGTTCTCACCAGTGTATTTGGCTCTTTGAGTATCGCTTGGTTTGTTGCCACTTATTTACCAACACCGGATAGCGTCAAATTTGGCGTTTGGTTGTTAGCGATAATTTATGCAGTGGCATTTGTTGTACTTTATTTCAACGTGTATTGGGTGGATTATCTGGTTGGTAAATTTATATTTTTACGGAAGATAAAACCATTCTTCTCCATACTGGAAGATTTCACTACGCGGGAACTTTTGCGTGTCTTGCTACTTTCGTTAGCACGCTTTGCTATATTTACTTCGCAATATGTCGTGTTGATGTTAGTCTTTTTGCCTGAGTTGCCATTTGTGTCGATGGTGTTGATGATTTTCATCCTGTTTTTCGTTCAATCTGCCGTTCCGTCGCTCGATATTTTCGATTTTAGTGTGCGTAGTTTTGTTGCAAGTAATTTGTATAGTTATATTACGACGCAGGAAATAGCGGTTATGGCGATTGTTTCTTGTATCTGGTTCGTCAACCTTATCCTGCCTGCTATTATGGGGTCCGTATTTGTTTTAAATGTAAATTATGTGGGTGACAACAAGTCTTGATATATTTCTCGTTATTATGACGGTGGTGTATGTTGTATTAGTATTGTATATGTTGCGTGGATGGATGCAGATTTCGTATTTTAAACCGAAGCAGACAATAGTTCATACATCTGTTTCAGTGTTAATTGCCGCCCGTAATGAAGAAGACAATATAGCACGTACGCTAAACTGTATTGTCAATCAAGACTATCCAAAAGAACTTTTGCAAGTTATTGTTATAGATGATCATTCCACTGACAATACGGCTGCAATCGTTGCGTCCTATACTTCAAGAGGTGTTACCTTGTTGCAATTGAATGAGGGGGACAAATTAAATTCCTACAAAAAACTGGCAATTAGCCGAGGCATAGCACAAGCTTCCGGGGAAATAATCGTTACTACAGATGCAGATTGCCGTATGGATACAGGATGGCTACGTACGGTAGTGGGCTATTTTGAGGAATCGGGGGCCTATATGGTTTCATCCCCTGTGGCTTACTCCGAAGAGAAAAGCTATTTCGAACGTCTTCAAACGTTAGAGTTTCTATATCTTATTGGTTTGGGTGCGGCCGGTATAGGAAATAAGAAGCCAACGACTTGTAATGGGGCAAATCTCGCTTATCGACGCGATCTGTTCTACGAAATGGGTGGTTTTAATGGCATTGATAATCTTGCTTCCGGTGATGATGAGTTGTTCTTGCATAAGGTTGCAGAAAAATATGCAGAAAAAATAGGTTTTTGTAAATCGAAAGAAGCTATCGTATACACTGATGCAAAAGCTACCCTTTCCGGATTTATCAGCCAACGGAGACGTTGGGCGTCCAAGAGTACAAAATATAGGGACAAGCGAGTCGTCTGGTTAGGCGTTAGTATATGGTTGTTCAATTTATCATTAATTGTCGGCTTGGCACAGTTTCTCGTTGATTTGCCGAATGTCAATGTGATGTTTTTGATCGCGTTGGGAATGAAGGTACTGGCGGAATTAGCCTTTATTTATCCACTTTGTGGTCTGGTAAATAGACACGCTTTGTTGGTGAATTTATTCCCTTTGTCGTTCATTCATGCCGTTTACCTCGTGTATATAGGGGTGGCGGGCAATGTCGGTAAGTACGATTGGAAAGGCAGAAAGGTCAACTAACTTAATTAAGCTTCTACTTTTTCTTTGATAATATCTTCGGCTTTCTTCACAATCTCTTCCGCATTTAGCCCGGTCGTATCCAACGGGCTTAATACTTCCCAACTCATGGAGGTGAATGGGCGTAATGGAAACATCCCGTATTTTACCATTAAATAGGAGCCTTTGATTGCTATAGGAACTACAAGTGCATTGGGGTTCTTTTTCAAAAGGGTCGCGATTCCACCCACGGAAAAAGTTTTCATTTTACCTGTTTTTGTACGTGTTCCTTCTGGAAAAATAAAAGCTGACCAGTTTTTGGTCTTCATGTTGTTTGCCAGTTTCAGAATTTCGGCAATGGATTGCTTCGGATCTTTACGATCTATGTTCGCCGCACCACCATGTACTAAATTGTATGATATGCTTGGGATTCCCGCTTTGGCCAATTCAATTTTGGAAATGAATTTTCCGTGGAACCGCCGTAAAAAATATATCATGGGGGGAATGTCAAATGTACTTTGGTGATTGGCAACAAAAATAATCGGTCTTCCGGTCGGAATGCTTTTGTTGTCGATAAATCTTGTCCGATTAAATAGCGTGTAATTACAGGCAACCAAAAAGCTATTTAAAAGATCGACGCTTTTTTTGTGCGCAGTATATCCGCCAAGTTTAAAACAAAGCCATTGAATGGGATGGAAAATTAGCAATGACACAGCAAAGCAGATATAAAATATAGGTGTAAGTATATAACCAAGTGCCTTTCTCATTTGACTAAAATTTTGCGAATTTACGATTATTAACGGGAAATCGGGAATAGAGCGCAGCGACGTTGAACGGAGGTTTATCGCTTAAAAAGAAGGACGAAGTTAAAGAAATATGTTTAATTTGTTAATAATAATGAATATATGTTCAAATATATTTATATTTATTTTAAAATAATTTATTTTTGCCTTTGAAAAAAGAAGGTATGATGAAATTGCCGACAGTTTGCCCAAGTTGCGAGAATCAACTAGTAGTATCGAAATTGGTTTGTATGAATTGTGAAACGGAAGTTTCTGGTAAATATTATTTGCCGATACTCATGCAGTTGAGTGTTGAAGAACAGGAATTTGTCTTGCAGTTCTTAATAAACTCAGGAAGCTTAAAGGAAATGGCTATTCAAATGGGGAAGAGTTACCCAACGGTGAGGAACAAGCTGGATGATTTGATAAACAGGATAAAAACACTGAAAAATGAAAAATAATCTAATCTACAGGGAAAGTCAAAGCTTTATAACTTGGTGGCTATGTCTATTATACTTATTCGTTTTGGGGGCAGGTGTCTACACAGCCTGGAGTAATTCAAATGAAGGGAAAATAGAAGGATTTTCCGTAGGAGCCTTAATTGGCTTGATAGCGTTTGCTATCATATTTTTTATGAGGCTTCGGTCGCGTATAGATCAAGAAGGCATACATATCCGGTTTTTCCCGTTTATATGGAAAGAAAAAACATGGGGTTGGGATGAGATAGGGGACGTGTACGTGAAGCGATATAGTCCATGGGAATACGGTGGTTGGGGTTATCGGTTTGGTAGGGAAGGGACGGCTTTTACGACTAAGGGTTCATATGGAATTCATCTTATAGTTAGCAAAAACGGAGCTAAAATGCTCATTGGGACACAAAAGCCGGAAAAGGTAAACGAAATATTAAAACGATATCGTCAAGTTAACCAGGGATAAAATATGAAGCGTAACATGGAGCCGCTGTTCTTAAACCCATTTGAAGATTATTCGGAGAAAAATCTATTATGGATAGGTATAGTTGGTTTTGTAGTCGGGATAACAATTTCTTATTTTGGAAAAATTGTGTTTGATGGTATTATTCAAATACACATGGGCGCAACAAGTCTAACCGCTATTGTATTAGGAAATCTGACGAATATGGGGATTTTGACATTAGGAATGTTTATGCTCGCGAAGGTTCTGTATAAAAAAACTCGTTTTGTTGATGTATTAAACAATGTGCTGATAGCCCGGATACCAATGTTATTTGCCGGTTTGTTGGTTATTTGGATGACAAAGCTAATTCCAATGGAAAAGGCAACAGAAGTTAATTTTGCTATGTCATTAAATCAGACAGACATGATGTGGATCGCGCTTCTAGCTATTTTCCTGCTGTTCATGATGGTCTATTTTTTTTATCTCCTTGTAGTTGGAGTTCGACATTCCATCAATAGCAAGAAATTTGGGCATGGTTTTTTGATAGTAATTGCGGTGTTCGTATTGGACGGCATAGCGTTATTGGTTTATAGAGGATTTTTTATATGAAATATTATATTTTTTTAATTGTATTGCTTCAATCCTGTTTTGGGTATGGTCAAAAATTTGCGGGAACTTGGCAAGGAGAGTTAAAAGTACAGGGGGCTGTCCTTCCGCTGGTTTTCCGTTTGGAGCACACCTCGTCATGGAAAGGAACGATGGAGAGCCCGGCGCAGGGAAACGCCAAACTCCCTGTTAGTGCAATCCACATCGAGCAGGACTCCATAACGATAGCGGTTGCCTCCATTGGCTTAACCTACAAAGGCAAGATACTAACAAATGAGCTTATTGAAGGCATTGTGTCCCAAAATGGTATGACATTTCCTATGCACTTATCAAAAGCTGATCGGACGCTAGCAAAGCGGCGAAGACCACAACTGCCCGAGCCACCGTATAGTTATGATACATTAGATGTGACGTTTTCGAGTGAATACGACAGTGTTAGGTTGGCGGGAACCATAACAATTCCCCGAAAAGGTGAGCAGCTACCTGCTGTGGTACTAGTAACAGGAAGCGGCCCGCAGGATCGAGACGAGACAATCATGGGGCATAAGCCGTTTAAAGTAATAGCCGATTATCTGACAAGGCACGGTATTATTGTATTACGATATGACGAACGGGGAGTAGGTGCGTCGACTGGAAGTTATCCGAAAAGTACCATCGGTGATTTTAGCCGTGATGTCATTGTTGCGATAGGCTTTTTGCAAAAGCAGGAGAGCGTAGACCCCAAACGAGTGGGGATTATTGGACATAGTGAAGGGGCGCTTATTGCAGAACTGATTGCCGGAGAATCCTCCGCCGATGTCGGTTTTATAGGGCTTTTGGGGGCACCCGCGATCCCTATTGATTCATTGATGCTGTTGCAGGCCTATGAGATCGGTAAAGTTATGGGAATGTCTGCTGAAGAACTTCGGGAAGCGAAAGAAGTGAACCGTCGAAATTTCGCAGCGGTAAAAAGTGATTTGGGTGATGAGCATGCGTACCGCCAGATTTTGGAAAATATAGCATCGCCGTTACCTAATCTTTCAGAGAATCAAAAGAACGAAATAAAAATGATGGTACTACCGGCCTATCGTTATTTTATGCGCATAGATCCCGTTCCGTTCATTAAAAGAATTGATGTTCCGGTATTTGCCGCTTTTGGAACAAAAGACGTGCAGGTACCTTTTGCACCTAATTTAGAAAGCTTGACTGATCACTTGCCGAATAAAGAAAAGAATTTTCTAAAAGCCTATGACGGATTGAATCATCTCTTTCAAAAAGCTGAAACAGGTGCCGTTTCGGAATATATTGATATTGAAGAAACTTTTAATGAACAGGTGCTATCGGATTTGGCACAATGGATAAGAGAGATTTAACTACGGTGTTGTATTAGCAACCGGTAATATTTTTCCGTTATAGTACTTATGGCCGTTTTGTGCAAAATCGGCTATATAACGTCCCATTTCAAAAGCGAGCGTGCCCGCCTCAATACCGGGAAAAGCTTCTTCAAACATCTCGGTCTGTGAAGAACCTAATGCCAAACAATTCACTTTGATGTTCCGCTCTTTGAATTCCTCTGCCAGGCATTCTGTCAATGTGGCCAATGCTCCTTTGCTCGTGGAGTAAGCAGAAAGGCCGGTAAATTTCGCTGAACCTTGGAAGCCGCCCATACTTCCTATATTGACAATATGGCCTCCGTTTTTCATGAGTGGCGCTATATGCCTGATCATGTTGATATGTCCCAGCAAATTGGTTTGTAGTACTTGCGCAAACTCCTCCAAAGAGGTGTCGAGAAAAGATTTGTTGATTAATACTCCCGCATTATTGACTAAAATATCTACTGTTTCGAACTTCGATTGGATAAAGGGGATCAAAGAGTCTGGGTAATTATCGTACACAATGTCGAATTGGGCCGGATAAAGCTTTCCCCCCTCCGGATTGAGTGAGGTAGAAATTTCATGGAGTTTACGTAGCTTATCCGCAGACCGAGCCAATGCAACGACATTGTTTTCCTTGCTTGCGGTCAAGTCCAAAACTGCCTCAAAGCCGATTCCACTACTTGCTCCTGTAATAATAATATTTGCCATAATTATTCTTCGTTTTCTAATTCTTCTTCCACTTCTTCAGCAGAAGGTAATTTATTGATGCCGAGACGTTGCGGTCTCAGGATATAATAAAGACCTGAAGATGCCACGAGCAGTGAAATAATATAAAAAAGTAAACTCACTAAAACTGCTAGGTGAGGGTCAAGCTGAAAATATTCTGCTCCAAATGCCATGAGTGATTCGCGTAGGCCAGCCCCCCCGAGTAAAGAAGGTACAATAGCGACTAATGAGGATATCAAAAAAATTAGTAAATAAGGAGAGAACTTACCATCAAAGCCCAGTGCATATAGTATAGCAATCGCGCTTAAAGTCTGAAAACTTTGTACGGCAAGTGCTTTAAGATGGGTAATGATAAACTTAGATAGGAATTCTTTGAAAAACAGCTGTAAAAGATAAAGGTAAGTCGCCGTTCCTATTATAAGCACGCTAACCGTAACTATATTCGGTATAGAAAGCCGAGGCATAAATATGATAAGGCATCCAGTAATAATCGATAAAGCCCACAGGCCGCTTAGCCGATCAAAAAATACAGCGGTCAATACTCTTCTTCCCCGGACTGCGTAATGCTTTTTCAAAAAATATATCTTGTAACCATCTCCTCCAATCCCGCCCGGTAAGAAGAAATTGTAGAGCAGGCCGACTTGATAGAGCCTTAAATTATATCGTTCACTGATATCCAATCCTATTACTTTCAAAAAGCTATTTAATCGGGACGATGCAACCAACTGGGACATAGCATAAGATAATAAAGCAAAGAATAGGTATAGCGGATTGCATTCTTCCAGCGCACCCTTGAGTTCGATGAGCGATATCTTTTGAGAAACCCAATAGACAGCCGCTACTGTGATGAGTATCTTAAAGATGTTTTTAACGTATGTCCAGAATTTATTTTTCTTCATGTTATAAGCTATGGTCACGGATAATGAACATTGCCGTCATCATTACAAAATGGATAAAATGCGTGTGTAGAATAAAACAAGATATAAACATACAAAGATGCCGGTCAATGAAAACAGCCAGTTGTATTCTATTTTTGTGTATCGATCCTTTAAAACTGGTATCAAAAGTGCTATAAATACCAAAACCAATAATATGGGAAATAGGACCGCCCAACGGTGGGGAAAGAAAATCTGTTGCGACATTATCTCAGGGTTCGTGAAATAAACGATTATAGGGAATGCGATTAGAATAACGGTAATACGCAAGATGGCTTTCGCGATAATTTTGCTTATGGTATGATTTTTGGATGAATTCATTCCATGCAAAGTTATTATATTTCCGCTAAAAAAAGACCTTGATGGCCGTGGAGATTTGGATCAAATGCATTTAATATGCGCACGCAATATATGAAAATGAATTACTCATAGTATTTTTTTATTTGGCATTCGTGAATGCTAAGCATTTTATCTAAGTTTGCGAATAAACTCCAGTAAGAAAACTAATTTTATACGTTATGCAAAAACATATCTTATCCGTTTGTACAATCTTTACCCTTGTGATGCTCTTGGCGTCATGTGGGGCTCAGCGAAAATCTTCTGTCGGAAGTACCGGTTCATCTTTCGGTAATGACGGTCCATCTGCTCGTGAGTGGCGAAATGGATTAAAAGGGAAATGGGTTTTAAATTCGGTAGACCGGGAAGATATTCCCGCTGCTTACACGATTAAAAACATTTTTGATGAAGCACCCGTTGATTGTTTTATCGGTAGCGTATGGACTCTTCCGGGCGGTAACTACCAGGGAAGTATTGCTTTCAACGCTTCCGGAACACTATGCGCCGATGGTGCCGTACGTAACATGGTATGGTCCGTATATGATATACCGAACGATAACTTACATCCCCAATTCCAGTTTAAAAAAATATATTCGGGAGAGAAAGCCAGAAATGTAACAACCGGTTATCGCTTAGATCTTTCTTATTCGGATGGGCAATCACTAGTGATGCGTATGCCTATACCATTGGATAATGGAACAGGTAACCTCGTGTTTAATTTCTCGCGCGTACAAGACTAAGAGGTGATTAGTAATGGGTAACAAACAGCTGGTGTCGATTGTTTGTTGCTCATTACTGGGACTTTTTTACTAAAATATGGATACAAATAAAACCAAAATAGCTTTAATTACCGGAATCACAGGCCAAGACGGAGCTTATTTAGCTGAATTTCTATTAAAAAAAGGCTATATTGTTCATGGTTTGAAGAGGCGGTCTTCTCTATTCAATACGGACCGTATCGATCATCTTTATCAAGATCCTCATGCAAGCCAGCGTAATTTTATTTTGCATCATGGAGATTTAACAGATTCGAGTAATTTGATTCGGATTATTCAAGAAATTCAGCCGGATGAAATATATAATTTAGCTGCCCAGTCACATGTTAAGGTAAGTTTCGATACGCCGGAATATACAGCAAATGCAGACGGAGTCGGAGCCCTTCGGATTCTGGATGCTGTTCGTTTACTAGGGCTGACTAAGAAAACGAAAGTATACCAGGCATCTACATCGGAGCTGTATGGCTTGGTACAAGAAGTTCCGCAGAGTGAAAGGACGCCTTTTTACCCCCGAAGCCCTTATGCAGTTGCAAAGCTATACGGTTATTGGATTACCGTAAACTACCGCGAAGCATACAACATGTTTGCGTGTAACGGGATCCTATTTAACCACGAAAGCCCAGTGCGTGGAGAAACGTTCGTTACGCGTAAAATAACACGGGCAGTGGCTAAAATAGCGTTAGGGTTACAAGATAAATTATTTTTGGGAAATCTGTCTGCGCAGCGGGATTGGGGGCACGCTAAGGACTACGTGGAAGCGATGTGGTTGATTCTGCAACAGGAGCAGCCGGAAGACTATGTTATAGCAACGGGTATATCCACTACGGTTAGAGATTTTGTACGCATGGCTTTTGCAGAAGTAGGAATAGAGATCGAGTTTAGCGGTAAAGATGCAATGGAAAAAGGTGTAATTATCGATCGTGACGAAGAAATATTGAACCGGTTGCAGATTCCAGTCGAACACGTAAAGTTAGGGCAAACTGTTGTCAAAGTCGATCCACAATATTTTCGCCCTACAGAGGTAGATTTATTAGTTGGTGACCCCGCTAAAGCAAAAAACAGACTGGGCTGGACCCCAAAATATACCTTGCCTATGTTAGTTAAGGAGATGGTTGATAGTGATTTACAATTGATGCGTAAAGAAGAGTATTTAAAAAAGGGAGGATTTACCATTCTGAACTATTTTGAGTAAATGCATAACTACGGCGAAACGTTAATTGGAATAGTTTTTGTTACATTAGTGAAAATAACAATGATTTCCGGCATTTTATGTGAAAAAGAGGATGTACAAACAACAAGATATGGATAAAATGCGCGTGACGCTTGACGCAACCAGCAAATATCCGGAAGAGCCGTCTAAAAGAAGTAACCCGAAGATTTATTTTTTCATTATAGCGATTGCAGCATTGCTTGCAACCAATGTTTATTTTTACGTAAAGTTTAAGTCGTCTGGAGAGAAACTCTACACGATGGCGATCCAGAAACAAGACTTACAGATCGAGATTGACCGTATTGAGGCGGAATTGGATAATCTTGTTTCGGCGAAGATAGTTGGAGTAGATTCGGCAATGCAAGCTTCTGAGGCACGAGCTAGAGGGGCCATCAGTGAGTTACGGGCCAAGCTTGAAAATCAAACTATTTCGGAGGAAGATATGTTACTGGCAACAAGGGAGGTCGCACGGTTAAAGGGGGATGTGTCAGGATTACGCCTTGCGCTTAACGAGCTAGAAGTAAGAAATGAGATTCTCCAAAAAGAGAACCAAACACTCTCCAAGCAGGTTTCTACTACTGACAAAAAGGTAACAGCACTATCTCAAGAGAATACGGAGTTAAAGGACCAAGTGCATATTGCGTCGGCTTTAAAAGTTTCCAATATTCAGGTGAACGGAATTTCCGTGTCGAAAAAGGAGAAGATCGAGACTGAATCCCGAGCCCGCCGAGTAGATAGACTACAAGTTCTGTTCTCTATTGCGGAAAACACATTGACAAAAAAAGGAAATAAAGAAGTGTTCGTGCGTGTTATTGACCCATCAGGAAATTTGTTTGGTGATGCTAATAATATGTTTTATGTGCACGGCGAAAAACTACAGTATACATTCAAAGAGACCATTGACTTTACTAATAACGGTGAAGAATATCAGTTCCTTTGGCCACAAGATAAATTTAAAAAAGGTGCGTATACTGTTTTACTATATAACGATAATGCGGTCATGGGACGGGCTAGCGTTGTACTGAAATAAAGCAGAAGAGCGAGTACTAAAAAATGTATAAAAACCCTAACCTTTATAAATAGGTAGTGTTATAATAAATGTTGTCCCTGTATTCGTTTGGGTCATAAATTCGATCTTTCCTCCAATCCCCGTTACGGTTTGCTTCACAAATGCTAATCCTAGTCCTGTTCCCGAGCTTTTCGTGGTAAAATTAGGTTTAAATATTTTAGGAATAACATCTTGAGGAATACCGAAACCGTTATCCTGAATCAGGATTTCCACCCAATTCGCTTCGGAATAACGTAAAATAACATTAATTTTTATCTTTTTTCTACCCATGCTTCCCTCTATAGCATTTTTAAATAGATTGTTGAACGATCGGAGGAATTGATCACGGTCGCCGAGTATAAGTACCGATTGGTCCGGTGTTTCGTTGATTAACGTAATTGTGGTATTTCCGGTGTTGCTGAAGAGATTGATCGACTTTCTAATTTTTTCAATAAGATCGATCTTTTCAACATTTGTTTCTGGTAATTTAGCGAACGCAGAAAACTCTGTTGCAATTTTGGAAAGAATATCAATCTGTTCAATAATAGAAGTGGATATGCGTTGAAACCGCTCTTTAAAACGGGGGTCATTTTCTTGATAAGAGCGTGTCAGTTGTTGCATACCTAATTTCATTGGTGTGAGCGGATTTTTAATCTCATGTGCCACTTGTTTTGCCATTTCTCTCCATGCGGTTTCTCGCTCTACATCCCGTAACTGCTTGGCGCTCTCTTCCAGTTTGACTAGCATGAGATTATATTCCTTAATGAGCATCCCAATTTCGTCATTCTTATCCCAATATAGGGGCTCATTAATTTTGTTCGATAGCTGCGTTTCAGCTAATTTCATCCGTACAATATCTAGGGGTTTGGTTATTTTCCGAGAAAGCGTCACCGCGATAAATCCAAATAAAATAATAATAAAGGTATAGATATTTAAAATCGTGTTTAGTAATAGATTTTTATTGTTTGCGGCGTCTTTTTCGGTGGTATAGTATGGTATATTTAAATAAGCGGCTGTCGTGTAGTCTTCGTGTTTGATCGCAGCATATACCGAAGAGAACCAGAAATTGGAGATGCGTTCGCGTTCATAGGCTTCGGATTTTCGCAATACTGCAAGTTTATTCAGCGCCACAGGATTCATAAATTCTGATATAAGCTTGAGATCAAAAATACGTTGTTGTGAGGAGTAAAGTAACTTCCCAGATCGATTATATAAGTTGAAGTTAGTCATGGTGGAAGGGGCCATTTCTTTGAGCATATCCACGATTTTTTCATTGAAGCCCTCGCGGGTTTGGCTACTAGCCATATGATTTTCAATTTTTTTAGTGATTTCCGCAATCTCCTTTAATCGGTTATTGGTTGTTGTTTCTTCCAACTGTCTGTTTAGGCTTATAAAAGCAACCGCTCCGGATATCAACGTACCTAGCAGAACGGATATACTAACCAATGCCTGAATCCGAGTACTATACTGGATATTGTTAAGTAATATGCGAAAATGGTATTGAATTCTATTCCATCGAAATGATGTGGTGGAAAAGGTACTGATAAGGTAATTTGTGAGATTAAATAGACCGAAAAAGATCAGTAAAAGAATAAAAATAATGGACGCTAAAGCCAGGTACTCCCAAAAAGAGGCCTTTTGTGTACTTAGAATAATGGTGGTATATTGATCTGGTTTATAGGCGAGATGATAATACTTATCATTTTCCTCTAAACGCATATATTCCCTTAATTTACTTGGAATGCTTAGATCATTCTCGGTATAGTTGTAGTTACCGTATTGCGTAACCAGATTATTTCCCTTATACAACGCATAGGAATTGTCTTCAAAGGAATCAAACTGCCATGCAGTGGCATTGTTATCAGTTAAGACTTCCGGATAAGGAAGTGATGTGCTGTAGGACAGATTTTTTAGATTGATATATATATGGTGAAATTTGTCGGGGTTATCCTCATAAGGAATCGAAAGATGAGTAAAGTATTCGTGTGCCCCCAGTTCGCCACGTAAGCGGTAAAAGTTCGTTGTGAACGGAATTTTGATGGCGGTCTTGATTACATTTTCTCGGTATTCCGCGGGCTTGTCTACTGTGTAGGTCTCTAGCGGTACACCCTCGTTGTCATAATAGAATGCTTGAAATTCGAATCTTGACAAATAGCCGCTCATATATCTCGTTTTGATATAGTCTGTTATGTAGGGAATGTCGGGGACGCTATCATGCAAACTAAAGAGCTTACTTAATCGATAGTCATTTATAATATTCTTCTCTAAATCAGTAAACAAAGAAACTGCATTTACATCATCTTCGGCCAAGAGATAAGAGATAGCCTGTTCCATTCTGTTTATTTTTTTTATCTCGTTGTAGTGGTTGTAGGAAATGACCGAGATGGTCGAAAATAACAGTATGGTTAAAATAAAAGTAGAGAGCTGGTAAGGTGAAGAAAAATGATAAGCTTTGTATGTCCGGAGAAAAACTAAGACGCCAAAGAGGATACCGAAAAGAATATTAAATCCGATAAGAGCTGTAGCAATAAGGGCAAAAACTAAGCAAATTAGCTCAATATTCAATATTGTAGTGATATTACTGAGCAGTTGACGTACCATTTGCACGATGCGATCGATATATAATACCAATGTGAGCACGTTTACACAGAATAACAAGATACATAGCCAGCCATAGAAGCCGAGGTTTAGAATTTTCGTAAAGTCATTTTCGTAGATTGGAGAGTGTGTGAGCAGCGTGCCTAGAAAATAATAGATTACCTGACCGAAGAAGTAAATAGAAAAAATACCGATGATGGAAATTCCTATCGCATAATTTTTTTTTGACAAGAAAATAGGAACCTGCAGGTACTTTTGAATGGACATAATAAAACACATGAACCAAAACATAGCACATGTGGTTATAAAAAAAGACCAGATGTTTGGCAGGAATTGGCTATAGGCGTAATGTTTGGGGTCAAATAGTTCTAAACTGGAATGGATAAATAGCCAGTTGGATTTCAAATCCAAATATCGAACGGCAATCAAAACGCTTGCAAACAAAATGATCCCTAGCCACGTTTTCCTTCTCTTAGCTAAATAGACGGCTATACTATTGGTTAATATAAGCAAACACACCAGTGCGGTCACCCAACAAATGAATTGTAAGCTGATGTACAGGTTATCTTTCTTTCCTTCAATTAACTTGACTGAAAATAGGTAGCCGCCGTCTTTACTGTAAATATTACGTATGTTTTTATTATCGTCATACTGCGCGATTTCAAGATTATTAACACCAATAGTAGAAAGAAAATTATTGTTTAAAAACTGGTTCGTATTCTCAAAATTCCGCTTGATAGGAACCAAAACAAGTATAGAAATGCCGTTAGTTAGTTCTTTCTTTTTTGTTAGAAAGGAACGGTTTTCTGTTTGAATAACCGAGGTATTCCTACGCAATCCTACATCGCTAAAAGGGACATAGATATTTGTTGACCAGTGGATAATCTGATTGTCACTGTATATATTAACGTAAATATGTTCTTTAGCAAGCTCCGTCGTTATGTTTGTTAACTGCACCGGATATTTATCGGCGTGCTGAAATGTTTTGATGATGAGGCTATCCCTCCATATCTCATCAATTTTATCCTCATACCAATGGATTTTCCGGGTGAGTTTCTTTTCATCCAGTTCGAGCATGTCTTCGTCCGTAATGGTGAAGTGTATGGTGAGCGCTGTTCCCATAAGGGATAGCGTCAACACCAAAAGTAAAAACCGAATTTTAGTAAGCATCTCCATTCTCCATACGATGAATGTAAATATAAAAAAAAGTCCCCGTTATGCACGCATAACGGGGACACCTTGTTCTCTATTATAAATGTACTACGAATGTGTGTGAACATCTTCCTCACGGAAAAACTTAGCCGTGAAATACTCACGGTTCATCCGCGCTATGTTAGACAGTTTGATGCCTTTAGGACATTCTGCTTCACAGGCGCCTGTATTCGTACAGTTTCCAAACCCTTCTGCATCCATTTGGTCGATCATCGCTTGCGCTCTTTCATAACGTTCTGTTTGTCCCTGAGGCAATAATGCGAATTGAGAAATTTTAGCAGATACAAATAGCATAGCTGAAGCATTTTTACACGCTGCTACACAAGCACCACAGCCGATACATGTTGCTGATTCGAATGCCTCATCTGCGATGCGTTTTGGAACGGGAATAGCATTCGCGTCCGGAACTCCTCCTGTATTTACGTTTACATAACCACCTGCCTGCTGAATACGGTCAAAGGAAGTACGATCTACGGCTAGGTCTTTCAATACTGGAAACGCAGCGGCCCTCCAAGGCTCGATGACGATGGTCTGGCCATCGTGGAACGATCGCATATGCAATTGGCAGGTAGTGATGCCGTATTTAGGCCCGTGCGGACGACCGTTAATAACCAGCGAACACATACCACAGATGCCCTCACGACAGTCATGATCGAAATAAATAGGGTCTTCTCCCTCGCGTGTAAGATCTTCGTTTACAACATCAAGCATTTCTAAGAAAGACATATCGTCTGCAATGTCCTTTGCTTGAATAGTAACAAATTTACCTTTGGTTTTATCATTTTTCTGACGCCAAACTTTCAGCGTTAAATTCATATGTTGTGCCATGATAATATATCCCCTATTTATAACTTCTTTGTGTTAACTTAACGTTTTCGAAAACTAACTCTTCTTTGTGTAGAGCTTCTGCTTGATTTTCGCCTTTAAATTCCCAAGCAGCAACATACGTATAGTTTTCGTCGTCACGTTTTGCTTCTCCCTCTTCTGTTTGCGATTCAAGACGGAAATGCCCTCCACACGATTCACTGCGGTTTAATGCATCATCTACCATCAACTCTCCTAATTCAAGAAAATCTGCGACACGTCCGGCTTTTTCTAAGGACATGTTCAGCTCCTCGTTTTCACCCAACACTTTTACATCGGACCAAAATTCTTTTTTCAATTCTTGAATCAAGCCCTTTGCTTTTGTCAAGCCTTCCGCCGTGCGCGCCATACCGCAGTACTCCCACATAATATTACCCAACTTCTTATGGATGTCGTCTACGGTTTTAGAACCTTTGAGGCTTAATAAAGTACTTATTTTATCTTCTACTTCTTTACGGGTTTGCTCGAAAGCAGGGTTGTTTTTATCCACAGGAGCAAAGCTTCCCAAGTTAGCTAGATAGTCACCAACTGTATACGGAATAACAAAATAACCGTCAGATAAACCTTGCATAAGTGCAGATGCACCTAAACGGTTGGCGCCGTGATCAGAGAAATTACATTCACCCAGTGCGTACAAGCCTGGTACAGTAGTCATTAAGTTATAATCTACCCAGATCCCCCCCATGGTATAGTGCACCGCAGGGTAGATGCGCATAGGTTGTTCATACGGATTTTCATCTGTAATTTGGTAATACATATCGAACAAGTTCCCGTATTTAGCCTCTACCGTATCCTTACCTAAACGTTTGATTGCATCTGCAAAATCTAAGAATACAGCCACTCCGGATTTACCGACACCACGACCATCATCTACCATTTCTTTCGCGTTACGGGAGGCTACATCACGGGGTACTAAATTACCGAAGGATGGATATTTTCTTTCCAAGAAATAGTCCCGGTCCTCTTCTTTAATATCTACCGGCTTCAATTGTCCTTGACGTAGTTTTTCAGCAAGTTCCTGTGTCTTCGGAACCCAAACCCGTCCATCGTTACGGAGCGATTCCGACATCAGTGTCAGTTTGGATTGATGATCGCCAGTTACCGGTATACAGGTAGGGTGAATTTGTGTATAACAAGGGTTGGCAAAGTAAGCCCCGCGTTTATGTGCCCTCCAAGCGGCTGTGACGTTACAGCCCATAGCATTGGTGGATAGAAAGAATACATTTCCGTAACCTCCGGTACATAACAACACCGCATGTCCTTCATGTGCTTCTACTTTACCTGTTACCATGTCGCGTGTGATAATGCCACGTGCATGTCCGTCGATTTTTACCAAATCCAACATCTCATGACGTGTATAAGAAGTTACTTTTCCTTTTCTTATCTGACGGTTCAATGCAGAGTAGGCACCTAGCAATAATTGCTGTCCTGTTTGTCCACGAGCATAGAACGTACGGGATACCTGCGCACCTCCAAAAGAACGGTTATCCAGTAATCCGCCGTATTCGCGTGCGAAAGGCACACCTTGTGCTACACATTGATCAATGATATTAACAGAGACCTCTGCTAAACGGTAGACGTTAGCTTCACGTGCACGATAGTCTCCCCCCTTTATAGTATCGTAGAATAACCGATAAACGGAGTCACCATCATTTTGGTAATTTTTCGCAGCATTTATACCTCCTTGCGCAGCAATAGAGTGTGCGCGGCGCGGAGAGTCTTGATAACAGAATGTTTTGACGTTATAACCAAGTTCTGCCAATGAAGCAGCTGCTGAAGCTCCCGCCAAACCGGTACCTACCACAATGATAGTGAATTTACGTTTGTTGGCTGGGTTGACCAGCTTCATATTGAATTTATGTTTTGACCATTTCTCGGCTAAAGGGCCTACAGGTACTTTCGAATCTAACATATTTTAAATACTTTATATTTAACAGATATGGATATATCCTAAATATTATTTAACGAAATAAAAATATAACGGCATCAGAGCAAAACCAATTGGAATGACGATACCAAACACCCAAACACCTAAAAACTCAATGATAGGTACATATTTCTTATGAGAAACACCTAACGTCTGGAATGCCGACTTGAACCCGTGGATTAAGTGGAAGGACAACGCTGCCATGGCGATGACATAGAAGATGACTATTCCAATATTCTGGAAAGCAAAGTCAACTTGTTTGTAGAGATCACGTGCCTTTATGATTTCTACATTGTTTTCAGTTGTAACTTGATAATCGTTGAAGTCTGTGGCTTGTATCTCGTGTGCAGTGGTGTTACCTGTAGCCAAGTCCGTGCGATATTCTACATAAGGAACTTGATCATTGTGATATTTCCACCAGAAGTTGTACATGTGCGTAGCTAGGAAAACCAAGATGATTGTTCCTAAGATTCCCATGTTGCGGGAGCTCCACTTGCTATTTGCAGCGCCGTTGAACTGTGCATAGCCAATCGGACGAGCAGCCTTGTTTTTCATCGTTAAGACTAAGGCATAAATAGCATGTAGAATAATAGAAGCGTAAAGTAGGTATGATACTACTTTAATAGGGGTGAAATGGGTCATGAAATACGCATATTGGTTGAAAGCGTATCCCTCGTCATTGTTAAATAACTGCAAGTTACCAATCAAGTGAACGATCAGGAACGTACATAAAAAAATCCCTGTCAAGCTCATGATTAGTTTTCTTCCGAGTGAAGAACTTAAAACTGGCTTTGAATTACTCATTATCCTAGATGTTTATATATTATTTTCGCAAATCTATTTATTTGTTAACAAAATTATGACAAAGTCGAAAGAAAACGGATAATTTAGAACGTTTCTAATCAAAAAGAGGTTATCCAAGTGGATAACCTCTTTTTGATGAAATTAAATTTTCAAAATGACGTTCTCTTATAAGAAAGAGAACCCCACGCCGATGGTCCACATTCTTATTTTCTGATTGCCAGTTTCATTCAGATTGCTCAAGCCATGCTCATAACGTAAATCGACCGTGAAGCTGCTAATGTCAGCACCAATACCGCCGATGATACCAGTGGAATTCTTTTTGTATGCACCCCAATTCGTGGCTTCGCTTAAATTAACCACCTTGCCGTCTTGCGCGAAAGAGAAGACAGGTCCTGCCTGAATACGTGCCCCAATTGGACCGATTCCTATTCTTGTTCCCAATAAGATAGGCATGTCCATACTTTTAAATGTCGCATCCCCTTCATCACCGTCTTTTGTGATCCCTGCCTTTTTACTCGCGTAATAAAGCTCCGGCTGAACATGGAATCCGGCTATTCCCACACGGCCCCATGCGCCCAATTGGAAGCCTGTTTTTGTGTCGGAGTTAAAGAAACTTCCTTCTGATCGGAGACTAGAAAAGCCCAATCCCCCCTTTAATCCAACTTTGAATGTTGGAAATAATTGTGCTTGTGAAATGCTGATAGTAGCAATCAAACAAATTAAAGTAAGTATAGATTTTTTCATGTGAAAAATATTTGTTTATTTTAATACACTACAATAATAACGTATTTATTTCAAAATTTATATATGAGCATACTAAAAATAACAGCTTCGGACTGGGAAGTTTTGAAGATAAAATTGAGCCGCAAATACAATCACCTCTCAGATGATGATTTAATTTATACGCCTGGGGAAGAGGAGGTGTTGGTGACTCGCCTAGCGAAAAGACTTCGACGCGATAAGGAATATATCACATTTACGTTGGCAAAAGAATTGTCAAATCTGGAATCAAATCGCTTGTAGGAATGGCAGACTTAATTACATGGGGTGATTTTGGAAAAGTGGATTTACGCGTCGGAACCATATTAGAAGTGATGGATTTTCCGAAGGCGCGTAAACCCGCCTATCAATTGTGTATTGACTTTGGAGAATTGGGTGTATTGAAATCTAGCGCACAGATTACAGTACATTATAAAAAAGAGAATTTGGTAGGGAGGCAGATCATAGCAGTAGTTAATTTTCCAAAAAAGCAAATTGCAGACTTTATGTCGGAATGTTTGGTCACAGGATTTCCGGATGAGAATGGAGATATCGTGTTGAGTTCGATAGAAAGACAGGTGCCAAATGGAACGAAATTAATGTAGATTAGGAAAACTGAAAATGCACGTTAAATGAAAGTATATAATTTTGAGCCAACGGACTTTGATCCCATAGCAACAGATGAAGCCTACATGCGGGAAGCGTTAAAGCTGGCGCAAAAAGCTTATGAAGAGGAGGAAATTCCTATTGGGGCTATAATCGTTAGCCAAGGTAAGATTATCGGAAAAGGATATAATCTCACCGAGCGTTTGAACGACGTAACCGCTCACGCAGAAATGCAAGCGTTTACAGCAGCTTCCAATTATATGGGAGGTAAATATTTAAAAGATTGCACTTTATATGTTACCGTAGAACCTTGCGTGATGTGTGCAGGAGCATCTTATTGGACACAAATAACCAAAATTGTATATGGAGCATCGGACGAGAAAAGGGGTTCCTCACGATATGGTAACCTTTATCATCCCAAAACAACAGTAATTGCCGATGTGCTGGCTATAGAATGCAGCGAATTAATAAAATCATTTTTTCGTAATAAAAGATAAAGAAGAAAGATTTTGGAGGTTAAATAAAACCTAAGCCAATCTGAAATTGTTATATTCGTGTTGAATATTTAATAATAATCAAAAAAATAGAAATATTATGGCATTTGAATTAGAAGCTTTACCTTATGCGAGCAATGCGTTGGAACCGCACATTGACAAAGAAACCATGGAAATCCACCATGACCGTCACCATCAAGCTTATGTAGACAATTTGAACAAAGCGATTGCAGGGACAGATGCTGAAAACCTATCCTTAGAAGAAATCAATAAAAATATCTCCAAATATTCTGCTGCTGTTCGTAATAACGGTGGAGGACATTTTAATCATAGGCTTTTTTGGACTGTTTTAAGTGCTAATGGAGGTGGAGAACCTACAGGTGAGTTAGGGGAAACTATTAACAGAACCTTTGGTTCGTTTTCGGAACTAAAAACACAATTACAGAATGCGGGCGCTACTCGCTTTGGCTCAGGTTGGGCTTGGTTAATTGTGAAGTCAGATGGTCAGCTTGCTGTGACATCTACTCCAAATCAAGACAATCCGTTGATGGATGTGGCAGAAGTACAGGGGACACCTATTTTGGGGATCGATGTATGGGAACATGCATACTATTTGAAATATCAGAATAAACGTCCAGCCTATCTTGATGCGATTTTCAACGTTATCGATTGGGATGCCGTTGCAAAACGTTACGACGAAGCAAGATAAGAGATGAGCATAAAAAAGCCTGAGACACGCTCAGGCTTTTTTATTCTTCTATTCCAACGGCATGTTCATCAATATTACTTCCATTGACTTCCGCTCGAATTTTGCTTTCAAGTTCGTCGCTTAAATC
Organism: Sphingobacterium haloxyli; assembly: GCF_002980525.1. Taxonomy (GTDB): domain Bacteria; phylum Bacteroidota; class Bacteroidia; order Sphingobacteriales; family Sphingobacteriaceae; genus Sphingobacterium; species Sphingobacterium haloxyli. The sequence continues at coordinate 112,965 of NZ_PVBQ01000011.1, forward strand.
GGGGTTGTCCGATAATAAGCTTTTTACAGCATCACGTCCTTGTCCTAACTTGGTGTCGCCGTAACTAAACCATGAGCCGGACTTCTTGATGATACCGTATTCTACACCTAAATCAATAATTTCGCCCACTTTAGAAATTCCTTCACCGAACATAATGTCGAACTCTGCCAAACGAAACGGAGGCGCTACTTTATTTTTTACAATTTTTACTTTAACACGGTTACCCGCTACTTCGTCATTATCTTTAATTTGGGAAGTTCTACGAATATCTAAGCGAACGGAAGCATAGAATTTTAGTGCATTTCCACCGGTAGTCGTTTCAGGGTTTCCGAACATAACACCAATTTTCTCCCGCAACTGGTTGATAAAGATACAACAACAGTTAGTTTTAGATATTGTTCCTGTCAATTTCCGTAAAGCCTGTGACATTAAACGGGCTTGAAGACCCATTTTGGAGTCACCCATTTCCCCTTCAATTTCTCCTTTAGGAACCAATGCTGCGACAGAGTCGATAACGATGACGTCAATAGCACCGGAGCGGATAAGGTTGTCGGCAATTTCCAAAGCCTGTTCGCCATTGTCGGGTTGGGAGATAAGCAGATTTTCCACGTCTACCCCTAGCTTTTGTGCATAGTACTTATCAAAAGCATGTTCCGCATCAATGATCGCCGCTATTCCTCCCTTTTTCTGTGCTTCAGCAACGATATGTGTGGCGAGTGTCGTTTTACCTGATGATTCTGGACCATAAATTTCGACGATACGTCCTTTGGGTACACCTCCAATGCCTAATGCTATATCTAAACCCAATGATCCTGTAGAAATAGCCTCAATACGTTCTACTGCCGAATCTCCCAGTTTCATAATCGTACCTTTACCGTACGACTTTTCCAATTTATCTAAAGTTAGTTGTAAAGCTTTTAGTTTATCTGCGTTGCTCATATTTTTAGTATTATCTAGTCAAAAATAAAATTAAAATTTAAAATTACAAAATTAATATGCTAATTTTTTTAGTCTTTTTTCTTCGCGTTAACGGCTTATTTATCTTTATCTGACCGATCTCGGGATTCCTTTAACTGATTAATCATTTAACCAGACTAAGTGATTAAGCCTTCGTTGCCATTTTGACGTAGTGTGTTTCAAAATACTTGCAGAAATACGTAATGGGGCACGCCTCACATTTTGGGCGCCTCGCCACACATATATACCGGCCATGGAGAATAAGCCAATGATGTGCAATGGCTATTGTTTCCTCTGGTAGATATTTGACCAATTGCTTTTCCACGGCCAATGGTGTCGTAGCGCGACTTGTTAGTCCCAAACGGTTGCTTACACGAAACACATGTGTGTCCACCGCCATTGCGGGCTTGTTGTATATTACTGAAGATATGACATTGGCAGTTTTTCTTCCGACGCCGGGCAATTTGATAAGGTCTTCCACTTTTTCCGGTACTTCCCCATGAAATTCTTCCATCAATTTTTTTGCCATTCCAACCAAGTGCTTTGCCTTGTTATTCGGATAGCTGACCGAACGAATATAGCTAAATACTTCATCCGAAGTGCTGACGGCTAATGAGGGGGCGTCTGGGAAACGGTTGAAAAGGGCAGGCGTCACCTGATTGATGCGCTTGTCTGTACACTGTGCAGATAAAATGACAGCAACCAGAAGTTCGTAAGGATTACTATAGTTTAATTCCGTTTGTGCATCAGGGCTGTGTGTCGAAAAATACTTCACGAATTCCTGATACCGTTCTTTCTTTAGCATGAACAAAGATATTCAAAAAAACAAAGTCTCTAAATTTATTAGAGACTTTGCCATTTTACTTCCTTAAGCTACGAGAATAGTTCAATATATTCTCGATGGTTTTGGGAGTTGGATCTTTTGCCAATTCTTGTAAATTGGATTTCAGATTTTGTTCAAATATTTCATCAACTATTTTGACCATACTCACCTTCTCCTCGCTTAACTCCGTATCATGTTCTTTTGTAAAGGATTCTACCATAAGCGTTTTGTTTATCTAAGTATTTATAAAACGCAAGATAAAGGTTTATAGTATATAAAATTTAACATTTTTTTACTTTTTTTTCCGGATATATTGATCTGCCTCTTCAATAGCGGCCTTCGCGTTCACAATTCCGCCAGATACACTAATTTCGTCCAAATAAACTTTTTTAGTAGATCCATCTACTTTTATCTTTACTTTTTCGTCTATCTTCGTTACAGATTTCAAGATAATGTCCTTCACCTCTTTGGCTGTGAGTTCGGGATAATAAGAACGTAATATCGATGCTAACCCCGACACCACTGGAGCAGCCATACTTGTTCCATTTTGTTCCTTATACTCGGATTCGGGCATAGTGGAATTAATTTTGACACCGGGTGCAAAGACATCGACCGAACGATAACCAAAATTTGAAAACTCGGCCAACAAATCACCATCTACACCAGATGATGTGGCTCCTACAGTAATCCAATTGGAAGCTTCCCCCAATATTGCATCGAGGCTATCTGTATAATATTTTGTCGGGTAGTTTTTGACAATGTCAATATCTTTGGCGTCATTACCTGCCGCATGTATAAGGAGCACATCTTTTTCCTCTGCATATTTTATAGCCTCATCAACGGTTTTTTTATTAAATACATACCCCTTTCCGAAACTCATATTAATTACCTTAGCGCCATTATCTACGGCATAACGTATGCCGTTTGCCACGTCTTTATCACGCTCATCTCCATCGGGAACTATGCGCACGCCCATAATCTGCACATTATCTGCTACCCCGTCTATTCCGATACCGTTATGGCGTTTAGCGCCAATAATACCTGCTACATGGGTGCCATGATCAGCATCAGGCCCCTTAATATCGGCGTTTCCGTAAAAACGTTCTTCTGCATCTTCATAGTTGTCTCCAACGATATGTCGTGAATCATAGTTTTTATTTAAGTGATAGTCCACTTGCGCACGAAAGTATTTCACACCCTCCTCCAATTCTTTATAAAAATCTTGAAAGCTCTTGTCATCGCTAAGTTCTCTTTTTGCCATACGAACAGCCATCTTCTGACGGTCAGTTTCAGATTTGTATGCGTCAAGGTCTGCTTTTGTTATATCGTTAATGTCTTTGTCGATTTTTTTGATGGCAATATCAATTTCTTCTTTTAACCTGCTGTAGTTAAGATTTCCAAAGTTTGCTTGGTCGAGTTTGCTGGTATATTCGCTTATCATTTTTTGGTATGCTACAAACTCCCGGCGTTCAGCTTCGCTAAGAGGGGTGGAGGGTAATACGGATATATATTTAGGTTCGTAAATGCGGATCAGCCTGGTAATTTCCAGGTTGTCGTATTGTACATTTTCGCCATTAACGTTTCCCATAAAGTTCCATCCATGTACGTCATCGGCATAGCCGTTGCCGTCATCATCTTCGCCATTTCCGGCAACTTCTCTAGGGTTTGTCCACATGACGTCTTTCAAATCTTCGTGCATATAGTCTATCCCGCCATCCAACACGCCCACGACGATAGGAATTGATTTTCTGCCTGTTAAAAGCTCGTATGCTTTTTCGGTGCTTATCCCGCGTACACCATCTATTTCATAATCAAGGTTGTACCAATTAGGAGGATTGGCGGCTTTCGATTGTGCATTTCCCCATAATGGCAGTATGCTGATACCTAATAGAGCAATAAGTTTCAATGTTCTAGTCATATATTTCTATTTCGTCAAGAGACAAATATAACGTAACTCCCGGGTTGATGTTGTTAAAAAAACATAAATCACTATTCTTTTTACATTAACTTTATCGCTAAACTCGCTTACGATGCATAAAAACTGGAACTATATGATTATTATTGGGGCTATGGCAATATCCTGTTCTGATAACATGACAAAAAAGATGGCAACTTGGCCGGGTGTTACTCCCCCCGTTGCAGAGAAAAAGGTATACGAGCGTACCATTCATGGCGACACGGTAGTGGACAACTACTATTGGATGAACGACTATTTTAAGAAAGGTCCAGATTCTGCTAAGGTGATTGCTTATCTGGAAGCGGAAAATAACTATACCGCAGCGATGATGAAAGACACTGAAAAGCTGCAGGAAAAGCTTTTTCACGAAATGAAGGGGCGGATAAAGGAGAAAGATGAGTCCGTTCCCTATTTTAAAAATGGCTACTATTATTACAGGCGTACAGAAGAAGGAAAACAATATTATAAATTCTGCCGGAAGAAGGGGAGTCTGGATGCTCCGGAAGAGATATTGCTCGATGTGGACGACATGGCAGAAGGATATGCCTATTATGCTGCGGGGGGCTTTTCGGTAAGCCCGGATAATAAGTTGCTGTCCTTCGGGGTGGATACTATATCTCGAAGAGAGTACACGATTTATGTGAAGAATCTCGAAACCGGCGCGTTATTGCCGGACAAGATTGATCGTACAACGGGTAGCGCTACTTGGGCAAACGATAATAAAACGTTGTTCTACACAGCCAAAAACCCGATTACCTTGCTGAGCGAGAAAATCCGTCGCTATACGTTGGGCTCGGGGACGGCGGGAGACGTCGTCGTCTACGAGGAGAAAGATAATACGAACTATATTGGCGTAGGAAAATCTAAAAACGGAAAACATATCATGATCTATTCGGGTGGGACGCTATCGTCCGAAGTTCGCATATTGGATGCTGATCAACCGAATGATACCTTTAAGGTCTTCCAGCCTCGGATGAAAGAGGTTTTGTATTCCGTTACGGCATTGGCAGACAAGTTTTTGATCTTGACCAATGACGGAGCAAAAAACTTCAAGGTGATGGAATGCCCGTTGGATAAGACGACCAAAGAACATTGGAAAGAATTTATCCCTCACCGAGATGATGTGCTCGTTTCCGATATTGATGAATTTAAAGGTTATATTGTGATTTCAGAACGTAAGAATGGCTTGACACAAATGGCGATACGATCTTTAAAGGACGGAACGCAGCATTATCTGAATTTCGGAGAGGCGGCCTATACCGTGTATCCAAGCACGAATGTCGAATATGATACCGATATGGTACGTTATGGCTATACTTCGCTCGTGACCCCATCTTCGACATATGATTATAATATGAATACCAAAGAGAGAACCCTCAAGAAACAGCAGGAGGTTGTCGGTGGATATGATGCCGAGAACTATGTAACAGAACGCTTGTTTGCTATAGCAGCTGACGGCACCCAGATTCCTATCTCGCTAGTTTACAAAAAAGGCTTTTCTAAAAACGGGAAATCACCCTTATTGCTTTATGGATACGGCTCGTATGGGATGTCGATGGATCCTACTTTCAATTCGTCAAGACTAAGCCTTTTGGATCGTGGTTTTGCGTATGCTATTGCGCATATCCGTGGTGGAGAAGAGATGGGGCGTCAGTGGTATGACGATGGTAAAATGATGAACAAGAAAAATACGTTCACTGATTTTATCGATTGCGCCAAATATCTGATATCGGAAAAATTGACCAGTTCGGAGCATCTTTATGCGCAGGGCGGCAGTGCAGGCGGTTTGCTTATGGGGGCAGTTATCAATATGGCTCCTGCGTTATGGAACGGTATTATTGCACAGGTTCCTTTTGTGGATGTCGTCAATACGATGCTGGATGAGACTATCCCATTGACAACTAATGAATATGATGAATGGGGAAATCCGAATGATAAAGCTGCATATGAATATATGAAATTGTACTCACCTTATGAGAATATTGAAGCCAAGGAGTACCCGAACTTATTGGTTACCACTGGGCTTCATGATAGCCAAGTTCAATATTTCGAACCCGCAAAATGGGTAGCAAAGTTACGTGAAATAAAGAAAGGGGATCAGGTCATTTTGTTTAAAACAGACATGGAATATGGACACGGTGGCGCTTCGGGTCGGTTTGATTACTTGAAGGACGTCGCGCTGAATTATGCCTTTCTATTTAAACTAGAGGGGATTGAAGAATAATATGGTCCAGAGAAAGAAGCATTAGGAGATCTTATGGGACAAATTGGTCCTCAGGCAAAATAAGAACTTTTGATATCGATTATCCCGAATGCCAGGCACACCTTTAGACTCGTTATACATAGGTTATCCATTAAGTGTGAGTTTAAAGGGAAATTAGAGGGTATTGATAGGGATAACATCTCTATTAATACCCTATTATACCCCTACTAACCCCCTGTCCCGCCCTATATACCGATAAGCAATATACAAGTAAATAACTCGAAGTATAACATCAAATCCCTAAGCTGAGATTATTTTCCTTCAACTTCTGTTCTATTTCCACTGCGCTTTTTTTTTCAAAATTTTGCCACGTAGCCATATCCTAGACAATGCCTTCAAAAAGAATAATTTTTACGAAATTAATTTTGTCTATAAAAGTTTAGAATATTTGATTTTTAACAGACAATAATAAACGACATTTATCAATAAGTAAGTAATTCTATCTTTAGACCGCACCTTACTTATTTAATGAATCCTGTTGATTTTCCCTTTCAATCTCTCGGGCATCAATTTGATGCTGTTTGTAATTTTCGATCGCTACCTTGCTGGCTTTTTGGGAAACAATGATGCCCACTATGGCAATGACCGTTACGATAGCGAGCCCCCAGGCATATTTCTTTTTATCCTGTTTGACTAACCAGTACATGAGGAAGATATAAGGGACTGCAAAAAAGATATAGAATATAATACTTGGACCAACCATCTTTCAAAGAATTTTAAACCTACACAAAAGTAGCTAAAAAAAGAGATATTTGTGTTGCGTTATTCTTTTAAACCTTTTATAGAAAAGCCGGTCTAATTAACAAATTGACGGCAAGATAATGCAATGCATATTTTTTTAATAAAAAAACTCAGTAGCTATTGCGTAAAAGAAAAAAAATATTTTCTACTTTTGTCTTATTAAAAATAATAGATAGATAAATGAATTGCTTAGGTATACATACATTCATTCCTGAAAGGCTTCCGCAGAAGCTTATAAAGGATATATTGTATACTTTCAAAGGGTTCAATTGTCCTATATTACGGCTCCGACGACCTATTCTGCCTCGAGCTTGATTGGGGGGCAGGACGACATCCATTATGAACAATCACTCGGCTCGGTGGTTTCTCAATCGTTAATTAACAGAGTTTTGTTGAGAACACATTATGTGTAATTTATTAGGTCGACATCTTCGATGACACTTTCAGATTTTTCAATTATTCCCGCCACTTCTGCACACATAGGACACGCAGAAACGATTTGTAACGAAATGTTTGAGTCCGCGAAAGCACGTGGAACAGGCATTGCTCGCCGTAAACCGGAATACGTCGTTCGCAAAATAGAGGAGGGCAAAGCGGTCATAGCCTTGCACAAAGATGGGCGCTGGGCGGGGTTTTGTTATATTGAAACTTGGGGCCACGGTGACTATGTCGCTAATTCTGGATTGATTGTGGCTCCGGATTTTAGAAAAGTAGGGTTGGCAAAAGCGATTAAAAAACGTGTCTTTGATCTATCGCGCGAAAAATATCCCAGAGCGAAAATATTTGGTCTAACGACTGGACTGGCCGTTATGAAAATAAATTCGGATCTCGGTTATGAACCGGTAACCTATGGCGAGCTGACCCAAGATGAAGAATTTTGGAAAGGGTGCCAGTCCTGTGTGAATTTTGATATTTTGGTAAGCAAAGAACGTAAGAATTGTATGTGTACGGCGATGCTTTGGGACCCTATGGAGAAGGAACGCGAACTCAAGGAGAAAATTCAACGTCGTGCTGAAGCGAAAGAACGTTTAGATCGTATTGTGAAGAAGCAATCACTTTTGAAACGTATTGAGGCAAAATTGTGGAAATCGTCCAAGAAGATCGTTGCTGCGGTGTTCCCTGTCGGTACCGGTCTTGCAAAAAATATATAATTGCTATATTTGGCACTGTCGAGGTGAAGTGTAAAGCTTCGTTACCTTAAAAAAATTTAATCTAATGAAAAAAGTAGTATTAGCGTTTAGTGGAGGTTTAGATACGTCCTTCTGTTGTATCTATTTAACAAAGGATTTAGGACTGGAGGTACATTCTGTAGTGGTCAACACCGGAGGATTCTCGGAAGACGAATTGAAAGCTATAGAAGAGCGTGCCTATGCCTTAGGCGTAAAGTCTCATAGCACGATTGATGAAACGCAAAACTACTATCGCGACACGATAAAATACCTTATTTTTGGAAATGTATTAAAAAATGCCACGTACCCACTTTCCGTATCGGCAGAGCGAGTGTGCCAAGCAACGGCAATTGCCAATTATGCCAAAAAAATAGGTGCGGCATGTGTAGCACATGGCTCTACCGGAGCTGGAAACGACCAAGTTCGTTTCGATATGATTTTCAATACCCTTATTCCGGGCGTGGAAATTATTACTCCTATCCGTGATCTTAAGCTATCCAGAGAAGAAGAAATAGCTTATCTGGCGACACATGGAGTGGAAATCAACGCAGAAAAAGCAAAATATTCGATCAATAAAGGATTATGGGGAACGTCCGTCGGCGGAGCAGAAACCTTGACCTCGAATAAATATCTTCCGGAGGCGGCATGGCCTACTCCCGTGACTTCGTCAGAACCTCAAACCGTCACGATAGACTTCGTTAAAGGTGAACCTGTTGCATTGAATGGGGAGCATATCGGCGCCGTTGAGGTTATCCAGCAACTGCAAGACCTAGCACAACCGTATGGTATCGGACGCGATATACACGTGGGCGATACGATTATCGGAATCAAAGGGCGTGTCGGTTTTGAGGCTGCTGGACCGCTTATTCTTATCAAGGCCCACCATACATTGGAAAAACATACGCTTACTAAGTGGCAGTTGTCCTGGAAAGATCAGATTTCTGCTTTTTATGGTAATTATATGCACGAAGGACAAATGCACGACCCCGTCATGCGGGATATCGAGGCGTTCCTTCGTTCCGCACAGGAAACAGTGACAGGACGCGTTATTATCGAATTACATCCTTATCGGTTTGTCGTTGTTGGAATCGAATCCGAACATGATTTGATGTCAACTAAATTTGGTAGCTACGGCGAAATGAATGAAGGATATACCGGCGATGATGTAAAAGGTTTTGCTAAGATATTCGGTAACCAAGCATTGATTTGGCACAAAGTTAATAGTGGAGGAGCGGAATGATACGAGTAGGTATAGTAGGTTCTGCAGGATACACAGGAGGTGAGCTCCTCCGTGTGTTGACTTACCACCCTCACGTAGAGATTGTTTTCGCTAATTCGGCTTCAAATGCTGGGAATAAAATCTATACAGTTCACAATGATTTGTTTGGTGACACAGAGCTTGAATTTTCTTCCGATTTCCATTCCAATATCGATGTGTTATTTCTATGTGTTGGACACGGTGATGCACGAAAGTTTCTGGATGCCAATCCGGTAGACCCCGCTGTAAAAATTATCGATCTATCGCAAGACTATCGGTTGAAAGCGAATACGGCTTATGAAGATGGATATTTTGTTTACGGTCTTCCCGAACTCAACAGGGAAGCGATTAAATCGGCAAAATATATCGCCAATCCGGGATGCTTTGCTACCAATATACAGCTGGCATTGCTTCCTTTAGCCGCTAAAGGGTTGTTACCAGAGCAGATTCATATCAACGCCACAACAGGTTCCACTGGAGCCGGGCAAAAACCTTCAGCTACTTCCCATTTCTCTTGGCGTAGTGGAAACCTCTCTGCTTACAAATCGTTCGAACATCAACATCTCCAAGAGGTGTCCGAATCGTTGAGCCAGCTCCAACCGGATTTTCTGCCAGAATCTGAGCAATCCTTACTTGAACGGGCTATGCAGCGGATCAATATGATCCCACAGCGTGGGGCATTTCCACGAGGGATTTTTTCAGCTATATACGTGACTTCGGAATTGACCGAAGAAGAGGTCTATTCCCTTTATGAGAATTACTATGCAAGCCATCCTTTTACATGGGTAAGTAAAGCAAATATTGATTTGAAACAGGTCGTGAACACCAATAAAAGCATTATGCATCTAGAAAAACACGGTAAACAACTGCTGATTTTAAATGCGACCGACAACTTGTTGAAGGGTGCATCAGGCCAGGCAGTCCAGAATATGAATTTGATGTTCGGCTTGGATGAAAGAGTAGGGCTTAATTTAAAACCTACAGGATTTTAGTTTTTCTAGAAGATTTGAAATTACCCTTCGGTAGCTTGGACTTTTCTATCTCGGAATGGACACCTATAGCCAGTGCACTCACTCTTTTCGAGTTATTCCTTATTACTTTTTTGTACGTCCTTACATCAAAGAGGCATGCGTCCCGGCGTATACGCACGGTCTTCTTTTGGTATACAAATAAAAAAGTAAAGGCAGACGTCCAGTCTGCCCTTACTTTTTTACCAATTTTAATCCTTATTCCGCAGCCAGCGTAATTTTTCTTTCTACAGAAACGTTGTCGCCGGTCACGGCATTTCCATCTTTGTCAACAAGTGTCAGCTGAATGGTATTTTCGCCCATAGGCAAATTTAATATTTCGTAGGGGACCCATTGATCTAACAAAAATTCCTGTCCATTGATATCTGCTTTCACCTTGTGGCCATTAGCGCCTAACGAACCATTTGATACGAAAAAATCCAACAACAAGGTTTTCGTATCTTCTCCTTTATATTCACCTTTAGGACGACTGTAAAACAAAGCTAGTTCTCCTGAATCAGGTAATTCTTCGATTTTAGCGTCAGCAGTAACTTTAAACTTCACTAGTTTGGAAGCGTCGGTTGTTTTGATTGACTCATGATAGGAGCGCGAAAGAAACGACATTAAGTAATGCTCGGAATTGAGTGGCACCGTTACACTATGTTCCGGCTTATACAATGCCACATAAGGTTCATTATCTAAAATAAAATGAATATGTTGTCCGTCATGTGAGTTTGCCATGTGATGGTCGTGTTCCGTCTGTGCTGTCAATTCAAAATTGCTAACACTATATTTGACAGTGATTTTTGCGGAATCTGCGCCGGCCTTTTCGGCTGTAATCGATGCAATTTCTAACGACGCTCCCGGAAACTCTTTGGAGTGCGGTAAAGGATTAACCCCAATACCGCCGACGGAGTCCGCCAAGGCTGTGGTGTCTTGTGTTTCGTCATCTGCATTGTTTGTGGTTGGGTTACATGCCACAAGTGTCGCTGATGCAGCAACAAATGCTAGGGCAGTTTTCAAACTGGTCATTTTCATACCTTTTATTTTTTTTATTTTTATGATTTCGCTACTTCTGTTATCTAACAAATATAACAGAAAAAAGTTTTACTACGTAAAAACGGTGTCCAATGCTGTCTTGATAGCTGTTATAGTCTGGCTAAGGTCTTCCTGTGTGTGTGCACTGGAAATAAATCCGACTTCGTAACCTGAGGGGCCAAAATAGATACCTTGGTTAAGTAATGAACGGTGCATAATTTTATATTTTTCCATCGAAAGGGGATCAATTTCGTCCGCCCGTTTGATATTTTTTTGCTGTGCAAAGGTAAGCCAAAAGATAGACCCGACGGTTAAGATTTGGACTGCATAGTTTTTACGATCTATGTAAGCGCGTAGAGCAGTTACGAAACCTTGCGTTTTCTCCTCCTGCTTGATATAAAAATCTGGCTCTGCCAATGTGCGAAGAGCTGCAATTCCTGCGGACATTGCTATCGGGTTCCCTGATAGTGTACCTGCTTGGTACACGCCTCCTTCAGGAGAAATATGCGCCATAAGCTCCCGGCTGGCGCCATACGCCCCAACGGGCATGCCCCCACCAATTATTTTTCCATATGTGATAATATCGGGCTGTGTATTATAGTAGCGAGCCGCTCCCTCAAAGCCTAATCGAAAGCCGGTGATCACTTCATCAAAAATAAGTAAAGCACCATGTTCTTGGGTAATTTGGCGTAAGAAATGGATATAATCTTTGTCTTGGATTAATAAACCGTTGTTCGCTGGGATACCCTCTATAATAACAGCCGCTATCTGATCGGGAAACGAAGAGAAAACCTCTTCTAAAGCTTGTTTGTCATTTAATGCAATGACGATAGTTTCATCCGCAAAAGCTTTGGGCACGCCGGCGGATGATGTTTCGCCAAAGGTAATCAATCCGGAGCCGGCTTTGACCAATAGTGAATCAGAGTGTCCATGGTAACAGCCTTCGAATTTCACAATCTTATCTTTCTTAGTATATCCTCTAGCCAAGCGGATAGCAGACATAACTGCTTCTGTTCCGGAACTGACGAAGCGAATTTTCTCGATGTAACGGTTATTCGTTAAAATCAATTCAGCCAACTCATTCTCTAATCGGGTGGGGGCGCCGAAACTTAACCCTTTGTCTAACTGCTGGATCACGGCTTCTCGTACTCCATCATGGTTGTGACCTAAAATTAGTGGCCCCCATGAACAGCAATAATCAATGAATTCATTACCGTCCGCATCCCATATCCGGGCTTTGTCTCCTCGTTCAATAAACAGTGGAGTACCGTATACCGATTTAAACGCCCGTACTGGAGAATTTACACCCCCTGGGAAGTAGCTTTTTGCTTTCTCAAAAAGTTCAGCCGATTTTTTTCGGGAAATATCTTGTTTCATTTCGTGATTCGTGAATTGTAAATTTTAGGGTTTGTACTGTCTCTTCCTTAACACTCCATGCCGCATCCGGATGTTTGCAACTGCACAAACTCATCTGTAGTACTATCCCAAATGTAAAACATCCGAAGCGGCGATTTTTTTGTTTCTTTTTTTCTAAAAAAAGAACACATTAAACTAACCATTTCTTCTCCAACACTTCTTTTGCATGATAGGTGAGAATGGAGGTAGCTCCTGCGCGACGAAAACTCATCAACGTTTCCATGATAGCACGCTCTTCGTCCAACCATCCATTGTGAATCGCGGCTTTCAGCATAGCATATTCACCGGAGACATTGTAGGCTGCGATGGGTAAGTCAAAATTATCGTGTAGTAGTTTAATGATATCTAAATAAGGAAGCCCGGGTTTAACCATCAGGAAGTCCGCACCTTCTTCCGCATCTAACTGCGCCTCCATAAGAGCTTCCCGCGAATTGGCGGGATTCATTTGGTAAGTTTTTTTATCTCCTGCCTTTGGTGCTGAATTAAGGGCATCTCGAAAAGGACCATAGAAAGCCGAAGCATATTTTGCGGTATAGGACATCAGCGAAACGTTCGAAAATCCATTTTCATCAAGTACTTGACGGATATAGCCAATGCGTCCGTCCATCATATCTGAAGGAGCAATGATGTCTGCGCCGGCTTCTGCATGGGCAAGCGCCATTTTCCCTAAAATAACCAAGGTTTCATCGTTCAGGATAATACCGTTTTCCACAATGCCGTCGTGGCCGTCCGAGCTATACGGATCCATAGCTACATCTGTTACTACACAAGCATCCGGGAAGTTTTTCTTTACCTCCTCGATAGCTTTCAAATATAGATTGCCCTTTTGATAACTTACGGTAGCGTATTTGTCTTTAAGTGAGTCGTCAATATTGGGAAAGAGGTCAAATGCGTATAACCCGAGTTTCATACAGCTTTCTACCTCACGCAGTAGGTTATCAATAGAATGCCGAAAAATTCCGGGCATAGAAGAAACCTCGGTTTTCTGATTTTGTCCCTCTATGATGAAAAGGGGGAAAATAAGGTTGGCGGGTGTTAGATGATGCTCCTGAATCATATCCCGTATGACAGTAGATTTTCTATTTCTTCTTGGACGGTGCAACATTCTTTATTATTTAGAGATTAAATATTCCTTTATTCATCGCTTATCACTTATTCATAATCCAATCCAAAGATTGCCTCTGACAGGCCAATCTCGTCGGGTGTGAAAGGAAGCGTATAGTTTAGCCCCATAGCCTCTATCGCCTTGGCAGTAGAATGTCCGATACAAATAATTTTTTGACCAGGGTCGATAAGGTGTTCTTGAAAATATGCCTGCACGTTACTAGGGCTTGTGAAAATTAGCACTTCTGCGTTGGATTTATCTACATTCTCTTGTATCACGGTTTCATACAAGGGCATATCAATAACTTTCGTATTGGACGTAAGTGCGTTTTGAATCGACATTAAAGAATCTTTTGCTCGGGGAATAAAGACCGTTTGGCCGTCGACAAGTTTAGCAAATTCTTTCGCAATGTCTTCCGTCCTGATGCCTAAGTTATCCCCGGAAAAGTCAGCAACACGACCGTGTTTGCGTAACGCATCTTCCGAACCCCTGCCGAGTACAGCGAGTTTTGTCTTTTTTAAAATCCAAGGTTCCAAATTGAAGAAATGATCAATAGCATTTTTGCTATTAAAGAAAATCCAATCCGCCCGTTTTAAAATAAAAGAATCCAGTTTATTGATAGTTGGATATATCCTGATGAGAGACCGTGCGTCAACCTGAATGTTGTGTTTCGCTAGATAACGGCCTAAGTACGAGTTTTCGTCTAGGTCGCGAGTAATGAAAACACTATTAGGTAGCTTTCTTTCTTTTTGGAATTTGGCGAAAATTCGGTCTGCCATACCATCTGTGCTTTCAGCACGGATATAAAGGCGATTTGGAAAATCTTCGTTGTCTTCCGCAATGGATGTCCAGGCTTCGTATTGTCCGTCTTCTATTTTGCGACAAAAACAGCCTAAAGGAGCATGACAGCCGCCATCGAATAAATTCAATACTTTTCGCTCTACAGCAATGATCTTCGCAACATCTTTATCGTGTATCTTCTGCAAAAGTTCAAATAATTCTTTATCCGCTTCCCTGATTTGTACTGCCAACACGCCTTGTGCCGGTGCGGGAATTACTTCGATGGGCGGAATCTCTTCAATGTGAAAGTCCGATAAATCCATTTCAACGCGAGCGATGCCAGCTTTTGCTAAGACGATAGCATCATACTTTTCGTCGCGTAGCTTCTGGATACGCGTTTGCAGGTTACCCCGTAAGTCGGTGAACCCTAAGTCTTGACGTAAAGATAACAATTGAGCCTTACGCCGATTGGATGAAGTACCGACAGATGCATTATGTTTAAGCGATAGCCTTTTTTTTATATCGACACAGTCCTTGTGGACAATCAGTAGTTCCGATGGATCCTCCCGCTCCGAGACTGCCGCAACAATCAGCCCGGGAGGATTGACGGTAGGCAAGTCTTTGTGAGAGTGAACAGCCAAATCTATCTGCCCTGTAAGTAACTCTTCTTCCAACTCTTTTGTGAAGAATCCTTTACCCTCCAGTTTGTCCAGCCGTAGGTGCTGGATGATATCCCCTTGGGTCTTTATAATTTTTAATTCGGATCCTACGCCAATCTCTGCTAGCCTTGCCTTAATGAACTCGGCCTGCCATAATGCCAGTTGACTACCCCTAGTTCCAATGATAAGTTTTCTATTCACCGTCTCCTGCTTAAATGGTATGAAATGCCTACAAATTTAACCAAATAGACATACAATCCCGACAGTATTTGTCAGAATTATGGTATATTTTCTGTCTTTGGAAGATTTTTAATTGATTTCCGTTTGGGAATTTTTAACCAAAATCTCTTTAGCCATTACCATGGGTACCTTGATGTATTTCTTCTCCATATAGCTGATGACCTTTTCTAAGACTTCGCGTGCTTGAGGGTCGAGATTTTTAAGGTCTTGGGCAAATACCTCATTTAACGCAAATGACCGAATTTCTTTGATCTTTTCAGGTACTTCACGCATGGCAACTTCAACACGACGTTGCTTAATAATCGGTAAAAATTCTTGGATATTTTGCTGGATAATAGCATCCGCACTTTCCAGCTCTGCATAACGGTCTTGCTTATTTTTCTCGGCAATTGCTTGTAGACTGCTGACTTCAATATACTGGATAGGGAATTGTGCTACTACGTTGGCGTCGATATCATTAGGTATCGCTAAATCAACGATTACTTTTTTATCGGTTTCCCCGTTGAGAAGGGACCTATAAAGGTTTATATCGATAATTGCCTCGGGTGAACCGGTACATACAATCATCACATCAAATCCTTTTTTATAATGAGCCAATTCTGATAATGAATGGGCTTCTGCATTCAATTCTCGAGCTAATTTCTGTGCATTTTTCAACGTGCGATTGAAAACCACAAAATTCGAATGTTGGTGTTTTTTTAGATACTTAGCTAAGTTTTGATTGGTTTCACCTGAGCCAATGACTAAAATCCGAGGATTAGTCGGTAGTTTGGTTTCTTTAAGTTTACGATAAGCTAATGAAACAACGGAGATTGGATTGCGGGAAATATTTGTATATGTGTATACTTCTTTAGCTGTTCTAACTAGACGATCCATAACTAAGCGCAAATAATCGCCTGTAAAGCCTGCTTTTCGACATCTTTCGTATGCTCGACGTACTTGGGCCAGAATTTCCTTCTCGCCAACAACCAAACTCTCTAGTGAGCAAGACATACGAAACAGATGCGTCAACGCGTCCATGCCGGAATAACGTGTAACCTGCCCTAAATAGCATTGGAGACGCTCCGCTGGGACACAGAAGTTCATCTGCCCCATGAAATCGGCAACAAACTCATCACTTAGCTCATGCCCACCACAAAACACAAATTCCACCCGGTTACAAGTCGCAATATAAAAAATTTCCGGAATATCCAATCTAGTTTTTAGATTGACTAAGCGATCTTCTAACTCTTCGTTGCAGATGACCAAACTCCCCAAGTCTTTTAGTTCGACGTGCTTGTGAGTAAATGCTATTACTTTTAAATTCTTCAAGGCCCAGATCTTGCTCAATAATTTTATCCTTGCAAATGTAGAGTAAAAGCCCTTGTTTTCTGTCAAAAATCTGTCAATACAATGAATTTAGAATGGTTTTAAATAATGTTAATTTCTTGTTAAATTATTTGATTTACAAAAAGTTATGATTTCATGTGATTCACGAATATGATAAACATCATAATTCCGAAGATGAATAAATGAATGGTACATAAATTTTTCTTGACTTTATAAGGTCTAGCGTCGACCTGGACGGTGGGAAATAAAATGGTCCTTTAATTTGTCCAATCCGATGTTTTCCTCGGGTTTGTCTAGTTCATAACGCCAAACTTTCATTCCTAAAAGCTCGTCATTTTCTTTAGGATGGATAAAGTCGAGCGGTTTCAAGCGAAACTCTTTATGTAGCGTGGCAGTTGCATTATGCGGTAACATGCTATAACGCAGAATTTGTATTTCAAAGTTTGGCCATTTGCTGACATTTGTGAAATTAGCAGTATAAAACTGAATGAAATCTCTGGCCGATATCTTTTCTGCGAATATTCCTGTGCGTTTTGTGCTATTAATTTCGTTTGCGACTACCAAAATATCATAGGAAGTATGATTGATAAAGAAAAATTTAGCAAGCCCATCCCTTTGTTCTCCTGTAATACCTAGATAAATGCCGCGCTCTACAAAGGGTGTTGTGGCAGTAGTGACTTGTGCTTTTGCCATCTCATCGTCATCGCGGCGCATATTTCCGTGTACCAATGTAATCTTATTGGCAGGGACAGGAATCTCAAAACCAGAATCATCCGTTACACCGATGATATCGTTGTCTTGAAAAGAAGTTATGTGTCCTTCAATGGGTTCGTCTACAAAACGAACAAAATCTCCGATCTTAAATTTCATCTCGCTATTATTGAAGCTTTAATATTTTATATACTTAGTTTTTAAATCGTGGTTGAGGATTGCCCCAGCGTGGTCTAAATGGCAAAGGGTTCAACAGTTTGTTTTTGTAAAAGTTCATAGTAGGCGGAACCCGGAATAAGCTTTGCACCTAAAGACGCTAAATGTTCGCTGTATATTTGGCAATCAATTAAATCGAAATTAAATTCTTTACAGAGATAAATTAAAGCCAGCTTAGAGGTGTTGGGCGCATGTGAAAACATGCTCTCGCCACAAAATATCGATCCTATCTGTATTCCGTAAAGTCCTCCCACCAGTATTCCGTTTTTGTCGTATGTTTCTATACTGTGCGCGTAACCCAATTCATGTAGACGGATATAAGCTTCTTGCATATCCTTTGTGATCCACGTTCCTTGCTCATCCGTTCGCTTTGTGGATGCGCATTTATCTATGACTTCCACGAAAGACGTGTTGTGCACCGTGTGGAAAGAAGAGTTGCGTATAAGTTGGCGCATACTCTTCGTTACTTTAAGTTCTTTCGGATTGAGTACAAAACGCTCCGGTGGCGAATACCAAAGAATAGGTGTCTCCTCAGAAAACCAAGGAAAAATCCCATGCTGGTATGCTAATAACAAACGTTCGACGCTTAAATCTCCTCCAACGGCGAGCAGGCCATCGTCATCTGCCAGCGCGGGATGAGGAAAAACGAGACGATCATTCAAAGTATAGGGCATAGAGAGGTACTATCAACACTAATTAATCAGGCTGTCTGGGTTCCTTACTTATTTTTTCAAATAATTTGTCCATGTGCTCGACGTATTCGTTGGTGTCGTCTAAGAAAAATTCCAACTCGGGAACTATCCGCGCCTGATTCTTAATTCTAATGCCCAATTTATAACGTATTTCACTAATCTTACTTTGAATCTGCTTTAAACTTTCTTTAGCTGTCTTCGTATTTAAAAAACTCAAATATATACGAGCGATTGCCAAATCCGGTGTAACGCGTACTTTTGTTACGGTTATAAAAGCTCCTGGAGCCCAAGAATTGCCATCTCGTTGAAATAGCGCTGCAAGATCCTCTTGGATAACGCCCGCAAACCGTTGCTGCCTTTTGCTCTCTGTTCCCATATCTTATATTGTTTTTGGTATTGTCCTTAATAACAAAGGTACTACATAATTTATAAAAAAAGCGTATCACCCCTCTCTGTGATACGCTTTAGAACAAAATTAGTTTATAAGTGGTCAGCCGTATTTCGTTTCAAGTTTTAAGACCTTCGTCTATCAAATTTAGTTTGTTAGCTTGGTAAAATAAAGTGTGAGTATTAACTCACTTGCCTTTATTTTGTTATTCCATTTCCCCTTTATGTTTACAAACATAGGGATATAAATTATTCACACAAAGATATTTTTTAAAAAAAAGTAAGTGATCACTTATTTAGTCTAAGCGATTGTGTTTTTTAACGTGGCAAATTGATCTTATGTTTATTGGCTAAGAATCGATAAATTTGTGACAGAAATTAGTAAATAAAAAGAGAGCTTCAAGAAGCTAAGAGGATTTGTAGGGGAAGAAATACTTGTTGTTCCAGTAAAAACGAAATTGAATGAAAATTTGGCAGAAGAACATTGATGTGGATTCCTTTGTGGAAGCGTTTACTGTAGGTAACGACCGCGCCATGGATCTACATTTAGCGGCTGCGGATGTGTTAGGCTCATTGGCGCACACCCAAATGTTGAATAGCATAAATTTGATGAGTGACGAGGACTTAGATGTGGTTCAGAAGGAATTAAAACAGATTTATCACGACATTTTAGCAGGAGATTTTACTATAGTGGATACTGTGGAAGATGTGCATTCTCAGGTTGAGATGTTACTAACGCAGCGTGTGGGAGAAGCGGGAAAGAAAATCCATTCAGGAAGGTCTCGCAACGACCAGGTTCTGGTTGACCTTAAGCTCTATTTTCGTTTTGAGATTCAACATTTGGTACAACGAACAGATATACTCTTTCGCAAATTTATCCAGTTGAGCGAACGGTATAAACAAGTGTTAATTCCAGGCTATACGCACTTGCAGATAGCGATGCCGTCTTCTTTTGGTTTATGGTTTGGAGCTTACGCTGAAAGTCTTGTGGATGATTTGGAAATGTTAAAAGCGGCGTGGAAAGTGTGCAATAAGAATCCACTTGGTTCTGCCGCTGGGTATGGCTCCTCATTCCCCTTGAACCGTAAAATGACGACTGAATTATTGGGTTTTGACGATTTGAACTACAATGTGGTTTATGCACAAATGGGGCGGGGGAAAACCGAACGCATTTTAGCGCAAGGGATGAGTGCTATAGCCGCGACGTTAGCTAAATTTGCAATGGACGTATGCCTGTTTATCAATCAAAACTTTGGCTTTGTCTCTTTTCCAGCCCATTTGACCACGGGATCCAGTATCATGCCACATAAAAAGAACCCGGATGTGTTCGAATTGGTTCGGTCACGCTGTAATAAGATTCAAGCGCTACCGAACGAAATTGCATTAATGACGACAAACCTCCCTTCTGGCTACCACCGGGATTTGCAATTATTGAAAGAAAATCTTTTCCCAGCATTCCAATCTTTGGGTGACTGCCTTGAAATCACAGCATTTATGTTGGAACATATCTCCGTCAAAGAGCATGTTTTGGATGATCCTAAATATGATTACTTGTTTAGCGTCGAGGTAGTTAATAACGCGGTACTAGCGGGTGTTCCTTTTAGAGAGGCTTATCGGCAGATAGGATTGGATATTGAGAATGGAACATTCCAGCCGTCGAAAAACGTATACCATACGCACGAGGGAAGCATAGGGAATCTCTGTAATGACGAAATTCTGCGGATGTTTAATGAAGTGAAGACTGGATTTGGCTTTGAAAGAGTAGAGAAAGCTTTGGACGAGCTCGTAAAGTAATTCCATAAAAAAGGAGATGATTTATATCTCCTTTTTTATGGAAAATTTATATATCGTTTCAGATTCAAGTATCTGGCTTGGTTCTAGTACGACGGATGGAAACTGTGGGTGGTTTGGACTATCCGGGTAATGTTGTGTTTCGAAACAAAAAGCGGATCTGGATGAGTATTTGCGTCCGGATTTTCCGGTGTCCTTGTCAGTAAGGAAATTTCCGGTATAAAGCTGTATTCCAGGTTCTGTCGTGAATACCTCAAGACGGATCCCCGAGTCAGGAGAATATGCGGACGCAGCTACTTGAGAAATCGGTTGGTGATTAACGAACGTATGGTCGTAGCCGTTACCGTGTTTTAATTGTGATTCATCCTTATCGATGTCCTCTGATATTTTCTTTGGCGAGCGGAAATCAAATGCCGTTCCGTCTACGGACGCTTCGTTATCCAATGGTATCTGACTTTCATCGATAGGCAGAAAGTGATCAGAAGGGAAATGCAAGATGTGATTAAGCACGTCGCCTTGTCCTTCACCGTCCAAGTTGAAATAGGCGTGATTAGTGAGGTTTACGACCGTTTTTTTATCTGTTTCCGCTTTGTATTTTATGATAATTTCATTTTCTTCCGTCAGTTCATACGAAACAGTGGTTTTTAAGTTCCCTGGAAAACCTTCCTCACCATCGGGTGAAACATAGCAAAATTCTATTTTCTTTTTGAAAGATGTCCGTCTGTCCCAGACCTTAGAATGGAACCCAGTTGGACCGCCATGTAAACAGTTGCTGCCATTATTTCGTGGCAGCGTATATTTTTTGCCATCCAAATGAAATTGGCCATTGGCAATACGATTGGCAAAACGTCCTATGGTGGCGCCATGGTATTGTTCATCTGCCTGTAAGTACTCATGAATGGAATTAAATCCTAATACCACGTCCCGAAGATTTCCGAATTTATCTGGAACCAAAATACTGACAATACGTGCACCATAATCCGTAAAGGCTACCTGCATCCCTGTGCGATTCTTTAAGATAAAAAGATGTGTTTTTTTTTCATTAATTTTGTGTTCAAAATTTCGATAATCCGGAAGTGAATAGATATCCATGATATATAGGGTTTACACCGTAAATATAAGCAATTAGCTTGATAAGCTCAAATAAAGCGGAAAGTAACTATATTCTAATAAACCTTATCTTTGTTGGCAAACGTAAACGTATACTTTACATGAATTGGAAACAGTTATTATCTACAAAACGTTGGGGGTACGAGCATCGTGAAGTGAGTGACCAGATTGATGCGCGCTCAGAATTTCAACGAGATTACGATAGGTTAATATTTTCGTCACCTTTTAGAAGACTGCAAAACAAAACACAAGTTTTTCCTTTGCCAGGAGTAGTTTTTGTGCATAATCGACTGACGCATAGTTTAGAGGTGGCAAGCGTGGGGCGATCGTTGGGACGTCTTTTTTATAATATCATGAAAAAAGAAAACCCAGATATTGACCAGGAATATCCGTTTTTGCAAGAAGTAGGCAATATTGTATCCGCGGCATGTTTATCGCACGACTTGGGCAATCCTGCTTTTGGACATTCAGGTGAAGAGGCTATCTCTTCCTATTTCACGGAGGGAAAAGGGCGGGAATACCAACAGTTCGTTAGTGCCGAAGAATGGGCCGACTTAACACATTTTGAGGGTAATGCCAATGCATTGCGTGTACTTACCCACGCTTTCAATGGGAAAGATGAAAAAGGATTTGCATTAACATATGCAACATTGGCTTCAATTGTAAAATATCCTTGTTCGGCCATAGAAGGGCATGTCAAAAATAATCATCATCGTAAGAAGTATGGTTATTTTGATACCGAGACAGCAACGTTCCGAAAAATTGCCGCCGAGCTGGGATTGAAAGCAGATCCGGCGAACCCCGGTGGGTATTTACGTCATCCGCTGGTCTATTTGGTAGAAGCCGCCGATGATATATGTTATAATATCATAGACCTGGAAGATGCTCATCATCTGAAAATACTTTCTTACGCAGAAGTGGAAGAACTATTGCTGCCCTTGTGTGGAGGAGAAGACTTGCGAGACCGGCTCGATGCTCTAGCAGACACGGGTAGTCGTGTAGAGCTCCTGCGCGCTAAAGCAATCAATACTTTGATTCACGGCTGTGCGTCGGTATTCGCAAAAAATCAAGATAGATTTTTGGCAGGCACGTTTGAGATGCCATTGGTGGATGCGTTGGATAATAACATCGTGGCGCAAATGAAGAGAATTTCTGCGATATCGGTAGCTCGTATTTATAACGCACCGACTGTAGTGCAAATTGAAGTAGCAGGTTTTAAGGTAATGAACGCGTTATTGGAAGAGTTTATTCCGGCTTATTTAAAGGAAGAAAAAGGGCATTTTGATAAAAAAATAGTGGCCATGATTCCCGATCAGTTCCATACAACACTAACCGATACATATGCCAAAATTCGAACAGTATTGGACTACGTGTCAGGAATGACTGATATTTACGCAGTGGATTTGTACCGGAAAATTAAAGGTATATCCATCCCATCATTGAAGTAATTTTAGATATATAAATAAAATAAGGGCTAAAGCATTAAGATGAAAGTTGTTATAGCAGAAAAGCCATCTGTGGCTAGGGATTTGGCTCGGGTTATGGGGGCTAAGGAGGTGAAAGACGGCTACATTACAGGTAATGGTTATGCTTTTACATATGCCTTTGGACACCTTATTCAATTGTGTACGCCGCAGGCATATGGATACGCTACATGGGCGGTGTCTAATCTGCCTATTATACCATCTGAATTTCGTTTAGAAACAAAGAAAGTTAAAAAAGATGGAAAGTTGGTCGACGACGCAGGAGCAAGGAAACAATTGAATGTTATTAAGGAATTAATTGCTCAAGCAGAGGAAATCATTGTTGCGACAGATGCCGGACGAGAGGGAGAGTTGATTTTTCGAAATATATATTATTATCTCCATGCCAAAATCCCATTTAAAAGACTTTGGATTTCTTCCCAGACAGACAAAGCGATCAAAGAGGGCTTTGCTAATCTGAAAGACGGGACAGAATATGATAGCCTATACATGTCTGCGAGATCACGGGCAGAATCTGACTGGTTGATTGGTATAAATGCCACACAAGCCTTGACGTTGGCTGCCGGAAACAGAGGGCTTTTGTCTCTAGGGCGGGTGCAGACGCCAACGTTGGCGATGATCTGTTCGCGATATGTAGAAAACAAGAGTTTTAAACCACAAGTTTTCTTCAAAATACAGGCAGGTTTTGAAAAAGATAGTATCAGGTTTAAGGCAACGTCTACCAAAATAGATACAAGAGAAGAAGCAGAAGCGGCTATAGCGAAACTCACCATAGGAACGGCAGCAAAGGTCGTGAGAGTAGAGGCTAAAGAAACCAAGGAGCAACCACCTTTGCTATTCGATCTAACATCCTTGCAGCAAGATGCCAACAAAAAATACGGATATTCGGCTGATCAAACATTGAATCTTGCACAGACATTGTATGAAAAAAAGGTTATCACGTATCCGCGTACGGGATCTCGTTATATAGGAGAGGACGTATTTGAAAAGATTGAAGAACTTTTTCAGCATCTCGCGGATACTGCAGGAGGAGAAATCGCTGCCATAAGCCGTAACCTCATTGGCGCTAAATTAAATAAACGCTCTGTTGATGATAAGAAAGTGACGGATCATCATGCCTTGTTGGTTACGGACGAGAGACCGGGGCCGATGCCGAAAGAGCAGCAGCATGTCTATGATATGATAGCGAAGCGTATGGTGGAGAGTTTTTCGGACGTTTGTTTGAAAGATATTACAACCGTTACAATTGATGCGCATGGAGTGGAGTTGATTGCCAAAGGAACTGTTATTAAACAATATGGCTGGCGTCTATCGGCTGAGCAGGTAGATTTACCCGATGATGAAAAAAATACGGACGACCACGACAATGAGAATGCTCAATTGCCTAAATTGTCAGCAGAAGAGCTACTCGAAATTTTGTCGCTGGAATTGGCGGAACGTTTTACAAAAGCTAAGCCTATCCATACCGAGGCATCGCTTTTAAAAGCGATGGAAACCTCCGGTAAAGAAATTGAAGATGACGAAATGCGCCAAGCTATGAAAGATTGTGGTTTGGGGACACCGGCTACACGAGCAGCGACCATAGAGACACTTTTTCAACGGGACTATATTAAACGAGATAAAAAGAAGCTTATACCTACAGAAAAAGGACTTGCGGTTTATCGATTGGTCAAAGATCGCTCGATAGCAAAGGTTACATTGACAGGGAAGTGGGAACAAAAGCTAGAGGAGATGCGCGCCAATAAAGTATCGTATGATGTTTTTATGAAGCATATTAAGGATTATACCTTGAAAATCACGAAAGAGCTGCTTCAATTGCGTGTGGCTATGCAGCAAGAAGAAATAAAACCTCAGCAAAAAGGGAAGATAAAATGTCCTAAATGTACACCAGGGAATATGCTCTTATATGACAAGATGGCGCAATGCGACCATTATGCAAGAGGTTGTGATTTTAAAATTTGGCGTACATTAAATGGTGTGTTCCTAGAGGAAAAGGAAATGAAGAACCTTTTGGAGAAGGGCGGTACTTCCATGTTAAAAGGTGTGAAGAACAAAGAAGACCAACGTGTTGATGCGGTACTTGTATTCAAAGATTTTAAGGTAGCTGTGGATGGAGAATGATAGAGATATTCCGCTCATATTTCAATGCCTCATATTTTCTTTTCAGGATTAAGCGCCACATTTAGTTGATTCGTATCGACTTCTTTTTCCCATTTTGCCAAGATAAATGTGGCAGAAGTGTTGCCGATAATGTTAGTGAGCGCTCGAGCTTCACTCATAAAGCGGTCTATTCCAAATACAATAGCGATGGCTTCCACTGGAATATGCCCAACAATTGGCAACGTGGCTGCTAAGATGACGAACCCGCTTCCGGTGACGCCGGCTGCACCATTAGAAGTGAAAGTAAGTATGAATAAGAGAAACAGTTGCTCGTTCCAAGCCATAGGTTCGCCAATGGCTTGGGATAAAAAAATAGCAGCCATAGTGAGATAAATAGCGGTGCCGTCTAGGTTGAAGGAATAACCGGTAGGGATAACCAAGCGTACCAGCGGTTTGCTACAGCCGGCACGTTCCAGTTTTTCCATGATTGCCGGAAGGACAGATTCGGAAGACGATGTTCCCAATACAATCAGCAATTCTTCTTTGATATACCCTAATAGGCGCCACATATTGATCTTATATCGCCATAACAAGCTTCCTAGGAAGACGAAGATATAAATTAAACAAGCGACATAAAACCATAGCATCATTAGACCCAGTGATTTAAGGATACCTACTCCGTACTGCCCGACCGTAAAGCCAATAGCGCCCATTGCACCTATTGGCGCTACTTTCATAATCATTTTTATCACAAGAAAAATACCTTCCAAGAAAGACTGCATTACTTGTTTTACGGGTTCCGCACCTTTACCCATTTTCGCAAAGGCAAATCCCAGGAGTACAGCGAAAAATAAAACTTGTAAGATATTTCCCTCGGAAAGGGAGCCTACGACATTGTTCGGAATTATATCAAGCAAAAATTGTACAACACCTCTTTGTTTCTCTCCCTCTTCAATATAGGTGCTAACTTGCGATGTGTCTAGCTGTTTTACGTCTATATTCATGTCTTCTCCGGGTTTTGCGATATTAACGACTAGCATGGCGATAAACATTGCCGAGAATGTGCTTAACTGGAAGTAGATCATGGACTTGATGCCTACTTTCCCTGCTTTTTTAAGATCGTCCATGCCCGCAATTCCCAAAACGATGCTACAGAAGATCAGTGGTGCGATAATCATCTTGATTAATTTGAGAAATCCGTCGCCAAATGGTTTTAGTGCCACGCCTAGCTCGGGGTAAAAATGACCTAAAGCAACACCAATGAGAATAGCGATAATTACTTGAAAATAAAGTAGGCTGAAAAGGTTTTTCATGTAGTTTTTAATTTGTTTATCCGATTAGCGTTCGGCGCAAATATATATAAAAAAGACAAAAAACAAATTTTCAAAAACCTACCTTTGTTTCTATTATGACATCAAGACTTTATAATCCATTCGTCGCATTTAACTTTGATAATCAAACGTGCTTTTTGACGGGGGAAAAGCTTCGGTCACCAGAGGAACAAACTCAAGTGTTTCCTATATGGATGATGCGGGCGTTTGAGCTAGAAGAAAAGCCATTCAAAATGTTGGATGAAAATATCGTAACCTATAAGGCGCTCAAATTGCCTTGTTCCGTTGGAGTTGCACAAGCGTTTGAGCAGGTAGAGAGCGAAGTCGAAAGCGCTATGAAGGTGGGGTATAAGGCAGTAAAGGATCTAGATGAAAAAATGTTGTTTCAGTGGATAGGAAAGGTTTTATATGGCGTTGTTTTCAATGAGATACAGGTTGGGATTCGACAGGCGGTACATAGTGGAGAGGAGATGAATTTTTCTCAAGCATTGGTACATAAGTTCCGGAATCTACACTTTATGTTGCAATCGCTCGTTGTGCCAATGGAATTTGAGCATGTCAATCCATTTAATGTGCAAGTGTTTCCTGTAGATAACGCTCCCGACACCTTCTTATACAGAGACGAGATTAATACCTTAGTTTTTTCATTACGCATGAGAGATTTCGCTGTTATAGCGACTTTGCAAGACAACGGCACGAATGCTATTTATCACGAGGAGATTTTAAATCACGTAAAAGGACGTGTTTTGCATCCTGTACAATTTGAAGAAATCTGTGCTCGGTATTTCTATTCGGCTTATTTGTTTAATCGTTTGCCCGACTATACCTTCATGGAAACCTCTGAAAAAATTTATATAGAGCCTATGGCTTTAAACGATTGGACATTGAAGCCTATTTTTGATAATTGGCAGACCAAAACATACGGACAAGTATTGGAGAATTTTTGGAAACCATGGGGCTACACACTTTTCGAAATTATCAAAAATCCGGAACAACCAATGACGTTTCTTTTTGACAATGAAAATAAGTTTCCGGAAATATTAGATTTGGGGAAGGCATAGTTTAGGTATTTTTAAAGTAACAAAGGAGGAGTTATGAGGAGTTGTTTGTTTGCTTTTCTGTTAAGTGTTACATGCGGAACGTTATTTGCACAAGCACCTAAAGATCCCCTTATTGTGTATGATGTCGATACATATGCGCAGTTTAAAGGAGGTATTACAGGGTGGAACCAATTTGTTCGTGAGAATCTTGATATTCGTAATCTTGTCAATTCAATAGATAGTACGACGTACGTAGATTATGGGCTTAAACAAACTGCTTTAATTGAATTTACCGTCTGCGAAGATGGTGTTGTGTGTGATATTGAGATTGTGAATAAGGATAAAATAAGTCCGGAGTTTGCTAAAGAAGCTTTGCGTGTGATGGATAAATCGCCAAAATGGACACCGGCATTAAAGAATGGAAAGCCTGTTCGTACGCGATTTAGGCAATCTATTGTCGCAGTCTTGTAGTTTTCAAAAACTATCGTGCAGTTTTCCAGGGTTTTGGGTCCTTCGGGGCGAAAAAAGGGTGTTTGGGCTTGCGTTTTATGCCCGGAATCTCTACCTTTGCACCACTCCGCAAGGGAGTACGGCGGTCCTTCGGGACCTTGGGCCGGGGAGAGGGGAGAAAATAAAAAAAATATTTTTTGCTTTTTTGAAAAACTTTCCTACCTTTGCAGTCCCTTCGGAAACGGAGGGCAAAACACAAGAGATAGATTCCGTTCCTTATGGAGCGGTTGAGATAGCCGAAGCGCGAAGCGGAGGTGCAGAAGTTCTTTAAGATAGATGATCATGTAGCGCAGCGAGTACCCTTTATGGGGGAAAGTTGCAACAGAACAGACAATTTTTTCGGTCCGGGCCGTACAGTACAATTACTGACGATCCGGTCATAAAAAAGATGACCGGGGTCAACATTCATTTTTACAATGGAGAGTTTGATCCTGGCTCAGGATGAACGCTAGCGGCAGGCCTAATACATGCAAGTCGGACGGGATTGTCCCTTAGCTTGCTAAGGGGCATGAGAGTGGCGCACGGGTGCG
>NZ_PVBQ01000012.1 GCF_002980525.1 Sphingobacterium haloxyli
TGCCTATATCGGCGGTGTCTACCTCTTCCCATTCCGAACAGAGCAGTCAAGCCCGCCAGAGCCGATGGTACTGCCGTAAAAGGTGGGAGAGTAGGTCGGTGCCGATTTTTATACAAAGCCCCTTCAGCAATCTGAAGGGGCTTTTTTGTTTCACATCACTCTTTACACTCAATACTTATTCTTACCTTTGCAAGAGATGGCTACTTTACTAGATAGCGGTGTAAAACCGTATAATCATTATGGCGCATACTTAAGAGACAAGTATGACGGGCAACGAGTATTTAAGGTTATTGTGGACGGAAATTTTACTTGCCCCAACCGAGATGGTAGTAAAGGCTACGGCGGCTGTACATATTGCAATGTGGACTCTTTCACACCAGATACTGCTCGTAAAATTCCCTCAATGCGAGAGCAGGTTGAAAACGGTATTGCAAGGGCGCGAAATTCGTACGGGGCGGAAAAGTTTATTATTTACTTTCAGCCGAATACTAACACTTATGCACCTACGCATCTGCTAAAGATGATGTATGACGAAGCTTTGAGCATAGACCCGGAAAATACACTGGGTCTGTCTGTTGGGACACGTCCAGATTGTTTGGATTCCGAAAAGATTGCACTACTGGAATCTTATACGGATCGTTTTGATGTTGATCTGGAAATGGGGATGGAGTCGATTTATAATGATACATTAGAGCAGATCAATAGAGGTTGCTCCCATGACGAATTTCTATCCACCATGGGGATGCTTCAGAACACAAAATTAGATTTATGTGTTCACACAATTTTTGGTTTCCCTTGGGAGACGGAAGAGATGATGCTTCGGTATGCGCATGAAATTAATAGGCATCCTCAAATAAAATTTGTCAAATTACACCATCTCCATATTGTAGAGGGCTCTATTATGGGGGTAAAATATAAACGAGAACCTTTTAAATTATTCTCTATTGAGGAGTATACAGACTTTTTAGCAAAATTTATTCCTTTGTTGCGTCCTGATATTATCATTCAACGAATTTTTGGCATTGCTGACAGAGAGTTGTTGATCGCACCTAACTGGGGGTACCCAAAGTCAAAAATACAAACTCATATTGATAAAGGTTTAGAAAGCCGAGGAGTAAAACAGGGGAGCCGGTATATCGAAACTTTCGAATTTTAAAAAGGGCTATAAATATTATAGCCCTGGTTGTTTTTTATTTTCCTAAAATACCTTTTAAATCTGCTGGAGAATAATTAACTGATTTCAGTGTCTTGTTGTCACCCTCTCTATATACGAGAAAGAGGCCGTCGACTTCTTTATAGTAGGAATCGACACCTTTTGAAAGATAGTGAGCTTGGGTTGCCTTTGCTTCTTCTTCTGATTTGCAAGCTTTACTCATATTCGAACGTTGTACTTCTTCAAAAAGTGCATTGAATTTGTCCTTTAAGCCAAATTCCAACACAGCGCCTGATAATACATATTGAATATCGCATAGTGCATCCGCGATTTCTACAATATCTTTATTTTCAATGGCTTCTTGTAGTTCCTTTAACTCTTCTGCGATTAAAGCAACCCGGAGGTTACACCGTGCTTCGGAGGGAATAGCTGGTGTATCCAAAATCGGATGTTGGAAAGTTTTGTGAAATTCTGCTACGGAAGTCAATGTTTTAGGATCTGTCATATTCTAAAGTCAAGTTTTAAATCCAAAATTATATATGTTCTTGAATTTTATTTAATGAAATGTTTTAATTGAATGAGTTCCTTCTCCTCTAGGTATCGCCATCTCCCACGTGGCAAATCTTTTTTTGTTAGATTGGCGTAAACTACTCGGTCCAATTTAACGACTTCATAACCCAACGATTCAAAAATACGTCTCACAACTCTATTTTTTCCTGAATGAATCTGGATGCCAATTTCGTTCCGGCTTCCGCCTTGTACGAAGCTTATATCGTCGGGCTTGATAAACCCGTCTTCTAATTCAAGGCCAAATTCTATTTTATTAAAATCACCCTGTGTTAGGTTCTTACTTAACTCAACATGATATATTTTACTAATGTTGTTTCTAGGGTGGGACAGCTTCTCTGCAAGTGAGCCGTCGTTTGTGAGTAATAAAAGGCCAGTGGTGTTTCTATCTAAGCGTCCTACCGGGTAGATTCGTTCTTTTGTCGCTTTTGCTACTAGTTGCATGACGGTTCTGCGTTCCTGCGGGTCGTCGGTGGTTGTGATAAAATCTTTAGGTTTGTTCAGGAGTACATAAACCATTTTCTCCCGTTTTAACCGCTCACCGTTATATCTTACTTCGTCTTTTGCAGGATCTACTTTAGTCCCTAATTCAGTGACTACTTCCCCGTTTACCGATACGACGCCTGATTCGATCAGTTCGTCCGCTTTACGACGAGAACATATACCTGCATTAGAGATATAACGATTTAAACGGATTAGTCCGTCGTCTTTCGGCTCCGTGACAGCGATTTTTTTTCTAGGGTATGAGGGTCTAAAGCTTTCTTTATTCTTGTACTTGTCTTTATTTTCGTCGTCAAATCGATTGAACGATTTTTTTCCAGTTTTTTCAAATTTCTTAGGACCAGCGTAGCCTCTTTCATCTTTTTGAAAAGGACGGTCTGTGTTCCGCTTGATCAGTTTATCAGACTTACTGAAAGAACGACCGGAATCATCCTTTTTGTTTTTCTTTTCAAACTTGCTAAAAGGATTCGATTTTTTGTTGTCTTCTTCTTCAAATTTAGTCTTTCTAAACTCATTTGTTGAAGATGACCGTTGTGAGCGACCATTTTTTGAGCGGAAGCTTTCGGAGTTACTTCTGCTTTTTTTGGAGTTGTCGTCGCGACTGTTCCGTTTGTTATTGAATGGCATATGTATAAAATTAAGCTACAAAGGTAAGGTTTTTTATTTAGTTCAGAGAAGAAAAATTACGGTTATAGAATCTGTACTGGTGATGCATAGGATGATTTTATGCATTCTGGAGGTTTAGCGCCAGTATGTCGGAGTTTGGAAGATCGGAAAATCCTTCGTATATTTGCAGGCTGAAATTGAACCAAGCTATTTTTGATCGTTTTTAAGTATTGATCTTAATTTCGTGGATAGGTAGCAGTAAGGGATTGAATGATAAAAAAAAGAGTACTGTGTTGTAGTGTAGTTTTGTCTGTAATGATTTTGTCAAAGCTGTATTCCACACCCAATTCAACATCCAAAAAGGATCCAATACGGAAGGTCTTATTGGAACAGGTTGAGAAAAAAAAGAAAGCGATAGCCTTATCGCCGGAGAAACAAAAAGAAGCGTACTACCGCTCTGTAAGGTTTGCGAACAAGCGAGTTCCTCTACATAGACCCGCAGTAGAGAGAAAATTTGAACGGTATCTGACAAATTTCTCTTTCCGCAAGCAACAAACGTACAGCTTGCATAAAAAAGCAGAACGACATTTACCCGAAATAGCAAAGATATTGGCCTCTTACGGGATTCCAGAAGATTTTAAATATGTCCCGCTTGTGGAAAGTGACATGAATCCTCAGATAACTTCTCATAAAGGGGCGGGTGGCTATTGGCAATTTATGCCGGCTACTGCACGTCTTTACGGCTTAAAAGTTAACGGCAGTGTCGATGAGCGCAAGGACTTAATTAAATCTACGCACGCTGCAGCTCGTTATCTAAAGAGTCTATATAAAGAATTTAATGATTGGACATTGGTAGCGGCGGCGTACAACGTTGGTGGTGGCAGCTTGAAGAGCTCAATACGCCGTCAAGGTACAAGCGATTACTACAATTTAAGGTTGAATAACGAAACTGGTTCCTATGTTTACAAATTGGTTTCTATGAAGCAGGTTATAGAAAATCCACACAAGCATGGGTACAAACGCTATGGAGAAACGGCTGATAAATATCAGCATATAAATGAGCAGAATTTGCTATAAGCTTTGTGCTATGAGTAATATGTAATAAGGACTTTCCACGGTGGAAAGTCCTTTTTTTTTGAGGCATTTATAAGTGATGAACATCATTTTTTTCTCAAAGATGTATCATTACAGTGTCATATGAAAACCGCTACTTTTATCGCCAAATCAACTATTAGAGAGAATATGCAGGTAGCGCAATTTAATTATGACAACAGGATTGTCCGCGACTTCGGTATAGCGACAATTATTTGGGGCTTAGTAGGGATGTCCATCGGTCTGCTCGTAGCCACCCAATTGATTTGGCCGGAGATGAACTTTTTAAACCAATACACGACATTCGGTCGGGTACGTCCGGTACACACGAACGCGGTTGTTTTTGCGTTTGTCGGCAACGCGATTTTTATGGGGGTCTATTATTCGATGCAACGTGTTCTTAAAGCACGGATGTTTAGCGACCTGTTGAGCAGGATTCATTTTTGGGGCTGGCAATTTACAATTGTGGCTTCGGCTATTACCTTGCTGTTGGGCTATACGTCCTCGCACGAATATGCGGAAATGGAATGGCCAATTGACATCGCTATTACGTTAATCTGGGTAGTGTTCGGAATAAATATGTTTGGCACAATCGTTCGCCGCCGTGAACGCCACATGTATGTAGCAGTGTGGTTTTATATAGCAACATTTGTGACGGTTGCTGTATTGCATATTGTGAATTCTATTCAACTTCCTGTCAGTTTTTGGAAAAGTTACTATGTGTATGCTGGGGTACAGGACGCTTTGGTTCAATGGTGGTATGGTCATAACGCAGTTGCTTTTTTTCTGACAACGCCCTATTTAGGCATGATGTATTATTTCTTGCCCAAGATGGCTAATCGCCCAGTTTACTCTTATAAGCTGAGTATTCTTCATTTTTGGTCGTTAATATTTATCTATATATGGGCAGGGCCTCACCACTTGCTATATACTTCATTGCCTTCATGGGTTCAATCGTTAGGGGTCGTGTTCTCCATCATGTTGATAGCTCCAAGCTGGGGCGGTATGATTAATGGACTGCTAACGTTGCGCGGCGCCTGGGATAAAGTGCGTACGGAGCCCATGTTGAAATTTATGGTTGTCGCATTGACAGCTTACGGTATGGCAACCTTTGAAGGTCCGTTGTTATCGTTGAAACAGGTTAATGCGATTGCGCACTTTACAGACTGGATTGTCGCCCATGTACACGTAGGTGCATTAGGTTGGAATGGCTTCTTGACGTTTGCTGTCCTGTATTTTATTATCCCGAAAATCTATAAAACATCACTGTATTCGAAGAAACTAGCGAATGTTCACTTTTGGATCGGTACATTGGGAATTTTGTTTTATGCTATACCTATGTATTGGGCTGCCGTTGTACAGGGCTTGATGTGGAAAGAGTTTACGCCGGAAGGTGTGTTGAAATATCCGAATTTTTTGGCTACCACTTTGGAGATCATTCCGATGCATATGATGCGTGCGTTAGGTGGTGCATTATACCTAACGGGCGTTATCATTATGACGTATAACTTAATTAAAACGATGAAGGCGGGACAATTGGTTGCCAACGAAGCTGCGGAAGCACCGGCTTTGGAACCTGTGGTGACAAGAGAACCTACTCAACACCGTCGTTTGGAACGTAAGCCTGTTTTATTCATGGTATTGGCGTTGGTTGCTATCCTTATTGGTGGTATTGTGGAAATGATTCCGACGTTTACGATTAGTAGTAATGTGCCTAAAATTGCTTCGGTTCAACCTTATACCGCACTTGAGCTTCAGGGGCGCGATTTATATATCCGGGAAGGCTGTGTCAACTGTCACTCGCAAACCGTAAGGCCTTTCCGTTCGGAAACTGCCCGTTATGGCGAGTACAGCAAGGCAGGAGAGTTCGTTTACGATATGCCGTTCCTATGGGGTTCCAAACGTACCGGCCCGGATTTACATCGTATTGGGGGGAAATATCCGAATAAATGGCATTTTGACCATTTGCTAGACCCCACGATTACTTCTCCGGGTAGTATTATGCCCGCTTATCCATGGCTAATAGAACAGAGATTGAACAATAATCTTTTGGATAAAAAGATGAATGCTATGCGTGTGTTAGGTGTACCTTATTCACAAGAGGAAATCCAAAATGCATTAACAGATTTGCAAAAGCAGGCAGATCAGATCACCGCAGATTTAGCGGCAAACCAGATGGAAGTTCGGTCTGATAGTGAGATTATTGCTATGATCGCTTATCTACAACGTTTAGGAAAAGATATTAAGGCTGAAGTACCGGAAACGGGTGATGAGATTGTATTATCAGATAATTAAAAGGAGGACTTATGTTTAAGCAAATAACAAATTTAAATGGAGATGAGATTTATCTAATCGCATCATTATGGGTCTTTCTATTATTTTTTGTACTCGTAGCCTGTATGCTATTTTGGATGACAAAAGATCATATCGACCACATGAAAGATATTCCTTTCGACGATGGAGAGTCGGAAAAGGGGAGTGACCAATCATTACAGAAGTAGAGATTTATGAATACACTATTATTAACAATTGAAACCATGACGGATGCATCCGATTGGAGCTTCGCGTCAGGAAATATTTACAACGATATACTTATTGTCGCCCTAATCATCGTCATGATAGCCCTCTTAGTGTCAGCATTGACAGTGGATAAGGCAATGAAATCTGTTATTAACTTGACGATGCCACATTTGGCAGCCGAGCAACGGGCGGAAAAGGCTAATAAGGTAGATTGGCAGGCTCTCTGGGCTAAGTTGTTGAGCTTGAGACCACTCGAAGAGGAGAAAGATTTGGAAATTGACCATGAGTATGATGGTATCAAGGAATTGGATAACCCTGTGCCGGCGTGGTTTAACGCTTTGTTCTATTCTACAATTACTTTTGGGATCGTTTATCTTCTTGTATATCATGTTTTCGGATGGGGACCTGATCAAGATCAAGAGTATCAACGAGAAATGGCATTGGCGGAAAAGGCGAAGCAAGAATTTTTAGCGCAATCAGCGAATCTAGTCGATGAAAGTACGATAGCGGTAGATACTACCGGTACTTTGGCAGCTTCGGGAAAGGGTATTTATGCGGCGAACTGCGCTGTTTGTCATGGAAACGCAGGTGAGGGAGGCATTGGTCCGAATCTGACGGATGATTACTGGCTACATGGAGCTGACATTAAAGATGTCTTCGCCGTCGTGAAATATGGCGTTCCAGAGAAAGGGATGGTGCCTTGGGAGCAAACACTGACGCCGGGACAAATAGCGGAAGTAAGTAATTATATTATCACATTGGCTGGCACGAACCCACCGAATCCAAAAGAACCGCAAGGAGAAAAGGTGTCATCGAAAACCAATGAAGTAACGTCTGAGATTTCTGCAGAGCAGGCGGCTGTGGAAAACGAGGCATAGTAAAAACCATTCATGGGAACACTAACAGATGAAAATAGCGACTTTACGAAAGTAAGGAAAGAAAAGCGCCAATGGATTTACGCGAAAAAACCTGCTGGTAAATTGTACAACTACCGACAATGGGTAGGCTATTCATTGCTACTGTTTCTTTTTGCCGCTCCATTTATTAAAGTTAATGGAAATCCGTTTTTAATCTTCAATATCATTGAACGGAAATTCTCGATTTTCGGCTCTGTATTCTACCCGCAAGATTTGCATATTTTCGTTTTCGGTATGCTGATTATGATGGTGGGCATCGTTCTTTTTACGGCGGTTTACGGTAGAGTCTGGTGTGGGTGGACGTGCCCACAGACTATTTTCATGGAATTGATATTCAGACGTATTGAGTATTTTATCGAAGGAGACTGGATACTACAACGGAAATTAAACGAGGGACCCGATTCAGATATTCGGGCTTGGAAAAAGATATTGAAACATGCGATTTTCTTTGCTATATCATTTTTCATATCGAATATCTTTTTAGCCTATATTATTGGTGTCGACGCGCTATATAAAATTATGGCGGACCCTGTGGATCAACATATCGTGGGCTTTGCGTCTATAATGGTATTTACCGTTGCTTTTTACGGCGTATTTGCTCATTTGCGTGAAATTGTCTGTACGACGTTGTGCCCTTATGGTAGGCTCCAAGGCGTATTGCTGGATGAGAAAAGTCTAACGGTGGCCTATGACGTGAATCGCGGCGAGCCGAGAGGAAAGTTAAAAAAACAGGTGACGGAACAGCAAGGTGATTGTGTCGATTGCAAGCTTTGTGTACACGTATGCCCGACAGGCATCGATATTCGTAATGGTACGCAATTGGAATGCGTGAATTGTACAGCTTGTATCGATGCGTGTGATGTTGTTATGGACAAAATTGGAAAACCCAAGCGTCTTATCGGCTTTTATTCGATGGACGATTTATCCGGGGAGGGAAAGGTAGTTGAGAAAAGCAACACGCGTGCTATAGCCTATTCTGCTATATTGGTTGTATTGACAATCTTGTTTGCCTTCCTGCTATTTAATCGTTCGAAGATAGATGCGCGTTTATTGCGTGCGACCGGAAGTTCCTATCAACTTCGGGAAGATGGACTGGTGAGCAACTTGTATACCCTAGAACTTCTGAACAAATCCGGAAGCGATATCCAGTTTAAGATTGAGTGTGCTGATGATAGAATCGGCGTGCAGATGGTCAATAATATTTATGACTTAAAAAAAGAAGGGAGTGCAACACTGAGCTTCTTTCTGTTGATAGACAAGAGCGACATAGGGCAATATAAACAGCATGTAAAGGTGAATATTGTTTCTAACGGGGAGATAGTGGAGACGCTAAAGACGACCTTTATAGCTCCTCCAACTAAAAAACAGAGATAAACATGAATTGGGGATTAAAGATTGTATTCGTATTAGGGACTTTCATCATATTTATTTTAGGTGTAGGAATATATATGGTGACCGAGAATACAGATACGCTGGAAGATGAAGACTACTATGAAAGGAGTTTGTTTTATGATGAGGTTTATCAACGTAAGCAGAATTTGCTAGCAGACAAAGCCCGTCCAACGGTGCGTGTTGAAAATGATACATTGCATCTTACCTTTAGTAAATCACCTAGTCGAGGTGTTCTTATCTTTAAACGACCATCCGATAGTAGGCTGGATACATCATTGCCATTCGTATCGAAAAACCCGTATTACAGATTGCCCGTGGACAGCTTTATCAAAGGAAGTTGGCGACTGGAAATTTCCTGGGAACAGGACGGAACGCCTTATACTTCTGATCATAATCTATACTTTTAATATGACTTATCACTATTTTGCGTTTTTTATGGGGCTTTTTAGTAGTGTTCATTGTGCCATTATGTGTGGTCCATTGTTGATCGCTATAAACGGCCGGACGAAGCTATCGTGGAACGTGGTTTTCAATCGGGTGCTTTATCAGTCTGGGCGGATACTGAGCTACGGTGTGATGGGGCTTTTTTTGGGGATACTGGGGAGTATGGCTGTTGTACAAGGATGGCAAAGAGGATGGAGTATAACCGTGGGAATTGTGCTGTTGGTAATCGGTATGTTTTACCTCTTTGGAAAAAATACCCAAGCGTTAACCCGTTTTCAAACAAAGGCTGTTCAGCCGTTTGCGAAGTATATGGGAAGATGGCTATGCAGACCTGGAGGTTCTCTTGTGGCGGGAATGTTAAATGGTATTTTGCCATGTGGCATAGTATATATAGCACTGGCGTCAGCTATGAATGCGGATTCTCTTAGGAACAGTTTTCTTTTTATGGTTCTTTTCGGCTTGGGAACATTGCCTTTGCTCTTTGTCTTCTCTTTTATAGGAAACTTTTCCAAACCCATTTTTAGACGTGGGTTTAATCGCGTATTGCCGTTTATTTATTTAGTTATGGGCATCTGGTTCCTGTTGAGAGGAGCGAACTTAGATATTCCTTACCTAAGTCCGCTATTGTATGTGGATGGCGCCGTCAATTGTATTTAATCAATATCGAGTTCCACGAGAGACGTCCCTTCGATCATTCCGCTGTCGTTTCCTGCCATCCGCCGCCAAGCGCTCTATATAAATCCACATAAGCTTCTAGCTGTCTCTGCCTGATG
Organism: Sphingobacterium haloxyli; assembly: GCF_002980525.1. Lineage (GTDB taxonomy): Bacteria > Bacteroidota > Bacteroidia > Sphingobacteriales > Sphingobacteriaceae > Sphingobacterium > Sphingobacterium haloxyli. The sequence continues at coordinate 9,966 of NZ_PVBQ01000012.1, forward strand.
TCAACCAATGCAAGTTCACTGGAGAGGGCATTGCTTTGGGCGGTGATTACTTCGAGATAAGTTGCATAATCACTCATAAACAAAAGCGAAGCATTTCTAACGGCTAGTTCGGAATTTTCCACTCTTCTTCTTGCCAGTGCAATTTGCTCTTTCTGCTTTTCCACCGTAATGACGGCGTTGGATACTTCGTGCACAGCTTCCATGACCGTTTTTTGTAGTTCCAGTTCTGTCATTTCGCGTTCGATCTTTGCAACTTCCCAGGCGTTTTTTAATCGTCCGTTTCGAAAGACGGGTGCAGTTATTCCGCCAGCGATACCACCTAAGAGGGCTCCTGGAATGTTAAACCAGTTTTTTGGCAGCATCGCATTCACGCCAAATACGCCGCTGAGCGAAAGCTGAGGATAGCGCATAATCTGTTGTATATTCATTTCGGCGTTAGCAGCAACGAGTGCATATTCTGCCCGTTTAATGTCGGGCCGGTTCCTGACAATCTCCAGAGGGGCACCTAAGGTGATGCTGTTTTCAGTATTCATCAGGCTGTCTATTTTAAAACCGCGGCTTACGACATTTGGCATCTCGCCTATTAAGACATTTAGTGCGTTTTCTTGCAGCGCAATTTCTTTCTCCAACTCGGGAATCAGTGAAGCAGCGATCAGTCGCTGTGATTCTGTTTGTTGAATGGCTAATGCAGTTATCTCTCCAGCATCATATTGCAATCGGATCATGCGTAGCGTACTGTCGTTAAGTTGTAGGTTACGTTTGGCAACTTCAATTTGAGCGTCTAGCATGATAAGGTTAAAGTACCCTTTGGCAACGTCCGCAACCAGACGGGTTTGAATAGCATTTTTTGCCTCATAAGAATCCAAAAAATCTGATTTTAGAATGTCTTGCTGATGGGCGATTCTGCCCCATATATCGAGCTCCCAACTAAATTCTAATCCCGTTGCAAATTGCGATTGGTAGTTGAAAAAATTGTCCGGTGCTTCTTTATCGCCATACCATCTCGACGAGGGATTTCCGTAAAAATCCCTCGATCGATACTGTCTATTTACGGTAGCAATATTGCCATCAATGGAAGGAAGATATTCCAGTTTGTTCTGTTTTAGATTACGATTGGCGATTTCGATATTCTTCAACGCTGTTCGCATATCGTAGTTGTTTACGAGCGCTGTATCAATAAGGGCGATGAGTTGCGGATCATTGAAAAACGCGCGCCAAGAAACCTGTGCAAAGGCAATCGTATCCTGTTGATACGTGAGCGTATCTCCTCGAAAACTCTCGGGCAGATTTAGTTCGGGTTGGACATAACGCTTACCGACTTTGCATGCGGATACGCTGACCAATACTGCCGTAATATATACCAGTCGTTTCAGTGTCATAGTATTCATACGTTATTCGTCAGAAGATTTAAGTTTCTCCCTTACTTTTTCATCTAGTGTTTTAAAGACCATAAATAAGACAGGGATAATAAATATACCAAATATTACACCGGAGAGCATGCCTCCTGCAGCACTGAAGCTGATCGAGTGGTTTCCGATAGCGGAAGGGCCAACGGTCCACATTAAAGGGACTAATCCAGCGACAAAAGCAAGGGACGTCATCAAGATAGGACGTAGGCGTAATTTCGCGCCCATAACGGCTGCATCATAAATACTCATGCCTTTGTTGCGCTGTTGTATAGCAAACTCAACAATAAGAATCGCATTTTTTGCCAACAAACCAATCAACATAATTAGTCCTACCTGTACATAAATGTTGTTTTGCAACCCCACTATCCAGATGGTGGAGAATACACCAATTAATCCGACGGGAACGGAGAGTAAGACTGCCCATGGAAGAATATAGCTCTCGTATTGGGCCGCTAAAAGAAAGTATATAAAGATGAATGAAAGCCCAAAAATAAGGATGGTTTGTGAGCCTGCTTGACTTTCTTCATAGGCCATTCCTGTCCATTCATAACCATAGTTGGCGGGTAGTTCGGCAGCGGCAAGCTGCTCGATAGCTGCCATGGCATCGCCTGTACTGTATCCGGCACCGGGTGTAGCGTTCACGGTGATCGAGTTATACAGGTTGTAACGCGAAACAGATTCGGGGCCGATAACTTTATTTAGTGTCATCAGTGTTCCTACAGGTACCATTCCGCCGTCCTTGTTTCGGACGAAAATTGAGTTGAGTGATTCTGGGTCAGTTCGGAAATCAAAATCAGCTTGCATATATACACGATATGTTCTGCCGAAACGGTTAAAATCTCCACCGTTCACACGGGCGAAGTATAACCGGATGGTGGCCATCATTTCGCGAATGTCGACACCGAGACTTTTTGCTTTGACCACATCGATATCAGCTTCAAACTGCGGAAAATTAGATTTAAATGTTGTGTATGCGTTGCCCACTTCCGGAAGCTCGTTAATCTGCTGAATAAACGTATCTGCAACAAGATCGAAATCGCGGATATCGCCGCCCAAACGATCTTGTAGTACCAGTTCCAATCCTGCAAATTCTCCAAACCCTTGTACAGTTGGCCGTGGGAATACGGTGAATGTAGCTTCGTCGATTTCCGACAGGTCATGTCGAATAGTATCCATAAACGCATTTATGGATTTGATGTCTGTACGCTCCTTATGGGATTTGAGGTTAATATAACCAGCAGCAAATGCGGGACTTACTCCTCCGTCTAGGGCGTTGAAGCCCGATACAGTTGTCATCCCTGCGATATCTTCCCGCTTCTTTAAAATACTATCGGCCTTGCGCAATACGGCCGTAGTTCTGGATAACGAAGCCCCCGGTGGCATGGCCAATGAGTAGGTTACAAAACTATCGTCTTCTGTAGGTATAAAACTTCTTGGCGTATTCATCAGGAACACGGTGCCAATTAGTGTGATGATGGCTAGCCCTAAAAAGGCAACCTTCTTATGGTTCAATAAATACTTTACACCAGAAAGATACTTGGTGGTAAATCGATCAAAAGTAGTATTAAAAGCAGTGAAGAACCTGGTTTTATATTTCTGAAAAGTATTCAGTTTTCGCTCTTCCTCTATTTGTTGAGGATGCACGGGTTTGAGCAATAGTGCGCAAAGAGCAGGGGAGAGGGTTAAAGCATTCACCGCGGATATCAATATCGCTGTTGCGAGTGTATAGGCAAACTGTTGATAGAAAATACCGGCCGGCCCCTTCATAAAACCCACTGGAAGGAATACGGCGGCCATGACCATTGTAATGGATAGGATAGCGCTCGTAATCTCGGACATGGTCTGTATAGTGGCTTCTTTAGCTTTTAAACCTGTCTCATGCATTTTCTGATGTACAGCCTCAACGACAACAATGGCATCGTCGACCACGATCCCGATAGCGAGAACGAGTGCGAACATGGTGAGTACATTCAAAGAGAAGCCGAAAAGGCTTAGAAAGAAAAACGTACCCACAAGTGACACGGGGATAGCAATAGCGGGTATCAATGTGGAACGGAAATCTTGTAAGAAAATGAACACGATAATAAATACCAAAATAAAAGCCTCAAAAAGCGTATGCTTTACTTGGTTGATTGACTCGTCAATTTGATCCCGCACACTATAGGATATTTCATAATGCATCCCTTTTGGGAAGGCGACCGATATTTCCTCTAGTACTTTGCGTACCTCTTGATCGATGGCATGTGCATTGGAACCACTGGTTTGTGTTATGTTGAGGGTCAAGCCCGGATAGCCATTCACTTTGTTATCACTGTTTAAGTTTGTGGCCCCGAACTCTATACGTGCAATGTCCTTCAGGTATAAAACAGAACCATCGACATTGGTTTTTATAACCATATTCTCAAACTCTTCCGGTTGTGAAAAGCGTCCTTTATGCCGAATGACGGTTTCGAAAACTTCATCGGTAGCCTCTCCAAACTTACCAGGCGCCATCTCAAAATTCTGGTCACTTAAAGCTTTTGTGACATCTTGAGGTACTAAACTGTACAATGCAAGTTTTTCAGGATTCAGCCAGACACGCATCGAGTAATCTCGCGCACCGATCCTCGCCACTTGCGCTACGCCGTCTACCCGTAAAAGGGGACGAATCATATTGATTTGCGCATAGGCCTGCAAAAAAGTTTCATCGTAAATGGAATCTTTATGATCAGAGTAGAGATTTATTGTCATTATAGCACCACTCTGTCTCGGCTGCACAATTATTCCGTTTTCGTTGACCTCTGTAGGAATAGTGGAGATAGCTCTGGAAATACGGGTCTGTACGTTGACCGACGCAATGTCGGGATTCGTACCTGTTTTGAAGAATACTTGGATACTGCCCGAGCCCGAGTTGGTTGCCGTCGATCGGATGTATGTCATATCTTCGACCCCATTTATTGCTTCTTCAACGGGCAACAATACACTCTCTGCCACTGTTTCGGAGTTTGCTCCCGGGTAGCTTAGGGATACCACTACGCTGGGAGGGGCGATCTCAGGAAATCTACTGACAGGAAGTATCACCATTCCTACCAAGCCTAAAATCACCAAAATAAGAGACACTACGGTGGCTAACACCGGTCTATTTATGAATGTTTTTAACATTTGAACGTTACTTTAAAAATCAATCTGTTAAGGAGGTGGATGCTGAGAACATTCACAATTATTGTGAGATAGGTGTTACCACAGAGCCGTCCGTGATTTTATCGATTCCGGAAAGCAGTACCCGATCTCCAATGTTTAAACCAGAGACAATATAATTATCTTTACTGGTGCCCTCTACTTTAATTGAACGACGCTCCACTCGGTTGTTATCATCTAAGGTATACACAAATGTTCGATCCTGTAACGAACTAGTTGCGACTTGCGGAATTTGGATTACGCCTTTTTTAGTCTCTGAAATTTTTAGTGTACCTGTGCTACCGTTTCTTAAGATATTATCTTCGTTTGGAAAGGATGCTCTCAAAGAGATTGCTCCTGTTGTTCTATCGACTTGGCCGTCGATAGCGTCTACGATACCTTTTTCATCGTAGGTTTCACCATCTGCAAGTATTAAGGTGGCGTCAGGAAATACTAATCTATGCTTGCTGCTTTTGATACCTAAAATACTATCCTCCCGCGCCTTTAGTTTTGAAAAATATAAGAAGTCTGACTCATTCACCGAAAAGTAAACATATACTTCCTGCACATCGGACAACACGGTCATTGGCTCACTGTCACCTTTCGTTACAAGGTTTCCGATTCTCTTCGGAATCCGACCGATATAGCCACTAACAGGTGCTTTCAAAATAGTAAACTCTTTGCTGATTTCTGCATTTCGCACTTCGGCAGCTGCTTGGTCGAGCGACGCTTTCGCCACGTCGTAATCCGACATTACTTTCCGGAGCCTGACCTCCGATATGACATCGTTGTCTACCAACGGTTTCAGACGTTCTACCTCTAATTTCGCGTTTTCCAACCTTGCTTTGGCGACATTCTGATTGGCAACGGCGTTGTTGAGTCCTTCCTGATATACGGAAGCATCTATCTTAAACAAATTTTGTCCTTTCTCTACGTATTGCCCTTCGTCTACGTATATCTGTTGCAAAATACCTTCTACTTGTGGACGGATTTCTACGTTCACTTTGCCCTCAATTGTTCCAAGATAATTTTTCACGGTAACTGCACTACTAGTGTCCACCGTGTGTACAGGCAACGCGATCGGTTTATTTGTTGTTTCTTCCGATTTTCCGGTATTACAATTTGAAAAAAATGCTGTAGTAGCCACAGCCATCAACGTGTATGCGATTTGTTTTAACTTTGAATTTCTGTTGCTCATCTTTAACATTATATCTTACTATAACCTATGTATTGTTTGTAACGGTTTAGTTACAAGGTGTGCAATTATAACGCTTTTTATATTAAATAGTTGTTCGTTTAACAATTCTTAACGTAAACTAATTGTTCGTTTAATTCACATAAAAGCACTATTTTTATTGGACGTTGGTCAATATATGGAATTTACACAAGAATTGCTCCATTTTTTAAAACAATGGTATTGGATACCTATTGTTTTTTTGTATTTGGGCGTGCTCAGCACTATTTTAATTGAGAACAGAAATCCCACAAAAACTTTATCGTGGATTCTGGTCATTATTTTTTTACCCGTTATCGGCCTGTTAATTTATTATTTTTTCGGACAGAAATTTAATAAGGTTAGACGTATGAAACGCGTGAATGATGCACAAATGATGCGTTTGGAGAGGGAATGGGAACGTTTGGAACCTTATATGGAACGGAATATTGCCCGTATTAACGAGCGGATAGGTACGCTTTCCAGGGTGTTTACTTTTTTAAAAAACGAACGTGTTTCGTCACCGACAACAGGAAACAGTGTGAAATTGCTCATTAACGGCGAAGAGAAGTTTCCCGACTTTCTGAAAGCCTTACAGAGTGCACGTCATTCGATTCACTTAGAATACTATATTTTCGAAATGGGTACGATTGGGGGGGAGGTCCTGCATATTTTGGAGAAAAAGGCTAAAGAAGGTGTTTTCGTGCGTGTCCTTGTGGACAGTATCGGCTCGCCGGCTTTCATAAAATATCTGGCAAAGAGAAAGGACTGGGGGTTTGAATTTAGAGGTTTCCTGCCGGTGACTTTTACCTCATTGGGAAGTAGCAATTATCGTAACCACCGTAAGATAGCTATCATTGATGGGAAGATAGGATACATAGGAGGGATCAACATCTCGGATAGATATATCAATACTCCGGCAACTAATAATCCTATTTTTTGGCGTGATACATCTTTAAAGATAGAAGGGCCTGCCGTTAACATGCTCCAGATTGGCTTTTGGAATTCGTGGAATTTAGCGGACGGCACACCTTTTCAACTGAGTGAGGGATATCTGCTCCACCAGATGCCGGGCATGGAAAGAACAGGAAGAGCAGCAGTTTCCTTTGTTGAAAGTGATCCTGGATCGCTGGGCCCTTTTAATATGGAGGCTATTCTCGTGGGATTGGGAGAGGCAGACAAAAAAATTCAGCTTGTGACACCGTACTATGTCCCGAGTGATGAATTGTCAACCGCGTTAAAGGTGGCCGCGGCTTCGGGATTGGAAGTTGAATTGATGTTGCCAGAGAAATCAGACTCTTATATCGTGCAACACGCTAGCCTCTCATTTATTAAGCCGCTGTTGGAACGAGGCGTAAAGGTCTATTTTTATAAGAAAGGCTTTATCCACGCAAAGACAATCAATATCGACGGAAAGCTATCTTACATAGGTACAGTCAATTTAGATACACGTAGTTTTTATATCAATTACGAAATAGCAGCAGTGGTATCTGATGATACTGTTTGCAGGCAATTGGAAGAGCAGTTTGAACGCGATAAAGAAGATTGTGAACTGATGACCTTGGCCGAATGGAAAAAACGGAATGTATGGAAACGAGGCCTTGATTCTGTATGTCGCTTGCTTGCTCCGCTATTATAAGGTGTTAAACCTAGGTAGAAAATAAGCGATTTCACAAAAAAATGGATATATTTATCTCCGCGAAAAAACTGTATATTTAATGAAGAAGCTTTTTATTTTCTTATTTGTTATCTTTCTCACCTCCGGATCAAGAAGTGGTTTGGCTCAGGAATTACCCGCTATACCTATCAATACGGTGGTAGAACGGGTTCAAAAATATTTTGGAGTCTACCCGATCGAAAAGGTGCATTTACATTTTGACAAACCATACTATGCTGTAGGGGACACTTTGTGGTTCAAAACCTATCTGCAGCATAATTTATTTGAATATAGTCCCAGTAAGATTGTTTATGTAGAAATGTTAACGAGTAAGGACTCATTAATACAAACTTTGCGCATACCACTTGAGGACAATAGTGGAAAGGGACAGTTAGTACTGGATCCACAGTTCATCGATCAAGATAATTATCGGTTTCGGGCCTACACGAAATGGATGGCGAATTTTGACAATGCCTATTTCTATAATAAGATTGTGCCCGTTGGTGACGCTATTAATAAAAAGCTGGGAGCTGAAATTACGTATGTGCCTGATGGCGACAATAAGACAAAAGCCACGATACAGTTCAGGAATAGAGAAGGTAACTTGTTGGGTAGGCGAAAGCTCACGTGGGAGGCCATTGACGGTTGGGATCCGTTTAGCAAGGGCAAGGGTGAGACAGACGACATGGGACGTGTAACTATTAATCTTACTATAAAGGAAAAATCGTATCTAAAAAACGGAAGGCTTAATGTGAAGATTGAGGGGGACAAAGTGGCCCCTGATCTGATGGGTAGCTATTCTTTGCAAAACGCCCTGTGGGATGCGGATGTCCAATTTTTTCCGGAGGGTGGCGATCTCCTCGCTGGAATTCCTAAAAAATTAGCATTCAAAGCCGTTAGTTCTACAGGCAAGGGTTTAAAAATACAAGGTAAGATTCTCGATAGTAAGAAGAAAGAGGTCGCAACCTTCAATGACGTCATATTCGGTATGGGAGCGATTGACTTCACGCCTGTTGCGGGGGAAAATTATAAAGCGACAGTATCTTTCGAGAACGGAGAACAAAGGACTTTTGATCTTCCCGAAGTCAAAGCGGAAGGAATTAACGTCGTTTTGCACAGCGAAGATGATGCTTCACTGCAGATGGGGCTGGTTGCGAATGACGCCTTTTATGAAAAAAATGCAAATCAGCCGTTTTACGTATTAGGGCAATCGAACGGCCATTTGGTATACGCTGCACAGGCGACATTGAAAAACTCTTCAATCTTAATTAATATCCCGAAGGATAAACTTCCAAATGGTATTGTGCAACTGTCTATAATGCAGCCTGGCGGAAAATTGCTGAGTGAAAGGTTGGTGTTTAACCAATCTCAACCGTTATTGGACATCGGTGTCAAAACAGATAAAACGACGTACGCAAAGAAGGAAGGGGTAAAGCTAGCTCTTCGTGTTCCCATTACGGACTCACTGAAAAGCAATTATTCGGTCGCGGTGATTGATGAAGCGAAGGTGCCCCATAACGATGATCAAGAGTTAGGGATTCTGAGTAATTACTTGTTAACATCGGATCTTCAGGGGTATGTCGAGCAACCGAATTATTATTTTAATGAAAAAAATGAAAATAGAAAGGAAGCTCTAAATGCGTTGTTAATGACACAAGGATTCAGAAGATTTTCGTACGATGACTTAATCGCAGAAAAGCTACCCCAAGTTCAATTTATGCCTGAGCAGGGGATTACACTTTCGGGGATATTACGATTGAATACCGGACGTCCTCAACCTAACGGAGGACTTCTATTATCGATTCCGTCAAGAAGCATACGGAAGGATACTTACACAGATAATCAAGGGAGATTCGCTTTCGAAAATTTAGTATTCCCTGATTCGTCTAAAGTGACCATAAATGCTCGGGGCAATGATAATTTTAGAAACTTAGTTATCAATATGGACCAGACCTTTTTTCCGGGCATAGACCGAGGAAACCCTTATGCGAGTGACAACGTGCAAAATATTGATCAAGAAATGAAAGCTTACTTGAATAATAGTAAGAACGAATACCGAACCTCTATTTTGATAGATGAAGTCGAGGTCACGGGTGTCCAACGGAAGATGGTAACCAGTAAGGAGTTTTCATCCCTATCCGGACTTTCGATGCCAGAACATCGCGTCGAAGGGGAACGCCTTTCGGGTTGTAATGTGCTGACGATGTGCTTAACAACGATGTTAACTGGAATTACATATGATAACCAGACGTTGAAATATTATATTACTCGGAATTATAATCAGGGGAGCCGAATACCCGTTCAGTTCTTTATGGACGGTATGCCCATTGACGAACAAGCTCTAAATTCTATCATTCCGTCAGACATTGAAGCGATCGAAATTTTCTTACGGGATGAATTGGGAACTGTAAGCCGTACCTACCAGAACGACGGGGTTGTTTCAATTATGACGAAGAAAAAAGAGCAAAGTAAACAGCCGCGGATGTCGCTTTCAGAAATTGAAAGTATGTTGCCAAAAACAAACGTCATCGACATGATGCCACTTGGCTATGTCAAAGAAAGGCAGTTTTATTCGCCAAAATATGATACACCTGATAGTAAAAATACGAACGATTACCGGACGACTATTTATTGGAACCCGGACGTGGTTTTGGATAGCGAAGGTAATGCTACGCTAGATTTCTACAATGGTGATGGCAACGGCAGGTATAAAGTTGTTGTAGAAGGTCAAAATGAAGCTGGTACTGCGGGACGAACGGTCTATTATTACAATGTGAAATAATAGCTCGCTATCGATAATACGAAAACCTAACAGGCAACGGAGTATTCCGTTGCCTGTTATGCTATAATGACTTGTATTCCCGCTTCTTCTAATGCATTGACATATTCTTTCGGAACTTTATTATCTGTGATGACGTAATCCACGTCTTCGATATTGCAAATTTTTCCTATTCCGCGCTTTCCAAATTTTGTGCTGTCGGCCACAATGACTACAATCTGTGACGTATTGATCATTTTTTGATTAATATTTGCCTCTGTGAGGTTACTTATAGAAAAACCGAAATTCAGATCGATACCATCTACTCCGATGAAGATCAGCGCGCTTGATAATGACTCTAGTATATATTCTGCATAGGAACCCGCGACGGATGAGGAATTTTTACGGATGACACCGCCAAGTTGTAATACCTCGATATTAGGGCGATCACATAGCTCTAAACTAACCTTTATGGCTGGTGTTATAACGGTTAAAGGCGTTGTGGGGTGAAGATGTTGCGTTATGCTATAAGCTGTTGTTCCTGAGCCAATAATGATGGAGTCATTTGAGCCAATAAGTTTAACGGCAGCGCGCGCTATGTTGTTTTTCTGCTCTGCGTTGATCGTAGCTTTCTCTTGAATAGGTCTGTCACTTGAGTATGGATTGTGGACGGATGCACCACCCCTGGTAATATAAAGCAATCCCTTCTCTTCTAAGACTTTTAAATCTTTACGAATGGTTACTCCTGACACATCGGTGAGTTCCGTTAATTCATTAATGGTTGCACGACCGTGTGTATTAATATGATTTATGATAAAACCATGTCTGTCTGTAATATTTTTCATGTCCATCGTTGTACTCCTTTAAAAGTCGACCTTATCATCTGTGAGGCTTGTCAAGATCAAAAATAAGATTTTGTGTGTGAAATTAAATAAAATGTTAATTTTTTAATACTTTTAAGTTAAAAATCATTTTATTTTAATTTTATTTTGTTTAATAATGTTTTATTTAGTTATATTTGATTGTGTATTTACAGAATACCATTATAAATCTTCTTTTGATGACACAGAACCAAAATCTATTAAACAATGCAGGGCTGCCGAGACATTTGGCGTGGGGCTATTTAGGTGTTTTAATTTTCATGATGGGCGATGGCGTAGAGCAGGGTTGGCTAAGTCCTTATCTCATCGAACACGGAATGAATATCCAGCAATCCGCTTCTCTTTTTACGATATATGGTATTACTATTGCTATTTCATCCTGGTTTTCGGGGGTTTTGGCAGAGAGTTATGGGCCGCGTAAAGCGATGCTGATGGGCCTGCTCCTTTATATTATTGGAACTATCGGTTTTGTCGGTATCGGGATGGCAAAACTGGATTACGGAGCGATGTTATTTTTCTATGCTATTCGTGGCTTTGGTTATCCGCTATTTGCTTATTCGTTTATGGTGTGGGTTACGTATCGTACTCCCCAAAACATGTTGGGCAGAGCGGTTGGTTGGTTTTGGTTTGTCTTTACCGGCGGCTTGAATGTACTTGGGGCTTACTATTCCAGCTGGGCAATAGGGCGTTTGGGTTATGAAAACACATTATGGAGCTCTATATTTTGGGTTTTGATAGGTGCGTTCTTCGCCTTAGTTCTTAATAAGGATAGGTTCGAAACAAAAACTTCCAAAGAGTCGAAATGGAAAGAATTGGCTAGTGGATTTACGATTGTGAAAAGAGAACCTAAGGTGTTATTGGGTGGAATTGTGCGGGTAATCAATACAACAGCACAGTTTGCGTTTCCTGTATTTCTTCCTGTATATATGGCAGATCATGGCTTTACGACAAAGGAGTGGCTGCAAATATGGGGGACCATTTTTACAAGCAACATCATCTTTAATTTGATTTTTGGTTTCGTGGGTGACCGAATGGGCTGGCAAAACACGATTATGTGGTTTGGCGGGATTGGTTGTGCCATTACAACGGTCCTGTTCTACTACTCGCCGGTATGGTTTGATGGTAGCTACTGGGCAGTTATGGGAGCAGGCGTGGCTTGGGGAGCGTTATTGGCCGGTTATGTCCCTTTATCTGCTTTAGTGCCTTCCTTGGTCAAAGAGGATAAAGGAGCGGCGATGGCTATATTAAATTTAGGTGCTGGACTGCCTGTGTTTGTGGGGCCCGCTCTGGTTGGTGTTTTGATTGGTACGATAGGTAGTGCGGGGGTTATTTGGGTATTGGCGGGGCTTTATGTATTAAGCGCTATCCTGACTAAGTTCATCACCGTAGATAAAGTAGTGGAATGGAAAAAGGTAAAGGAAATAGTTTAAAAAGAATATAAGATTAGCAGATAATGATGAAAGTATTACTAACGGCGCCTTATGAGAACGAGAAAGCGTTGCGGGAATTAGAAGGGTTATTTGATGAAGTCATCTATAGGTCTTGGAAGCCTCATGGGCGGGCGTATAATCCAACAGAATTGAAAGCTTTATTGGATGAAACAGAAGCAAATGCGTTGATATCCGAACATGATGAAATTACAGCAGATGTGCTGCGTGCTAATCCTCATTTGAAATTTGTGGGTATCTGCCGGGGCACGCCCTCTAATATTGACCTGGCGGTTGCTACCGAGTTAGGGATTCCGGTATTTCATACACCTGCGAGAAATGCGCAGGCAGTTGCTGAAATGTTTATCGCTAATGTGATTGCCATCATGCGAAATACATTGCCCGCAATTGATTGGTTAAAAGGTAAGAACTGGGGTGAAGGGGCGCATACGTCTTATTTACAGTTTAAAGGAAATGAATTGGCCGGGAAAAAAGTGGGAATGGTTGGATTTGGAGCAGTAGGACAGTATATAGCGCGGATCTTATCGAGTTTTCCGGCAGAGATTCTTTATTACGATCCGTACTATGAGGATAATAATCCAGAATATAAGAAAGTAGCGTTGGAAGAATTGTTTTCGGTGTGTGATGTGGTGGGAATCCATCTACCCGTGACCACAGAGACCAAAGGTATGATTGATAAAAAATATCTTTCGCTATTGAAAAAAGATGCCATTTTCGTGAACACGGCTCGTGCTACGGTAGTAAATCGGGAAGACCTTTTGGATTTGTTAGAAACAGAACGAATTCGTGGTGCTGTTTTGGATGTATTCTATCAGGAGCCTCCAGATGAGTTAGATTATAAGATGATCCATCATAAAAATGTGTTGGCGACACCGCATATTGCAGGAGCGACCCACGAGGTGGAGGATCATCATGCTTTTATTATGAACAACAATCTACGGGAATTTTTTCACGAAGGTAATAAAACGATCAAACAGCTTGTGAATAAAACGGTTTTGGAAAAACAAACATCAAATTAATATGGCTCAAAAAGAAGCGTATTTAATCGTCGATATTGGCACAGGCAATGCCCGGGTGGGGGTGGCCACGCCAACAGGTGACATACTGGCTATAAAAAGGGAGAATGTACAATACTATTCTGATACCAAATATGAGGAATCTGTTTATTTTAAGCCAGAAGAATTGTGGCAACAGATACTAACATTGGCGGCAGAGGCTTTGGCAGACGCGGGAGAAGTCTACATTAAGGCAGTCACAGCTACGAGCCAGCGCGAAGGAATCGTTGTGATCGATAGCGAAGATCGCTCACTGCTCGGTATGCCCAACATTGATCATCGCGGCCGTAAATGGGAGAGGGAACTGACACAAAAGGACCGTGTATACGAGCTGGCAGGACGTTATCCGACATCCCTGTTTTCTGCCTTTAAGTTGATAGGCCTTCGCAATGTATATCCCGACCTGTTTGAAAAGATGACGTGTTTTATGAGTATTAGTGACTGGATACAGTTTAAGTTTTCAGGCATCACATGTTACGAGCATTCACAGGCATCCGAAACACTACTCTACGATGTTGAGCAGAAGCAGTGGTCTACGGAACTTGTAGCACTATTTGACATACCTAGTGCTGTTCTTCCTGTATTAAAGCAAGCTGGGACAGTATTAGGGAGCGTGCTTCCGAATGTATCAAAAGTATTGCAGATTTCAGCAGAAGCTGTTGTCGTAGTCGGGGGAGGAGATACCCAGTTGGCCATACGCAGTATGGCGCCTTCATCAAACGATGTAGTTATCGTGTCTGGAACGACCACGCCGATTATCAAAATGGTAAATCAATACGAAAAAGATGCGCATCAGCGTACATGGACCAGTCGGCATATTGATGAGTCACATTTCATATTAGAGGCGAATGCGGGCGTAACCGGCTTGAACTATCAGCGCTTAAAAGAGATTTTCTATCCCAATGAGGGGTATGATGTGATTGAACGGGAATTGGACGATACCGATTATTCGATGTGTGTTGCTTCTTTGGGTTCATTGATTGCCGATGAAGATCAGCCTTTAACCAACGGGGGCTTTATTTTTAAGACACCTGTTTCGCATCAGCTGTCACGGGGGAGTTTCGTGTTTTCGATTTTGTGGGATATTGCTTGTTCGATTTACGAAAACTATAAATTCCTATGTGACGTCTCTCGGCACGATGAAGGCTATATATGGGCGTGTGGCGGTGGTCTAGAGAGCAAGAAATTGAGGCAGTTTTTAGCAAATTTATTGGGTAAGAGCATACGGATCAGGGGTACGTACCGACAAGCTTCCGTTTTAGGGGGTGTTTTTGTTTGTAACGATGCCCTCGGCGTGAAAAATATAACACCTACGCTACTGGATGAGGTATTCCCACAGGATCATGAACGATTTGAACAACTGTATGTGGTATGGAAGAACGCACGTAAAACATTTAAACAAATCATTACCTGATGCAAGCTTGTTTTATAGGGATAGATATTGGAACACAGGGGGCTAGGGTGGTTCTCGTCGATCAGCTAGGAAGAATAATCGCTTCTGCTTCTCGGTCCTTTATACTGAATGACATGGCGCGAGAAGAACAATCGCCAATGATGTGGTGGGATACCTGTATAATGTTGATAGATGAGATGATGAATGGTTTGCCTCTTAACATGGATAAGTCGAGTATACAAGCGATTTCTGTCACCTCGACATCGGGAACGGTTATACCATTAGATTCGAATAATCAACCCATTCATGCCGCTCTTATGTATAGCGACGGGAGGTCTGCCGCACAAGGAAAGCGGATTCATAAAATAGCTTTAGAACATATAAAAAGCGGATATTCGGGTTTCAATGCTTCCAGTGGGATTAGTAAAATATGTTGGTTTATGGAGGCCTATCCTGACAAGAGCGACACGATAGCTTTATGGGTTCATGCGGCTGACTATATCGTGGGACAGCTGTCGGGGCAGTACCAAATAACCGATTATACCAATGTGTTGAAATCGGGCTATGATTTAGAACACCTGGAATGGCCTCCTTATTTGACAAATGAACTTGGCGTAAAAAAGGAATGGTTACAAAATGTTGTGCCATCAGGTACAGTTGTAGGGTCATTGAGGACGAATTTAGCCATGCATTGGGGGTTGAAAGATGTACGCGTAGTGGTCGGGATGACGGACGGTTGTGCCAGCCAAATTGCATCGGGAGCCGTGAAACCGGGTGATTGGAGCACCACTATCGGCACCACGTTGGTCATTAAAGGTGTAACGAAACATCAGGTAATCGATCCTTTAGGAAGGTTATACAGCCATCGACACCCGGAGGGCTATTGGATGCCAGGTGGGGCAAGCAACACAGGGGCAGATTGGATTACAATGAACTTCCCGTCGGATATCGCGAAATGGAATCAAGCGGCCGAGAAATTGATTCCGACCGGTAAAGTCGCCTGGCCATTGCTACAAGAAGGGGAGCGCTATCCAGTATCGGCATCGCATGCGAGAGCGATTATCCCCAAGGGGATATCAAAACAGGAATTATATGCTGCAAATCTAGAGGGCGTGGCGTGTATTGAACGGCTTGCTTACGAGATTATCGAAGAGCTCTCAGGAGAAAAAATAGATGCGGTTTATACGGCGGGCGGAGGGAGCAATAGTGATGTGTGGTTAAGGATAAGGGCGTCAGTACTGAATGTTCCTATCTATAAATGCAAAGCAGCAAGCGGCGCGTTGGGTGCGGCAATCATGGCTGCTTCCAATACGTATTACCGATCCGTCACGGAAGCCGCTTCGCAGATGACCGCGATGGAGAAAGAGGTTTATCCTGATGATCGACTGGTTGTTCAATACGAAAGACAATACCAACAGTTTAAACAGAAGCTTAAAGGATTAAATTATTTATAAATGGTTACAATTTGTTTGCTCAGACATGGCGAAACATCGTTTAACGCCGACGGAAATAGATACTGTGGACGAACGGATGTTGATTTAACAGAACGAGGTATTTCTCAGGCAAAGAGAATGTATGAATCGTTGGAAAGGTACCGCTTTGATGCTGTGTATTCTTCACCATTGCAAAGAGCTCGAAAGACGGCGGAAATCGTTTCTGGTCGTGCCAATAATTTATTTGTTGACGATCGTTTGATAGAGGTCGATTTCGGTGAGTGGGAGGGTTTGCGTCCAGAAGAATTTCAAACAAATGGCGCTAAATCCTGGGAGAACTGGTTGGCTGCTCCCGAGCGATTTGCGGCGGGTAGGACGGGAGAGACGGCTATGCAGGTGGTTTCCCGGCTACGGTCTTTTTATAATGAATTGGTAGCGAACTATAGCGGAAAAACCGTCTTGGTTGTCGGACATAACGGGGTGAACCGGTTGTTCTTAGCGAGCCAACTAGGGATGCCGCTGAAGAACTATCGACGCTTGGTTCAAGAAAATTCAGCGCTGACGCTACTCACTTTATCGCGACATCAAGGGTGTCAATTACTGAAATTAAACGCTTAGATAAATAGATTTATTCATTAACAAAATTATATTATGAAAAGAATTTTACGTCCAATCGTACTCTTCCTCTCCTTTATCTTGATGTTCTCTTCTGTAACTGCTCAAAAGCTTCATAAACTAAATTTTGGCAATGTAAAGGAGATGTATGCTTACTTTAGATATGAGCCTGGTAAAAAAATTATTAGCGGGCATCGCGGAACAATGGAGAGGGGGCTTCCTGAAAATTCTATCGCAGCGATGAAAGAAGTACTGAAACATACGCCGGCGATTTTTGAGATCGACCCGCGTTTATCCAAAGACGGTGTGGCGGTTATGGTTCACGACGCAACCTTAGACCGTACCACCACGGGAACTGGAAAAGTTGCTGACTATACCTGGAAAGAGCTCAAAAAAATGCGATTGAAGGATCGCGATGGCAACCCCACTAAATATCGTATCAACACGCTTGACGAAATGATTAAATGGGCAAAAGGAAAGACTGTACTCAACCTGGATAAAAAGGATCTGCCGCTGGAGGTAACAGCGGAGATAATCCGGAAACATAATGCCTATAAATGGGTGTGGGTGACGGTGCATAATATAGAACAAGCGAGATTTTACTTGGATAAAAATCCCAACCAATACCTATCTATGCATATAAAAGACAAAAAAGCGTTAGAAGAATTTAAAGCTTCTGGACTGCCTTATAATCGGATGATAGTGTATATCGGACCTGAAATAAAGGAAGATAACCAAGCGATGTATGATTTCTTCAAATCCAAGGGTGTGATGTGCATGATATCGACCGCGCCAACGTACGATAAACTACCAACCAAAGAGGGCCGCGCAAAGAAATATCGCGCTGTGTTTGCCGACGGTGCGACGGTATTGGAGTCTGATTTACCTATTGAGGTGAGTGAGGCGATAAAATAGTGGGTGTAAATACATTAAAAAAAGTTATATTTTATTTTATTATAAACCTAATAGTAGTTAAACAACCGTATTAACATATAGTTTTATGCATTATTTCACCGTTAATATATATCAATTTAATAGTATGTTAATATGGGTAGTGTATTTTTGAAACATTATTTAACAATATTAAATGTTATTAAACTTTGTGACGAAGTGATAAAGAGATAGCGTATGCCTTTCAACTATCAAATCATTTATTAAACATAAAAGAGTATGAAAAAGAAAACCGATTTACTCAGTATCCTAACGATGATCTTTATGTGCGCGTATGCGCAACAAAGTAGGATCGTGACGGGGGCTGTGGAGGGAGCAGACGGAGCACCACTACAGAGTGCCACAGTATCGGTTTCTACGGGAGTAACGACAACAACAAATCCAAATGGTGAGTTTTCAGTAAGCGTAAATAGAGGAGACGTGATTACCGTCAGCCTCATTGGCTACAAAGAAGAGATATTCCTTTACAAGGACGAAAAATCCTTGCGATTTGTTTTGGCTGCCGACGAGAAAAATTTGGACGAAGTAGTGGTCATCGGATATGGCACGACTAAGAGGAGAGATTTAGTGGGAGCGGTCGATCAGATCAGCGGCGATAAGTTACAGAACCGGGGAAACATGAATATTTCTCGTGCTTTGCAGGGCCAGATGCCAGGATTGAATATCAGTATGCGGGACGGGAAGCCATCCAGAGGTGCTACCTTGAATATCCGTGGTCAGGGGAGTATTGGAGCAGGAGGGTCTGCGCTAATTTTAATAGATGGTGTTGAGGGGGATATGACCACGGTAAATCCGGACGATGTAGAAAGTGTATCAGTTTTGAAGGATGCTTCTTCCGCGGCTATTTACGGTGCCAGGGGCGCGTTTGGGGTTGTACTTATTACCACCAAAAAAGCGAAGCAAGGTAAGCCGAGGGTGAGCTACAGTGGCGGATATACAGTCAATGATAGGATTGTGAAAATGGAAAATAATATCGTAGACAATGGATTAGAATGGACAGATGGCTGGTATAAAGCTTATATGGAAGGGATGGATTTGGGCACACCTCCTGCCGGCATTAATAATGTTTTTAAATATTCGACGGATTGGTACAATGAGCTAGTAAAGCGAAACGCAGACGATTCGTTTGAGAAGATGCGGGTGAATAGTCTTGGGGAGTATGAATATTTTGGGAATACGAATTGGTTTGATGTCATTTATAAAGATTATAATCTAAGCAGTGAGCACAACGTCTCTGTAACAGGAGGGGGTGACAATGCTAATTATTACGTTTCGGGCAGAGTCTACGATCAGGACGGAATATATAATGCAGGTAATGAAAACTATAGACAATACAATTTCCGTGCGAAAGGAGAGGTTAAAATTTTGCCTAATTTAGTATTAAATAACAATACCGATTTCATTCGTCGTAATATACACCAGCCGATGGTGATGTACGACAGGCAATTGTTACCGAGGATGTTGGAACACCAAGGATATCCCATGACTTTGGAGAAAAATCTCGATGGCACTTGGACAGAGGCTGCTGTATATATGGGGTGGGCAGGCTTTGTAGAGGGTACTTCTTATCAGAAGAACAATAAATTTGATTTGCGTAACACGACTACATTAACTTACGATATTATACCAAAGAGCTTAATTGCAAAAGCAGACTTTACCTATCTTTATAATCATTCGGATAGAACGCGGGTAGAAAATATGTATGATTTTTATACCGGGCCGGCTATTATGAAGTCCAGACAAACATTCAGCTCGCTGGAAGTTTGGAACTACACAAATCAATATATAGCATCCAATGCGACATTAAATTATATTCCCCAATTTAACAATGAGGATCATTCTTTGAATATACTTGCGGGATTTAATATCGAAGAGAAAATAACAAGAAACCAAATGGCTTACCGGCGAGGCTTGCTCTATCCAGATAAGCCAAGCTTTGCGTTGATGGACGGTGATTTTTATACCCTCAATCAAACAGGTGAGGAGTGGGCGTATGCTGGAGCTTTATTTAGGGTGAATTATAACTATAAAGGAAAATATTTAGCAGAATTCAGTGGACGCTACGACGGGTCGTCAAAATTCCCGATTAATCAACAATGGGGATTTTTCCCTTCGGCTTCTATAGCGTGGAGAGCATCGGACGAATCGTTCATCAAGGATAATGTCAATTGGATTTCGGATTTGAAATTTAGGGCTTCGGTAGGAAGTTTAGGCAACGGAAATGTGAACCCTTTTCTGTTCATTCCTACGATGAATATTGCTCGGACCTCTTTTATTATCAATGACGGATTGGCGCCCTACACGTATATGCCTGCCAACATCCCAGAATCCCTAACATGGGAACGCTCCACAACTTACGACGTGGGTGTAGATCTTAATGTCCTCAATAACCGGATGTCTATGGTATTCGATTATTACCATCGTTATACGACCGATATGTTTACGCTCGGACCCGAGTTGCCACATGTGTTTGGTGCAACGGTGCCGAGAGGTAACTATGCAGATCTAAAGACTAAAGGTTGGGAGGTCTCATTGGAATGGAGAGATCAGTTCTCTTTGGCAGGGAAACCTTTTAACTATGGTGTCAGAGGGATGCTGTGGGACAACAGAAGTTGGGTCACAAAGTTTAACAATAAAGAAAAGCTGTTGTCGATGACCTACTACGAAGGAATGGAGATCGGCGAGATATGGGGATATTCCGTTGGAGGTTTGTTCTAGGACCAAGATGATATAAACAATTACGGCGTGGACCAATCGCGGATTCCTGTGTCTGGTAGTAATATTTTAAAACCTGGTGATATGAAATTTCTAGATCTGAATGGAGACGGAGAGATCAATCAAGGCGCAAACACCGTGGACGATCCAGGGGATAGAAGGATTATTGGAAACTCGTCAATCAGAATGCAGTACGGGTTTCACGTGAACATGTCTTGGAATAATGTTGGGTTAAGTGCTTTTTTCCAAGGGATCGGTAGGAGAGACTGGTATCCAGCGAGGGAGTCTGCTTACTTCTGGGGGCAGTATAGCAGACCGTATGGCTATATGTTGAAAGAGCACGTGGGTGATAATGTGTGGACGGAGGAGAACCAAAATGAAAATGCGTACTGGCCGCGCTACAGGGGATACCTGGCTCAGAATGCGAACCGAGCCATGACCGTAACCAACGATAGATTTTTGCAGAATGCGGCCTATTTGAGATTGAAGAACTTTCAAATCGATTATACATTGAGGCAGTCATTCGCGTCCAAATATGGTTTTCAGCAAGTGAAAGTTTTCGTTTCGGGTGAAAATGTATTCACTTGGTCTCCCCTTTACAAACGAACGAAGAGTTTTGACCCGGAGGTTATCCATGCGGGAGACACGGACTTTAGGTCGACCTCAGGTACAGATGGGGATGGATACGGTTATCCAATGCTCAGAACGTTTTCATTGGGGTTAAATCTAACATTGTAAACAACGAGATATGAAGAAGATATTTTTTCTATATGGCATGCTGTTATTAGGGATGACAACATCATGCGAGAAATTTTTGACGAGGGAGCCGGAAAATGAAATAGGTTCCATAAATTTTATGACAAAAGAGGCCGATCTAGAGCTGTATGCCAATGGTTTTATCCAACGGCATATGCCCAGCGAAGAGGCCTTGGCATGGGGGGATCAATATAGTGATATTACAGCGACGAGAACTTCTACATCATTTTTGATACGAGATACTTGGACGGCAGATCTGCAAGGTGGATGGAGTGGGGGATCCAGTGGTACCTGGTCTGAACTTCGAAATGTAAATTATTTCTTAGACAACCTGCCTAAGGCTCGAGCTAACGTGTCAGATGAAGTCTATCGCCACTATGAGGGGGTCGGTCGATTTTGGAGGGCATATTTCTATTATGGAATGGTACAGACTTTTGGCGATGTGCCTTGGTATGAAAAAGCGTTAGAAGTGGATGAACAAGAGCTACTTATGAAACCGCGAGATAGTCGTGAATATGTTATGCAAAAAGTGCTGGAAGATTTGAATTTTGCTAGTGAAAATTGCTCCATAGATCCAAAATATGTGGCGAGTTCAACCGTAGTTAATAAATGGGTGGCTTTGGCATTCAAATCTAGAGTTTGCTTGTTTGAAGGAACATATCGTAAATACCACCCCAAAAATCCGTCCACTGGGAAAGACTGGGAAAATGGCGGTCAAAGCGTCGATTTGTTTTTGAGAGAAGCGGTGAATGCGGCACAGATCTTAATGGATGCGCAGGTTTATGGATTGGTAAACAACTCTTCCAATGTAAGTACACAATACAGGTCTTTGTTTACTTCGGAGGCACTAAATACCCGAGAAGTTATTTTGGGAATCAAGTTTCAGACAGATGTGCGTATGCACTCGATGACCTGGAAACTCTTCTCGGCTTCCTTTGGTAATAACTGGTCGTTGACCCAAGATTTCGTAAACCACTATCTTCATTTGGATGGCTCGCGTTTTACTGACGATCCAAATTATATGACGAAAAATTATCAGGAGAATTTTGTAAACCGCGACAATAGGTTAAAACAGACGGTTGTTGGCCCGGATTATGAACGACGAGTAGGCGGAGCAGTACGAGAAGATGCTCCGAATTTCGCGTTGACATCTACAGGCTATCAATTGATCAAATGGGCTATTGACGACGATGTGCATGTAGGTATCGCTACATCCAACAATTCCGTATCCATGTTCCGGTATGCCGAGGTGCTGCTAAACTATGCCGAAGCCAAAGCTGAACTTGGGGAATTTGGTATATCCGAATGGAATAACTCTATCCGGGTATTGCGGGAGCGTGCCGGAGTAGACGGCGCTCCACCAACCTCCGTTGATCCATATTTGGCTAATTATTACCACAATGTGTCAGATATGTGGTTATTGGAAATTAGAAGAGAAAGGACGGTAGAATTAGTACATGAAAATCTACGATATGATGACCTTATGCGATGGAGATTGGGAGAAAAAACTGCGCAGACCTGGAATGGAATTTATTTTGCTGCAAAAGATACACCTTATGATTTGAACAATGATGGAATTATGGATGTAGCCGTTGTAGATGCGGAACCTCCGGCAGCCTCTAGAGTGCCTGGTGTCGTGTATGTGGTATTAGGATCGACTTATAGGCTGACAAATGGCACATCGGGGAATTTACAGTTTGGATTTCAACAAAGCCGTGAATGGTCTGAAAGAAAATATCTCAGACCGATCCCTACAACTGCGCTACAAATGAATAATAATCTTGAACAAAACTACCACTGGAAGTAAAATATTGTTTGTTATGAAGAACCTTTTTTATAAAGTAATAGCTGGACTGTTATTCGTTTTCGTACTCTCTTGTTCGAAAGACGAAAACAACGCGCCATTTTTGAAGCGAGATACAGATCAGCTCAGTTTCCCTTATGGAGAATCCCGAGAAACATTTACGGTGAGGACAAGTGGTTCCTGGTCTATCGATCTTAGCGGGGCGAATTGGGTATCGGTAGATCCGATAGAGGGTGTAGGAAATGGTGAAGATATACAGGTCGTCACCGTAACAGCTTCAAGAAATATAGGAGATATGCGAAATGGTGCCATCAAGATCATCTCTAGCGATAAAGAGGCTTTAATTAATATTGATCAAGAGGAAGGTAAGGTGATGTTCGGTACACCATATTTCACTACCGGTCTTGTTTCTAATTTCCCGTTGGAAGAAAGTTATCTTGTAATACCTTATAATAAAGGAAAGTTGGAAGAGGCTGTCTCCGTACGCACCCAAATTAGCGGTGTCGGCTCTGCTGGTATCCAAATAGCTGATACCGATGTGGATATGTCTTCCGAGAGCGGTGAAGTAAAATTGCCTGTTACGGGAATGCCCACGACAGACGGGACAGTTACTTTTAATATACAGATCTTAGGCCAAACGTTAACGGTAAACACGGCGGTCAGAGAGCAGGGGAACAGTGATCCGGTAGGTACGATCTACTTATTGCAGAATTTTGATTTGTTGATTTTGGGCGGTGATCACGTTGGGGGAACGGCAGGTCTCCACTTAGAGGGGAGCTGGCCGACTGTGGATGGGAAGAGAGTACTACCCGAGAATCCTGTATATATTACAAGTGGTACACGAAATACGGACGGTACGGGTGATTTATTTAATACTATGCATCCATCTTTCGTTGCATCAAGAGGATTAGAGGGGTGGGCTGGTTTGCGAGTTTATGAAAGACCCGGTTATGTTAAGGTTAGTACCGCAGGAAGCAATGACGGTTATATCGCGACACCACCGCTGACAGCGATCACAGGCTGGGCTGATGTCAAAGTAAAATTCACAGCAGCTAGATGGAGCGAGAATACCAATGCGGATGCCGATGCGACGGTTACAGTGCGTGTATTAAATGCCGGTACCTCAGATGAAGCAGGTCAAGAAATCTTATTAACACCCGCATGGGCGGACAAGGAGATCATTGTAGAGGGCGCGACAGCGCAGACTGTAATCGAATTTAGAGCGAGGAATGCAAGCAACGGTCGATTTTTATTGGACAATATAGAAATTTCAAAAGTAATTAGATAGCTATGAAGAGCACATTCGAAAATGCGAAAGGTATACTGATTTTCTATTTATTTCTTGCTTTGTTGCTGATTGGCTGCTCGAAAAGCAGTGGAGGGACGGAAAACGGACCAGATAATGGAAAAGATGATGGGGCTGGTTTGCCTGATGTGGAGTTAGTTAATGGCAATAATGTGTATGGTTATATTTTGGATGAAGCCAACAATCCTATAACAAACGTGATTGTCACAGATGGATATACAGTAGTAAAAACAGATAACAAAGGCGTGTATCAGCTCAAAAAAAATGACAAGGCTAAATTTGTATATTACTCTACACCGGCTGAGTATGAAATCGCGGTTGAATCATCTAATAGAAAAGCGCCCCTGTTTTATAAAACGTTGAACGCATCTGAGAACCCTCAACAGCATAACTTTACATTAAGCAAAAGAGCTTCAGTAGAGAATAACTTCATTTTATTTGGTCTGGGCGATCCGCAGGTTGCCAATCAAGCGGAGGTCGGCAGGTTTCTGGATGAAACGCTAGCGGATGTGACGGCAGAATTGGCTACGATTTCGCAACCGGCGATTGGAATATCCTTGGGTGACGTGGTGGCAGATAACGCTAGTCTATTGAATACGATGAAAATAAGATTGGGCTCGACATCGATGCCTGTCTTTACGACAATCGGTAATCACGATAAATTTTCCAGTGGCACTGTGAAGACAAATGCTGTATTTGAAAATGTGTTTGGACCTACGAATTATTCATTTAATATTGGGGATGTACACTTCATCTGTTTGGACAATGTAGTTTTTTCGAATACCTCAAATTATAGTTTGGGAATAAGTCAAGAGCAGATTGAATGGATGAAGCAGGATCTAAGTCATGTCTCTAAAGACAAAATGCTG
Organism: Sphingobacterium haloxyli; assembly: GCF_002980525.1. Lineage (GTDB taxonomy): Bacteria > Bacteroidota > Bacteroidia > Sphingobacteriales > Sphingobacteriaceae > Sphingobacterium > Sphingobacterium haloxyli. The sequence continues at coordinate 35,385 of NZ_PVBQ01000012.1, forward strand.
ATCGTGTATTATCATATGCCATTGAGAGGAACTAATTTCGCTACCAGAACGCCATTTTTTGATTTGATTAAAGAATTTGAGACTGTGCATTTATTGAGTGGTCACACCCATTATGCAGAAAACTATATTCATAATGTTTCCGGCAAGGAAATATATGAACATGTACATGCAGCAACTTGTGGGGCTTGGTGGAAATCGACCATTAATGGTGATGGTACGCCGAATGGTTATATGATTTTTCAAATTGAAGGTTCGACTATTAAGGATTGGATTTACAAACCCACAAAACTGCCACGTGATTTTCAATTTAGACTCCACTGGGGAGATATGTCGTTTGGAGGTCAATATGGTTATTTTACGTATGGGCAGCCAGGACATACATTGATCGCTAATGTATGGAATGCAGATCCAGCTTGGAAAGTTGAAGTCTATATGGACGGTACCAAGCTCGGTGATATGGCTTTGAGAACCGGTAGTCCGTTGAATCAAGATGCATGGTCCAAGGGTTATCATTTAGGTGTACTAGATAGAAATCCAAATAACTACAGCACGACAACAAAACATCTGTACACCTATACGGTTGACAATCCCAATAGTACCTTGAAAGTCATTGTCACGGATCGGTTTGGTAGAACCTACGAACAAACGCATGCCGATATCGTTACCGATTTGAGCTCGGCAGCGAGCTACTAACTTTTTTAAGAGATCGTACCTTCCCCGTATGACGTATAGGGAAGGTACTATTGTGCAGACGCCAACGATATTATCCCGATGAACCGATACCGATTAGAGGGGATTTAATGTCTTTTCTTCCACCTCTTTCAGTTCGATGCGGACGGCATATGAACTGGGCCGTACGCCTCGTCCATATCGCGTGGCATAGTGTTTAGTAAACTCCGCGCCGAAATACAGGATTGCCGCAGAATAATACACAAAACTAAGCAAAATTATAATGGAGCCAGCTGCGCCGAACGAGCTAGCAGTAACATTTGAAGATAAATACCAAGAAATAAGAGATTTTCCTAATAGAAAGAGTAGAGCGGTGAAAATAGCACCCCATAGCACGTCGCGAAATCGGGTCCTTGCGTCTGGAAGGAAGGCGAAAATACAGGCAAACAAGGTTACGATAATCAAAAACGACACGCCGGTATTAATCAAGTTGATCAGCTGTAGGTCGATATTTGGAATATATTCGCTCAAAAATTCACCCAATTTACCCATCAACAGTCCGATTACGCTACTGAGGATAAGTGAGGCTATCAAGAGAAACCCTAAACCCAAAATCATTGAGAAAGAAAGAAGACGGTCGATAATGATTTTTAACCAACCTTTTTTTGGTTTAACTTTAATGTGCCAGATTTCGTTGATGGAGTTTTGTATATCTACGAAAATAGTGGTGGAAGAAAAAACAAGTACACCAATACCTATATAAAGACCGATGCTGTTTTTACTTTCTAGCGATATTCTTTTTATAGCATTATCCAGCATATTAGAAATATCTGGTCCAAACAGTTGATTAAGCTCCATCATAATCTCATCGCGCGGACCTGTTGGGGAATCCATCTGGCTCCCGTAAAAGAATCCGAGCGACCAAATTAAGATTAAAATTACAGGACCAATTGAAAATACCGTGTAATAAGCTAAAGAAGCACTTTTTTTGAGACATTTATCGTTAAGAAAACTATTGACAGTGTCCAGTAGTAATCGTCCAAACCCTTTTATTTTGTGCCAAAGTGTTTCTCTTTCCATATGTACAGTTCTCTTCGTTATTGTTCGTATAATCGATTAAGTATCTCTTCCGTGTTTTTGAGAATGACTTTTCGTTTCAAACTCAATTTCGGTGTTAATTCGCCATTATTAATGGTCCATTCATTGGGTAGAAGCTCAAACTTTTTTATTTTTTCCCATTGCCCAAAGCCCGTATTTAGGCGGTCAATCTCCCGCTGGTATTTTTCGATCACCTGTGGATCTTTAACGGTCTCGTCCCTTGAGACAAAAGATATGCCTTTACGTTTGTACCATTTTTCCAATTCCTCAAAAGCAGGTACAATCAGCGCTGCAGGGAAACGTTGATTTTCGCCTACGACCATAACCTGTGCAATCAGGGTAGACTCCATCAGTTTGTTTTCTAGTACTTGCGGCGCCACATACTTTCCGCCCGCAGTCTTAAACATTTCTTTTTTTCGGTCGGTAATTTTAAGGAATCCATCAGGTGTGATTTCGCCTATATCGCCGGTGTGGAAATACCCTTGTTGATCGATCACCTCACGCGTGGCCTCTTCATTTTTATAGTATCCGGGGCTAATGCTCGGCCCCTTGACGAGGATTTCTCCATCATCGGCAATTTTTACCTCTAAATTCTTCAATACCCGCCCTACTGTCCCAAATTTCACATCGGTATCAACATGGGAGTTGACTGCTATAACGGGCGACGTTTCCGTTAGGCCGTATCCTTCTAGTACTTTAATGTCCGCCGCCCAAAAGATGCGGCCCAATCGCTCTTGAAGAGCAGCACCGCCCGATATAATCAATTTGATGTTACCACCGAGCGCTTCTTTCCATTTGGAAAAGATAAGTTTGCGCGCAATACGAAGTTTAAACGAATAGAAAGTACCGTTTGCAGCTGGCTCTTGATAGCGGTGTCCCAAATTTACGGCCCAGAAAAACAAAGCTCTTTTGATGCCGGTTAATGCCTTCCCTTTTTCGATGATTTTATCGTATACTTTTTCAAGGACACGTGGAACTGTCGTGAAAATTTGTGGCTTTACATCGTTGATGTCCGCGACAATATTATCGAGGTTCTCTGCATAGTAAATTTGTATGCCTTTGGAAAGATAAAGATAAACAACCATCCGCTCAAAAATATGGCATAAGGGCAAGAAACTTAACGCCTTAGTGGTATCTTTGGGGACAAGATGCTGACAAGCTTCTACGTTGCTAAGGATGTTTTCATGTGTTAGGAGCACGCCTTTCGGTTTTCCAGTCGTGCCGGAAGTGTAGATCAGCGTGAGTAAATCATCGCTTTGGACCGCGTCCCTGTATGGTTGCAAGTCAACCTCTCGTGACGCGCCGATATCGATTAGTTTTTGGTAGCTCGGTTTATCCACCACATCTTCAAACGTATAGACGTCTATGGACAATTGCTGTCCTCGTATCGCCTGATCCACTTTATGTGCCAATTCAGCATTGCTTGCGAAGAGCAATTTCACTTCGGCATCATTCAGGATATGAGAAAGGTCCTGCGGAGATAACGTTGGATATAATGGAACGATAGCGACTCCGAGCTGGTTACAAGCGAAGTCTACAATGTTCCATTCGGGGCGGTTTCCTGACATTAGCGCTACTTTATCACCTTTTTTCAAACCTTCCGAAAGAAGGGCTTTGCTTAAGTTGTCCGTAAGTGCCTTAAAGCGCTCACTAGTGTAAAGTTGCCACTGTCCATTTCTTTTGCCTGCAACCATACAGGTGTCTGTAGAGGTATAGTCACCTAAGATATCAAATAATCTATTTAGCTTACTCATATGTCGCTCCTGTTATGAGGTTTACAATCTGTTTTCCTACACTAAGATAACGTTTTATCAATAAAAAGTGCTAACACGACGAAAAATAAAGGAAAGAATGATAACAGAATTTAACTTTTGAACGTTTAAATAAAGTATTACTTTTGGCTTACGTAAAAAACTTAGTATTATATTCATGAAGAAAACAAATTGGCTGTTATTGACATTAGGGATTATTTTATTTTCATTTGATACATCGTGGGCGCAATTGGACAGCCAACATGCTGTTGGGGGACGCTTTGGAAGTGCCACTGGTTTTAGTTACCGTTATACGTTGGCTGATGATCGAGCTGTAGAGGGGATTCTCAGTATACAGAGCAATTCTAAATCAAGACGCTTCCGGCTGGTCGGACTTTATCAGTATCATAGACCTTTGGCGGAAAATTTTACTTGGTTCTATGGGTTTGGCGGTAGTGTAGGAAGTTTTCGATACAAATCTGAGGTCATTCAGACAACAAATTCGGATGGTTCCGTCACAACGAGACGTACAGACCCGAAATCGGAACTGGCGTTGAGTATAGATGGTATTGTGGGGGTTGAATACAATATTCCGACGACACCACTTTCCGTTTCGCTGGACGTTAAACCTTATTTCGACTTTTTGCAGGAGAGTTCTATCAGGCTCATAGATCCGTTTGGCCTGACTATTCGATATAAATTTTAGTAGAAGAGCTGAAGGTATGCGTATTGGATTTCGCGGTACGCATGCTATTATTACTATATTAGATTTTTATCAATACCTATTTTCATGACCAAACCCTCAAACTCATCTCTGTTCCCAGCGGCTTTATTCCTCATTTTTGTTCTGTAATTATAGATAGTTGAGACCGAGTAGCGGAGGAAATAAGCAATTTTTATACTGTCGGTAATGCCCAGACGGATTAGAGCAAAAATACGAAGGTCGGGCGTTAGGTTATGGTTGGTTTTGAAACTGATTCTTTCTTCTTCTAATAATAACTTGTTTATTTCTTCAACAAAATTTGGAAATAAGCGTAATATTGTCTCGTCAAAATTTTTATAGAATTCCTCAAGATTATCTTTTGGGTCTAACGATAAATCGATGAATTTCAACAGCGCTTGCTCCCCCTGTGTTTTAGCTATCTTTTGAGCTTTCAACCTGAATTGCTCTATTTTTGAAAGATAATCGGAAAAATGTCCGATATATAAACCGATATATTCTTCCTTAAGAATATTCGAATCCGAAAGACTCTGATTGCTTTCCATTAACAGTTTGTTGGACCTTGATAATTCATCCTTGGTTATTGATAATCTTCTCTTTTGTTTATACACATATATTAACGTGAAGAAGATGAACGCTAACAATACCATTATAATTACAAGGATAGTTAACAATAATATTTGGCGTTGGTCTTCCTTTTTCTGATAGGCTTTATCAATAAAATCGAACATTTCGGAAGATTCAAGCGTCCGAAGTCTGGCGTTATAGAATATCGCATCCTGCATCGAACATTTCATATAACTATATGCACGGTTTACATCCCCATATTCAAACAGTACAGCTGCTAGTCTTCGGAGCGACATATATTCTTTTACCCCACTTTTGATATCAGCAATTGCCGATCTTGCAAGATACTCGATAGCTTTGTCCGTGTCCCCCTTCTCTTCATATACTTTAGCTATAGAATAGGCTAATATGGCAGCTTCCCGCTCTTCAGGATCGAGATCAGCATATGCATCGCGGAGATCCCTTAAGGCTTGATCATATTGCTTTTCTTGTTGTATAAGGCGTTCTGTATTTACGTATATATAGTCCAATGGTGATAGGGCTTCCCCTGAGACTAATCTGTTTCTTAATGAGGCTGTTATTGTTTGATATCTCTTTTTTTCCTCGTTGTTTTCAGACGTTTTTATTAATAAACTATAAACGGACATTTTTGTATATAAATAAAATGTTTTTAGATCGTCAGAGATTCTTAATGTATCTACGGTATTCAATATATCAACAGATTCTTTGAGTAATCCCATTGTTTTTAATATACGGACACGGAAAAGCTCAGAATCAATGTATTCTTCATAATCGTTGGTCTGCAGCGCATACTTTTCTAATTTTCGGGTGTACAAAAGTGCTGAATCAGTCATAAATACAATATAGTGAAGACAGATTTCTTTCGTAATAGCAATCTGGTCTTTCACATTGGAGGATACGTGTAGTCTCGTCTTTAAACTATCGATAGAGCCTTCTTTTTTTGCTGCATATGTAGCCTTATCCTGAATAGCCTTATCTAATACATGCAGTAATGAATCAAGTTGTTTATGGTATGCATTAGTTGTAGAGACTGAAGATATCAGGAATATAATTAATAATAAACTTTTCATACTTGGTATAATATAATAAGGAGCGAATTAAATACAATAGAGGCTTCGGTAAAAATAATCGGATAAATACGCTTCTTCAAAACTACAAAATAATATTATTTTATAAACATTGCTATATGAAGATATGGCTTTTTAGTATACTTTTTTTATTAAAAGGGAGTGTAAAATTCCGAAATGAAGAAATTAAGCGCGTTTATTCACTACATTATGTGTATGTTGATGTTTTTATAAATTGTTGTATGTTAGTTGTTTGCGTGTAATTTAACCTATATTCTTACTACATTGAGGGGGATTGGTATAAACGAACGTTTTAAAATCTGATAACTTTGATTTCTCAAAACTAAATTATAAATCTTTGCACATGGTAAACTTGCTAATTAACAATGCTGACATCCGATATCAAAGCGTAGTGGTTATTTCGCGTATCCTCGATGATGCAAAAGCGACAACCTAGGAGATACATGCATCTCCAATTCAATTAATTTATCACTTAATAACGCAAATCTGTGAAACGAAGAGCTTTTATTAAAAATTCGGCTATACTTGGAGCAGGTATATTGGCCCAAAATTTTTCTTATGCCAACCCAAATTTGGCATTTCCCCTAGTGAGGACTAAGGAACCAGACAGGCATTTCAAAAGTGATGTCATTGAGGGGCTTATCAAAGAATTTCAGTCCAACGTAGCAGACGAGGAACTCGGTTGGCTGTTCAATAATTGTTTGCCGAACACCTTAGACACTACTATATATGATGAGTCAACCTCAGATAAAAAGCTGACTTATGTCATTACTGGAGATATTGATGCGATGTGGCTGCGGGATAGTAGCGCGCAGGTATGGCCGTATCTACCTTTTATGCGAAAAGACAAGAACCTCCAGAGCCTAATCCTCGGATTGATCAACAAACAGTCTAAGTGTGTCAATATCGATCCGTACGCCAATGCGTTCTATAACGATCCGGCCAAAAAGGGCGAATGGTTTTCGGATCATACCGATATGAAGCCTGGGATCCATGAGCGTAAATGGGAAATTGACTCACTCTGTTACCCAATACGTCTCGCCTACGCCTATTGGAAGGAAACAAAAGATACAACCCCTTTTGACAACGAGTGGGTGCAAGCGCAAGAAAATATTTATAAGACGTTTGTTGAGCAGCAACGCAAGGAAAACTTGGGACCTTATAAATTCGAACGTACGACGTCGCGTGGAACAGACACTTTGCAGGTTGACGGATATGGTTATCCTGTTAATCCAGTGGGTTTGATCTGTTCAAGTTTTCGCCCGTCCGACGACTGTAGTATATTCTTATTCTTGATCCCATCCAACCTGTTTGCCGTAGTTAGCCTGCGACAGTCAGCTCAGATCTTGCGTAAAGTCAAAAACAACACTGAATTAGCGACTAAAATGGAAGCATTGGCCAATGAAGTCGAGGATGCGGTTAACAAGTATGGTATCATCGACCATCCAGTACATGGACGTGTCTATGCTTACGAAGTAGACGGATTTGGCAGTTATATGATGATGGACGATGCCAATGTGCCCAGCCTGTTGTCGTTACCTTATCTTGGTGCGGTGGACATTAATGATGAGGTCTACCAACGCACCCGACGTTTTGTGCTGTCGGAAAACAATCCTTTCTATTTCAAAGGAAAAGTAGCTGCTGGCATCGGCGGGCCACATATTGGTCGCGATATGATATGGCCTATGGCACTGATTATTCAAGCGCTGACCTCCATAAACGATGAGGAAATACGTCAATGTATCAAGACGTTGAAAAATACCCATGGTGGCACCGGATTTATGCACGAATCGTTTCACAAGGATGATCCGAAAAAGTTTACCCGGCACTGGTTTGCCTGGACAAACACATTATTCGGTGAATTACTATGGAAGGTTTATAAAGAGAAACCGAATTTGTTAGTATAAACCATATAAAAACTACCATATAATACAATGAAAGAAAACGTAACTTTTACAGAAAAAAAATATCTGATAACACTTACTTTTGTCACCTCGCTATTCATGTTTTGGGGGATTGCCATTACCATGGGAGATGTGCTTAACAAGCATTTCCAAACGGTATTGAATGTCTCTAAAGCCGATTCGGGTTTAGTTCAATTTTCAATCTTTGGGGCATATTTTATTATGAGTATTCCCGCCGGATTGTTTATGAAGAAATTTGGATATAAGAACGGTGTTTTGTTAGGCTTGGTTCTTTTCGCTCTGGGATCATTGCTGTTTGTCCCTGCGGCTAACGCAGTCTCTTTTGGTTTTTTCAGAGTAGCACTTTTTATTCTTGGTTGTGGCCTAGCCACGTTAGAGACCGTTGCGCATCCTTTTATGGCGTCATTGGGAGATCAGCGCAGCAGCGAGCGTAGGGTAAATTTTGCGCAGGCATTCAATGCAGTCGGTACGATGATCGGCCCGGCGATAGGTACCTATTTTCTGCTTCGAGGTACAGGTATCTTACCAGATGAAGGGTTGGATTCGGTAAAAAACCTGTATACTGTTATGGGTATTGTTATACTGCTTATTGCAGTATGTTTTTCTTTTGTGAAGATACCCTCACTGGGAAATCCGCATGCCCGTGTCGACAACATCGATGCAGCAGCGGTCAATGTAAACCTGACCCCCGGGAAAAACCTGTTCCAGCATAGACATTTTGTGTGGGCCGTAGTTGCACAGTTCTTTAATGTTGCCGCACAAGGAGGCACATGGGCCTTTTTTATCAATTACGGACACGACGTTATGGGGTTTTCCAGTGAAAAAGCGGGAAGCTATCTGGTGTTATTTATGGGAATGATGTTGTTAGGGCGGTTTGTGGGTACATTCTTGATGAAGTTTGTGGCGAGTAATAAACTCTTGTCGGTGTATGCCTTACTTAATATTCTGATGTGTGTTGTGGTAGCTCAAGGATGGGGATGGGTCTCGTTTATAGCACTGCTATGTATCAACTTTTTCTTCAGTATCATGTTCCCTACAATTTTTAGTTTAGGGTTGAAAAATCTCGGAGAGCATACGCAGCAGGCTTCTTCTTTCATTTCTATGGGAGTTGTTGGAGGTGCAGTATTTCCTTTTTTAATGGGATTGGTTGCCGATACAGATATTGCTGCAGCCTTTTATTTACCGATAGTATGTTATATCATTATATTTTTATTCGGTGCTAAACTCTATAAAGTGCAGCACACCTTACCGCCTAATCACCGGTAAACTAATTATTGTTACTATAAACCATATAAACTATTATTTTATGAGAGAAACATGTATAATAATCTCATTGTTTATTTATCTTTTTGGGTTTAGTGTCCATAGTTATGCTATTGCTGCAAGGCCAATCAAGGAGAAGGCCGCTGGCTTAAACCAAACTACGTATACTGGGGTAGTAAGAGATGAATTAGGAGTCGCTATTTCCGGAGCTAGTGTAGCGGTGAAAGGTAGGACAGCTAGTACATCGACAGATAATAACGGACATTTTTCAATAAGTGCATCCTTGGGGGAAATTATTGAGATCTCGTTCTTGGGCTACGATCAGACTACGGTAACTTTGACGCAACAAACTAACCTAAATGTTGTGCTGAAGAAGTCTGCTAATACGGAACTGGATGAAGTGATTGTTGTCGGTTATGGAACCACGACTCGCAAGAGGATTACCGGAGCCGTAGACCAGATAGCCGCAGACCAGATAGAGAATCGACCGGTAGGTAATCTTACCCAAGCCTTACAAGGTGCTGCGCCTAGTTTGCTCATCCAGCAAAAAAGCATGAATCCCAACGATAACGCCATGAATGTTAACATTCGTGGCGTCAACACCGTTACGAGTGCTTCGCCCTTGGTTGTTATCGATGGAATGATATCCGATATCAATAACATGAATAAGCTGAACCCGAACGATGTCGATAATATTTCTGTATTGAAAGATGCTGGAACGGCGGCGATTTACGGGTCGCGGTCGGCGAGTGGTGTCATTCTTATCACCACGAAGCAAGGGCGGAAGAACTCCGGACCTCATATACGCGTCGGAGCTTCGTACGGTGTGCAGACGCCGGATATCCTATACCGCCCAGTTGACGGTTGGCAGAATGCAACATTGATGAACGTTGCGTTGGCAAATGGGGGGCAAGATCCAACCTATACCCCAGAACAAATACAGGATCTAAAGGAGCATGGAGATGCGGAGTGGGCGATGGATTATATCTTCAAGAGCGCGCATCAGCAGAACTATGATTTGAATATATCTGGCGGTTCGGCAAATAGTACGTATATGATATCGGGTGGATATTACGATCAAGGCAGTAATTTTATCGGTCCGGGATATGGCGTAAAACGATACAATCTTCGCACAAAGCTAAGTACAGAGTACAAGCGGCTTAAAATTGATCTCATCCTCGGTTATGCGCGTAACGACGCAAAAGGAGATGAGGCTAACGCTGGCTTTAAAATAGCTGATGCCAGCCGGACGCCCAAATATTACTATAATACCCCCATGACAGCAGACGGAAGATATCTTGTTAGTTCGGTGGGTACAAGCCCTGGCGCAGCGCTCCAATTGGGTGGATATAACAAGCACAATAACGACTGGGTCAACGTAGGTACAGCGCTGGAGTTTAAGATTTCGAACGACCTAAAAGCGAGGGCAATATTTGGACTGGACAATACATCCAACTGGCGATTTATAAGAAGGTTGCAATATCCTGTTTATAATAGTGCAGAAAGCACGACCCCTATCTTACAGGGTGTAAATAGGGAAACGGAGAACCACGCTTTTAAGGGCATATTCATCAATTCGCAGGCACTTTTGGATTATAGCAAAGCTTTCGGTAAGCATACGATAACAGCCTTAGGAGGTGTATCTCAAGAAATTGTAAATAATAAAGGAATAGATGTTAAAACCAGAAATACCGATGCAGATCTTGGTATTCCGATCAATAACGGCGAAGATGACAAAACCATTTTTGAAGACAGCCGCACCGAAGTTAACAATACGCTACGCCGGGTAATCCAATCTGTTTTTGCCCGTGCCAATTACAATTACGACGACCGCTATTCGGCCGATTTTACTATCCGTACGGATGGATCTAGTCGTTTCCCCGAGAAAAACAGATGGGGAACCTTTCCGTCTATTTCCTTCGGTTGGTCATTGTCAGAAGAACATTTCATGGACGGCTATAAGTCAAATATCGGTGATGTCAAATTTCGTGGATCGTGGGGGATTTTGGGTAATCAAGAGATTGACGACTTCCAATATTTCACCACATATACTGTCTATAACAATATCGCGGGCTTTAACAATAATCCTGTCTCAGGTACCGGCTTTCAGGAAGCCAGCCCAGACCTAAGATGGGAAAAGGTAAACAGTAAAAATATTGGGGTCGATTTAACCTTTTTAAACAGAGCGCTGTCTGTAAGTTTCGATGCGTTCGCGAATAAAACGACGGACATCCTACTGCAACCCGTAACACCCGGTGTATTTGGAACAGCTCTCGGAGATGTCAACATTGGTGCTATGGAAAACAAAGGTTGGGAGCTAAATGTTAATTATAATTTCGTTACCGGCGCTGTGAAACATGGGGCGACGTTCAATGTCGGAAACACCACAAACATCGCTGTAGATCTTGGTAATCCGCAGATCAATACGGTGGATAACATCGGGTTTATCCGGCGCAATGGACTGCCTCTAGGTGCGTATTACGGCTTGAAAACTGACGGGCTTTTCCAAAGCTATAGCGAGATTGAGAATGCTGCGGTTCCTGTTGGAGCATCTCCTCAACCGGGCGACGTAAAATATATAGATCGCAATGAGGACGGTGTCATCAACGACGATGACCGCTATTACCTCGGTGATGGACTTCCTCATTACAATTTTGGTCTAAATTATAACATGAATTACAAAGGCTTTGATTTTTCAATTCTCGTACAAGGTGTGGGAAAACGACTACAATCGCTACGGGGGGATATTTACACACCTTTTCACAATGGCGGTTGGTATCCTGTGATTTTCCAACACCAGCTTGATACCTGGACCGAAACCAATACCGATGCGAGGTATCCGCGGTTAATTACCAACAGCGGCAACTCTTTTGCCAACAATTGGGGGCCGGCCTCAGACATGTATATCCTCGATGCGAAATACATCCGTGTTAAAAATATACAGGTAGGATACACCTTGCCAGATCAACTGGTCCAAAAGCTGGGCGTGGGTAAAATACGTGTGTATGCGAATGCGCAGAACCCTTTCACTTTTAGCAAAAACTCTTTTATTGATCCTGAATCGACAGAGTTTAGCAATACGCTAGGTGCGGGCGGAGGCAATAGCGGAAGAAACTATCCTGCCCTTCAATTCTTTGGAGGAGGTATTAACGTGGATTTTTAAAAGTATGAAAATGAAAAAAATAGTATATATTATTCTTGCGCCGATAGCCCTATTGCTTTTCCATTCTTGTCAGGACATGGATATAGCGCCTATCGACAGGTTTACAGATGCTAACTACTGGGAGAGTGCCGAAAAAGCACAACTGGTGCTTAATATGGCGTATAACCAAATGTATGGTGCAGACCGTATGTGGAGAGATGAATTCTTGAGCGATAATTTAGTACATACCTATGGTACAAACGATCCTTACGTGATCCGAAAAGGACAGGCGACCTCAGCGCTTAATCTGTTCAATACGGAGTGGGATGATGCTTATGGTGGCATCAAGACATGTCTGGTGTTTCTAGAAAATGTAGATCGGGTACCGAACATGTCTGAGAGTGTTAAAAATAGGATGATCGACGAAATCCGTTTTATCCGTGCGTATATTTATTTCAGATTGGTAAATTACTATGGTGATGTGCCATTCTTTCTAACGCAGGTATCGCTTGATGATGCCTACACTGTCAGCCGCACGCCCCGTGCCCAAGTCCTATCTTTTGTCCATCAAGAGCTGGACGAGATCATTCAAAACGGTAATCTGCCAACGAAAGATGACTTGGCGACAGCCGAAAGAGGACGCATTACAACGGGAGCTGCCGTAGCCTTTCAAGCACGTGCGTATCTATACGAAAGCAACTTTCCGAAAGTGAGGGAGTATGCCGGCCTTCTGATCAATGATCAAGCAAAATACGGTACATACCAATTGTTCCAGCGCCCTACACAAAACGAAAGCTATTTTTACCTTTTCACTCCAGAGAACGAGTATAATGACGAAGTTATATTGGATATCACGTATGACGGTATATCAAAAGTTTGGACGAACATGAGTGCTATGGCTCCCATCACAAAATATGCGGAAATATCTGCGGACAATCCGACTCAAAGCCTAGTGGATTCGTATATGACATTGAATGGGTTACCCGTTACTGGACCAGACCGAGATCCCGCATATAACGTAAACGATCCCTACATCAATCGGGATCCCCGTCTAAGCGCGTCTATCGTGTATGACAATTATCGTTGGTTAAATAATGACGGCAGTGTAGACGTTATACGGACAGCGGTAGGCACGAATACCGACGACTCTTACAAAGGGCCTGTCGAACGTCAGACTAAAACCGGTTATTATTTGCGTAAGTATTACGATTGGAACATGACGAGAAATAACAGATCTGGGTTGAACATTATCATGTTTCGTTATGCGGATATCCTGTTGATGTACGCGGAGGCGTGCAACGAGATCGGAAAAATATCCCAAAACGAGTGGGATATGACCATTAAACCTATACGTGCGCGTGCTGGATTTCAAGCGGCCGCTGCCTTAAACTATCCCGCGACAAAATCACAGGAAGAGATACGTACTATTATCCGCAACGAACGACGTGTTGAATTGGCGTTTGAAGGATTGCGTTGGTATGACATCAAGCGCTGGAGAATAGGCCAGCAAGTTTTAAACGGTCCTGTATACGGTTTTAGATTCGCGGGTAGCGATCCAAGTGTAAATGGGGGGCATGTGCTGGTAGAGCAATACCAGTTTAATGACAACCGCGATTATCTATGGTCGGTACCACTGGACGAAATGGACTTAAATGCTAATCTTAAGCCAAACAATCCCGGTTATTAAGAACAAATTAAATAGGTAAATACGTAATACTAAAAAAAATATGAAAGCTAAATTAACCAACAGTTTTATCGTACTTTTCCTGATACTTTTTGTAACAGGTTGTAGTAAAAATGAGATGGAGTATAAAGACCCCGCAGTTAGTGCTGTCGAGGCATTATATGCTCCGGCAGAGAACCAGCAGATTATTTTGCGCTCGGATCAGGGCGCGACCGCACTGTTTCAGTGGGCTTCAAGCCATTCTCAGGACGGACAACTTGTTTCGTATGAAGTAGTTTTCTACAACGAAACCGACCTGGAAAACCCAGTTTACCGCATTGTTTCTGAAAAGGGGGGTAAGGAGCTTTACGCTTCTATTTCACACCTCGATATCAACCGGGCTGCTGCAGCAGCAGGGATACCGACAGGTGAGGCAGGAATAATCTATTGGTCTGTAGCTTCCTGGAGAGGTTTGAGTTCTGCGGTATCGGCCCAAAAAAATAAATTGACTGTTAAACGTCTGGAAGGCTTTGAGGTGATACCGGATGCAGTGTTCATTACCGGAGAGGCGACAGAAACGGGTGACGATATTTCGCAAGCATTGTCGTTGACAAAAACAGAAGAAGGTAAATTTGAAATCTATACGCAGTTGAAAAACGAAGGGGGATATCGATTTGTAGACCGTACGACCGGAGAGGCGGTTAGCTATTATATTGACGCTAATGCTAAACTTTCAGAATCTGACGGCGAGCAACTTTCCACTGTAGATGAAACTGCAGTTTATCGACTCGCACTAGACTTCACCAATAAAGGGGTGAGCACGATGAAAATTACCAGTATGGGAGTATTCTTCAGCCCAGAAAACAAAGTGATACTTGATCTTCCCTATCAAGGTGCAGGTGTATGGTCAGGAACGGGCGTTATCAATTTCAGGCAGGAAAGCTGGGGGAAAGATGAACGTTATAAATTCCAGTTACAAACATCATTAGGGATCAAGCAATTGGGTACTGTGAACGGAACGGATAGTCAGCCAACCGCAGCTAGTCCGGCATCTTACTACTATGTTAAATTACTTGATCAGAACACGCAGTGGGATGACAAATGGAAATTTTCTTCGGCAGTAGATGGTGCGAATACTACGGTTACCGTAACAATGAATGCGAGTGGGCCATACACCCATTCGGTGAAGGTTAATTAAGGTCTGCAGCTTTTCTGAAGCGCATAGCTTTGGAAAAGCTGCTACAAGTAAATGTAAGCATAGTGCTGAAGACTATTTACGATACTGTCGGATATCCTCGGCCCGCTTTATGTTAATAATGAAGAAATATATGAAAAGGAATGCAATAATACTCTGCCTTGCGGTTATGGTTATCGCGTCATGTACTAAATACGACGACACGTACACGCCATCGCCATCTGCAAAGGACAATTTTTACGTAGTCGACTGGACCGCAGCAGCGGATAGCAGTACTAACTCTTCTTTTGATAGATATTGGAATACCACATCGCATGTTTTCAATAATACCTATGACGGGCAAGTGGCTTGGAACGATTACTGGCCGGAAGCGCACGGTCTAGATGTGCTGGTAGACGCCTATTTAAGAACGAACGACGATAAGTTCAAGCAGGCAATTTTTGATTTTTATGAAGGAGTTCGGATTAAAAACTGGTATAGCAATACTTGGGAAAATGAATACTATGATGATATGGGTTGGCACGGCTTAGCGCACATGAGAGCGTTGGAAGCCACAAATGACCAGCGATATGCAGAGTCCTCAAAAAACTTGTGGCGCTGGATTACGGAAGGCTGGACGGACTACGAAGGTGGTGGGATCAAGTGGCGCAAACAGTCGGATGTCCTCGGCGAAGCAAAGGGTATCCCGGCAAATGGACCTGCGGCAATCATTGCTGCAAGGCGATATACAAAATATCCCGAAGAAAGCCACGGCGGATTTAACAATCTCGAATGGGCTAAAAGAATCTATGACTGGATGAAATACAACCGCACTATCCTTTCATCAGGAAGGGTATTTGAATATTTAAACAACACCAATAATGATTTTTCCTATAACGTGGGGACATATATAGGAGCAGCGTTGGAATTGTATGATATTACTGGAGATAAAATCTATTTAGACGATGCTATAAAAGTTACGAACTATCACATTACCTACAATGTAGACAAAAGCTATGGCGTACTGACCGATTACGGTGAGCAGCCTGGCGGAGGCAGCGGCCACGACGTCAACCTGTTCAAAGGCATATTTATCCGTTACTTTACCTTGTTGATTCAGCATCCTGATCTCCCTGCTGCCGACAGAGATCGCTACACCAAATTTATCACGAATAATGCCGAATATCTGTGGATGGCAGGGACACAAAAGTCGCCCAGTATCAAGTTCAGCTACACCTGGTGGAAAAATCCGGCTGATGCCGAGACTTGGGGAGACTTACGGTCTGCTCTTAGTGGTACCATGCTAATGGAAGCAATGGCAACATTAAAGGGTGAAGGGCTAGTAGATTAAGATTAGCTGAGCCGATTTAGTAACTATAAAATAACCGCAAAGGCGCAAGGCGTAAAAGTTAGCGCAAGACTTATAAGGGAAAAAACATGTTAAAATATTGTACCATAGTAATTTTATCTTTTTGGGCAAGTGGAGCGCTTTCTCAATCGTTCAAAGGGAAATCTACCTCGATAGATATGTTGGAAGCCGCAGATCGCTCCTTGGAAGTGATTCTAGAAAAATATGGGAGCAAAAAGACCTTTTTACTTCGGGAGAATTTCCCCGTAGATGAGCGTTACAAAGCAGACTATCTAGGCGATGGTGCCAGCGGAAAGCAGGAATATGCTTACCTCTGGCCCTATTCAGGAGGTTTGTCTGCTACGGTTGCGCTCTATGAGCAAACCAAAAACAAAAAATATAAATCCATCATCGATAAACGATTAGTCCCTGGGTTAGAAGAATATTATGACGATGAAAGAAAACCAGCCGGATACGCTTCTTATATCTCTTCTGCACCAGTATCTGATCGTTTTTATGATGATAATATTTGGATCGGGATTGACTTTACCAATCTTTATCTGTTAACAGGTGAAACGAAATACCTGGAAAAAGCAAAGATAGTTTGGGATTTCGTATATAGCGGTCATGATGATTTATTGGGTGGAGGTATTTATTGGTGCGAGCAAAAAAAGACGTCTAAAAATACATGTTCCAATGCGCCGGCAGCCGTCTTCGCCTTGAAACTGTATGAAGCTACCGGCAAGAAAGAGTATTTGGAAATGGGTAAATCGTTATATGAATGGACGAAGGTCAATCTTCAGGATGCCGACGGCGTGTATATGGACAACGTTCGTCTAGACGGTAGCATAGACCGGACAAAATATCCATATAACTCTGGACAAATGATCGAAGCCGCTAGCTTACTTTATAAAATCACCAAAGAACCAGACTATCTTGATGAAGCGCAAAAGGTCGCGAATGCGTCTTTTCTTCATTTTTTTGAGACAGATGGCTCACAACGATTAAAAAGTAGTAATAATTGGTTTATCGCCGTAATGATGCGTGGATTTGTCCAACTCTATAAATTGGATAATAATCCAGCGTACTTGCGAGCATTTCGTAAAAACCTGGATTTTGCTTGGACTACCAATCGAGATGAAAATGGTCTATTTTACAAGGATTGGAGAGGAGTGAAGAGGGACGAAAGAAAATGGTTGCTAGATCAATTTGCTATTGTAGAAATGTTTGCGAATATTGTGGACTTAAAATTATAGAGACGTCGCTACGACGTCTCTATATATGATTTACATGGAAAGCCAGATCTCGCCGATTCGCTTTTCTGTAGGTGTTGGATCTGGTTTTTCGCGAATACACCACTGCTGTTTAGTTGAACGCCGGAGCGGGGCGTGGATGGTACGTATCAATCCATCTCTGGAAATCAAGACGTCAACAATTTCATCGATTTGACCATTTTGCAATATAAATTCCAATTCCTTGCCGGCGGTATCAAGTCTATTACCATTGATAGCAATAAGTTCGTCGTCTACATTTAACCCTGCGTCCCACGCACTGGAATCTCGTTCTACATTTTTAATGAGTACACGCCCGTCTTGGTTTGTAGTTTTGATTCCTAACGATAACTCTTGCTTGTCGCGGTTCAGATCGATCAATTCGTATCCTGCAACATTGAAATACGTATTGTAGTCAAGTTCCTCCGTGCTGTGAGCAGCATCAAAAATTGTTGAAAGATTAACACCCGTTATAGCCTCTGCTAAAGCTTGAAAGGCGTTCTCTTCAAAGCCGCTATTTTCTTTTTTGTAAAAAGAGTGATAGGCGGCCCGAAGTACATCATCTAGGCGCTTTTGACCTCGTGTTTCTGCTAGAATATAAAGGTCCAGCGCAACGGCTAACATCGCGCCTTTATTATAATAGGATATACTTGTATTTGCGGAATTTTCATCGGGTCTATAATGTTTTATCCAAGCGTCAAAACTGGCTGAGGCCGCGGATTGGATGCGGTAACCTGGTCGGTTGTACACTTGGTTGAAATCGTTGGCGAGCATATCGAGGTACTCCTTGACGGAGAAGAAACCACATCGTCGGATAACGAGATTGTCATAATACGATGTAAATCCTTCCATTATCCATAGCCCTGTTGTATAATTCTCTGTTTCGTAGTTGAAAGGCCCTAGTTCTTTCGGGCGAAGCCTTTTTACATTCCACAAGTGAAAATACTCATGTGCCACGAGGCAGAGGAAGTTTTTATAAGCGCTAGGTGTTTGATACGCATTTCGACTGGCACCCAAAACGGTAGAATTGAGGTGCTCTAATCCCCCGCCGCCTGCTTGATAGTTGTGGGTAATAAAAACGTAATTTGTATTTGGATTCTCTCCCCATATGGCGGTTTCTTCTTCAACGATTTTTGTGATATCAGCAGTTAACTGTTCCTTGTTATAATTTCCACCTCCTACCATAGCAAACTCGTGTTGGACACCTGACGCGTCGAAATACCATATATCTTGGTTCCCGATTTCGATAGGAGAGTCATACAGTACATCAAAGTTTTCGGCATAGAAAGTTTGGCTGTCGTTCTTCGATTTTGGCAGACCGGTTGAAATATGGCGCCACTTTTCTGGTCGTACAATCTGTACAGTACAGGGGAGGTAGATCTGGTTCTTGATATGCATGAAGGTAGCTGCGGGACTAAGAAATGCGTGATCTTCATCGATTATATTTGTCCTGACCGATATTTCGAAACCGTAGACTCTATACCGTATTTTAGTATGACGGGGTGGATTATGTATCCGCCATGTATTTTTAGAAATCTTTATGCACGCAATACGGTCTTCTCCTGTAACCGCTTCGACAAGCTCTATGTGACGCTCATACTCGCGAATCAAATAGGAGCCTGGCGTCCATACAGGCATGCTGATATCCAACGTCGTTTCGGCGAAATCTGTGATCTCCATCTCGACTTCTACATAGTGTGCTTGAGGCTCGGTAAAAGAAAGGGTAAAGTGTATACGCGTATCTGACATGATTTGTAGCTTTTATCGCAAAGCTACATAGATTGAAGCAAGCTTCAAAAGTATTTTATACACGAAAAATTGTTATCTTTGGAATGCACAACATAAATTTAAATAGCATATATGATATTAGTTGCAGATAGTGGTTCTTCCAGTTCTGATTGGATGCTTAATTTACCAGATAGTGCACCTTTATCCTTTCGTACAAAAGGATTGAATCCCTTTTTTGTAAACGAAAAAGAAATCGCCCGTGTGATGCAGGAGGTACCAGAAATCATACCTTATGCCAGCGAGATTCATGAAGTTTATTTTTTTGGCGCAGGATGCGTTACACCGGATAGACGAGAGATTGTTTCCAATGCGCTTACGGAAATCTTTCCGACGGCATTCGTTTCCGTCGAAAGTGATATGCTTGGATGTGCCTATGCTACCTGTGGACGTAGTAAAGGTTATGTTTGTACAATAGGCACGGGATCGGATATAGGCTATTTTGACGGTGAAGAGCTACATCAAAGTGTGCATGGCGTAGGATACGTCTTGGGGGACGAAGGATCTGGCGCGTGGTTTGGCAAGCGGCTTATTGTCGATTTTCTTTACGAGAAGATGCCAAAAGATCTTTACAAAAAATTTGCAGAGAAATACCGTGTCAATAAAGATATCGTCATTCGAAACCTTTACCAAAAAGACCGCCCGAATGCATTCTTAGCATCCTTTGCTGAATTTATGGCCGAAAATCGGTTGCATCCGTATATTGATACGTTGTTAAAAAACGGATTTGACGAATTTATTCGTACCCATGTTATTACATATCCGGATTTTTGGGAGTATAAAGTCAACTTCGTCGGCGGCATTGCTTATCACTTTGATTTGCAGTTACGCGAAGTATGTGAGGTGTTAGGGGTTCGTGTCGGATCGATTTTAAGTAATCCAATAGAACAATTATTTCATTTTGTTGTTGAAAGAGAAACGAAATTGATCATTAAGTGATCAATCAATAGTAATGCAAAATATCTTGAAAATGGTCAAATGTACGTATCGGGCATAAATAAAAAAGAATAATGAATATTATAACAAGCATTGTTTTATGGGCTTCGATAATGTCGCCGGCAACCTCGATCTATGATTTCAATTTCACATCAATCGACGGAAAAGAAGTGAAGATGTCGGATTTTAGAGGTAAAAACATACTAATAGTCAATACAGCTTCAAAATGTGGCTTCACCAAGCAGTACAAAGATTTACAGGCTTTACACGAACAGGATGTTGACTTGGTTGTCATCGGTTTTCCTTCTGATAATTTCGGTGGACAAGAACTCGATAGTAATACGGAAATTCAAGATTTCTGTGAAAGAAATTATGGTGTCACTTTTTTGTTGTCTGAAAAAATTGACGTGAAAGGGAAAAATATCAATCCCTTGTTTGCATTTTTGATTGCGCAAGAAAATCCGGATTTTACTGGAGATATCGAATGGAATTTTGAAAAGTTTTTGATCAATAAAGAGGGTAAATTGATCCATCGTTATCGTTCTCGTACTAATCCGTTGGATAAAGCAATCGTCAGCAAATTATAGGTGTCTATGTATCCGACAGCCTAAAATAGCAGGCGCGACAGCGAGGTTCGTAACTGTTCTTTTCTCCTAAAAGAATACGATCCTGACTTGCATCTATTCGATAGGAATAAGCGGCAGGTGCACCACATTGTACACAAACAGCATGTACTTTGGTGACATGTTCTGCCATAGCCATAAGGGAGGGGATCGGTCCAAAAGGAAGTCCCTTGTAATCCATATCCAATCCAGCGACGATAACACGAACGCCTTTGTTGGCTAGCTGTACACAAACATTGGGAAGTTCATCATCAAAAAATTGAGCCTCATCAATACCGACTACTTTAGTTTCTGCACTCAATAGCAGAATTGCTGAGGAATGTACGATTGATGTGGAGGGTATACTGTTGCTATCGTGCGACACAACGGTGTGATCGTCATAGCGAATATCCATTGCCGGTTTAAAAATCTCAATCGGCAATTTAGCGAACTGTGCTCTTTTCATCCGCCGGATGAGCTCTTCGGTTTTGCCGGAAAACATGGAGCCACAAATGACTTCGATACTACCAGCGTAGCTATTCTTTTGGATAAAATTATGTTCGGAAAACAGCATGGGATCCTTTGAATTATTCTTCACTATAAGCTGTGCTAATATCGAAATTATATCTTAAATTTGAAGGTAAGAAGTTTGTTCTTTAGCAAAACGAGGTATCTATCAGATAAATAAATAAAAAATGGCATATACAAAAGAATCTATATTTTCAAAAATAGGAGAGTTGTTGGTGGAGATTAACGATGATTATACAGCCCTATCAGACAAAAATATTCGAGAATCAGATGAGGCCTTGTTATTATTGGAAGCAAAGGCTAGATTTCTAACGAGCCATGTCGAAGTATTACGAAAAGTTGCAGTAGGGGGAGAACCTGCACCCGCTACCGCTCTAGAAGAAGAAACGGACGAGCAGTCGGTTTACAACGAGGTTCAAGAAGTGCCACGATCAGAAGAGCTGTACCACGAAGAAGCTGCTGCGGCAGCCGTTCGGGATAATCAGCGAAGCACTACTGAAGAAACTGTATCGACGGTTGATGAACCGCGGGTCGTTGAGCAAGAACAACAGGAGGCACCTCCACTAGTAGAAAATCCGGCGCATATCGCCGCAGACGAAGAAGAGCCGCTAGCACCACAAATACAATCGACACCCATTGAGAAAGGGGAACAGCCGGATCAAATCGTAGAGGAGGAGAAAAACGCTGTGGAAGAAGAAGCTAAGTTTCCGGATGCGTCGGAGCAGGATTCGGAGACGACGGTTGTTGTTAACGAAGTGGTGGAAGATGCCAAGGACGTTGTGTTGTCGGAAAATCAGGATATACCGCCAGTTGAGGAAGAGAAACCAGCGCGTCCTTTGACATTGAATGAGATTTTGCAACAGCAACGTAAGGCAGGAGTGCACAATACACCTGCATCGTTATTCTCGACCACTGCGGGAGCAGAAAAGGGCAAAATAGCGGATCTCAAATCTTCCATCAGTCTGAATGATAAACTCTTGTTCATCAAAGATTTGTTTAATGGCTATTCCTTGGCGTACAGTGAAGCAATTGAACTTCTAAATCGATATACTACTTTTGCGGAAGCGGATGCTTTTCTTCAGACAAACTACGCGTTGAAAAATAATTGGGCGGAAAAACCGCAAACGGTGGAGAAACTATACGCGATTCTGCGGAAAAAGTTTATGCTATAAAAGGAATGCAAGATCTTCCGTTCCTTTTTATGCTATATCAAAGGGTACCCAGTCCGTTCCTTTACGTCCGTAGATAAAATATTTCGGTTGTACAATTTCCGCACATATTTCTATATCGTGTAGAAAATCGGTACGCTCCATTCCAAAATTTCGTTTTTGAATGATATAAACGTTATTTGATTGTATAGCGCCTGTTCTACATAATATTTCATCTTGAAGAAGGCCGGGAAGATCTGTATAGAGCTTCTCGTTATCTTGAATAATGAATAGGTGTGACGGATTATCGTATTTCTCTACAAGCAGTTTTCCTCCTGCAATAGCGATGCTGTCCGCAAGCTGTTCGTTAAACAGTGGTTTAAAACCAGATTGTTGTGTTAATATAAGTGTCGAGGGACGTTGCTCTTCAGGGATAAACCTGAGTTTATGTATAAGTATATTGACTTCTTCCTCCAGATGTTCAGCCAGATTTGGCTCGGTTTGTTGCGTGTGTTGGAGTAATGTGATATAGAAATTAAGATCTCGCATGTACGTTCCGTTTCATTAAGCTGCTGCAAAGTTAATTCTTTGTTTTTACTTTTGACCGCAAAAGTTGAGAAAACCGAGCTAGGGAGTAAAGATCTGAATGTGGGGTCCAAATAAATTGTGCCTGTGCCATGGATTTTGTAAATTGCGTCATAAATTTGAGGAATAGCTTATGTTTGATAAATTATTTGCGGCGCAGCAAAAAGCTGAAGAGGTGAAAAAGCGTTTAGATAGCATTTCTGTTTTTGGAGAAACAGAAGGAGGTAAAGTGAGGGTTGTCGCTTCGGCTAGTAAAGAAATACGAGAAGTTACTATTGACGACGAATTTCTGAAGCAGCTCGATGACAAAGAGGAGCTAGAGGAATTGTTAGTCGTTGCATTGAACAAAGCTCTGCAGCAGGCAGAAAACGTTAGCCAAGCGGAGATGCAAGTGGTATCGCAAGATTTACTAGGTGGTCTCGGGGGCTTAGGCAACTTATTCGGTGGTAATAAATAGAATCACGTAAGGTTCGCAGTCTGACACAAAATGAAGAAATATGGAAGTTACTTATTATGGACAATCATGTGTAGCGTTTGATTTTAAGGGCAGCAAGGTGTTATTGGACCCTTTTATTACTTATAATTCCTTGGCTAAAGATATCGATATCAATATCCTTAAACCTGATTATATTTTCTTAACGCATTGCCATCAGGATCATGTCGCAGATTTAAAAAATATACAGTCGAATAGCGGTGCCACCGTCGTGGCCATCGTCGAGACGGCGGCATGGGTAAGGAAGCAGGGGGTGCCGGACGACAAGGTCATTGAATATAATTTTGGCGGAACGCTTTCTTTACCTTTTGGGAGGGTCAAAATGGTTTATGCTTTGCATACGAATAGTACACCTGAAGGAGATTACGCCGGTATGCCTGCGGGTTATGTATTTTTCGTCGACGATACAAAAATTTATTTTCAGGGGACACGGCTTTGACGTTGGAGATGAAGCTGCTGGAGGACTTAGGGCTAGATTGGGCTTTTTTTCCAATCGGAGGGTATTATACAATGGACGTTGATGACGCTATTAAGGCTGCTCAATTTGTGAATTGCAGGAATATCATTGGGATCCATTACAATACTTTTCCGCCTATTCGTGTTGATACGGAAGAAGCGACGCAACGTTTTGAAGCAAATGGGCTGCATTTATATTTGCCGAAAATTGGTGAATCAATGACACTCTAACTGTAGAGACGCATATTGCGTCTCTACAAGATTGCTTGCCTACCGACTCTTCGCCGTTCTATCGATATGGTAACTTACTAAGTCATCTATAGGCGAACGTATTATTTTACCCACTTCCATGTCATAACGCGTAGCTGTCTCTTCTAAAACATTACGGAAATTATAGGCTACAGAGCCAATACAGTTAAAAGTATACTTTTGATAATCGGGGTATTTACTCACTAAATTCTTAAAGAATGTGTCGAAAGCCTCTTCCACTATGCTGCGGGTATACTCCATATTGACATTGTTGTCGTACACAAATTTACTAAAACTGGCACAGAACCGGTTGGCTAGGGGTTTTGTATAGACGTTGTCCATAATTTCATCAGGCGTAAGTTTATATGTTTCAAAAAACAGCGTCTCCACCGCTTTCGGCATCAACCCACGAATAAAGTCCGTTAATAATTTCTTTCCTATATAACTTCCACTTCCTTCATCTCCGAGTATATATGCAGCAGAGTCAATGTTATACGTGATTTTCTCCCCATCATAAATACAAGTATTTGTACCCGTTCCCAAAATTGCGGCAAAACCGGCCTGGTCTGCCAATAACGCACGTGCAGCTGCAAGCAAGTCGTGACCAACCTCTACCTTGGCGTTTGGGAATACTTTCTGCATTGCCACTTCTACGATTTTAGTCTTCTCTTCGTTATGTACGCCTGCTCCGTAATAGTTTACTTCGGTAACCTTTTCGAAAGGTAAATCACTGGGTAGTCCTTTTTTTAACGAATTAACAATATATTCACTGTCGACAAAATAGGGATTGTAGCCCTCTGTGTTGAAGTATATCTTTTTGTTTGAGTCATCTAACAAACACCAGTTTGTTTTTGTCGATCCTCCGTCCGCAATGATTATCATTATAGATTTGGTTTTATTGTGTTATGTTTTTGTTGCTAATTTATTTTTGTGTTTTTTACTAATGCTTGCCCGAAAATACGTGTTTATGTTTAAAAACAAGAATTTTAGATTTAAAAAAATGAAACGATACGATAAAATGACTGCATTTTTTTTGTAAAAAACCACTTTATAGCGTCGTTAACGCGGTTTTTTTATGGTTTATTTTTTTTAGCAGCTTAGTGTATTTTGTACAATATGTTCTCTGGTGATTAGAAAAATCTCTTTTTCGTTTAGTCGGTTAAAACAATTTTGGATTATGGGCGTTATAATAGTGGTCGTTGCGGGATTTAACGTCTCAGCTCGTTAAGAATGGACATTCTAAAAAAAATATTTTACAAATTTTCTTTGAATATACAAATGTTATGTTATTTTTGTGCCAATTCTCAGATTTATCCTAGAGAGGGGGCGAATAGCTTACATTAATTAATAGAGTTATGTACCCCTATCATGTTTTTAGCACATCTAAAAAATAATAAAATAGCATTTGCTAGAAATGGAATTTGGATGAATTCAACAAAATAAAAATCCTATATCTCATAGTAAAAAGTTAATGGATATTAATGCACTAAACACCAAACTCGTGTCAGAGTTACGCGAGATTGCAAAAGTATTGGGCATCACTGATGCTGATAAATTGCGAAAACAGGAATTGATTGACCGTATTACTGTTATAGCGAAGCAATCTGCCGAAGATGACGATCAAGAAGAAAAATCGGTCGAGGCCCCTGCCGCGGAAAGAGCGAGAAAGCGAGTCAGGACGTTAAAAACGGAGCCTGTGGCAATAGCCAAGCGGACATCTGATTCTACAAAAGCAGATGACGTCTCGTCAGCGGAACTGCAGTCTGAAACCAGCGGAACAAGTGAACAAGAATCAGTCGCCACCTCTAGAGTGGAAAGCTCGTCTCCGGTACTGCCAACAGATTTTGACAATGTTATCGTTAATGAAGGCGTATTGGAAATTATGCCGGACGGCTACGGTTTTCTGCGCTCATCAGATTACAATTACTTAACATCTCCGGATGATATCTATGTTTCCCAATCTCAGATTAAGTTATTTGGGTTGAAAACTGGGGATAATGTACGTGGTTCTATCCGCCCGCCAAAAGAAGGGGAGAAATATTTTCCATTGGTTCGAGTAGAATCGATCAATGGTCAAAACCCAGCAGAGATTCGAGATCGGGTACCGTTCGATTATCTGACGCCATTGTTCCCAGATGAAAAGCTCAACCTTGACTTGGGAGCAGGCAACCATTCAACTCGCATTATGGATCTCTTTACCCCTATTGGTAAAGGTCAGCGTGGATTGATCGTGGCTCAACCCAAAACAGGTAAGACAAATCTATTAAAAGAAGTCGCGAACGCGATTGCCAAGAATCATCCTGAAGTTTATTTGATTATTTTGTTGATTGATGAACGCCCGGAAGAGGTAACTGATATGGCGAGAAGCGTACGTGCCGAAGTGATTTCGTCAACCTTCGATGAGCCTGCGGATCGTCACGTTAAGATTGCAAATATCGTGTTGGAGAAGGCGAAACGTATGGTAGAATGTGGACATGATGTTGTTATCTTATTAGATTCCATCACGCGTTTGGCTCGTGCTTATAACACCGTCGCCCCTGCTTCGGGGAAAATCCTATCAGGTGGAGTAGATGCAAATGCTTTACACAGACCAAAACGTTTCTTTGGAGCAGCGCGTAACATCGAGAGGGGCGGGTCGCTGACAATCTTGGCGACTGCATTGACAGATACTGGCTCAAAAATGGACGATGTGATTTTTGAAGAATTTAAAGGTACGGGTAACATGGAGCTTCAGCTTGACCGTAAGTTGGCAAATAAGCGAATTTTCCCAGCTATCGATTTGACAGCTTCGAGTACGCGCCGTGATGACCTGCTCGTAGATCGCGACACATTGCAACGCATGTGGGTGCTACGTAACCATTTAGCAGACATGAACTCTACGGAGTCGATGGAATTCTTGTTAACGCAAATGCGAGGAACGAGATCAAATGAGGAATTTTTAATTAGCATGAATAGCTAATTCCTTTGATATTTTTTATTTTTAAGCCATCTTCTGCGTTCAGGGGATGGCTTAAATTTTTTGTAATTCTAATGAGAAAACATATACCCAATACGTTAACTTGTCTCAATCTTTTCAGTGGTTGTATAGGTATCCTATTTGTATTAAAGGGAGAATTTCTATTCGCATTCTACTGTGTTGTTGCATCAGGGATATTTGATTTTCTTGATGGAATGGTGGCCCGGCTGCTTGGTGTTAAATCAACTATAGGGAAAGAGTTAGATTCTTTGGCCGATGTGATAAGCTTTGGTTTTTTGCCGGGGGCAGTATTGTATAAATTGTTAGAGGTGTCTACGGGTCATATTTACCTGCCGTATTTAGGATTTGTGATCACCGCATTTTCTGCACTGCGATTAGCCAAGTTTAATGTTGATGAACGACAAACGTCCGAATTTATAGGGCTTAACACCCCCATGAATACTTTCTTTATTATGTCCTTACCTTTTATTGGTGAGGTGCACCCGGCTTGGATATATCAGCCGTGGGTATTGCTTGTTATCGTGGCAATCGTCAGTTTCCTATTGATATCCGAAATCCGTTTATTTAGTATGAAGTTATCCTCACTGATGTGGAGTGAAAATAAGTTTAGATATATTTTCCTGTTTATCAGTATCGTTCTTCTATTCGCTCTCCAATTTTTGGCTTTGCCACTTATTTTGCTTTCCTATTTTATTTTCTCTCAATTGCATTTTAAGGTACAAAGACAGCAAGATAAATACAGGTGATGTGTTGCTCTGGGTGGTTACAACCTATTCCGGTA
Source organism: Sphingobacterium haloxyli (assembly GCF_002980525.1). Lineage (GTDB taxonomy): Bacteria > Bacteroidota > Bacteroidia > Sphingobacteriales > Sphingobacteriaceae > Sphingobacterium > Sphingobacterium haloxyli. The sequence goes on from NZ_PVBQ01000012.1 coordinate 63,626, forward strand.
GTCGGCGATTTCCTGCAGTAGTGTTGCTATCTCCTTTTCGATATCGGAGAACAAAACATGGATATATGAATTCTCAGCGCCATTTTTTCCGGCATGCTCCAGCTGTTGTAGTTTTTCTCGCAAGGTTTGAGCCCCAATATATTCCATTGTCGGTTTTATATGATGAGCTTTGTTCGCTACTTCAACGGGTAGCGCCGATGTAACAGCTTCCTTTAATGCTTGTAAATCAATCGGTATCTGTTCTTGGTATAGATCAAGAAATTGTTTGATCAACGCTTCGTCGTTCATTAGATTTTCTTGGATAAGCGAAGGGTTAATCAGCTTGTATCGCATTGTTGTCGTTTGGATTATAAGGATGTACAGTTAAGTTATCTTCGCATTGCGCTAACAGGTCATTTGTTGTTATCCCTAATTTCGGATGCTTAAAAAAGGGAGCAACTTCCGCAAGTGGAACTAACACAAATCGCCGATCAGGCATATATGGATGAGGAACAATTAAACGTTCGTGTTGAATGCAGTCGTGGTTAAAATACAAAATGTCAATGTCGATTACCCTGGCTCCCCATTTCGATATGCGTATGCGCCCTAGATCATTTTCGATGGCTTGCACCTTGTCCAGGACATCCAAGGGCGAAAGTGAAGTCGATATTAATGCCACTTGATTAAGGAACTTAGGCTGATCTGTCACCCCCCATGCTTCCGATTCGTATAGCGACGAACAAGCCTCTATCTTTCCTACTTGGCTTTCAATCTTTTCAAGAGCCTTTGCTAATTGCATAGTGGGGTTGCCCAAGTTTGCACCTAATAACAAAAAAACCTTGTTCATAACTTAAAGATAAAGCTAATCTATTTAAATTTCGAATTCTTCAAAAGAAACCTCTAAATTAGAGACGTAAAACAAAGAATAATTATGAAATCTTTTTTTAAATACGTCTTAGCGACTATCACAGGAACGATCATCGTTTTTGCTATTTTATTTATGGTGATGATTGGATTTATCACAGCTACGTTCAGTAATATGGGATCGAAAGAGGAGGTCTATGTTCCGTCAAGCGCGGTACTCTACGTTTCGTTAGATCACGATATTCCTGAACGTACATCACCAAATCCCTGGGAGAGTATGAGCCTGCCCGGATATGGCGAGATGAAATCGCTCGGATTAAACGATATTATTTCCCGTATCGCGGCAGCAAAAGAAGACGATCGTATAAAAGGGATATATCTCAATCCTACGTATGTTAATACTGGTATGGCGAGTTTGAAAGAAATTCGGGATGCGTTAGTTGATTTTAAATCCTCCGGTAAGTTTATTGTGGCGCATAGTGATCTCTATACACAAAAAGCATATTATATAGCATCGGTAGCCGACGAACTCTATATGAATCCTGAAGGTTCCCTGGAGTTTAAAGGACTTTCTGCCTCGGTCATGTTTATGAAAGAAGCGTTGGATAAATTGGGCGTGGAGATGCAGGTGGTTAAGGTAGGTACCTATAAATCGGCTGTTGAACCTTTTATTCTGAATGAGATGAGTAGTGCCAATAGGGAACAGATGACAGCCTATTTGGGGAGCATGTATAGTGCGTTCCTGGAAAACGTGTCGGAAGGAAGGCAGATTTCGATCGATACCCTTAAAAATATTGCGAATAACTTTTTGATAAGAAATGCTGATGATGCTGTACAATATAAATTTATCGATGGTAAATGTTATAAAGACGAAGTGCTCTCCAAGTTAAAAGAGCGTTTGGAGGTAGATGAAAAAAAGGACGTTCCTGCGGTTTCCTTGTTAGATTATAATAAAGACGGAAAAACGGAAACAAAAGGTGATCGTGTAGCCGTGCTGTATGCGTATGGAGATATCGTTGACGGTGAAGGTACGGAGGGCAGAATAGGCGGTGATAAGCTTTCTCGGGAACTTCGGAAACTACGTCGTGACGATCGCGTGAAAGCCGTGGTGTTACGGGTGAATTCTCCCGGTGGTTCTGCACTGGCGTCGGACATTATTGCCCGCGAGGTGGAGTTAACGAAGAAAGTAAAGCCTATCATGGTTTCCATGGGTGACTACGCTGCTTCCGGAGGATATTATATTTCTGCCTTGGCCGATTCCATTTTTGCAGAGAAGGAAACACTTACCGGTTCCATAGGTGTATTTGGTTTGATCCCTAATCTGCAAGGACTGTTCAATAATAAACTGGGGATTCATATGGATGAAGTCAAAACAGGCAAATTTTCGGATATGCTGACTTCGTTTGACCGCCCGTTAACGGAAGAAGAGACAGTCGTTATGCAGGCTGAAGTAGATCGAGTTTATAATACATTTACAGGCAAAGTGGCAACAGGCCGAAACATGGACGTATCCGCTGTGGATAGTATTGGACAAGGTAGAGTGTGGACGGGAAGCCAGGCGTTGGAACATGGATTGGTAGATGGTATCGGGAACCTCAATCGGGCTATACAGGCTGCGGCAGCAAAAGCGAAATTGAAAGATTACAGTGTTCGGTATTATCCAACACAGAAAGATCCCTTCGCGGAATTATTTAGTACATCCAAAGAGCGGATAAAGATGTGGATGTTGGACGACGAGTTGGGTGAATACAGACAGCATATTGAGCAACTTCGTATAGTATTGAAATCGTCTGGCATACAGGCTCGTATTCCGTATAGGGTTGAAATTAGATAAATAGGTGTAAGTATTCTTACTTTTTTCTATATTTAGCCGACGGTTTAAACCGCGCACTATAAAACATAAATAAAAAGACATATATGAAGACTATTGATGATTTAAATTTCTCTGGTAAAAAGGCATTGGTTCGAGTAGATTTTAATGTGCCTTTGGATGAGAATTTTAATATAACAGATGATAACCGTATACAAGGGGCAGCTCCTACCATCAAAAAGATTTTAGCTGATGGAGGTGCTGTTGTATTGATGTCTCATTTGGGACGCCCAAAAGAAGGGCCTACGGACAAGTATTCATTAAAGCACATTGTTGGACATTTATCAAACGTATTAGGTGTTGATGTACAGTTTGCTAATGACTGTGTAGGAGAGGAGGCTATTCAAAAAAGTGCGGTGCTAAAGGGAGGGGAAGTGCTCCTTTTGGAGAACTTACGCTTTTATAAAGAAGAAGAAAAGGGAGACGTTGGGTTTGCTGAAAAGCTGGCAAAACTGGGTGATGTGTATGTGAACGATGCTTTTGGTACCGCACATCGTGCGCATGCGTCTACAGCGATTATTGCACAATTTTTCCTTAATAACAAATATGCGGGATATTTAATGGCGGCGGAGATAAGTAATGCGGAGAAAGTCATGAACAAGCCGGAGCGCCCCTTCACAGCTATTATGGGGGGAGCGAAGGTATCAGATAAAATCCAGTTGATTGAGTCTCTTTTAGACAAAGTAGATAATTTGATTATTGGCGGAGGAATGGCATATACGTTCGTAAAAGCCCGAGGAGGAGAGATTGGAAAATCCCTAGTCGAGTTGGATAAATTGGATCTAGCCAACGAATTGGTGAAGAAGGCAGATGAAAAAGGGGTGAATTTGGTACTTCCTACGGACGCACAGATTGCTGATAGATTCGCAAATGACGCGGAAACCTACAATGGACCGAATGATGAAATCCCGGCTGATAGGGAAGGACTGGATATCGGATCGGAATCTTCTGCGCATTTTGCGGAGGTTATCAGCGCTTCCAATACCCTGTTGTGGAACGGGCCTATGGGTGTTTTTGAGTTCGATACATTTGCCAAGGGAACGAAAGCGGTTGCTGACGCTGTAGTAAAAGCTACAGAGCGCGGCGCTTTTTCGCTTATCGGTGGTGGTGATTCGGCTGCTGCGGTGTCTAAGTTTGGCATGACCGAGCATGTCAGTTATGTCAGTACAGGTGGAGGTGCTTTACTAGAATATATGGAGGGTAAGGTATTACCGGGAGTGAAAGCTTTGGAAGACTAACAATAACATATATCATAATGAAAATAGGGCAGGCTTATTAGTCTGCCCTATTTGTTTAAAGCAGGCAAAGCGGATTGATCTCCTTTATTACAAACCTAATAGATCGGTTACAAAACCAAATATAATTCTCTGGCAACCATTTGCAGAAATGTTATAAAGACATTATTCTTTATATTGAATCAAGGGAGCGCGATTTTTAATATCTGTAGCTAAATCCGAAGGTGGGGACTATTTTGTTAGATGCTGTGTTGTCATTGATGTATGTAAGTCTCGTTGATACATTGATGTCAGGTAGTACGTATCGGAATATGTTTAAGTCGGCCGATAGCCCTATGCCGAAACTTTTGGGAGCGAAACTCTCGTCTACATTTTGGAAATCCGAAAATAACAATCCTTGGAAACGTTTAATGTATGCGAGAGAACCTATGCTCCAATCGGGATAGAAGAGGGGGAGCCTGTAACTTGCCATAGCCGTATTATTGACCATAGGTGAACTAAAGTGCCCCCACCCGGAAACCATCGGGATATCATATGTTCCTATATATATACCGTTGTTCTTTTGTGCTGCAAGCCGCAATTGTAAGCTATGATTCGGCCACAAGCCCGGAAAATAAAAGTTGGTCCGTAACGATAGCACCTCTCCAGATGAACCTGTGGTAAATGGGCGATGGCGAAAGGTAATGCTGATGTTTTGTCCCCAGCGTGGCGCCAGATCCATCTTGCTTCGCATGCTATTTCTATTGATATATACTTGATAATTCAATGGGAATGCAATAACATCCTGGAAGTTTTGTAGCTGTAAACTGGTATTGTAACGTTTTGTGTAGGATGTACCAAAATTAACACCGTAACTGTATACGATATTGCGCCTGTATATGGAGAGAGGAATCGACATTTCAAAGGTTGCGTGGTGGTCGCGGTAATCAAACATCATGATGTTATTGGGGGCACTTCCGGCTACGGCATTACCGACCATCCCTCTATTCACGTATCGCGCCGTAAATGTGGGGAAATAACGTTTATAGGAGACCTCTGCAGAATAATGACTTTTCGAGATGTTCGGGTCAAATTCATAGCCAAGTTTCACCTGCGTAGTATTTAGTATATCGTTTGATAGCCAAAATATACCGGGAATATAATTGTCAAAATTTTCAAAATTAGTGCCGCTAATAGATAAACTATGGAAATTAATCAAATGCGCGCTAGGGTTGTAGTTTCGAACAATTACAGGAGGAGCGGATTCGTCCGATAAACTGTCTCGTTGGGCACTATTCAGCGTAGGCGAAATATACGGGAGACGAGCCTGGTCAGGCTGCCCCGACAGAATGATTTCTTTTTGAGCAAGTTTATATCCGTTATATTGATAATCATTGTATAGCAGCAATCCATTCGCGGCGATAGAGGGATTGAATGCACCGAAAGCCGCGTTTGTTAATTTATGTTGTCCTGTAGTTTTATTAAGTAGGTAGATATTATCAATACCGTCGACGTGTGCTTTAAAGATAATATCATCATCATAATAAAAAGGACGTTCTAATTGCTGATTTCCCCATGGAAGAAGGAAATCATGTTCTTTCGTTCTTAGGTTAAATTCAACTAAATTTGTGCCCTGTTCCGCAACTGCGATTGCTACAATTTTTTCACCGGAGGCATGATATTTTGGTTGCTGTACATGCATTCCGTGGGGCATGACAACGCTATCCAGTATACTGCCGGTTTTTGAATCTAGCATAATCAATCTGCTTATATTTGCTGGATTTACTTCAATTGCGAGTATTTCATCCCGTTCGGGATGAAATGCAGGAGAGTAATAGCGGGTTGCTTTCGTAAGCGTCTTGGTTCGTCCGGTTTTTGTATTATATATATTGATTACATTGTATGTCTCTTTACCAAACCGAGCGTGTTTACGATATTCGTCCCAAACGATTTCATCGTTTCGAAGATGAAAATAAGGCGTTATTTGTATGCCCGTTTTGACGATACCGGTCTCATTCCCCAAACTATCCAAACGTTTGATTTCATTAACGGCGGTTGGAGACGATTTAAGTACATATATGTCTTGGCTTCCATTCATTTGCGGTAATAAATAATCGCTGGGATATCGGCTATTTTTCGTGGGCAAATTGGGGTCATCTGGTGAAATTGGCGATTCTTGTTCCCATTTTTCCGCCAGCTCCCTAATGGTATTGTTGAAGATACCCGTCGGTTTCTCGCCCGATATGTGTTTGACTGCTCGACGAAAGTTGAAGGGACGGAGTAATTTTCCGCATACATCTGTCATTATTTTCTCGTGACTGGCGATGCCATGATGATTGGTTAAATAACTGCTCATGAAAAAACCAATGGTGTAATACGATGGCACATTATCCTTAATGGAGCCCAATACGTACTTATTGAAATCATACGATTTTCCGGAAAGTATATTGGCGCGGATGGGCATTTCCCATGAAGGTAACCGTCCTCTTCCGCCGTTGCTATATATGGTTTCCGTCTGCACAGCGTCCCCTTCAAAATACCAAGCAGGCACGTTCAAACCGTAGAGAGCGAAGGCGAGCTGTTCGAAAAAAGGAGCTTTTAACTTTCCTGCCACTTTGTCAAACTGGGCTACGTGTCGAAGCTCGTGAAGTGCTAGATTTGGAAGCCATTCCTGGTTGTCAGCGGAGGAGGAGGGGACGGGAAATAATTCGGATTTTCGAGGAGCAAGTTGCACAAAACCGTTTTGGGCGAGATGGTTCCCTTGTAAAACGAGGGTTATTTTTGGGGGATAAACCTTTAGGTTTTCACGACTTTCACGCTGCATTTTTGAAAGTTGATCAGCAAGTCTTCTTGCTGCAGTTTCAAACGCTTTTGGGAAGATCAGCCGAAAATTTTCTGTATCAATCTGTTGCCATTTAATAGCAGAATGTGCTTGGTCATTGTCGATAATTTGACCATTTAATATATATGAACTGTTTAATAATATGAATAATGATAATATGCTGATAAATAAATGTTTGTTCATATTTTTATACTGGACTATGGGTTGATGCTAATATTGTTAGTTTGTTTTTGTGGCTACGTATGTACCATTTGTTTTTATAGAGGTATTTAACATGTTGATATATATTGTTATATGATCTGTATTAGCAATAAGTGTTTATTGATATAAAGTGTGTTTTCTCGGCGGTCATTAGTGGCCGAGATATCAACAGAAATATATTACTTTTTGATACTGTAGTTCTTTCTCTCCGCAAGATAGGATAAAATTTTAAATTAATTACGGTTGATGGTGCTGTTCTGTCAGCCACAAAAAACTATAAAGTATCGTGAAAAAAAAGATGCTAGTAGAAACCGTCATAGTTAAAGCTGCGATGGACTGAATTTTGCATAGGTGCTCTCAATCCCGTAATAGCAATGTGTTACTGTCCACCGCACATTTTGGGGAAAGAAGAATATCTAATGAAGAGAGTAAAAACAATAATTTGTTGATGACATATTGTCATTTTCGGTTGTCACCTAAATGGGTTTGCTAGCGGTTAAGAATAAACATTTCAGATAAAAAAGTATTAGTTATTTCCAATTAAAAAGGCGACTTTTGCTCCGACAAAATTAATTGAATACCAATGTAGGATATATTAAAATAGGAGCTTATGGAAGAATTAGAATTGCAGATAGAGCTTATTGAAAAGTGGATTGACTCCGGTGATATCTCCCAACTGCAAGATTTTCTAAACGAGCAGAACATCTCAGATGTCGAAGAATTAATCGACGGACTTCCAGAGCATGCAGCCCTATTTATAGAGACTCTCAATATAAACCGAGCTGTCCGCGTTTTTGGTATATTGGATTTTCCGACCCAAGAGCGGATATTCAAAAAGTTGTCAGCCAGTAAGGCTCGTGAGCTAATCAACGAGATGCCTCCAGATGACCGTACGTCTTTCTTTAGCGAGTTAAAGGGCGATGTGGTAAAGCAACTGATTATTCTGCTATCTCCAGATGAGCGAAAAGAAGCCTTGTCCCTGCTCGGATATCCGGAAGATAGTGTGGGCCGATTGATGACACCGGATTATATCACGGTAAAACCCCATTGGAATATTACTCGAGTGTTGGAGCACGTGCGGCGTTATGGTAACGCGTCTGAGACGATTGATGTGCTATATGTTATTGATGGTGAAGGGCGTTTGATGGATGACATCCGTATTCGGGATATTCTTATTTCAGATCTGGAGACAAAAGTCGAGGATCTAATCGATAATCGCTTAATATCACTGCATGCTGACGATCCACAGGAGGAAGCAGTCAATGTGTTCCGGATGAATAACAGAGTTGCTCTTCCTGTCGTGGATGAGCAGGATATTATGCTGGGAATTGTAACGATAGATGACATCCTCTGGGTAGCCAACGAAGAATATACGGAGGATATGCAACGTATCGGGGGTACCGAAGCATTAGATGAACCTTATTTGGATGTGTCAATATTCCATCTCGTCAAGAAACGGGGAGGATGGTTGATCGTACTCTTTCTTGGACAGCTCCTAACTTTTAATGTGCTGGAGCATTATGAAGATCGGCTCTCCACCATTCTGGTCTTGTTAATGCCCGTTATCATGTCAAGTGGGGGGAATAGTGGTTCTCAAGCGTCTACATTGATTATCCAAGCAATGGCGATGGGGGAGGTCACTTTAAGAGATTGGTGGCGCGTCATGCGTCGGGAAATTTTTTCTGGACTCTTTTTGGGACTTATTTTGGGTACACTCGGTTTTGCCCGGATTTCTGTCCACCAAGCTTTCAGCGGTGCTTACGGTGATATCTGGGTATTATATGCTTTAGCAATAGCGTTTTCCTTGGTTGGTGTTGTGATGTGGGGATCATTAATTGGCGCGATGCTGCCATTTGTGTTAAGGCGGTTCGGTGCCGATCCTGCAAGTTCATCAGCGCCATTTGTATCGACATTAGTGGATGTTACGGGGTTAATCATTTATTTCACGATTGCTACTGTTATACTCGGCGACGTTATCTTTTAAAAAATCTTCTTGGATGTGAGTGAGTTGTGTTTTTATCGCTTAAAATATTTGCAGAGTTCAGCGAAACTTCCGATAATTGCACCACAGACGGGAACGATGCTACTTTAAAGCTGATTTTAGCGGATGGAGATCGCGGAGTATCCTGTACATTAAAAGACTAATAATTCCTCAGTAGCTCAGCAGGTTAGAGCATCTGACTGTTAATCAGAGGGTCGCTGGTTCGAGCCCAGCCTGAGGAGCAAAGCCACGGATACCGTGGCTTTTTTATTTGAGTCAAATAATTTTTTTTATTTTTTTTGAATATTAGAAACGAAGGTGTATCTTTGTGTCACTTTAGAAAAGCGGGTAGAACTGCACGCTAAAGTGGGAAATTCCTGAATAGCTCAGCAGGTTAGAGCATCTGACTGTTAATCAGAGGGTCGCTGGTTCGAGCCCAGCTTCAGGAGCAAAATAGAAGCCATTTTTCGATAAGAAAAATGGCTTTTTCGTTTTAAGTATAGCATGTGCTGGATAATAAGACGGGTTGTTATTTCTAATGCATTCTTATACCTTTGTATCGTTATTGCGGACCTATTAGTAAAAAAATGAATATGAGTTTAGTAATCGTAGGTACGGTGGCTTTTGATGCCATTGAAACACCTTTCGGAAAAACCGATAAAATTGTGGGGGGTGCGGCTACGTTCGCGGGGCTAGCGGCATCCTACCTATACAATAAAGTGAAATTAGTTTCTGTCATCGGAGAAGATTTTGGGTGCGAAAATTTGGATATCCTCAAATCGAAAGGTATCGATATAGACGGCGTGGAGATAGTGGAAGGAGGCAAATCTTTTTTTTGGTCCGGGAAGTATCACAACGATATGAATAGCAGGGACACATTGACGACCGAGTTGAACGTTTTGGCGGATTTCGACCCCAAACTCCCTGATTCTTATCAAGACTGCGACTACTTGTTGTTGGGCAATTTAACCCCCCAGGTACAGATGACCGTCTTAAACCGTTTGCAAAAAAAACCGAAATTGGTCGTGTTGGATACGATGAACTTTTGGATGGACGTAGCGTTGGAAGACCTGAAAGCGGTGCTGAAAAAAATTGACGTTTTGACTATCAACGATGCTGAAGCGCGTCAACTTTCTGGCGAATACTCATTGGTAAAAGCGGCTCGGATTATTATGGAAATGGGGCCCAAATACCTCATTATTAAAAAAGGAGAACATGGGGCTTTGTTGTTCGGTGAAGAGCAAACATTTTCTGCTCCCGCGTTGCCGCTATCCGACGTCTTTGACCCGACGGGGGCAGGTGATGCGTTTGCTGGTGGTTTTATAGGGTATATGGCAAAAGTGAAATCGATTAATTTCACCAATATGAAAAATGCGGTTATTTACGGCTCGGCGTTAGCTTCTTTCTGTGTAGAAAAGTTCGGTACCGAACAATTACAACAATTGTCGACAAATGATATTCGTGATCGAATCCAGCGGTTTATTACACTGTCTAGATTTGAATTGATTAACTGAAGATAATATCTATGAAAAATGCCCAACCGGGCATTTTTCATAGATATTAATAACTGAATTTATAGGTATTCAGTGTTTTTTTCATAACCTTGCGCGCCACGTGGATACGTGTTTTTACTGTCCCTATTGGTATATTTAGATGATCGGATATTTCGTGATACTTATAGCCTTCAAAATACATAGAGAAGGGAATGTAGTAATCCTCTGACAAGCTAGACAGTGCATGATTGATATCTTCCATAACGAATTTATTTTCGCCTCTATTCTTTGTTGCGGAAACAACGAGGTTTGCGCTAGTGATTTCCTCCTCTTTCGTAATAAAAGAATTTGTTTTTACAACGCGCCGGTAATTATTAATAAATGTGTTTTTCATGATGGTGTACAACCAGCCTTTTAGATTGGTGCCTTCTTTGAAATTCTTAAAATAAGTAACGGCCTTCAAAAGAGTATCTTGCACTAAATCATTGGCATCATCCTGGTCCCTAGTGAAATTTCTTGCGTACGCTTTTAGTGATTCTGATTGTCGAATGACCAAAGTGTTGAATTCTATTCTGTTCATATTAGACTGGATTAAAAAGTTTACACTACACTAAATGAACATACTTTCGTTCAATTAGCTATTTAAGGTGTATTTCATTTGCATGAACTACGGTTGCATTCCAGATTATGCAAAGGGCGTGCTAAACTTTTTGCTTGTCGTTAAGTCTAAATGAATCTTGTATTAAATTTAATCGCAAAGAAATAGTTTTCTAAAAAATAACTCTTTAAGAGCCAATTGAATAAGGGGGTGTCTTTGTTTTTCACAATGTGAATCCACAATTGTTGAAAACTATTACAAAATATTTACTTCTCGTTCTAGCTTAAGTCCAAATCTTTTATACACATCGTTCATTATTTTAGACGATATCGTGTAGATTTCTGAACCACTCGCATTACCTAAATTGGTGATTACCAATGCTTGATTTTTCCAGACGGCTACATTTCCCTCTATTTTTCCTTTCCAACCACAGGCTTCTATCAGCCAGCCTGCGGCGAGTTTGACGTGATCTTCGTCGACCGTATAAAAAATAATATCAGGGTATTTTTTTTGCAGTTCTTTAAGTGTTATAATGGGAATAACTGGGTTTTTAAAGAAACTGCCCGCATTACCAATAGTAGACGGGTCCGGTAGTTTTTCCACCCGAATGTGCGACACCACGTCGGCGATATCTTTTATAGTAGGGGAAGATATACCTTTTTTCTGTAATTCCATGGTGATGGCACCATAGGAGCTGTTGATTTTATGGTGTAAGTACAGTTTGTAAGTAACCGAGGTGATGATGAAGCGTCCCTTGTATCTTGATTTAAATATACTGTCGCGGTACGTGAATTGACAATCTTTGTTATGGAAAGTGATAAATTCCCCGGAAGTGGTGTCAAAGGCTCGGCAGGAATAAAATACGTTCATGAGTTCTGCCCCGTAAGCGCCAATATTTTGAATAGGAGATGCTCCAACAGTTCCTGGTATGAGGGCCATGTTTTCCACGCCTCCGAAGTCGTGTTCGACGCAGTATTGGACGAAATCGTCCCAGACCTCGCCTCCTTTCGCGGTTATATAAATAAAATTACCCTCAATAAAGTGTGTGATGCCTTTGTTTTCAATATGTAGGATCAGGCCATTGTAGTCTTTGGTGAATAACACATTGCTGCCGCCACCCAGTACGAAGAAGTCGCTAGAAAAGACGCCCTCTTTAAATAAAATAGGTAGTTGGTCTTCATGCGCTATATTTAAAAAAGCTTTACAGAAAGCCTCAACGCCAAATGTATTATATGTCTTTAGTGATATATGATGTTGGATAGAATTTGTCATTTTTATCGTAAACGTCTTAACTTGACTAATTCTTTTAAAAAATCAAAAAAAGAATTAACTTTATATGTTGCTGTAAAGATAACATAGTATTTAAATAATTAAAATGGTATGTCCAAGAATGTTGATGTAAAGAGAGCGAAAATACTTGATGTTGCAAAGCGGCGTTTCGCACACTTCGGAATGGCAAAGACCACCATGGCGGAAATAGCCAAGGATCTTTCCTTTTCTAAAGCTCTGTTGTATTATTATTTTCCGGATAAGCATAGTCTTTATACCGCGGTCTTAGAACACGTGGTAAATGAAATGCTTAACAGGGTAGAGGTTTATATGAGGAAGGCTTTGGGCGTGGAGGACATTCTATTATATGCTGTCGAGAGTCGAATGACGATTATGCGTGAAAATTATAATCTATTTGAATATTCTTCCTCCCAATTTATTCAAAACCCAGGGGAAATGGGAAAAAATATCGGCCCTTTTTTTGAACGTATCCGCGATCAGTATAGTCGGATTTTGAAAAAAGGTGTCGAAAATAAGGAGATCGAAGTAGACGATTTTAATGAGACTGCTGAACTTTTGCTCTTTTCTTTGATGGGTATGCGCGTTGGGATCCTAAGTAAAGACTTAAATGACTGTTTGTTTCCTACACCCGATGAATTCGATCTTATTTTGACTAAACAACAGAAAATGGTTAAGATTTTCCTTCGAGGTTTGCGTAGCATCTAGACATCCTTTTTAAAATATGTTGTATAATAATGTCAGCATGAACTCTAGAATTTTCTATAAACCAAAGGTGTGTGTTAAGACCGCCGCACACGACGCCGGCTAGGTAGATTCCGGTTACGTTGGTTTCCATAGTTTGAGGATTATGGGTTGGAATCATAGGGGCGGTATGCGGTACATCAATGCCAATTTTTCGCAAGAAATCGAAATTTGGACGGTAACCTGTAAGGGCTAAGACAAAATCGTTTTCGAATTCAATAGTTCCGTTAGGCGTCGATATAATGATGGATTTCTCTTTTATTTCGGTAACCTGACTTAGGTAGTATATATCAATTTCGCCTAGCGCAATTCTGTTTTCTATATCGGGACGTACCCAATATTTTACACGAGGGCCTATCTCTGGCCCCCGAACCACCATGGTTACTTTTGCACCTTTTCTATAGGTTTCTAATGCAGCATCCACGGAAGAGTTGCTTGCTCCTACAACAACAACGTGCTGATTAACAAAGAAATGAGGGTCTCTGTAGTAGTGAGAAACTTTTGGAAGATCCTCTCCAGGAACATTCAGCGACATGGGTATATCATAGAAACCTGTGGCAACCACGACAAATTGAGCTATATACTGCCTTTTAGTCGTGATGACAATAGACAACTCACCATCTTTTTGTATCTCCAATACTTCTTCGAAGAGACGCGTATTCAAATCGAATTTTCCATTGATACGTCGGTAATACTCCAATGCTTCTGCTCGCTTTGGCTTGGGTAATGTCGTCACAAAAGGTGTATCTCCGATTTCCAGTCGCTCCGAGGATGAAAAAAAGGTCATATTCAGCGGATAGTTATATAGCGAGTTTACCAAGCAACCCTTTTCTAGGACGATATATGATAAACCTGCTTTCTGAGCGGCGATACCGCAAGCCAATCCAATAGGGCCAGCACCTATTACTAGTACGTCAAAATAATTATCCATTCGTTAAGTCTACTCTTTCGTCAGGCTCGAGTTCTGCTACGCGATTTACAAGCTCCTGTGTGATTTTGTGTAAATCTCCTGAAATTTTGCTTAAAAACTGTAATTGCTCTGTAATTAATTTACTTTCCTCACTTTCCTGCGTCACGCTGTTGAGATTCGGGAATTCTCCTTTAGGCTCAAATGCTTCTTCGTCGTCATTGGGGGGAATTAGTAGAATAGCTTTATTGAGTTCGGAAAGTGCCTTCTTGAGCAGTTTAACATGTTCCGCATGGTAAGAGCTTATATCTGCCTGGTTCACTTGCGTCAGCAGGTTCGCTGAATGTGACGAAAGGACGTGATCAAGGATGACAAACCTATTGACCTCTTTTGTATATTTTTGTCGCCATTTGGGTTCTGTTAACATGCGCTGGAAAGTGGAGCCCATATTGGCAGACGCGATGTACACTTCCTTTCGGGCAAGTTTGTAATCCGTGACCGTCAGCTCGTTGCCTGATAAGATCTGAACCGCTTGCGAGAGGTATCTATAGTTCGCAATCAGTAAACCGCGTACATTGTCGCGGAATTGTGCGTTTTCCCAATTGGGAAAGATGATATAACTTGACAAAAATGCTATTGCTCCTCCTAAAAAGGTGTCAATGACGCGTTCCGCTACCATTTCTAACGTGTTCGTGCCATGAAAACTTAGCATAATTAACACATAAGGTGTGATGAACATTACAGCAACAATATAGTTAATACGGAACATGCTATACCCCGCAAGGAAAAAGCATATTAATAATACAAAACGGGTATTTACATCTGCAATGAAAAAAATGACCGCAGCTCCGATAATTCCACCCACCAATGTTCCAATAAGACGTTGCAAGTTTCTTTCTTGTGTAAGTCCAAAGCCGGGTTTCAGAATCACCATAATTGTCAGCAGGGTCCAATAGATACCATTCGCGCTGAAATCAACTAAATTTAACACAAGATAGGTTCCTGAGAGCACAATAGCCAAACGTAATGCATGGCGAAACATAGACGATGCTAAACTAAGGTTACTTCTGAACTTCTTCCAGTCGATTTGATCTCGCGTTACGAATTGCGACGCGGAATCAATCTCTTCTTTCGGAATACCTGATCCAAAATTGGAGGAACTGTAGCTGTATATATTTTCTAAGTATGTGATGATGCTGCGGATATTAATAACTACTTTCTTAAGTGGGATTGTATTGACGCCTTTTTTATCGAGTTCCTCTATGGCGTCACGTAAACGATTAATATCGTTTTCAAAAGTATAGGTGGGTTTAGGCATCTTGTTGGCATTGATAGCGTAGGCTATATTGTCCAACTCACTGGTCACTTTCAATATTACATGTTTGAAACGTATAAGTACGCCGTACTGACCATAAGTCGATTTAATGATGTTGTAGTCGTACTGTGTCGTCATGCTCTGCTCGAAAAGATCGACTATATCCGCAAAGACAAGCGTGAGATAACGACCGATTTTGGTTGTATCCTTAATAGAACGTTTGCTTTGGAAAAGAATATCCCGAACAGATTCCTGATGTTTGTTTACTTCAACTTGTTTGTCAATCAATTTGAGGTAGGTACTGTCTATATCAACATTAGGGTCGTAAAAATTTGCTTTCAGCCGGATATAGTCAGCCACATAACGTATGGACTCAGAAAGTTCTTGTTGCGCGATGCGATACGGGCGTATCTGTACGAGCGACATGCTAATGAACATATACCATAGCCCCCCAATAACGATCAGAAATAAATGAAGCCAATTATTTTCTGCCGTTAACTCATGCTGTACATTAAAAAGCATTAAGAGTGTGCACATAGCACCCACAGTTGCGGCACGAGCGTTGAAAACAGCAAACATAGCGAAAAAGAAGCTCAACACCGCGATCACGACAGTAGTCAAGGCTACCGAAAAATTGACATGGACGATAGTCAGATAAGTCAACATGCCTATACCCACCGTAGACAGCATGCCTAAACGACGATGAGAGGGAGCTCCAGGAGTATCGGAAAGTCCAACCAGTAAAGCACCAAATGAGATTAACGTACCTTCATGAAGGTAACCCAAGTAAATACATACCAATAACGGAATGATACATCCGAGTGTGAATTTCAGTCCTTCCGCAAAATACTGGCTGTAGAAGAAATGACTAATTTCCTTCGTCCTTTCCATAAGAAAAATGTGTAAACAAAGATAGCAAAACCTTTATGAATCCTCGACTCTAGCAGTGTTTATGAAAATATCTTACAAGAGTCTTGACGCAATAAGCTGTTTGCAGCTGGCGTACTTAGCTTATTTTAAAGAAAGGTAAATAAAATAAACATATTCGAGAAAAATAAAAGACAAAAATTTATATTTTTTGTAATGAAAATGTAGTTTTAATGTTTGAATCGTATCTATAAGTTGGTTTTGTTGTTAAAAAATTATATTTTAGTGCAATTCGAATTTATTGTTTTCGAAATCTATGTTATTCCTTAATTTTAAGCATGAAGATAAGTCAAAAAAAATCTGTCTTTCACAATGAAGTTTTAACACGCTTTGATTTGTATAAAAGCTTGTTTCTAACATTACCTTTTCAAAGTGTAAAGCACACGGGTACCATCCTACCTTTTTTTTCTACGCATTGTGAAAAAGGCGTAAATGAGCGATTAGCGCCGGAAGAAATTATAGATAGTTTCTTTGGTCAAGATGAACAATATGTGCAAGAAGAGGACAGGATCGATTTTCTCTTTAGGATTGTACAGTATATTGAACGACAGGTAGTCCTTTTCGACGCGGTGGAGGATTCGGCTTTCCACGCAGTAGGTAAAACAGACGAGCTGGGAATCTTGCAATCGTTGTTTCGACGTGCGCAAGAAAATCCCGAACTAAAAAAGAAGATAGTCGATAAACTAAATAATTTCTCGGTGAGACTTGTTTTAACAGCACATCCTACACAGTTCTATCCTGGGCCAGTGTTGGCAATTATTACCGATCTAATAGACGCGCTGAAAAGAAATGATGTCCATAATATTCAACTTTTACTGCAGCAGCTGGGTAAAACACCTTTTATAAATAAAGAAAAACCCACACCGGTGGACGAAGCGGCTAGTTTAGCCTGGTTCTTGGAAAATGTTTTCTATAAAGTAGCGTCTGAAATACATTCAAATATCGACAGTGAACTGGAGTTGCCTATCGATGACGTAAAGCAACTTATAGAACTCGGGTTTTGGCCAGGGGGAGATAGAGATGGCAATCCGAATGTGACAGCGGAGAGTACAAAAAAGGTAGCAAATATGTTACGTACTATTCTGTTTCGCTGCTACTATCGGGATTTTCGTTTGTTAAGGAGGCGGATTACTTTCCGCGGAACACAAAAGTACTTAGACCTGCTACAGGACCTGTTCTATGAAAATAGTTTCCATCCGGCGGAAAAACCGACAGATGATACACGCAAAATATTGGAAAACTTAGAAGGGGTAAAAGAAGTGCTGAATACCATGCACGACGGTCTTTTTGTCGAGTTGGTAGAAGATTTGATTCGTAAGGTTAATACTTTCGGATGTTACTTTACGACATTGGATATTCGTCAGGACAGTAGCATCCTGCGGAACACGTTTAATTATTTAGTTGAACGTCATCCTGAGACAGCGCTAGACCTCAAAGCAGTAACATCCTCGGAAGCCGATAAAGAAAAGCATATTCCGTTTTCGGAACTAAGACTTGGGTTTGACGAAGATGCAGATAAACTTGTTATCGATACACTGGAAGTTATCGAATTATTGAAAGAAATTCAGAAATCTGGAAGCGAGCGAGCCGCACAGCGTTTTATTATAAGTAATTGCCAGCAAGCGTCTGATATTTTGGGCTTAATGCAGCTATTTCTTTGGTCTGGATGGAAAAAAGAAAGCTTAACTATTGATTTTGTGCCATTATTTGAAACAGTAGATGACCTTTCTCGAGCGGCTGATGTGATGCGGAGCTTATACACAAATAAGGAATATTCGAAACATATTAAACGCCGTGGGAACAAGCAAACTATCATGCTAGGATTTTCTGACAGTACGAAGGATGGTGGATACCTGATGGCCAACTGGTCTATCTATAAAGCAAAAATAGAGTTAACTGCCATTGCTCGGGAGTATGACGTTGACTTAGTCTTTTTTGACGGCCGGGGAGGCCCTCCGGCTCGTGGAGGCGGAAAAACACAGCGTTTTTATGCTTCGATGGGTAAAGAGATTGCTAATGAGCATATCCAGTTGACGATTCAGGGACAAACTATCAGTAGCCAATACGGCTCGTTGGAAACTGCAAAGTACAATATTGAGCAATTGTTGCAAGCGGGAATTATATCTGAACTTCAACAAAAAGACGGCGATACATTGACAAAAAAGCAGAAAGAGGTAATAGACCAGATGGCGCACGAGAGCCATGATAAATTTATGTCACTCCGAAAACATCCGTTATTTTTAAAGTATCTGGAGACAGTAAGTCCATTAAAGCAATTGTCGGAAGTGAACATCAGTAGTCGTCCAGTAAAGCGAAACTCAGGTAAAGAGTTACGATTGGAGGACTTGCGGGCGATAAGTTTTGTAACTTCCTGGAGCCAATTAAAGCAGAATATCCCTGGGTTTTACGGTGTTGGCACGGCATTGCGGTGGGCAGAAGAAAACAACCTATGGTCTTATGTTAAAAACCTCTATGAAAGTTCGGGTATGTTCAAAACTATTATCGACAACTGTATGATGTCTATGACCAAATCAAACTTTGATATTACTGCCTATATGCAGTACGATGAAACATTTGGTGACTTCTGGAAAATGCTTCGGGATGAATTTGAACTCACAAAGAAATATGTGCTTAAGTTGAGTAACTCGTCTGTATTGATGGAAGATTACCCGATTGAGCGAGCATCTGTCTTAGCGCGTGAGAAAATTGTGCTGCCATTGCTGACGATACAACACTATGCGATCTGCTCTTTAAGAAATAAAAAAATGTCGCCAGAACAAGAGGCTATTTATAGAAAACTTATTGCGCGTACCATCTACGGTGTCGTAAATGCAGGTCGAAATGTTGCGTAGCGTGCCGGACTTATTATTTTACACAGGAAGTAGATTATTTTTTTATTTTTGTAGGATAAAATAGAAAAGGGACAAACAAAAAATAGAAAATACAGATGAAATTAAGTACTTTATTCGTTGCTGGCGTGTGTGCAGGCACCCTGTTTGCATCTTGTGATCCTTACGTGGCAAACGAAAGACAGCTAAGCTTGACGCATACAACGTTGATTGATGGCGACGCCTATCAGTTCTTTCAGCTTGTGGGCTCAAAGGCGGTATACGAAAATGATTATGCTGCTTACGCAGGGAGTATAGCACGCTCTTCGCAAGCAAAACAACTGGCTGCAAAAGTTCAGGAAGTATATGGCTCTTTGGTTCCTAAGTTGGACAGCTTAGCTAGATTAAAGCAGGTGGATTTCCCGATCAAAGGAGCTGCAAAATATGAGACGACCGGCGAAGTAGAAACGGCGGTTGAGCGAGAAAAAATTGCGGGGAACCGTGTCGATTCGGCCCAGTTGGACGATGACGATTTGGGGACCGAGCGGGTGCCTTCTCTATCGTATTCGGATGACACATATATTCATCATGTGCAACATGAAACAGCTGTCGTGAAAGATCAACTCCAGCGGATGACCCGTAATACGGACAAAGAAGTACGGACATTTGCTGAGGCAAGCCTAAAGAAAGTAACAGAATTGTTTACTCTTGCGGGCGGCAAGGAAGATGCTAATGCACATCATTAAAAGGCTTATTTAGCTTAGCATATTAATAAAATAATGAAAGGAATGTAGGAAACTGCATTCCTTTTCTTATTAAAAAATTCCTTTTTTTTGCAAGAGTCTGTTGGCTTTCGTATATTAGCAATACTAAATCTAAATGTTAATTAAACTTACCATCTTGTGAAACCAGTATTTTCAAGACTTTCTTTTTCTTTTGCGTCACATCGGTGGCAGTGGTTAAAATTCGGTTTTTACCTCTTTTATTTTTTCCTTATCCAAATAATTAATAGTCCAGAATCATTTACACATTTTGCCGCTATCACATCGGTTTATATCGTTGTTGTTGGTATAATAGAGGTAAATCAATATTGCCTCCACCTGTGCTTTCGCAGGGAACGCTATTTAATAGCAAGTTTGACACTAGTATCCAGTTATAGTTTGTTGGCTATGATCACGTTTTACGTTTTGCATAGAAGCGATAACTTTATTGCTACAGAAATATGGGACCGTCAATTCGAAGCTTCATGGGGTACTTTTATGCCAACCTTTAGCAAGCTTTACTGGACATTTTTTAAATATGCTGTAATTCTTTTCTTGGCAAAGCAAGTATTGCTCATATTCAGATTGCTCCCATTTTCTGATGCCGCTAAGCTAATAACCGTTCCGGAAACAAAGGCGGCGTTATCCGACCAATCAGATAAAGAATTAACAGCCCAGCGTGACAGGGAAGTAGAAAACGCTTTACCGCCGTTGGAGAAAGTGGATCGATCCAATGAACGCTGGGACAGTTCCGGTCTGCTACCAGTAAGAGTAGGACGAGTGACCTATATACTTGATGTCTTTAACATTGTATATTTGGAGGTGCATGACGATACCACAACCGTATACCAAAAAGATGGCTCTGATATAGCGGTTAAGTATCCGCTATCTAAATTTTATAACCGGCTACCCAAAGGTAGATTCGTTAGGGTAAACGAGAGTAGAGTCGTTGCTCTGCCCTATGTCTGGAAAGACAACGATGGTCACATTTACATGCGTACTTACGAAGATAAGGGGCTAAAACTCGGGAGGCAGGATAAATTTCCAGAATATAAAGAGTGGAAAGACCGTAATAAATTAAAATAGACTGGTGCAGCACGCTTCTTATAATCACCTACAATAAAAAAGGTTTTCAAACGGGGAGAATGAAAACCTTTAGCTAACCAATTATAAACCTAAATTATGATGGCGCAAATATAGTGTGTTTTGTACACAATATCAAATTTTTTTTAAAAATAGTACTAAGGGATGCAAAACATATCTTTTTCATGAAACGCGTAATAAACCGCTTCAACAGGGATCGATTTGGTATCGAAACCGGCAAACGTAGTGAAAGCGGGTAAGATAAGTTGTTGCGCCGAGACGACAAAGCAAGGAAAAGTGACGGTTCTTTTTGTAGGCATTCGAACGCTTATGCCAGGATGCACGTGTCCGCTAATGGTGTAGGCGTCGGTTGCAGAAGAAGCATGGTGTATAAAGTATATGTTGTCTAAATACCAATCTTGATGGATTTCATGAATACCAATTTTTTTCCATTCCTCATCTGTGAAACGATCATGGTTCCCTTTGATCAGAACAAATTTGGTAAGTGGAAACTTGGCAATGAGCAGTTGTAGTAAACTCACCTCCGTATTGGCGCCTGCATGAATTAAATCGCCCACAATAATGACCTGCTCGACGTGGAAATGCTGGATCAATTGTTCCAGCCGTTGCAAATCCTGTAACGTCACCTGCATGGGAAGGGCAATACCATTCTTTCTAAAATGCGCCGCTTTCCCTAGGTGTAAATCGGAAAGAATAAGCGCGCTATGTTTTTTCCATACCAGTACGCGTTGGTTTGTCAACGTCAATAATGTGCTGGAAAAGGATATGTCTTGTGTAATAATATTCATCGCTTTTTTCTGGGAGATTTCCAATTGTTTTGCTGCAGTCTTCGAATGCGGGCGGCTAAGTCTTCGCTCGATAAGGATTGCCGCAGACTGTCCACCTTGATAGGGAAACTCAACGGTGTGAATCCAGTTGCAAACTTGTAAATGATCTTACAGTGATGTATCCTTTGGAATGCTGCGATCAATCGAGGCTCTTCGAGTTGTTGGTTGAATACTTCCGTGTACGCTTGGCGTAATAACAGATTGCTTGGATCGTGATCTTCCAGAACTTGAAAAATAATTCCGGAAGAAGCTTGCAAAGACTTATTGTTTTGCTGCTTTCCGTATAGATTTTGCACAACCATACCCGAAATGACTGCGATGTCTCGAAACTTCCGCTTTGCCATTTCCGTAGCATTTATGCTGCTAACGACATCTTCCATCAAGTGTTCTGGGCTGAGGATCTTTTTGAGTTGCGCCTCATCCACTGCAATTTCTGAATCAGAAAATAATTCGAATCCGTAATCGTTCATTGCCATAGAAAAACTTATCGGAATAAAACGGCTGATGCGGTAAGCAATTAATGCTGCCATCACTTCGTGTACTAACCTTCCCTCAAAAGGATACATAAAGAGATGGTATCCTTCTTTGGTATGGATAGACTCCACCAGGAACTCGTCTTCTGCCGGAATATGCGAATGTTCATTTTGTCGTGCAATCAATGGATGTAAGAATTGCAGTTCTTTTTCACGGCTATCGGGGTGTCTGGCACGTGCTAGTTTTTGACGCAAGAACTGACTCAAATTGGAACTTAATGGTAGACGACCACCTAGCCAGCTTGGCGTAAAGGCTTTGCCAGAAGAGCTTCGGACATAAGCGGTCATTTCTTTCAAGCGAATAAATTCTAATACTCGACCAGCCAAAACAAATTTATCTCCACTATGCAGTCGCGAAATAAAATATTCCTCTACCATGCCGATGTAGCCTCCGGAAAGAAATTTGACCCGCGTCATTGCGTCGCTTACGATAACGCCCATATTCATCCGATGTAGCATTGCAGTACGCCTTTTCTCAACAACCAACAGTCCATCTTCTTTTTTCGCAACTTTATGAAACTCTTCATAATTTTTCCCTATCGCGCCACCTTGCGTGATGAACAAAATGCACCAATTCCATTCTTCGGAAGTTATCTCTTGAAACGCGAAGGTGTTCTTGACCACTGGGTATATATCTTCCGCTTTGAATCCCCCCCCTAATGCCAGGGTAACCAGAAACTGAACCAATACGTCAAACGTAAGTACCATCGGATCCCGGTTTTCGATGGTTTGTGTTTTGACGGCCTCCTTTAAGGCGGCCACTTCAATCAATTCCAACGAATGTGTGGGAGCAAAATAGATTTTGGATAGTTCGTGGGGGGAATGCCCGCTACGCCCCGCACGCTGCATAAAGCGGGCGACGCCTTTACTGGAGCCAACCTGTACAACGGTATCCACTGGTTTAAAATCTACACCCAAATCTAGAGAGGAAGTGGCTACGACAGCTTTTAGTCTACCTTCACTCAAGGCTTCCTCTATCCATTGCCGGATATGGCTGTCAATAGAGCTGTGATGTAACGCAATTTGTCCAGCGAAATCGGGGTATGCTTCCAACAACAGTTGATACCACATTTCACTTTGGCTTCTCGTATTGGTGAAAACCAATGTTGATTTACTTTCCAAAATGATCGGCACGACTTCTTCCGCTAGTTTGCCCCCTAAATGTCCTGCCCAAGGCAATACCTCTATTTCCTTTGGGAATACAGGGATAATGGCAATGTTCTTTTTTTCACGGGCAACGATTTTCACTCTTTTTTTTACATCGGGTACGAGTACCTCCACGGCTTCGTCCAGATTGCCAATCGTGGCGGTGATGCCCCATATTCGCAGCTTGGGATATTGATGCTTTAAATATCCTAATGCCAGTTCGATCATGACACCACGCTTTGTTCCGAGTAGTTCGTGCCATTCGTCTACCGCTATACATCGCAAAGCATGGAAGAAATGTTGGCGACCTTTTTGCGCGAGCAATAAGTGCAGACTTTCGGGTGTTACCAATAATACATCAGGCATTTGTCGGCTTTGCCGTTTCTTTATCCTGATGTCTGTATCACCATTCCGTACCTCAACCTCCCAGTCGAGGCCAATTTCATCAATGGCTTCCTGCATGGCACGGGCTAAATCCTTCGCCAACGAACGCAAAGGAGTGATCCACAATAATTTTAACCCTTTTTTGTAATGCGAAGGGTCATTCATGAAATCAATCAATACCGCAAGAAAAACGGAGAAGGTTTTTCCAAATCCAGTGGGGGCTACGATCATACCGCTATACCCGTTGCCATATTTATGCCAAGCTTTTTCCTGGAAGCTAAAAGGTACGTAGCCTTTTTGTTGCATCCAGTTAATGATAATGGAATACCCCTCTGTATGTTGCTTTTTGTTTTTCAAATCAAAGAATCATTTGTTTGATTTCTTCTATATTATCAATATCTGCGACTGTCTTGTCTGTCCGCCAACGTGCTATTCGTGGAAATCGTAATGCTACGCCTGATTTATGCCGGTTGCTAAAAGCAATGCCCTCGAAAGCTATTTCAAACACCAGTTCGGGTCTAACGGTTCGTACAGGGCCAAACTTTTCGGTAGCGTTTTTGTTGACAAAACGACTGACCTCTTTAATCTCCTTGTCTGTTAGCCCAGAATAGGCCTTCGCAATGGGGACTAAATTCGTGCCGTCTTTGACAGCGAATGTGTAATCCGTGTAATAGGCACTCCGCCGCCCACTTCCCTTTTGAGCGTAGATTAAAACCGCGTCAATCGTCAACGGATCAATTTTCCATTTCCACCAATCGCCTTTCTTGCGTCCGGTATGATAGGGTGATGCCTTGTGCTTTAGCATGATGCCTTCACTATTGATGGCACGGGCGTTTTCCCGGATTGGCGTTAACGCGTCCCAATGATCAATAGTAATAACAGTGGACAGCTGTAAATGGGGCGATGGATTAAGAAAGAATAATTCTGTTAACTTTTGTCTTCTTTCCAACATGCCTTTGTGTCGCCAGTCTTCACCTTCCCATTCAACGAGATCATAGGCATATACTTGAATGGGATATTCTTCCAATAACTTTTTACTGACGGTTTTCCGGTTTAATCGCTTTTGTAATGCCGAAAAATTCATTACTGTCTGTTCTTTGACGACTAGGATTTCGCCATCGATGACAAAATTTCCGTGCCACTGTTGCAAACTATCTCTTATTTCCGGAAACTGATCGGTAACTAGTTCCTCACCACGTGACCATATGAACACTTCCTCGTTTCGTTTGATAAACTGTCCGCGGATACCATCCCACTTATATTCGATTTGCCAATCTTTTACATTACCAAGTTCATTCAATTCTTTCTCCAAGGGGTAGGCCAGACAAAAAGGGTAGGGTTTAGAAAGTTGTGTATCCGTATAATGGCCCTTTATGAGATCATCGAAGGCCACCTCGCCCATTTTCCAGTCGCCCATGACGCTGTGTGCTACCGCACTCGCGTCCATTTGATAATGTTTTGCTAAAGCATTGATAAGCGTTTTGGAGGAAACTCCAAGTCGGAAACTGCCGCCTAATAGTTTGTTGAAAATAAAACGCTCGGTGGTGGGAAGGTTATTCCAAGCTTGCAGAACATATTCTTTTTTCTCAGCTTCGGTACCGTCCTTCAGCGCAATAATCATAGTCATCCATTCCGTTAACGATCGATCTATATACTGGACTGATGGTGGTAAAACCAAGGCGATTGTTTCGCCTAAATCGCCTACAGACGCATAGGATTCTTGGAATAACCATTCAGGAATTCCAGCAGCTTCGATGGCCCATTGTTTCATCAATACGGTGTTGATACTGCGCTTCGGACGTTTTCCCGTAAAGAGGGCAAGAAACCATAGTTTATCGTCGTTGTCGGCTTCGTGAAGAAAACGGTCTATCGCTTCCAATTTTAAATTGGTTTTGTTGGTGCTATCCAAGGCATTAATTAAAGTGGCAAAGGCTCTCATAATTTTCGTGCTTCTGTTTCTTCAACTTCTTCCTCCTCATTTCCAAACGCTGTTTTAACCTCTTCTGCTAATATCCCGATCTCATTTAGATACTTGGTAAATACGGCTGTTTGTCCATGTGTTATATACACCTTTTCGGCTTCTGTCGTCTTTATAGCGTCCAAAAGCCCTTGCCAATCTGCATGATCGCTTATGGCAAAACCTGCATCGGCACTTCGCCAACGACGGGATCCTCGTACTTGCATCCATCCGGAGCAAATAGCATTTGCCATATGGGGTATTTTATTGATCACCTTAGAATCGGCTAAGGCGGGTGGAACGATAACGATATTCTTATCTGCATGTTTTATATCTTCCTGAAGATTGACAATATTGTAGGTAGGTAATTCAACACCAACACTTTCGTAGGCTTCATTGAGTTTGCCGATGGAATAGTGTACGTATAAAGGAGAGACTCCTGCGAGGGCTTTCATAATACGTTGGGCTTTGCCTAACGAATAGCCAATAAAAACAGATGTTTTGCCGTTTGCTTGGTTCTGTAATACCCAATCTTGCATTTGTTGATTTTGTTGATCCACCGATAACCAATTATAGATCGGGAGTCCGAAAGTGCTTTCGGATACAAATTCATGGCATTTAATGGGCTCGAAAGGAGTGGATAAACCATCGTTTTGAATTTTGTAGTCTCCCGAAACAACACATACTTTTCCTTTATATTCCATTCTGATTTGAGCGGATCCTACTATATGCCCTGCGGGATGCAACGATACTTTGACACCATTGATAAAAATCGGTTCGGTATACGAAACGCCCTGTACAGCAATATCATTCCCGATACGACTTTTCAATATGGGGACCGTGAAGTGGTGGCATAGGTACTTTCTCATACCCCAGCGCGCGTGATCCGCATGACCGTGCGTCACCACCGCAAAATCCACCGGCAGCCATGGGTCGATGTAAAAATTGCCCGGTACACAATAAATGCCCGCCTGTCTGAATTGTAGCATATTAATAAATAACCATTTTCTTCTCGTTATGTTTTAGCTAAAAAAATTAGTATTTTTGTTTCATTATGCTGCGGATTGAAGAAAAACTAAAGATATTGGCGGATGCTGCCAAATATGACGTGAGTTGTAGTTCTAGTGGGAGTACCAGGAAGAATAACGGGGGAATCGGCGATGCTTCGGCATCAGGCATCTGTCATACCTATACTGAAGACGGCCGATGTGTTTCATTGCTCAAGATTCTATTGACTAATCATTGTATCTATGATTGCGCTTTCTGTGTGAGCCGAAAAAGCAATGATGTGAAACGGGCTGCGTTTACTGTGGAGGAAGTCGTAGATCTCACGATGAATTTTTATAGACGAAATTATATTGAAGGGCTTTTTTTAAGTTCTGGTATCTTCAAAGATGCGGACTTTACCATGGAGCGCATGTTGCGTATTGTGAAAAAGCTCCGACAGGAAGAGCGATACAACGGTTATATTCATTTCAAAACGATCCCCGGTGCAAGTGAAGAGCTGGTGAAGGAAGCAGGGTTATATGTGGATCGGATGAGTATCAACCTGGAATTACCAACCGAAGCAGGGCTTAAATTAGTAGCCCCTGAGAAAGATCATGAGTCGGTAAGGAAACCGTTGGCGTACGTAAATGACCAGATCGAATCTTATAAGGGAGAGAAAAAACTTATAAAGCATACGCCGACTTTCGTACCTGCTGGCCAAAGTACACAAATGGTAATCGGCGCAACGCCTGAAAACGACTTTGAAATCATGCAAGTCGCCGATGACTTCTATAGGAACTATAAGCTGAAGCGGGTGTATTACAGTGGTTATATCCCTATAAATAATGGAAATTCTTTGTTACCTCAAATTGGCTCGATACCACCTTTGGTTCGCGAGAACCGTCTGTACCAAACGGACTGGTTATTGCGGTTTTATGGCTTTCGGCTCAATGAAATCTTAAACCCCCAACACACGCATCTAGATCTGGATATAGACCCTAAGTTAAGTTGGGCATTACGTAATCCTGAATTCTTCCCGGTTGACATAAACACAGCTAACTTTAACGCTATTATTCGCATACCGGGAATCGGTAAGCAATCGGCGCTAAAGATTGTACAGGCGCGGAAGTTTGGCAGATTGCATGCCTATCAGCTTCAAAAAATGGGTATCGCTTATAATCGGGCAAAGTACTTTTTGCATTGTGCAGATTCTCCTTTTATCTTGGGACATCCCAGTATGGAGTATGTTCGAGCGGCCATTTTAAATGAGGGAAACAGGAAGAGTCGACAACAGGATTCTGCCGGACAATTAGCGTTATTTTGATATGTATTATTTGTTTGATGGAACGTATCTAGGTTTTTTGTCCTGTGTATTTGAAAGCTTTGAGAGAAAGGAATTTAATGTTATTCCGCTAATGCAGAAAGATTATCGAATAGCTCTATTTGCGGAGACGAGGACAATTGTGACAGATAGCCGGAAAGCGTTACGAGTTCAGAATGGGTTACAGGAGCGTGTTGGAAAAGCAGGAACGATGGATTTTTATAGAGCATTTCTTTCGGAAGATAGGAAAGCTTGGCTGGCTTCTTTTTTTATTCTACGCCAAACCTTTGGCGGTCGGACAGATGTACGGCAAGATTATGGCAACGCCCATGTGCTGTACTTTTCGCAGACCTTAAAGAAGGTAAGTCGCGAACGACATCGAATGAAAGCATTTATCCGTTTTAGCAAAAGCTCCGACGGGTTGTTCTTTGCTTTGGTAGAGCC
This sequence comes from Sphingobacterium haloxyli, assembly GCF_002980525.1. Classification (GTDB taxonomy): domain Bacteria; phylum Bacteroidota; class Bacteroidia; order Sphingobacteriales; family Sphingobacteriaceae; genus Sphingobacterium; species Sphingobacterium haloxyli. Next base: position 92,140 of record NZ_PVBQ01000012.1, read on the forward strand.
GGATTTTAATGTATTGCCCTTAATTTCTGATTTTTTCCGTGAGCGGTATGCTGATATGCCTTGGCTTATTTATGACGTAAAGCGAAAATATGGTCTACTGTTCGATATGCGACAAGTGGGCGAGGTACAGCTTAGTCTGGAAGAAACAAAAAATACGACGATACCAACAGTTGTTACCACGATGGACGAACGTGATGAACTTTTCCAGCACCTCTGGAAACAATATTATACCAGCACCAATATCGAAGCACGTAAAAATATGAAGTTACATCTACAACATGTGCCAAGAAGATACTGGAAATACCTTGTAGAGAAGAAATAGCAGCTGGCCTATACTCGGGAATACTATTGCGCATGAGAGGGTACTTTGACTTCATCTCCGATGATGAGGTTGTTAAATACGATGTTTTCGGCGTTGGTGAAGCTGATAGCGGTTTTAGCTGTGTCAATCTGGATATTGGAGAAATGTATGTCGCTTACTTTTTTCGTTGGGTAGCCTTGAATTACTAAAGCTGCATTGCGGACTTTATTACAGCGTAGGCTGTCGACAAAGATATTCCGTATATCCGTTTCATACCCCGATCCCTCGCCGTGGTAATAGGATGTAATAAAAAAACCATCCTCTACCTCATCGAATTCCACGTTATTTACATAGATGTCTCGGATAAAACCGCCCCGATCAGGATTTGATTTTAGATAGATGCCACGTTTGCAATAGCCTCCGAAGGTACAATTTTCTACAAAGACATTTTGTACCCCGGCCGACATCTCACTTCCAATAACGACACCGTGTAGACCTTTAAACCGACAATTACGGATGATAATGTTTTCCGAAGTAATTCCAGTTTTTCTACCTTCATGATCTCGGCCGGCTTTAATAGCAACGTTGTCGTCCGCATTATTAAAATCAATGTCTTCGATTAAGATATTCTTCGAATACTCTGGGTCGAATCCATCGTTGTTTTTATTAAAAGCATCAAACTTTACCCTTCTGGCTGTAACATTTTCCGACTTTAGTATGTGAACACACCAAAATGGAGAGTTGGACAAGGTAACATCTTCTATCAAGATATTTTTACACTCGAAAAACTGCACTAAATGAGGTCGTAAATAGTGCCCCTCTCCAAATACGCGTTCTTCTATTGGTGTATCTTCGTGATTCATTTTTCGACTTCGTGTCTGACTTGGCTTTTGTTTTGCGTGCCAAGTACTGAACGTGTCTTTAGAGTTTCCATCAATTACACCTTCACCGATAATCGCGACATTATCAGCTTGGTAGGCGTAAATAAAGGGACTGTAGTTATACAGAAATGTTCCTTCCCAGCTAGTCAATACGGCGGGTAAATAGTGCTCTGGATTTGAACCAAAAACTAATTTAGCTCCTTTTTGTAGGTCGAGTGTGACATTGCTGATTAAGTGGATAGGGCCATTTATCAAATATATACCGGGCGGAACGATAATTCTTCCTCCACCTAGCGCTTTGCATTTTTCCAGCGCTTTATCAAAAGCAGGTTTATTATCCGTCAATGAATCGCCTAAAGCTCCAAAATGTTGTAAATCAATCAAATTGGCGGACAAAGAAGGAGGGGTGATGAGGCTTAGAATTTGATCCCGCTTTTGTATCCTTGATGGGTTTTCTGTTGCGTTGTTACTACAGGAAGAAAAAATCAATAAGATTATTGCGAGATAAGAGAGATTTTTGAACATCGACATTTTATTTAATTGAAACTGCAAGGCCAAAAATAACATTTTGTTTGGTTTTATAGACAAACGGTATAAGGAGTTAAAATTTGTGTCGTTGATTGTACATCGTATTGATGAAAAATATTACCCCTCCTAAAAATAGGATTGCACCGGTAATAACGATAACCGGGCCAACTGGATCATTAAGAAAAATCCACGCCAATCGCATGCACATACCACCGATAAGGATAGCGGCGCCGGCTAAGATCAGTTTTTTATTTCTTTTTATAGGATGTCCGTGTCGTTTCATGTTATAATAGAACAATGTAGACGTTAAAATGTTGCGAGATTAACGTTCAGCACAGATGCGGTTCATGAAGGTTTTTTAAACTTTTAGGAAGTCAGGTCGTTTATTACGTGTAGACATTTAGCTTATGATAAGGAATAAAGAAAATGTGTTTAAATCCCACTTTACGATTTTGAAAAATACGGTGTTGGGGTTTACAGGAGAAGATAGTTTAAAGTACAGTGCTTCATTAGCTTATTATACCGTTTTTTCACTAGGACCTATCTTGGTATTAATGATTTCGCTTGCCGGAATTTTCTTAGGCGAAGAAGCTATACAGGGAAAAGTTTTTGAAGAGCTACGCGGGTTTGTGGGAACAAGTGCAGCTAGCCAAATTCAAGAAGTTATTAGGAATCTGTCTCTTTCCGGGAAATCCAATGTAGCTTTGACTATTAGTGCGGTAACGTTGTTAGTGGGCGCAACAACGGTCTTTGGTGATATCCAGAACTCCATTAACAAAATTTGGCATGTACGTCCGAAGGTAAAAAAGGGGTGGCTAAAATTACTTAAAGATAGATTACTATCTTCTTCATTAGTTATTGGGCTTGGCTTTTTGCTGGTAGTAACGTTAATAATCAATGGCGCTATTTTAGCTTTCACGGATCATTTGAAGCAGTATTTTCCCGATGTCACTGTTTTCTTGTTTAATGCTATCAATTTTTTTCTATCTTTTTGTGTCATCTTTATTTTGTTCGCCGTGATTTTTAAGGTTTTACCTGATGTCAATATACAATGGCGTACGGTAAGATCGGGAGCACTTTTTACGGCGCTTCTTTTTGTGGTCGGGCGTTTCTTGATTGGTATTTATATCGAAAGTTCGGACACGGAATCGACGTATGGTGCAGCCAGTTCAATCGTATTGATCTTATTATGGGTCTATTATACGGCAGCCATCTTATATCTAGGCGCGATCTATACGCGGGAGTATGCTACTTACAAAGGAGTGCCGATAGAACCCTCCGAATTTGCAGTACATATAGAGGTGAAAGAAATGGAGCGGGAGGTGAAAGAGATTCCGCCGGCGCCATTAACCGCAGAGGAAAAGACTATAGAAGTAAAGAAGTAATCAAGGGCTATTAAAAAACCAATCGCGGCGTCGGTTGTTTGTTATGTATAGAAAAAATCATATTGTTATGCAAGACCCAAGAAAAGATCAATCTGAAAAGGACGAGGATAAAAATCTACCGGGATATCCACATTATCCAGAAAATGAAGACATCTTTGAACAAGAAGAGCGCATTTTGAGTGACAGGGTAGAGCAAGAGGAGAGGGGACGTGAACCCTTGCTCGATGAAGGATTGGATGTGCCCGGGTCTGAATTAGATGACGCGCAAGAAGAAGTAGGTTCAGAAGATGAGGAAAACAACTATTATAGCCTGGGTGGGGATAATCACGAAGATCTAGACCGGAGCGAAGATTTTTAAATATCTTTAATTTGTCATTTGTTTAGTTTGTTTCGATGCGAAGTCCAAGAAGCGGACATTTTTTATAAAAAATTTTTACCTTTGCAGCATCAATTCAAGCTATGAGTGACGCAATAAAACATGAGTGCGGGATAGCACTCGTTCGATTACTAAAACCCCTGTCTTATTATCAAGAAAAATATGGTACGCCCTATTATGGCATCAACAAAATGTATCTTCTCATGGAGAAGCAACATAATCGAGGTCAAGATGGAGCGGGCATCGCCACTATTAAATTTGATGTGCAGCCAGGCCATCGTTATATTTCCCGGTATCGCGCGATGGGTTCATCTGCCGTGGCGGATATTTTTGAATACATACAAAAGAAATTCGCGGCAGTGAATAAGGCGTATCCAGCAGAGTCTAAAGATACGAACTGGCTTAAACAACATGTGAGTTTTACGGGAGAAGTGCTTTTAGGGCATTTGCGTTATGGGACCCATGGTAAGAATAGTATCGAAAGTTGTCACCCTTTCCTTCGACAGAATAATTGGATGAGCCGTAATTTGGTGGTTGCCGGAAACTTCAATATGACGAATGTTGATGAACTGCTGCAGCAGCTATATGAGTTGGGCCAGCATCCGAAAGAACAAGCAGACACCGTTACGGTATTGGAAAAGATCGGACACTTTTTAGATGATGAAAATCAGGAATTGTTTGATAAATTTAAAGAAGACGGATATTCCAATATTGAAATAAGTGCGTTAATCGCCAAAAATATTGACGTTGCTAAAATATTAACACGTTCCGCGAAGACGTGGGATGGTGGGTATACTATTGCTGGAATTTTTGGTCATGGTGATGCTTTCGTGATGCGTGATCCGGCAGGGATACGCCCCGCTTTCTATTATCAGGACGACGAGGTTCTCGTAGTCGCTTCAGAACGTCCAGTCATCCAGACGGCTTTCAATGTACCATTGGAAGCGGTTAAAGAAATTAAGCCAGGGTACGCCTTGATTGCTAAAAAGGATGGAACAATTACGGAAGAGATGTTTCGCCAGCCAGCAGTACAAAAATCTTGTTCTTTTGAGCGTATTTACTTCTCGCGAGGTTCGGATGCCGATATTTACAAGGAACGTAAGGAATTAGGTCGTTTATTGTGCCCCCAAGTCTTGGAAGCTGTAAACAATGACATCAAGAATACGGTGTTTTCGTTTATTCCAAATACAGCGGAAGTATCGTATTATGGCGTAATGGAAGGTATAAATACGTACGTACGTGACTACCAGAAAGATGTGCTGTTGAATCGTGCTGATAAGATTTCAGATCAGGAGCTTGAAGAGATGATTAACATTACGCCGCGTTTCGAGAAGCTGAATGTTAAAGATGCCAAGCTGCGAACGTTTATTACACAGGACGCTGATCGTACGGATATGGTACAACACGTTTATGATACGACCTATGGTATCGTTAAGGACGATGTTGATACGATAGTCGCTATAGATGATTCTATTGTGCGTGGAACCACGCTTAAACAAAGTATCCTGACGATATTGGACCGATTGCATCCGAAGAAAATCGTTATTGTTTCCTCTGCACCACAAATTCGTTATCCGGATTGCTATGGGATAGATATGTCGAGGATGGGTGAGTTTGTGGCATTTGAGGCGGCGATTAATTTGTTGAAAAGTGGAGGAATGGCACATGTGGTGGATGAAGTGTATCAAAAATGCCTCGCTTCTTTAATGATGCCGAAAGATCAAGTAGAGAACTATGTTAAAGCTATTTATGAGCCTTTCACAGATGATGAGATCTCTGCGGAAATTGCGCGTATTATCCGTCCACATCATTTAAAAGCAGAATTGGAAGTTGTCTATCAGACATTAGATAATCTACATAGCGCCTGTCCAAATCATTTAGGCGACTGGTACTTTTCAGGTAATTACCCGACACCAGGGGGGAATAAAGTAGTTAACAGAGCTTTTATGAATTGGGTCGAAGGTAAAAATGTAAGGGCTTATTTTAGCAGCTAGTGCTTATTTATTTGCTTTTTTATTTTTTAAGCTTTACTTTATTTTATATCTTTGCAACTCATTAAAATATTAACAAATTATATTAATAACAATGTACGCAATAGTAAATATAGCAGGACAGCAATTTAAGGTTGCAAAAGACCAGTATCTTTTTGTGCACCGCTTACAAGGAGATGAAGGCGCTAGTATTGAATTTGACAATGTATTGTTAGCAGAAGATGCTGGTAAATTCACGGTAGGTGCGCCTACTATCGAAGGAGCAAAAGTTTCAGCTACGATTTTGTCTCATTTAAAAGGTGATAAAGTGGTCGTTTTCAAAAAGAAACGTCGTAAAGGCTACAAAAAGAAAAATGGTCATCGTCAACAATTTACCAAAATCCAGATCACAGGAATTAGCCTGTAAAGCGAAATAAGAATTTTTAATCTGACTTTACGTCATAAATTAAGATAAAACATGGCACACAAAAAAGGTGCGGGTAGTTCCAAGAACGGCCGTGAGTCACACAGTAAGAGATTAGGCGTTAAAATTTTTGGTGGACAACAAGCTATCGCAGGTAACATCATCGTTCGTCAGCGTGGAACGAAACATAACCCTGATAAAAATGTAGGAATGGGTAAAGATCATACATTGCATGCATTGATTGATGGGACTGTTGTTTTCCGCAAAAAAGCAGACAATAAATCTTATGTATCCGTAGTTCCTGCGGAACAAGCAAACTAAGTTTTGTTAGTTATACTAGAGGAATTCGAAAGCCGTTGAGTATAGACTCGGCGGCTTTTTTCGTTTTTTAATTTTTTCCCTAAAGGACTAAAAAAATAGAGGCGCAATGTTCATTGTGCCTCTATTTTTATGTAAAAAAGTAAAAATTATCGTGTGATTAGATAATCAACATCGCGTCACCGTACGAATAAAATCTGTATTTTTCTTTCACGGCCACTTCATATGCATTCATGACGTTCTCATATCCTCCAAAAGCCGCGATCATTACCAAAAGTGTTGACTCCGGCGTATGAAAGTTTGTAATCATCGAGTTGGCTATGCTAAAATCGTAAGGTGGGTAGATAAATTTACTTGTCCAGTCGTTTGCCGGTTTCAGATGTTTATCTGCAGATACCGAAGATTCAATCGCCCGCATGGAGGTTGTTCCAACGGAGCAGATACGTCTCTTGTCGTCGATACCTTTGTTTACGGTACGAGCAGCTTCTTCACTAATAATAAACTGCTCCGAGTCCATTTTGTGTTTAGTGAGGTCTTCCACTTCCACCGTACGAAAAGTTCCCAGTCCGACGTGCAGCGTCACCTCCGCAAATTCGACGCCTTTTAATTCCAGTCGCTTCATCAACTCGCGCGAGAAATGGAGTCCAGCCGTCGGTGCTGCGACTGCTCCCTCATTTTTAGCATATATCGTTTGATAACGGAATTTGTCCTCTGGTGTCGCTTTGCGTTTTATGTATTTTGGCAGAGGTGTTTCTCCTAAAATTTCGATATTACGACGAAACTCCTCATCAGTACCCTCAAAAAGAAAACGGATTGTCCGACCGCGGGAAGTGGTGTTGTCTACGACTTCTGCCACCAATAGATCTTCTTCTCCAAAATATAGCTTGTTACCAACGCGGATTTTACGCGCTGGATCCACCAGCACATCCCACAAGCGTAGTTCTTTGTTTAATTCCCTTAGTAAAAATACTTCAATAGTTGCGCCGGTTTTTTCTTTATTCCCATACATACGAGCAGGAAATACCTTGGTATTGTTCAAAATCATGACGTCCTTGTCATCAAAATAATCCAGTACGTCTTTGAAAATTTTGTGTTCTATTTTTCCTGAATCACGATGCAAAACCATTAGGCGTGATTCGTCACGCTGTTCCGACGGTTCACTTGCCAACAATGATTCTGGTAAATTGAATTTAAATTGTGATAATTTCATCTAACTATTTTTTTCATCTGTTTATGAGAACGCAATTACACCTCGGCGCATTATTTTTGCTTCGATATATTTCGTTCTATTGAAACCTTAGCCATTCAGCACGACGTAGGCTTCAAAAATGCTTACAAAGTTAAGCATAATTAAGTGAAAAAAAGCATTTTCGCCAGCTATAACTTTTTAACAAAAAAAATTTTTACTTTTATCATCATATATGTTTTTGGTCGTCACTCTTATCAAAGAAAGCTTTCTGTTCGCGCTATCTGCATTGCGTGATAACCGGACACGTACACTCCTATCTTTATTGGGAGTTACGATTGGGATTATGACAATTATCGGTGTATTTTCTGCGGTCGATACCTTGCGAAATAACCTAGAGGAATCTGTTCGCAAAATGGGGAGCCGTACTTTATATGTAGAAAAGTGGCCATGGGGAGGTGGCGGAGAATACCCTTGGTGGAAATATGTTAATCGTCCAGAACCGAAATATGCCGACTTTGAATCGGTCAAAAACAGGATGACTACGGCAGAAGAAGTCGCGTATTCTATTAATATCTCTAATTCTACGGCTAAATACGGGAATAACTCCGCCTCTAGTATCAATGTAACTGCTGTCACGCATGAAATGTATTCGATCAGAAACCTTGAGGTCGTGGATGGACGCTATTTTACAGAGCAAGAGTCGCGCGCTGGGAGCCACAGCGTTATCTTAGGGGCTACTATAGCGGAAGGACTGTTCCCAAACACAACTCCGATTGGTAAGTATATTACTTTGCTAGGTCGAAAAATGCAGGTAATCGGTGTCTTAAAAAGAGAGGGATCGGGTGTGCTTATAAATGTATCTAATGATGAGGTGGCGTATATACCATTCACCTTGGCTCGTAATTTAGTGAACTACGAACATTATGGCCCCAGTATCGCCATTGAGGTAAAGCGGCAATACGCTTTAGAGGAAGCTGAAAGTGAGCTAATTGGAATTATGCGATCTGCACGTCGCTTACCACCTCAGCGTGAAGATAATTTTTCGGTTAATCAAACAACCCTTATTACAGCACAGCTTGATCAGATGTTTGGTATTATTAACCTTGCCGGTCTTTTCATTGGCATTTTTTCTATCCTTGTCGGGGGCTTCGGGATCGCAAATATCATGTTTGTAAGCGTAAAAGAGCGTACCAATCTTATTGGTATACAGAAAGCGCTGGGCGCGAAACAATTTTTTATTCTATCTCAATTTTTGATCGAGAGCATTTTACTGTGCCTAATAGGCGGAGGAATTGGACTGTTAATTGTCTATGGCCTTGCGGCGCTGGTCGGTGCACTGGCCGGCGTTACCATCGTGGTTAGCGTGAAGATGGTTGTTCTGACCACTGTATTGTCCACACTTATTGGTTTGATCGCAGGTATCGTGCCAGCTATTCAGGCTGCAAAGCTGGATCCCGTAGAAGCCATTCGCAGTAAATAGTCCAACATAGAAAAGAAAATCCTCGTCATGTCTCGACGGGGATTTTTTTGTTTCTTTTTTTTCTAAAAATTATTGTACTTTAATAGCAATGTAAATCAAATATAAAATTTAACGAATAGACAAGACTATGGCTGAGTCCCAAAAAAAAGGAGATATTGTTACGGACATTTTAGAAGGCGAAACCTTAGATAATATCCATCATGTCAACAATCCCGTGCTTGATGTGCCTACAGTAGAAAAAAAATACCTAAACAAGGTTCTTTCGTATATTAAGCAGGGAAACGCACTAATCTTTACAGATGGGAAAGCCAGTGTAGAGGTAAGGGTTTTTTCTGATGAAATCATCAGAGTACGTTTGGCGCCGAGAAGCTCGTTTCTTGATGACTTCTCTTATGCTATTAAGCAAGGCCTCGATATTCACCCCACTTCTTTCTCGATTTTGGAGATAGACGATGCTTTCCTCGTACGAACCAACGCCGTGGTTTGTCGAATACAAAAAGAGAATTTTCTTGTGTCGTTCGAAGATCTTAACGGGAAAATATTGAACGCCGATCAGAAACCCATGCATTGGGAAGAGAACCCGGACTTTGGAGGATACTATGTGTATTGTACGAAACTCGCTTCCCATGACGAAGCGTTTTTTGGTTTAGGCGATAAATCGGCGAATTTGAACTTACGAGGAAAAAGGTTTCAGAACTGGAATTCCGACACCTATGGTTTCGGTTTTAATCAAGACCCATTATATAAAACTATTCCATTTTACATAGGTGTAACAGGTGGTGACGCTTATGGTATTTTTTTCGACAATACATTTAGAACGTATTTCGACTTTGCTGCCGAACAAAGCGACCAAACAAGTTACTGGTCAGAGGGGGGAGAATTGCAATACTACTACATCCATGGCCCGCAGATGATGGATGTGGTTAAACGCTATCACGAACTGACAGGTACACACTATATGCCACCGCTGTGGGCAATCGGGTACCATCAATGCCGATGGAGTTATTATCCTGAAGCCAACGTGCGGGACGTAGCCAGCCAATTCCGTGAACGACAGATACCATGTGATGCCATTTATCTAGATATCGATTATATGGATGGTTATCGTTGTTTTACCTGGAATAAACGTTATTTTCCAGACCCACGGAAAATGATTTCAGATTTAGCTGCTGACGGATTTAAAACCGTGGTGATGATCGACCCCGGTATTAAGGTAGATGAAGATTACTGGGTATTTAATCAAGGGAAGGAAAATAAATATTTTTGTCGTCGTGGAGATGATTATTTTATGGAAGGGTATGTGTGGCCAGGCCGCTGTCAGTTTCCAGATTACACTAATCCCAAAGTAAGAGAGTGGTGGGGCACATTGTATCGTGACTTGGTAGAAGATGGTGTTGCGGGTGTTTGGAACGACATGAATGAACCCGCTGTTTTTGGTCGTGGAACATTTCCTGACGACGTACGGCATTATTATGAAGGCTTTAGGGGGTCTCACCGTAAGGCGCATAATATATATGGGATGCAGATGGTACGCTCCACTTATGATGGCCTAAAAAAACTTCAAAAAAATAGGCGTCCATTTACGATCACACGTGCCGCTTATGCTGGAACACAACGCTATTCGTCTGTATGGACAGGAGACAATGTAGCAACTTGGGAACATCTAAAGATTGGCGTCCTTCAGTTGCAACGCTTATCCGTGTCGGGTCTTTCGTTTTGTGGTACTGATATTGGTGGGTTTACCGGAGAGCCGGATGGTGAACTTTATACCCGTTGGATGCAATTCGGTGTTTTTTCTCCGTTTATGCGCGTCCATTCAGCCGGAGATACACGCGATCGGGAGCCCTGGAGCTTTGGTCCAGAATGGGAAGCCATCTGTAAAAAGTTCATTGAGCTTCGTTACAGATTGTTGCCTTATATCTATACAGTCTTCTGGAGACAGCATAAGTATAGGGAGCCGATTTTGCGACCTATTTCATTACTGGAACAGCACAAACCGGAAAATCTGCAACGGGAAGAGGAGTTTGCTTTTGGACATAATATCCTTGTTTCGCCTGTCATTCAACCGGGGCAACGATCGAAGGAGGTATACTTACCAGAAGGTAGCTGGTATTATTACTTCGACAATACTGTGCGGGAGGGTGGACAAGTATATAACGTTGAAACGCCATTGGACGAAATGCCCATCTTTATTCGTGGAGGAAGCGTAATTCCTGAATTTCCAGTGATGCAATACACGATGGAAAAGAACATCGACGCGCTGAAACTGAATATCTACTGGGGGCAAGGACGGCATGAATCCCATGTTTATACTGACCATGGGGAAACCTTTGCCTACGAACAAAATGTGTACAACGAAAAATATTTTATTGTTGAAGGAGAACAAAATAGCTTTACTATTGTACAACATTTAGAGGGATTGTATCACGAACGTTTCGATAGTTATAAGATTTACGTTGTCGGGCTTCCGTTTGATGTGCACCATATCGAAGTAGATGGGGATGTGTTGAATATGTTGGTAGATGAAGAAGGCAAACACTACATCTCGGTTGAAAAAGAATTTAGACGGTTAACGATTTCATAAAAATAAACAACTTGGATTATGGGGCAGGCAGTAGAGGTATATTCGTTATTCACGGACTTCGACATTAGTTTATTCTGTGCAGGCAAGCATTTTAGGCTGTATGAAAAATTAGGGTCACATACGGTGACGCATAATGGCAAAGAGGGCGTCCACTTTGCCGTCTGGGCCCCTAACGCGGCATCAGTTTCCATCATAGGTAATTTTAATGGATGGAACCCACATAGTCATCGATTGTTTGTACGATGGGATAGTAGCGGTATTTGGGAGGGTTTCGTTGAAGGACTACGATTAGGAGAGGTGTATAAGTATCACATCCATTCGAACACAGGGGAACATTTGGAGAAAGCAGATCCATTCGCATTGGCGAGCGAACAGCCACCTCACACCGCTTCTGTCGTAGGAACAACCTGGTATCAGTGGAACGACCAAACATGGATGCGGCAAAGGCAAATGTATAATGCGCTTGACAAGCCCTTTGCCGTATATGAAATGCATATAGGGTCCTGGTTACGCGACCTGTCCGATCCCGGGCGTTTTTTGACCTACCGCGAGGTAGCGGGTAAATTGGTTCCTTATCTTAGGGAAATGGGATTTACGCACGTGGAATTTATGCCTGTAATGGAACATCCTTTTTATCCTTCCTGGGGATACCAAATTACAGGTTATTTTGCAGCTTCGTCCCGTTATGGTAGTCCGCAAGATTTGATGTACCTTATCGAAAGCCTACATAAAAATAATATCGGTGTTATCCTGGATTGGGTACCATCCCATTTCCCGGGAGATGCCCATGGCTTGTACAAGTTTGATGGCTCTCACCTCTTCGAACATGAGGATCCGCGCAAGGGCTTCCATCCCGACTGGAAATCGTATATCTTTAATTATGGAAGAAATGAAGTCCGTTCTTTCTTAATTTCGAATGCTTTCTTCTGGTTGGATAGATACCATATAGATGGTTTGCGGGTAGATGCCGTAGCGTCCATGCTCTACTTGGACTATTCCCGCGATGAGGGGGAATGGATACCGAACGAACATGGCGGACGTGAAAACTTGGAATCTGTACATTTTTTAAAAGAATTAAATGAGGCAGTATACGCTCAGTTTCCTGATGTCCAAACCATCGCAGAGGAATCCACATCGTGGTCAGGCGTGAGCAGGCCTACATTTGACGGAGGTTTGGGGTTCGGTATGAAATGGATGATGGGCTGGATGCACGATACGTTAAACTACTTCAAGGAAGACCCGATTAATCGTGGATATCACCATGATAAGATAACCTTCGGGACGGTATATAGCTTCCATGAAAATTTTATGCTGCCTTTATCGCACGATGAGGTGGTACACGGCAAGAAGTCTCTTATTTATAAGATGCCGGGCGATGAGTGGCAGAAGTTTGCCAACTTGCGCACGCTGTATCTCTATATGTATACTTTCGTGGGGACGAAACTGTTGTTTATGGGGGGAGAATTCGGCCAAACCTCTGAATGGAACGTCAATCAATCTCTCGACTGGCACCTTACGCAATTTGAACCGCATCGCGGTATACAAGAATTTGTAAAAGACCTCAACATATTATACCGGACGCAGCCCGCTTTATATGAACGAGCGTTTATTCCCGACGGTTTTCAATGGATAGAACTTGGTGACCATGAAAATAGTGTATTTGTCTTTATACGCCGTGGGGGGACACCGTCCGATGATTTGCTAGTTGTACTTAATCTAACACCTATGGTGAGGGATTATCGCGTTGGTGTCCCTACAGCAGGCTTGTGGGAAGTGATTCTCAATTCGGATGATGTGTCTTATTATGGAAGTGGGATACCTCAGGGGGCGGCTCTTTCGGAGGAAATGGAGTGGATGGGCTGCGCAGATTCCATAACACTTAAATTACCTCCGCTTGGCGGATTAATCCTTAAACAAGTTTAGTATGCAAGTAATACATTTAAGTGTCGAGTGTTTTCCGTTGGCAAAAGTAGGCGGGTTGGCAGATGTGGTAGGCGCATTGCCACGATATCAGCGTAAACTCGGTATCGATGCGTGGGTGGTATGTCCATATTACGATAGGCCCTATACACGTAACAACGACTTTTTATCAATTGCCAAAGGTTCTTTTTTTCAGGGATCGGAAGAGCTGCATTATGAGGTAATGAAGGAAGCCGAGGACAGTTTAGGCTTCCCTCTTTACCTAATTCGTATCGCCGGTAAATTGGATAGACCGGAAGTATATTGCTATCCTGACGAGGCGGAGCAATGGATAGCTTTTCAACATGCATGTTTAGATTGGTTCAAACAGGGTGGGATTAAACCCGATGTTATTAACTGCCACGATCATCATGTAGGGTTAATCCCTTTCTTGACAAAGTATGCCGATGATTTTAAGCAATTTGGAAGCGTGAAGACTGTATTCACCGTGCATAACGGGCAATACCAGGGCTGGATGAACTGGAGCAATAGCATCCTATTACCCGCATTTGATACGTGGAAATGGGGACTATTAGATTGGGACGGGCTTATCAATCCATTGGCGGCAGCTATAAAATGTTGTGATGCTTTTACGACCGTTAGTGAGGGGTACCTCCAAGAATTGTACACGCAAGCAAATGGATTGGAAGGCTTATTCTTTTCTGAAGCAGCAAAAGGTTATGGTATTGTCAATGGTATCGATGACGTTTATTGGAATCCAGTAGCGGATAAACTGATACCATTTAACTACGATATTGAGTCCAACAAAAAAGGGAAGGCAAAAAATAAGAAAGCGTTTTGTGAAAAATTTGACCTGGATGAAGCGTTGCCTTTACTGGCGTATATCGGACGTTTTGCCGTCGAGAAAGGAGCAGATTTATTGCCGGAAATTGTCGTAAATATTTTTTCGCATACTGAAAATAAAATAAGTATATTTATACTAGGTTCAGGCGATACCCAGATTCAAGCTAGTTTACAAGCTTTATTGGCGGCACATCCGGGGCGTTTTGCGACGTTCTTTGGCTATAATGAAACACTAGCACATGAGGTATATGCTGCCGCAGACATGATTTTGATGCCGTCGCGTATAGAGCCTTGTGGACTAAACCAATTGTACGCGATGAAATATGGTACTATTCCGATTGTTCGGGGAATAGGAGGACTAAAGGACACTGTGAGAGATGTAAGTGAGAAGAATGGTTATGGTTTTGTGTTCCCGGACGCTACTTCTGAAGAAGCTGTTTCCGCCGTTGGACGCGCCTTAGATTATATCGGGCAGCGAGGGAAAATGCAAAGAGTCCGAAGAAAAGAGATGGAGTTGGATTTTTCCTGGGATAAGTCCGCTCAACAGTATATCAGTTTGTATAACCAGTTATAAATTTAATGGTATGGCACATAAAGTAGTATCGATTGTATTGGGGGGGGGACGCGGAACACGCCTTTTCCCATTGACAGAACAGCGCTCCAAGCCAGCAGTTCCGATTGCGGGCAAATATCGTTTGGTCGACATTCCTATTTCCAACTGCCTGAATTCGGGATATAACAAGATTTTCGTCTTGACACAGTACAATTCTGCCTCGTTGAATCAACACATCAAGAATTCTTACAATTTCAGTATCTTTAGTAAGGGCTTTGTGGACATACTTGCAGCCGAACAGACATTGGAGGGAGACCGATGGTTTGAAGGTACAGCGGACGCCGTCCGACGCACACAGAAAAATTTGGTCAATGTGGATTATGATTATGTACTAATTTTGTCTGGAGACCAACTTTACCAAATGGATTATTCGTCGTTGATTGATTTTCACGTGGAGAACGGTGGTGATGTCACCATAGCCACTATTCCCGTGAATGGTAGAGATGCAACAGGCTTTGGTATCTTAAAGGCAAACGAAATCAACGAGATTACGTCTTTTACAGAAAAGCCGGATAGCGAAGAGGTATTAAACTGGGGATCTGAAGTTTCGGAAGAGATGCAACATCAAGGTCGACTGTATTTAGCGTCGATGGGAATTTACGTATTCTCTAAGGGTGTGTTGCGGAAGATGCTCACTGAAAACCCGGGAATGGATTTTGGGAAAGAGCTTATTCCTGATGCCATCGAGAGCCAAAAGGTGTTGAGTTATCAGTTTGACGGATATTGGACAGATATTGGAACAATTCGTTCGTTTTTCGATGCGAATATTGGTTTGACCGATGACGTCCCGGATTTCAACCTCTTTAATGAGACCGTTTTTACGCGCGCCCGTATGCTGCCACCCTCTAAAATTTCGGGTACGACGTTGAACAATACGATCGTAGCCGACGGTTGTATCTTAAATGGAGATAAATTGGAACGCTCCGTCATCGGTGTCCGCTCACGAATTGGAAAAGGAACAGTCATCAAATCAACCTATATGATGGGAGGAGATCATTATGAAAATCTTGAAGAAGTCATTACGCTGAGCAATAC
The DNA here is from genome assembly GCF_002980525.1 of Sphingobacterium haloxyli. Classification (GTDB taxonomy): domain Bacteria; phylum Bacteroidota; class Bacteroidia; order Sphingobacteriales; family Sphingobacteriaceae; genus Sphingobacterium; species Sphingobacterium haloxyli. Next base: position 107,987 of record NZ_PVBQ01000012.1, read on the forward strand.
ACAGCAACCGCCCCCGATAGGTGTAGGCGAGCGATGTTATATAGAAAATGCAATCCTCGATAAAAACTGCCGAATCGGAAATGACGTCCGCATAAAAGGTGGGATACATCTACCTGATGGTGATTTTTCAACGCATACAATACGTGACGGCATCGTAGTTATTAAACGAGATGCGGTAATTCCAAACGGAGCAACAATCGGCTGTTAAATCCTTACAATCTCAATTCACATTTGAAGAGCTTTCCAAATACTTGGAGAGCTTTTTTCAGATAGATGTAGTAGTATTCTATATTTATTCCGTCCTTTGTCGAAAAAATGGCAATTGTTTATCGGTAATGATATACGTTATGCTGTTTCGGAATCAATAATTTAGAAGACGGAGATCAGTGGACAGAAATAAGATTATCAAACAACATTATTGGAAGCTTTCGATTGTTTCAATTGGAATAGCGCTGGTTTGTAGTTTATTGGCATACACGTTGAAACATAGTACTGAATGGTTAGAAGTATCGGTGTTTGAATGGATTTCTGATACAAACACATGGTTTTTTCTGTTATTTCCGAGTGTCGGTATTACAGCTATCTATTTTTTACGGAAATGGTTGTTCCACAACCGTAAGAATAAGGGGCTAACGGAAATTTTCAAGACGCTGGACGATAGAAAAGATCATCTTCCATTATTTAAGATTCCCTCTCACTATATCAATGGCTTCTTGACGGTTGTTTTTGGTGGCTCAACCGGCGTGGAAGTATCTACGGTGGTAGCTACTGCATCTATTGGTAATGCGGTTTATGAAAAAGGAGGCGTCGCCAAGATGTACAAACGTGAACTGATTTGTGCAGGGGTAACGGCAGGCGTCGCGGTGTTATTCGGCAATCCACTTGCCGGTTGGCTCTTTGCTATGGAAGTCGTCGCTAGAAAATTCAATAAGACACTTTTTTTGGCATCTACCGCCGCCGCAATTACCTCGGGTATATTTGTTTATTTTTTTGATAATCGTCCATTTTTTAGCTATGCCGTGCAGGATTGGTATACTAGTGCATTACCTTTTTTTATTCTTTTGAGTTTGTTGTGTGGGCTGCTGTCCATTTATTTCACGTTGTTGGTTACGCGTATTAAACTATTTTTCTCGCAGATCAATAACAATTTTATACGCGTTAATCTCGGCGCACTGATTGTTGGAGGGCTAATTTTTTGTTTCCCGTTGTTGTATGGCGATAGCTATCACGGACTGAAAGGGGTTGTCGATACCGCGATAACAGGAGGACAACTGTCTTTAGGCATACTTTTTTTAGTTGTTATTCTGAAGCCTTTGGCAGCTTCTTTGACTCTAGGGGCAGGCGGAGACGGGGGAGTTTTTGCACCGAGTATCGTCGCAGGTGCATTATTGGGGCTGGGGTTTGCGGTATGTTGCAATACGTTCTTTGATACTAACCTTATTCTTATCAATTTTATATTAGCAGGCGCGGCAGCGACATTGTCGGCTTCTATCTATGCTCCCTTTACGGCTCTCTTTTTGGCCTGTGGGTTGGCCGCTAATGGGTTTGAATTGTTTTTACCTATCTTGATTGCTTGTTTCGTGGCAAAGTATACGGCACAGAAGATATTGCCCTATAACGCCTATACATATGATGGTTTTTTAGCCAAACGGAGGGTGACGGAGATGGCTGACTGATTCATACTCGTTTTTGGGCTTATATTTTATATTAATATAAGATTATCTTAATACCTTGTTCATATAAAAATATTTCCTTCGTATCGAAAAAAGATATATTTTTGGTCACAGATAAGCCGACCATTTTCAAACTGATATGTTATAATGTACAGGTCTCTTGAGGATAAACTTTTGTTGTCTTTCGTTCAAAGAGGTGAAGCGGAAGCCTTCCGAGAGCTTTATGGACGCTATTGGGAAAATCTGTACGTGCAAGCCAAGGCTATGACTTCTTGCGATGATACTGCGAAGGATATCGTACAAGAAATATTTGTGGAGCTTTGGGACAAAAGAGAAAATTTAAATATTCAACTGTCTTTAAAAGCGTATTTATACAAGGTGATACGGAATAAGGTGTTAAACACCTATGTGCATAATAAAGTTCACGATAAATATATCCTTTCTCTTGCTCAGTATTTTGAAGCGGGTGAAAATCAAACTGATTATTTATTGCGGGAGAATTTGGTCCGCGAACGGATTACCGAAGAAATAGCTGCTTTACCGGGTAAGATGCGGCAAATTTTTGAGATGAGCCGAAATGAGCATAAAACCTATAAAGAAATTGCTGAGGAACTTAATATCTCCGACAAAACGGTGAAGAAGCAGGTCAGCAACGCGTTGAAAATACTCAAGTCTAAGCTGGAGGTTGTCTTCTATTATGTTCTTTTCGTTGCATTAACTTTCTTCTTTTAAACTATTTTCATTTTTTTTCTACTACACAGACGGGGGGAATCTTGTCTATTAGTCGTAAAGGATATAAATCCGTATGACAGAGAAAGAAATTCACGCATTACTAGAGAAGTATATTACCGGCGAATGTTCGCAGGAAGAAATGGATTTTTTGGAGCGTTGGTACGCTAATGAGCTACAAAAGAGAATTTCTGAAAGCAATCAAGAAGACCTTCGCACGGTAAAAGACGATCTATGGAAACGGATTGTTGATGAAAGACCCCAAATTGCAAAACGTAGAATTGCATGGCGTATCTGGGCGAGCGCGGCTGCGGTTCTGCTGATCGGCTTTTTTGTGATATACCAAAGTCGACAGACACCGTTTAGCGGTGAAGTTTCAGAAGAAAAAATTGTGAATCGTACACAAAATGTTTTGCCCGGCGGAAATAAAGCTATATTAACCACGGGAGACGGAAAGCAAATTGTCTTGACTGACGAGGCCGACGGTGTAATCGAAGAAGGAGAGGGCTTTATCATCCGAAAACAGGAAGATGGTTTGGTATCTTTTGAAATAACAGATCATAAAAGCAACGCGACGCTGATTAATAATACGATCGAAACACCAAAAGGAGGGATTTACCAAGTCGTGCTGCCCGACGGTTCGAAAGCTTGGTTAAATAGCGCCTCATCTATATCGTTTCCTGTCAATTTCTCCGCAGTAGAACGAAAGGTGTCTATAAAAGGAGAAGTTTATTTTGAAATACAGCACGACCCAACAAGACCGTTCCGCGTCGACGCGCCACAACAGCAGGTCGAAGTATTGGGGACAAAATTCAATATCAATGCGTATGAAGACGAACGATATGTACGGACCTCCCTTGTCGAGGGGAGTGTAAAAGTGAAAGGTGCGACGCAAGAATACTTGTTGAAACCAGGTTTTGAACTAAGTACTACCAAAAGTGGTCGCGATAAGATAGGAAAAGCGGATATAAAAGCTATTATGGCATGGAAAGAGGGTGTTTTTCGATTCGATAGAGTGGAACTGGAGGTGCTGATGCGTCAATTGGCAAGGTGGTATGATGTGGATGTCGTTTATCAAGGAGCGTACGCGAAGGACGAATTTGTAGGAGAAATAAAGCGGAACGAAGATATTCGGAAGGTGCTGAGTGTACTGCGATACGGGAATATCGATCTATCGCTTGAGGGTAGAAAATTAATGGTTGGACAAAAAACTAAAATTATGGGAGATAAATAAATAGAAAAACGGTAGTGCTGCTACACTACCGCCGTTAATCAAATAGTTAGATTGAAAAATCGAATACATCAATTCACTACTTAATTATTTCAAAAATATGAATTTAAACGATTTATGGAAAATTCCTTTCCGTAAAGTTTATCCGTCACAGCGTTTTAAAGTTATGCGACTTACGGTATTATTTATGATACTTGGCACGTGCTTTTTAAGCGCTAAGAGTTATTCGCAACAGGTGAGCTATGAAGCGAGCGATGTTTTGTTAGAAGATGTTTTGAAAGAGTTTAGTCGCCAGACAGGATACTACCTTTTCTATAAACATAACGAAGTCAGCGGTTTTAAGGTAGATAACATCAAGGCCGATAAGACCAATCTTGAACAGGCCATGCAAATACTGCTGCATGGATTACCGTTTGATTTTAATCTGGATGAAAATACGATTATTGTTAACCGGACGCGACCAGTGGAACGCGGACAGACGTTTCCCCATTCGCCCGCCCAACAACAGCGGGTCTCCGGCGTAGTGCGTGACGAAGAAGGCGAGGCTTTAGCCGGAGCGACCATTGGAGTCAAGGGTACTTCTATCGGCACGATGACGGACATTGACGGAGCATTTGAAATCGCAGCTGAAGTAGGACAAACGCTCGTTGTGTCTCTGATCGGATATCGAACACAAGAAATAACGATTGAAAACATCAAAGCATTGACAATAGAACTTGTGGAAGAAGTTGCGGATTTGGACGAGGTGGTCGTGGTAGGATACGGTACCCAGAAGAAGGTAAACTTGACGGGGGCCGTGAGCCAAATTTCTGGTGAAGACTTCGAACAGCGTCCGATAACGCAGCTTACCCAAGCATTACAGGGAACTATACCAAATGTTAATGTAACTTTTGGATCCGGAAGGCCGGGTACAAGTGGGAGCGTCAACGTTCGGGGCACAACCTCGATTAATGGAGGTGGCCCGTTGATACTGATTGACGGTATTTTAGGGACATTAGATCGTGTCAACGTGAATGATGTGGAATCCGTCACGGTACTGAAGGATGCCTCCGCGGCAGCTGTGTATGGAGCACGTGGAGCATTTGGGGTTATCTTGGTAACGACTAAAAGTGCCAAAGAAGGCAAAACAAATATTTCCTATACGACAAATGTGGGCTATACGGGGCATGCCGTAAATACCGACTTTATTACCTCGGGATATTGGAATGCGAAAATCAATGACGAAGCGATGTATAATGCGTTAGGGTACGGAACAACTCGCTATTCTGATGAAGACTATGATGAACTTTGGGCGCGGGTTAACGACAAGACGGAGCATCCTGATCGCCCTTGGGTGGTGATAAAACAGAATGCTAGCGGACAGGATATGTATCGCTACTACGGAAACTTTGATTGGTTCAATTATTTTTATAGCGATAACCGGCCTAAGCAAGAACATAATGTTACTATATCTGGCGGAAGTGATAAAACGCGCTATTCGTTAACCGGTGCCACTTCAAAAGAACAGGGGATTTTCAATGTCAGGCCCGACCAGTATAGACGACATAATCTACGCGCAAAAGTAGAGAGCGATGTGAAAGAATGGCTGACGGTAAGCAACAATACCCATTTCTTTAAATCCAAGTACGATTGGCATGGATTGGGTACCAATTTCAATACCGTAGAAAACGGCGTGAGTAATGACCCGATTTATCAATACCACCCTGCGTATGTGCCCAGAAATCCAGATGGTACGCTGACCGGCTATTCGGGAATCAACAGCTATCCTATTGGTTACGGTATGCACAATGCCTTGGAAAGTGGTACGATGAAAGGATACAACAATGGAACGGAGATGACCAATACCACGGAAGCGCGGTTTAAGCTGATGGATGGGTTGACACTTACGGCTAATTACTCGTACCGGGAGTATCGTTCGGAATATTCATATCGTCATACACCACAGTATTATTCTAAATTTCCAGGTGTCCTGGAGCGCAGTAATTTAGGCGCACTCACACTTGACCGCCTGAATGAAACCATGAGTAAGTTTCACTGGAATATCATCAATGTTTTTGGCAATTACGAAAAGACGTTTGGTGAGCACTACCTTGGTGCTACTCTAGGATTTAACCAGGAAGACCGCACATACAAACGTGTTGGTGGTATCGGCGACGATCTGCTTTCTGAATCGCTGAACGACTTGGATTTGGTTGTGGGAAACAGGCGATTCAGTGGGGGTGCAGACGAATGGGCCGTTCGTGGAGGTTTTTATCGATTTAATTACAATTTCGCAGGAAAATATCTCTTTGAAGCGAGTGGCCGTTACGACGGGACATCACGCTTCCCGCAGCATAGCCGGTTTGGTTTTTTTCCATCTTTTTCTGCGGGATGGCGTCTTAGTGAAGAACCTTTTTTTGACAACATACGTCCGACGATCAATAATTTGAAAATTAGGGCATCTTACGGTTCTCTCGGGAATCAAGAAGTGGGCACGTATGAATATATCGCGTCGATGGGAACAGGGCAGCTTGATTATCTGGTTGGTGGACAACGACTCAACACAACTAATCCGCCAGCACCAGTAGCCAATACGCTGACATGGGAAAGCATTACGACGAGTAATCTAGGGTTGGATGTGAATATGTTACAAAACCGGTTATCTGTAGAAGCAGACTTCTATATCCGCGATACGCGGGATATGTTGAGCGTGGGCCAGCAGCTGCCGGGAGTGTTTGGTGCCGGCGAGCCCCGTATAAATGCAGCGGATCTGCGCACAAGAGGGTTCGACCTGTCCATCGGGTGGAATGATCGCTTTCAATTGGCCGGAAAGCCATTTTCCTATAATATCCGTGGTGTTTTGTCCGATTACGTAGCGCATATTACCAAGTTCGATAATCCCGATGGGCACCTCGGTTCCCATTATGTGGGGAAACGTTGGGGCGAAATCTGGGGATATACGTATGATGGGTTCTTCAGCACAACAGAAGAAGCACAGGCTTGGGCTTCTATCGTGAATCAAGATCAAATTAACCGACGTCGGGTACAGGCACCTACTACTGAACTTCGCATGTTGCAGGCCGGGGATATCAAGATCATGGATCTCAACGGTGACGGTATCATTAATACGGGAGCCAATACCTTAGATGATCCTGGTGACCGACGGATTATCGGAAATAGTTTGCCACGCTATTCCTATGGACTGACCTTAGGCGGTGATTGGAATGGTATTGATTTAACAGTATTTCTGCAGGGTGTTGGACGTCGACACTGGTATCCAGATCCAAATAGTCAGGCATTCTGGTCGGTTTACTCGCGGCCGTATGACTCGTTTATCCCAGTTGATTTCCCTAGCAAGGTCTGGTCTCCCGAGAACCCTAACGCTTACTTCCCGTTCTTACGTGGGTATACAGCTCAGAACGCCGAACTGTCGGTTGCTAATGATATGTATTTGCAAGACCTCGCATATCTAAAACTGCGCAACTTGACCATTGGTTATACGTTGCCTCAACCATGGATGGATCGCATCAAAGTAAATCGACTGCGGGTATACGTAGGAGGAGAAAATCTCCATACATGGACGAAATTGAAAACGGACTATCTCGATCCGGAAGATGTAATGTCTGACCCGACCGGTCGAAACTATCCTATGGGGAGAGTTTATTCGTTTGGCGCACAATTAACTTTTTAGTCAAGGTAACAGCATTAAAAATTGAATAGAAGATGAAGAAGATATTTCATTATATAGCCATATGCATAATGGGGCTGATGTTCTCCTGTAATGATAGTTATTTAGAGCGTTATCCATTGGCAGAACTCGCACCAGAAAACTATTTTCGTAATGCGAAAGAGCTTGAAAACTATACGAACACGTTTTACGATCAATTGCCTGATGCGTTGGCGATCCATTACAATAACCCACATCAGGCGGATGATGAGGCTCGTAACACGTTACCGGACGAATTTCGCGGAACCCGTATCACACCGGGAAGTGGTGGAGGATGGTCTTGGAGCGCCTTACGACGCATCAATATTTATCTGGCGCATTCCCACCAATGTGAAGATGAAGCGGCTCGTTTACTGTATGATGGGGTAGCCCGATTTTTTAGGGTCTATTTTTATTTTGATAAAGTCGTGCGCTTTGGCGATGTACCTTGGTATGACGCGGTGTTAGGCGTAGATGACGAAAAACTTAAAAAGCCTCGGGACTCGCGAAAATTTGTTTTTGATAAAATGCTTGAGGACATTGATTTTGCGATTGAGCACGGCAGGGAGCAGAAAAGTGAACAATTGATTACCAAATGGACCGCATTGGCACTGAAGTCACGGATGTGCTTGTTTGAAGGGACATTCCGGAAATACCATGGCTTGGGTGATTGGGAGGAGATCTTGCAAGAATCTGTCCGTGCATCAGAGCAGCTGATGGAAGCAGGTGTGTACCGTATTTATACCGGTAATCCGAATGCCGTATACCAGGAGCTATTTACCGCGGAAGAGGCGAACCCGGATGAAATGATTCTGGCTCGTCAATATACGGAAGCCGTCCCTTTGGTTCATACGGCTAATTTTCATATCCTCTCCGCTTCGTTTGGCAGACCCGGAATGACAAAGTCTGTTGTCAACAGTTATTTGATGGCGGACGGAACACGGTTCACGGACATTCCAGGATATGAAACGATGACGTTTTACGAGGAAACCCAGAACCGGGATCCGCGTATGGCGCAGACCATCCGCACGCCGGGATACAGGCGGATTGGGAGCAACCAGACGTCGGTGCCGGATTTTGCGACCAGCGTAACAGGCTACCAATATGTTAAGTATATCTTGTCCCCCGCGTATGACGAGGGTCGCAATATCAATGATATGCCCATATTTCGCTATGCGGAGGTACTGTTGAACTATGCAGAAGCCAAGGCGGAACTAGGCACCTTACTACAGCCTGATGTCGACCGGAGCATTAAACTCCTGCGTGATCGTGTGGATATGCCTAATCTCAACGTAGACGTGGCGAATGCCAACCCGGATCCGTTTCTTCTTTCCGAATATCCACATGTGACGAAAGGCGCGAATACGGGTGTGCTTCTGGAAATTCGTCGTGAACGCCGAGTAGAGCTTGTGAAGGAAGGTCATCGCTACCGTGATTTGATGCGGTGGAAAGAAGGGGCGCGACTGGCGAGACCATTTTACGGTATGTACTTCCCGGGTGCAGGAGAGTATGATCTGGATCAGGATGGCGTAATCGATTTGGTGATTTATGAAGGTAGTGCGCCTACTCCTGTGCCAGGCAGACAATACCAAAGGCTGGGCGAGTTGGTGCTGGAAAACGGTCGGAATGGCGGACGGATTGTTAATCTTCCGGATATCACAAAGAAATGGGATGAGGAGAAAGACTACCTATATCCTATCCCGTTAGACGAATTACTGTTAAACGACAACCTAGAGCAAAATGATGGTTGGAATAAAACTGGAGGATAAGACGATGAAACTGAGAAGCGAAAAAATGAAAATAAGAAATATAATGCAACTCACCTTTATATTCCTCATGTTGGTGGGATGCAAAAGTAGTGGAGAGTTCGATCCCGGTCCTTTTGCTCGGGAGAATGATGAGGAAAAAACCTTGCTGACGTTTAAGGTGACAGATGCATCGGGAGAGCCTATTGAGGACGCTTATGTTGTGTCGTATCGGCAGCTGGCACCCAAACATATTCGGGTAGGGGAAGGCTATACGGATGATGAAGGAGAGATACAACTCGAAGATCAGAGTCATACTACAAAAGGCTATGCTACGATTACTGCTCCTGGACATAATTCGAAGAAGGTAGACCTTGATGTCAAACAGAAGCAAGAAAACGATATTTCCGTCACCCTGTCTGATCAAGATGTCTTGAAAGTGATGAGTTATAATATACAGGAAGGCTTTAAAAATAATGCCCAGCAGAGACAGGAATTTGCCGAATGGGTCAGGATCTATGATCCAGATATTATCCTGTTTCAAGAGATGATGCACTTTACAGATGCCACCTTTGCGACATTCGCCAAAACCTATGGACATGATTATGCTGTTTTGACAAAGACGGTAGGTATTCCGACAGGTATCACGTCGAAAGCGGAAATTAAAGATATTCGAAAAGTAGTTCAAACCGGCGTGCTGCATCACGGTTATGTAACTGGTGAAACGTTCGGCATGAGAGTGTTTTCTATCCACCTTTGTCCTTATGAATTAGATAATGAACGGAATGTTCATCAGATTGCCCGTAAAGACGAAGTAAAAATCATCATGGATGATGCCGCGCTATATGCCAGTGTTCCTATTATCGTCGGCGGTGATTTAAATGACCATAATACATTTGACCGTGACAGCTACGGTCCGGGATATCGATATGCCAATAGAGATCATACGGTTACCAACACGCTCTCGACGTACAATTTCCATGACACCTATCCGCTGCTCCATAAGGAATTTAAACCTACATGGCCGGTAGATAATGTATCGTCGAACGGACCTAACGAGGGAGCGAGGCTAGACTACATTTTTGTAAGCGACAATGTAAAAAATACCGTTGTCTATTCAGATATTATACAGTCGGCCTATACCGACAAGTTTTCCGACCATTATCCGACATACATCGAAATAAAAAGATCAACAAATTAACCGATGATGATGATGAATAAAAAATATGATCAGCAGATACGATCAAATATCTTTTTGGCGGTATCGACATTCTTTTTACTAATGATCATCGGGAGCTGTAGCAAAGAGTTAGAAGCGCCCGATACATTAGAGGTTAGCAACCTAAACCCGGTTGTCCGTGCAACGGGTGGTACTGTTTCTCTTGATATCACGTCTAATACGACATGGAAAGTGGGAAGTATCGATGCTGCTTGGCTGAATATAGAGAATGAAACAGGTACGGGTGATGGTCAATTGCGGGTGTCTTATGACGAAAACGATGCGGTTGAACCCCGAACGGTAGCATTTTTTATCGTAACGACTAAGGACGGAAAATATCATAAAATTGAATTTACGCAATTGGCTACCGATCCGATACTGGAATTGGAACAGGCGGAAATAGAGGTAGGATCGCGGTCGCGAACGCACGAGATCAAGTTAAACACCAACATCCCGGCAAGCGGAATCAGTATCGAGGTCCTTTATGAACAGGAGGCAGATGAAAATTGGATCGCCGGTATAAACGTTGAAGCGGAAGTACTTAAATTTCAGACAGCATTAAACACCGTGGCAGCGGAGCGGACGGCGACGATAATTTTGTCTTATAAAGACACAAATGAAGACGTCGAAGATGTGTGGGATAAGATAACTGTTACCCAAATGGCAAGTGGCAACGATGGACCACCGGAAATACAGACTTTTGGCTATGTAAAAGAACTACCACTGGGCGTAATAGATGAAAATATTGCTGTTAGGGGAAATATTGTGTCGACAGGGGCGTCGGATAATTTTAGAAAGAACACCTATATTATCCAAGATGAAAACAGTATGGCATTAGCTTTTGAGGCGGTTGGAAGTCTTCCGCTTAAAAAATATGATAAAGTGAGTTTGCTCTTAGACGGTGCCCAAATAGAAACATTTGAGGACGGTGGTGTTTCCTATAGAGTCATTAGAAATATAAGTACAGCTAATATATTGGCAAGCGAACCTGATCCAGTTTTTTCTCCGAAAAGTTTATATATGAGTGATTTGACGGAAGATTATCTATTATCACTTGTCACGCTGAAGGATGTGGAGTTTGCTATTCCACATGGAGGGTATAGTAACTTTCATGAATATTATGTTACGCAATCGTATGGCGATCACGCGACGAAGCACTATCCGGCTCCTATAAGAGACATCCGGGGCGACGATATGTATCTCATTACCAATCGGGAAGTCGCGTACCGTCGGAATAGTGTGCCGAAAGGTTCTGGGACAATTACAGGATTGGTGGTTAAAATTAGGAATAGCGCGTATGGCGACTTAGGTGAATATTCTATACGGCATCTTGAAGAATCAGATATTGCTATCCATGCAAATCGGGCAAATGGATTTTCCGAAATATTAGTAGAATGGGAACTTGGACCAACAACAGGATTCCCAGAGGGGACACCTAACCTGCCACCGACGACAGGACCGGCAGACGCAACCCTTCAAAAGGATGAGGGTACCGGTTTTTATGCTGCTAATACATTGAATGGGATATATCTTATTGATAAGTACCGAGGAGATAAATCAGGTGCCAATACGGTTATCGCCAAATCGTCGTATAATGTGAACTCCTGGGGAACGGGTAGATATTGGATCATGGACAACGTTTCTACGTTGGGCATTACCTCTTCGCTTTCATTACAGTTTGAAGCTGTTAGCGTCAGTAGTACAGGCACTGGTGGAGGACCTAGGGATTTTGCTGTTGAATATTCGTTAGATGGTGAAAGCTGGAACCGAATAGCGAACTATCAGCTTACGGGACAAATTGCCGCAAATCAGGTGCAAAATGTTACTGCCGGCCTCAAAATGTTCACCTATAGTTTGCCAAATGAGCTTCTTAATAAGCCGAGTATTAAAATTAGATTGTTGAATATCAATAATACTTCGGTAAATGGTGGCAATATAGCTGTTCCCGGATCGACAAGTCGTTTGGGACATTTCTCGATAAGGTATAATAAATAAAAAAATAATGCTATCAACAATATAATATCAATTCGAGCGTTTTTAATATAAAAGAGAAGCAAAAAAACGGTGAGCTCTCCAAAAGAGCTGACGTTTAAAATAAAAGCTTGCTTTACGAAATGTATCTGCAAAGAATAAGCGAAGGGTTTATTCGAAAAAAGAAACATAGAAACGGAAAGAAAAGATACGAAGTAGAGAAGCATGGAAGGGTTCAGATCAATCTGAACCCTTTCGCGTTGATATATCCATGGTAACTATAGTCTCCGATCATTTATTTAACAATCATTTAACTGTTGGCTAAATGATTGTTGAGATTAAACCACTATATTTACAAAAAAATACTAGCCGAATAGACTAGACAATAAACAGAAGATCAATACCATTTTACACATTCAATGAGTTCATCCATTAAGTTCAACAATGTCAATACATTGTTCTCAAAATCCCTCAAATTTAAAATCAACGATTATTTCAGCAGTACATATAAAAAGAAAACCGGAAATAGACGAATATTTATTAAAGCAGCAGTCCTGTTAACCACTTTCACGCTGCTATATACGGTTTTAGTTTTTGTACAACCGCATTGGGCCGTCGGTATTGTACTTTGTTTGCTGTTCGGAGTTAACCTTGCCGCGATTGGTTTCAATATCATGCATGATGCGGGGCATAATTCATTCTCTGAAAACAAAAATCTGAATACCGTACTCTCTTATACCCTAAACCTATTAGGAGGCAATATCTATTTTTGGAAGCTTAAGCACAACATCGCGCATCACACCTACACCAACATCGATGGCGAGGATCATGATATCGAAGTTAAATTTATGCGGATTCACCACGATCAGCAATTGAAGAAGCATCACCGTTACCAATCGTTTTATTTTATTTTCCTATATGGTGTTTCCTATTTAGCTTGGATTTTCTATCAGGATTATGAAAAATATTTTCGGCAGAAGATGGGGGGGAGCTCGACTCGATTCCACTTCCCACTGCGCGAAAGGATTATCTTTTGGACCAGCAAAGTGTTGCACTTTTTAATGTTTGTCGTTATTCCAATTGTATATGTGGGATGGCTACCCACATTAATCGGATGGGGGATTGCTGGAGCTGTCTGTGGTATCAGTTTAGCGACTGTTTTCCAGTTGGCGCATGTTGTTTCTGAAACAGAGTTTAAAACCATCGACCAATCGAAGGTGGAAGAGGAATGGATGATTCATCAGATTCAATCCACAGCTAATTTTGCTACAAAGAACAATGTGTTGACATGGTTATTGGGGGGACTTAATTTTCAAGTTGAACATCACCTTTTTCCTCGGATTAGTCATGTGCACTATCCTGCGATCAACAAGATTGTACAGCAGACCTGTAAAGAATACAATATTCAGTATATTGAGTTTAGGTCTTTTCGACAAGCTTTTATGTCGCATGTCAGGGTAATCCAGGCGATGTCTAGATAATTTAATTGATACGAATATCCAAAAGTGATGAAAAGTCTTTTATTTACAAATAATTAGCATTATCTTTGACGACATTAGGTCCTGTCGACGCTCTTTTTGATACCGTTAGTTTAGCTTTCGCCGTCACTCTTAGCTTTTTCAGTTTCCGTTAAGTTATCATAAATATAGACAGCACTAGTGCTGATTGGCGTCGTAATCCTCTGATCTGAACATCTTGATATATTACTGTTAACAAACAAAAATATGTTCTCTTATAGATAAATATTGTCTTGTCGAGACATACGATTGATAATCTGCCCGAATTTTTATGTCAGGATAGACTTCAGTCATAAATTAAACGAAATGAGTTTTAATAATTTCGGGATAATAGATCCCATTATAAAGGCCCTTGATGATATAGGATATTCCGCCGCTACTCCGATACAGAAGCAGGCAATTCCCCTTATATTGAAAGGTAAAGATATTATAGGCTGCGCCCAAACGGGAACAGGAAAAACTGCTGCTTTTGCTTTGCCTGTCCTTAACTTACTGGCATCAGATACCCGGAAATATAATATGCCCCGTGCGTTAGTGCTTGTCCCTACTAGGGAGCTGGCAATACAGATTGACCAAAGCGTCGCACAATACAGTAAGAACATTCGTGTAAATCGCTTGGCGATCTATGGCGGCGTTTCCCAAGTTGCTCAAGTAGAACGGCTACGCAAAGGCGTAGACATGCTTGTTGCGACACCGGGTAGATTAATGGATTTAATCAACCAAGGTCATGTGAGCCTTGGCCAAATTCAAGTCTTAATATTGGATGAAGCAGACAGCATGTTGGATATGGGATTTGTGCACGAAATTAAGCGTATTTTAAAGTATATTCCTCAGAAAAGACAGACCTTATTCTTTTCGGCAACTATGCCAAATGAAATCCGCAAGTTTGCGAATACTATTCTTCACAACCCGGCGGAGATAAATGTTTCCCCTGTGTCATCTACAGCTGAGAAAATTGTGCAGTCTGTTTCCTTTGTCGAAAAAAAGGACAAAGCTGCTTTTTTGGCTGGCGTTTTGCGGGATGGTCGTGTCACTCAAACTTTAATTTTTACACGCACAAAACATGGTGCAGACCGTTTAGCAAGGATATTGGGTAGAGGAGGAATATCAGCTGCTTGTATTCACGGAAACAAATCGCAGACGGCCAGACAAAAGGCGTTGTCTTCTTTCAAAAATGGTGGAGTCAATATATTAATCGCCACGGATATTGCCGCTAGGGGGATTGATATCCAAGAGCTTCCATTCGTTATCAATTACGATTTGCCAGTTGATTCGGAAACATATGTGCATCGTATTGGTCGGACGGGCAGGGCAGGGAAAGAAGGAAAAGCGCTCTCTTTATGTAGTGAAGAGGAGAAGCCAACACTGTTAAAAATTCAAAAACTAATAGGCTTTCAATTACCGATAGCCGGAAAAAATAATAATTTATCAATAAACAATTAATACAATGCAAGAAGGAACAGTAAAATTCTTTAACGTTACCAAGGGTTTCGGTTTTATTACACCAAGCAATGGTGGTCAAGACATCTTTGTACACTCAACAGGTTTAGTCAATGACGTACGCGAAAACGATAGCGTAACATATGATGTTGAGCAAGGTAAAAAGGGGCTTAACGCAGTGAATGTTCGCGTAGCGAGATAGTGATAGGATAGTCTAATTGTAAGATTAGACTACTTTTCGTATTAAAATGGTGAGCTTTAGCTCGCCATTTTTTGTTTCAAGTCGAGGATTAAGACTCCAATTCGATTTCGGAGACCTGATTTCCCTGTTTCGTACGAATATATTTATATTTTACCTTTTGATTTACAGCCAAAACCATGCCCGCTAGCTTATCGTTAAAATAGACTGTTTCCCTACTTAAATTGTCCCTAATAAAACCGTAGTGGCCAACCTCATTGTAGTATGAAACTTTGCCATAAAGATATTCGTCTTCTGTATCTGCTGGACGAATTAAATCTTCTTCTTTAAATTTGTACGGTTGCGTTGGTGGTGTATCGGAAATATTACCAAACTCATCCACGTAGGCGAACATTTCTTCCAATGGTTTGCCTTTGTTGTTTTCAGACTTATTGAGTTCTCTTCTTTCTTGTTTTTCTTTCTTTTTCAGTTGCTGTTTTTTAGCACGTTCTTTTTTCTTGAATGTAAGTTGATTTCTTGACATTAAAAGGGGTTAAAATTATAAAATAATAAGGTGTAAATCTTATAAGAAGCGAATTGCTCAAGGATAAGAGATAGATGCCTTTGTGAAATGTACACAAATATACGGATTTAAAATCGCAAAAGCAATTTTAGCAAAGCGCTCGGGCAGCGCCTAAGAAAGCCTTTATAAATAAAAAAGCTCCAATCTTTTGATTGAAGCTCTGCGGAGAGTGAGGGATTGGTTTAGCCCCGCAATCCCCAGTCTCGATCCTAAACCTCCTTTGGATCGAACCCCGGCCAACCCTGCTGTTCTCATCCCTCGGGCAGCGCCTAAGAAAGCCTTCATAAATAAAAAAGCTCCAATCTTTTGATTGAAGCTCTGCGGAGAGTGAGGGATTGGTTTAGCCCCGCAATCCCCAGTCTCGATCCTAAACCTCCTTTGGATCGAACCCCGCCCAACCCTGCTGTTCTCATCCCTCGGGCAGCGCCTAAGAAAGCCTTCATAAATAAAAAAAGCTCCAATCTTTTGATTGAAGCTCTGCGGAGAGTGAGGGATTCGAACCCCCGAACCTGTGACAGTTAACGGTTTTCAAGACCGCCGCATTCGACCACTCTGCCAACTCTCCGCGACAAAAGTAGAAATTCCGACCCGTTTCGCAAAACTTATTTTCGCCTTTGGACATTACCCTTTGAAAATGAGGTGGATTATTTTCAAATGTTTTATCAACCGGCAAAATACGATGCTGAACATGCCTTAGTGTGCATATTTCCGTTGCCAATAAAAAATAAATGAACTATTTTCACGACCAGATATGACAAGAAGGAAAACTGTTGGAAGGAGGACGAAAGCAAGCGAAGAACGTAAAAGATATTTGGTCTGGAGTGTCGTTGTACCGCTATGTATGTTAAGCGGTTTTACGCTATTATATTATACAACAGATTTTTCTTATACTATAAAAAGTTGGGTTTTTCCGGAGGAATCAACGCACAAGCATACCACTAGCGAGCACGAAAAGCGCAATATTAATTTAATAGAGAAGTACGATTCTTATGTATATGGGATTGACATATCCCAATATCAAGGCAATATAAGTTGGATAGATATCAACACTATATACGATCAAATACCGATCGACTTCGTATTTATTCGCGCTACAATGGGTGTTAAGGCGAAGGACAAACACTTCGACGTGAACTGGAAAGCAGCACAAAGTAGAGCGAAACTCCGAGGAGCCTATCATTATTTCCGTCCCAACGAAAATTCAATTCGCCAAGCCCGTAACTTTATAAACACCGTTACGCTGAGGCCGGGTGACCTGCCTCCGGTTTTGGATATTGAGGAGCGCCCCCGCAAGCAATCTATGGACTCGTTGAAAGTCGGACTGAAGCGGTGGCTGGGCGAGGTCGAGAAACATTACGGAATCCAACCCATACTTTATTCTGGAGATAGCTATTTTACTGATTTTTTAGAAAAGGAGTTTTCCGATTACATATTGTGGATAGCCAACTACAACTTTTGGGTGGATAAACCTAAAAAACACTGGGACTTTTGGCAATTCTCCGAACGAGGTTTCGTGCGAGGTATACAGGGAAATGTGGACCTTAATATGTTCAGGGGTAGTATCGAAGAATTAGAAGAATTGACAATACCCTACTAATCCTGGTTTTCGTTTATATGGTTAGGTGAAGAAGGAGGCGTAATAACCAAAACCTTATCGATCCGGTGCCCATCCATATCAATTACTTCCAGCTTGTATTCTTTAAAATGGACAAATTCGCCCTCTTCGGGTACGTGGTCCAGCGTAAGAAATATCAATCCCCCTAAAGTGGTAACATTCGAAATATCATCTTCTTCTGCTTCGCTCAAATCGATTTGAAAATATTCCAGAAAATCGTCTAGCTGCATTCTTCCGTCAATTATATACGAACCATCTTCCCGTTTGCGGATAAGGGCATCTGAATGTTTCTCATCGTTGTTCATGTCACCGAAAAGTTGGCGTACAATATCTTTAATAGATACAATCCCTTGGGGTATACCGTATTCGTCGATGACAACGGCTAATTGTGCCCTGCCGTTTTTTAGAACGTTTAGAATATTGTAAGCTGATGTATTTTCGTTGACGAACGGAATGGGCTTTACCAGCGCCTTCAAGTCGATCGGTTTATTATCGATGTATTTTTTTAAAAACGTCTTAACATGAATAATACCCTTTACCTGGTCGAAGCTTCCATCTACGACGGGGAACTCGGTGTGTTCAGACTGTCGGATAATGTTTTTGTTGTCTTCAAAACTACTTTGTAAATCCAGATATTCGATATCGGAGCGATGCACCATTAAGTTGATAGCGCGTTTATCCCCTAATACAAGCAAACGGTCCACAAAGTCATGTTCAAAATTCTCAATGACGCCGCTCATTACGCCTTCGTCAACGAGCGCTTTGATTTCCTCTTCTGTAACAGTATTCTTAGAAACCTTGATATTCAATAAGCGAACAAGCGCGTCGGTAGAAACGCTTAACAGCCAGACAAATGGTTTGACAAATTTACTTAAAAACAGCATCGGCGTAGCGACAAATGATGCGTATTTCTCTGGTATCGCCATACCGATCCGTTTGGGGACGAGTTCGCCAATGACTAGGGAAAGATAAGTAATGATAAACACCACAACAATGATAGCTACCTGTTGACTATAGGGAGCCATAAACGATACTTGGCCAAATACAGCGGCTAGGTAAGATGATATCGTTCCGCCGCTAAAAAAACCCGTTAGAATACCGACCAAGGTAATTCCAATTTGGATAGTAGATAAAAATCGGTTGGGGTTCTCTTTTAAATTTAAAGCTATCCGCGCAGACTTGTTTTTTTCTGCTGCCGCTTGGAGACGCGCCTTTCGACTTGACACAATCGCTATTTCGGAAGCCGATAGTATTCCATTAAATATAATTAACGCTATAATAATAATAATCTCTGTCAGCATAAAGCTATTTTAACCTCTAAATTACAAATTCTTTTTCAGCGTCGCGCACGCTTCTGAAAAAAACTGGAAAGCAAGGGTCGCTGGTCAACAGCTTTTGTAAATCATCAATTTTCTCTAATCCGATTTTAAGATAAATAATTAAAGAAAGAACAAACGTTTGCTTTAAGACAACGTTTTTATTTATTGATTTATTTGTAGATATTGGCAACGTTTAACATGGTTCGTGTTAAATTTTTTTAAATCTTCCAATGTTTGAATTAAAAAATAGTAATGTGTTAAGCGCTGCTTCTCATTTTGATATAGAAGGGAATATCATTCGCGTAGAACGTTTTGGATCAGGGCACATTAATGATACTTATCGTGTAAAAACTGATTGTAAAAGCTATCTATTTCAACGGATTAATACGCAAATTTTTGCTGATGTAGCGGGGTTGATGGAAAACACAAGAATCGTATTAGCGCATCTGAAACAGAAATTGTCACACCTTGGAAAAGAGGAGGTGGAGAAATCAACCTTAACGTTGATTCCAACTCATAAGGGGCCCTTGTACTACCAAGATGAAAACGACAGCTTCTGGCGGATGTTTATTTTATTAGAAGGCACAAAAAGTTACGATATCGTTGAAACGGAGGCGCAAGCGCACTCAGGAGGACAGGCGTTTGGCGAGTTCCAAAAGCAACTGTCTGACCTTGACCCAGGTAAATTAGTGGAGGTTTTACCGAATTTCCATAATATCGACTTTCGGATGGGCAATTTGCGCACAGCTATAGAAGATGACGCTGTCGGTCGTGTAAACGAGGTGCAAGATATAATAGATTACATCTTGGCGCGGGAGGAGCAAATGCGTACTGTTTTGTTGATGGGGCAGAATGGAGATTTGCCATTGCGTATCACGCACAACGATACAAAATTTAATAATGTGTTACTCGACGAGCACGATCGTGTACAGTGTGTAATTGACTTGGATACAGTGATGCCGGGGTATGTAGCCTACGATTTCGGAGATGCTATTCGTACGATTATTAATTCGGCAGCAGAAGATGAGCCTGATACCGAGAAAATAGTATTGAATATTTCATTGTTTAGAGCCTATGCACAGGGCTATATGAGCAAAGCCTGCGATTTTTTGACAGAGAAAGAAATGACGTCATTACTTCACGGTGTATTTCTATTACCCTTCATGCAAGCTGTTCGTTTTGTTACAGATTATTTAAACGGCGACACGTATTATAAAATACATTATCGTACACATAATTTGGTTAGAACGAAAGCACAACTTAAATTAGTGCGGGAAATGGAGTTGCATCAAAGTAAGCTCGCTTCCATTTTGAACGAAAGTGTTAATGTATAAATGAGAATACGATGTCCAGTTTACAGATACCATACCGCGATATAGCACTCGAAAACTTTGCTTATCACGCGTTAAGCGAACAGATGGAAACATTGCCATGGCATGCTATAGCTTGTGTAAACTGGGCAGAATTTTCATATAAGCCCAAGGTGAGTTTTCAGGTAGCACACGATAGTCAAAGAATATTTATCCATTACGGTGTTCAGGAAGAATTTATTAAGGCGCGGTATGTTCACATTAACGAAGCGGTATGGGAGGACAGCTGTGTGGAGTTCTTTGTTTCTTTTGACAAAAAAGCTAGCTATTACAACATCGAATTCAATGTGTTGGGAACGGGATTGATAGGTACCGGTCCTCAAAGAAAAGAGGAAAGAGCGCGCCTTGACCCAGCGATAACGACAACAGTTAAAACTGCAACAACGGTTGTGAATGTTGATGGCAAAAAGAAATGGAATATTATCCTTGTGATTCCAGCGGCGGTGTTTGTAAATGATAAAATAGACAGCTTGCGGGGTTTAACTGCGCATGCCAATTTTTACAAATGCGGCGATGGTTTGCCGACCCCTCATTTCTTGTCTTGGAGTAAAATAGAGCATCCCACACCAAATTTCCATTTACCGGATTTTTTTGGAGAAATTATTTTCGAATAACGTCGGTCGATTAAAACCGATCCAACATTCCCAAAAGTCCAGTTAATCCACCAGAATGGATAACTAACACCTTTGAGCCGCTAGCTATTTGTTCCTGGCCAATTAAATCGTGTACCGCATAAAATAATTTTCCAGTATACGTGGGCTCCACCACGATAGAGGTTTGGCGCGTAAAGGTCTTTATAAATTCGATGAGCTCCGGTTTGGTCTTCGCATACCCACCGAAATGGTAATCTAAATGCAGACGTACATTTGCAGCATCTATTATACCGAGGTTGGCGATCTCATCGAGGATAAAACTACCTCCCTTGAGGACGGGAACGCCATGTAGTGTGGTTTTCCACTGACGCATAGCTACGCCATCGGCCAAACCAGCTAAGGTAGTTCCGGTGCCACATGCACAGAAAAAGTGGTCATAGGTACGACATATTTCGTTTGCTATTTCACTACATCCCTGAGCGGCTAATGTGCCGTAACCTCCTTCGTCAATAAAGTAGGCTTCGCGAGAGTCCCTAAAGTACAGGTTAAATAGGCCTTTCTTATCTCTGTACCGTTCTCTATCAACAAAATGTAATTTCATGCCGAAAAGTTGACACAATTGCAGCACCGGATTGTCTATTTGATCTCCGCGTACAAACCCATACGTACGAAATCCAAATTTAGCTCCTGCACATGCCGTGGCTAATAAATGGTTGGACCATGCTCCACCAAAGGTCACTAATAGCGTTTTGCCCGCTGTTTTCGCTTGCTGTAACGGATATTTTAGTTTCCGCCACTTATTTCCAGAGATATACGGATGTATGAGGTCATCTCGTTTGACAAATACGCGAACGCCACGCTCTTTATAGAATGGAAGGGCAATCTCCTCTTCGGGGCTGTAAAAATCAAAATCCAACATATACTTTTGCCAAAGTTAGTAGATTTTGAAGGATTTCAATACTTTTGCGTGATGGCAGTAGATTTGGATATTCACGAACAGGACGAGCAAGAGCTTTTTGAACATTATCGGATTGAAGCCGATAAAGGACAAGCCCCATTGCGGCTCGATAAGTTCTTGATGAACAGGGTAGAAAACACTTCTAGAAGTCGTATCCAAAATGCCATAGATGCCGAGACGGTTTTTGTAAATGGAAAATTAGCAAAAGCGAGTTATAAAATAAAGCCATTGGATGTAGTTACGATGGTCTTACCAGATCCGCCCCGTGATACAGAAGTATACCCAGAAAATATACCGCTTGATATTCTTTACGAAGACGATGACCTGCTATTAGTAAATAAGGAAGCAGGTATGGTCGTCCATCCTGGCTACAACAATTACACGGGTACGCTGGTTAACGCCCTGACATACCATCTGAACCAGCTACCCACTATGCCAGGCAATACCGGGCGTCCAGGTCTGGTACACCGTATCGATAAAGACACTTCAGGGCTGCTGGTAATAGCAAAAAATGAATGGGCGATGACCTTTTTAGCAAAACAGTTCTTTGACCATACAATAAATCGAAAATATTTGGCGTTAGTTTGGGGAGATATCACCGAGGACGGCACCGTGTCCGGTTATATCGGAAGGAACACGAAGGACCGCCGGATAATGGAATTGTATGACGATCCCGAAAAGGGCAAATGGTCGGTGACACATTATACGGTATTAGAGCGCTTGGGATATGTCACGTTAATAGCATGCGCGTTGGAAACAGGGCGAACGCATCAAATCCGTGCACATCTCAAATCTATGGGTCATCCGCTGTTTTCGGACGGGTCATATGGAGGCGACAAGATTCTAAAAGGAACAGTATTCAACAAGTATAAGCAGTTTATAAACAACTGTTTTGAGTTATTGCCTCGGCAAGCATTGCATGCAGAATCGTTGGGCTTTATTCATCCCCGAACAAAAGAACATATGCATTTTGCAACGCCACTTCCTGCCGACTTTCAAGCGGTTTTGGAGAAATGGCGGTCTTATGTCGCGTCGACAGACCGATAGTTTAAATAGGAAAAATTTATGTCTTTACAATATATCAATTTTGATGGGCAGCTTATTGCCGAAAATCAACAAATTGCAACCATAGATAACCGTGCTTTGCGCTATGGGGACGGACTATTTGAAACCATGTTATGGAAAGATGGGGACATACGGTTCCTAGATCTTCACGTCAAACGCCTGCAACAGGGAATGCAAACGTTGCAATTAGACGAATATACGAAGTTCGATGCTTTTTTTATTCGCTCCAAAACAGAAGAGCTGATCAGAAAAAATAACATGCTTGGCCAACAAGTACGTGTGCGTTTTGTCGTTTATCGTGCAGGCGGAGGAACTTACGCGCCAGAAACTAATAAACCGGTATATGTTGTACAGGTTTCTCGGATGCCGCCTGTATTGCGAGATAAAAAATTAGGACTCATTATCGACTTGTATACCGATTTTAAAAAACCGTATAGTGATTTATCACATCTCAAATCAAATAGCGCGTTGATTTATGTAATGGCGGGTTTATACAAAAAGAAATTTGCCTACGATGAGGTATTTCTTCTGAATCAAGAGGGAAACCTATGTGAAGGATTAATATCCAATATCTTTATCTACTATGAGAAGATCCTTTATACACCTGCTTTAACGGAGGGATGTGTGAACGGTGTGATGAGAAAGGTAGTTATGGAAATGGCGGAGCACGAAGGTGTCCCCGTCGTTGAAGCACAAATAAGTCCTGAAATTATGAAAGAAGCGGACGAAATTTTCTGTACGAACGCTGTTCAAGGCGTGCAGTGGGTTATGGGTTACAAACAGAAGCGCTACTTTAATAAAATCTCCCGAATCCTTCAAGAGAAACTGCAAACGTGGGGCGAGGAAGGGGGAGAGAACTAAAGTCTAACGATCTTTTTGTCAAAAACTAGGAATATATAAGAAAACGCATATGCAAATTTAAAAAAAATGCATATGCGTTTTTGGTAAATTGCATATGCATTTTACTTTAAATGCATATGCAGTTTTTAGGAAACGCTTGATGTTTTTGTCTTAAAGGAAGTTTCCTGATGAAACTATGCCGGGCCTTTCTTGCGTTGCACCAGTCGATAGGTGATATATAGCAATATTAGCCAGATAGGTATCAACTCTACCGAAATCTTCAACCCGGTAAACCACATCATAACCAGTACACCTGATAAGAAAAAAAGAGATATATAGTTGCTGATAGGGTATAGGAGTGTGGGAAATGATGAGGTTTCCAGTCGCTCGGTTATTTTTCTTTTGAAAAAGATATGTGTTAACGATATCATAATCCAGTTGATGACAAGAGATGAAACGACTAAACTCATCAATACCTCCAATGCCCGTTCCGGCGCCAACTTATTGATGACAATACATACCGCGACTAATCCGGCGGAAACCAATATGGCATTAATAGGAGAATAGTTCTTGTTCAATTTCGTAAGAAACTTAGGAGCATTGCCCTGCTCGGCTAGACCGAAAAGCATACGCGAGTTACTGTATACACAACTATTATATACCGAAAGTGCCGCTGTAAGCACAATAACATTCAATGCGTTTGCAATGATATTTGTAAAATAATACATTGTGCCAAAAAGCTCAAACTGTAAACCCTTTAGACTGGCAAAAACCTCTACAAACGGACTTGTTTCGGGCGTGATATTGCGCCATGGCATGAGCGAAAACAACACCAGTAATGAACCAATATAAAAAATGAGGATACGCCATAACACTTGGTTCGTTGCTTTCGGAATGTTCTTTTCGGGGTTTTCAGCTTCTGCGGCGGTGATGCCGACTAATTCCAGTCCCCCAAAGGAAAACATAATCATGACCAACGCAGCTAAAAGCCCCTGATAAGCACCACTCTCATTACTTGATAACCAACCTTTTGGGAAGAACCCTCCGTCGTTGGTCAGGTTTTCTATTGTAGCTTGTTCTCCGCCTTTCCCACTTATAAGCAGGTAGCAACCAAAAAGAATCATGGCGATAATAGCCACTACTTTGATAATGGAAAACCAAAATTCCGTTTCACCGTATACCTTTACCGAAGCCAGATTGAGCGCGTTGATTACGATGAAGAAAAACAAACTAGATACCCATAATGGGATTTCCGGCCACCAAAACTGTACATAATGGCCGATAGCTGTCAGTTCAGCCATACTGACTAATAGATAAAGGACCCAATAATTCCAGCCCGAAGCATATCCGGCAAACGGTCCCCAGTACTTATTGGCAAAATAGCTGAAACTGCCCGAAACAGGTTCATGCACTACCATCTCACCCAATTGCCGCATGATAAAAAATGCGATGACTCCCGCGATGGCATAACCGAGTATAACCGATGGACCAGCCAAGACAGCGGCTTGTCCTACACCTAAAAATAGACCCGTGCCAATGGCACCGCCTAGTGCAATTAATTGTATATGTCTATTGCTTAGCCCGCGCTTAAGCTGTTTATTGTCTTCCGAATTATTTGTTTTCAATATGTTGTTGTTCAAGTCTGTTGATAGGGTAAAAATAATAAAACCGCTGTAGTATCAACGGTTTTATTATTTTTAATCTAGAATTACCTTCTAAGTTATAGTATATTTACCCGTTTATCCTTAGGATGCTTAATAGAATAACCGAATTTTAGCTTTTGTGTATCTCCAGCAGGAATATTTAGTTTCCATGTGATAATGCCAGTATCTTTATTGATCTCTCCGCCACCGGATTCTTCGAGCGTAATGTCCATTGACTTATCTGTCGACAGCGGATATTGTTCTTGCAGCGTTAGCATAACAGGTGCTTTCTTATTGTTCTTAATGGTTATTTCATAAATAGCCGTTTGCATCCGGCTACTTCCTATCAATCTAGATGAAGAAAGGTCATTGATTTTTTCCCGTTTAACGGAAATCATCTTGTCTCTTCCTAAGCTTAGTTTTAATGTGTCGGTAGCTTCGTTGGGATTGATGAACGTTTTCCCGACCAGCATGTTTTCAAATATCACGTTTGCTTGGCCTGGAACCAGATTCAAGTTTTCGTAATCTATCAATTCTGCCAATAAAAATACCTCTTGGTTTATACGCGGAGCAACGTAATATTGATAGCTGGCCGGATGCGTATATTCTTTAAGATTTACGGCATGTTGTTTCCCATTGGAAGCAATGGTATACGGAATGTCTATATCAAACGTGGTGTTTAGTTGATTTTCAACTTGCTGTACGTAGTCGTTCAATGCTTGGGGGGCTACTGTGACCTCTTCTAGTATGTTATCCGCTATTTTTGCCTGCTTCGCTACACCTTGGATTTGAACGCCAGCTGCCCGATCCTGAAGAGCGGCCGATAAATCCTGTTGATAATACAAATGCCAAGGCGATAGAGTAGGTGCTACACCACCTTGCGAGGGGTTCGACGTAGAAAGTCGTAGATTGACCTGCTGCCAATCGACACCTGTCCGCTGTGAGATATTGGCTTTATACACAATTTGCAGCGGTGATGTCGTATTTGCGGCACGTAACTCATAGGAAGCATTCCAGTTCGCATGTCTTGTCAAATATGAAATGTTAAACGGCTGGTTTCCTGTCTGGTTGTTTACAACCTGTACAATCAGCTGACCTCCCGAGCCTGATGTTTGTCCTTTGACCTCATCAAATTGAACCTTCGCTTTATCTACAATATCTTGCTGCTCCGCTATCTTTTCTTCCAACGCGGTGACGTTATTCTTTATTTCGAGATATTTTGGCTTGTAAAACTCGGTCATCTTCGCCAGTTCGGCTACAGTAGCACCACCATCGTCCCCGGCGAGTTTTTGGTTTTGCTCCAAAAGTTTAAGCATACTTTCTTCCGTCGCCTTTTGATTTTGTAATTGCTTTAATGCTGTCAATGCGCTTTTATACTCATTTTCAACTTTACTGTAAGCTTCTGTTTTTACATCCGTGTCAATGTAATTTAGCGCGGGGCGGACAGATAGGATGGTGACATTGGCTCCAGCTCCGATCTGTATACTATTTTCGTCTATGCGATTCGCTACGTGGGTGAAAACTATTTCGCTGCTACCGGAAGGGAGATTTATATTCGCCGTATGACTTAATTCTGCTGCGTTCGTAAAGACCGTCACACTGTTTAAATCGGCTTTTTGCATTAGTGCTCTTTGAGCAAAAGACAGGTTCGCTAAAACCAGTCCTGCGGAAAGTAGTAAACTGCTTTTTATCATAATGAAATCATTTTAGAAAGGATGATCTATGGAGCTAGAAGTACCTTAGGCTACTTCTTCATAGTTTTCACATCCGTCATCGCGCAACCACAACCCTTATTACAGCCCGGTTGTTTGTTTTTAGAAGGCATAAATCGTTTTGCCATAAACGCCAGTGCTAGGATGAATAAAAGGATGATGACAGCATATTGAGTTACAATTTCCATAATACTTTTTATTTAAGCAGTTGATAAGCGATAAAAGCAACAATATAAGCGATACCGGTCATCATGACCGTTTGTATCAGTGTCCATTTCCACGAGCCTGTTTCCCGTTTCATGATTGCAATAGTACTCATGCATTGCATGGCGAAAGCATAAAACAAGAGAAGGGAAATCCCTGACGCCAAGTTGTACGAAGGTTCTCCTGTGTTTCTGTTTATCTCCGACCGCATTCGGCCCAACAAGGTCTCTCGTTCTTCGTCGTCATCGGGGTCGATATCCTCACCAAGGCTGTATACGGTGGCCATCGTTCCTACAAATACTTCCCTTGCGGCGAAAGAGGAAATAAGTCCAATACCCATTTTCCAATCATAACCCAGTGGCTTAACAAAAGGTTCGATGCCCATGCCCATGTAGCCAAGAAAGGAGTGTTCCAATCTGAAAGACGCCACTTCCTCGTCTAACTCTCCTTCGCTTAATGCCGGATTGGCTTGCAGTACGTATTGTTCAGCATTACTAAATTTATCGTTCGGACCAAAATTACCAAGCACCCACAGGATAACAGCCATCGCCAAGATTATTTTACCCGCTTGGAATAAAAAGCTAGATGTCTTCTCCCACATATTTGTGCCTACATTTCTCCAATCCGGTGATTTGTAAGAAGGCAGTTCAAAGATAAGGAATGATTTGTGCTGGTTTTTGATGATTTTATTTAAGGCCGCCGCTGATACCAGGGCTGCTACTACACCGAGGATATAGAGCAAGTTCAACACGAGTCCCTGTAGTCCGAATCCTAAAAATGTTTCGTTCGGAATAACCAGAGATATTAAAACAACATAAATTGGAAGGCGAGCGGCGCAGGTCATGAATGGGGTAACCAGCATCGTTACCAACCGCTCTTTAGTGTTTTCAATATTACGTGCAGCCATAATCGCCGGAACAGCGCAGCCAACACCCGACATGAGTGGAATAACCGATTTTCCGTTTAATCCATAAGGACGGAGCCACCTATCCATTAGAAAGACGACACGACTCATATAGCCCGTTTCCTCCATTAGGGAGATAAGCAGAAATAAAATGGCTATTTGAGGGACAAAAATAATTATCCCTCCGATGCCCGCTAACACACCTTGGGTGAATAGATCCGATAATGGACCTTCCGGTAATACACCGGCGGCATAGTCGATCAGGGCAGAGAAATTCTCGTCAATCCAATCCATGATAGGCTCGGATAAAATAAACACCAATTGAAACACGAGAAATAAAAGAAAGAAGAAAATAATATAACCCCAGACAGGATGGAGTAGAACTTTGTCAATCTTATTTGTTCTATGGAGATGATGGTTATCCTTTTGTAGAATAACCGTTTTTAAATCCTCTTCAATTTTCGCGTTACGTTTGATAGCCTCGGTCTGTTGGAGCACGTTTGGAGAGAGCTGGTATCTTTCCCGGATATCTGTTAAAGTTTCTTGCTGATCTTTAGTCAAGAAAGAGATGTTTTCCTGAGCTATAAATTGCCAGGTTTGATATTCTGTATGTAATGGAAAAGCCTTTTTCGCCTCATCTAACGCGGTTTTATACGGTTCTTCTATTGCAAACTGACTAGGGAAATAACCAGGACGCTCGTCAAACGCATGGATAAGCTGTTTTATTCCCTTTCCATTTCGCGCATCAGTGGTATAGACTTTTGTGTGAAGGTAAGCTTCTAACTTTTGGTAATCGACATCAATACCTTTAGCATTTACTTCATCAATCATGTTGACGACGAAGATAGCTGGAACACCCAGTTCGCGAGCCTGCTGATATAATACTATCGATCGTTTGATATTGTTTGGCTCAGCAACAACAACAACCAAGTCGGGGTGTGCTGGGTTATTCCTGTCTGCCAAAACATTGTACACAATTTCTTCATCCATTGATGTTGGGAACAGTGTATAAGTACCCGGTAAATCAATGACGCGGTATGTTTTTCCATTAGCCTTTACCGAGCCTTCTCTTTTTTCGACAGTGATACCCGGATAATTTCCTACGTGTTGGTGTAGCTTAGTAATACGGTTGAATAAGGAAGTTTTCCCCACATTGGGGTTGCCTAAAAAAGCTACTATTGGATTCTTCATATTATTTATCGACGAAAATGTGTGCGGCTTCGGATTTACGGATTGCAATTAACAAATTGGAACTCAGGATATGAAGACCAATAGGTCCATGAAATGGTCCTTTATGCCTAACTTCTATAACGGTCCCCGGAAGGAGTCCCATTTCGTAAAACTTAGATGGCAATTCCGACGAGTCTAGCTGTCGGATGGTAGCTTGTTCTCCTACTTTCAATAAATCAAGGCTGAAACTTTTCTGCATTTTATCGCGTTAAAAGATTATTTAATTATGTTTATTCAAAACATTTGTCACGATTCCAAAGATAGTTAATTCAGATTGATTCTAAAGAAGATATTTTGTTTTGTCCTCCCCTGAACATGAACTTTTAGCTGAAGCAACAGTTTTAGTCAGCACTTATTTCGTGCCGTCGGCATCCCTTAACTAAACTGTGGCACGTCGTCTTACTTACCAAGCAGGGCATGAAAAGGGTGTTAATGACTATGGTCAGCATCATGATCATGATGGTGTTCATGATGGTGGTGATGCTCATGATCGTGATGATGATCATGGGCCGGTCCATGGTGATGATGGTCATGTCCGTCAAATAGAAAATTAGCTAACGACACTAACACCCCTAGTATGACAGCAATCATTTTCTTCCGGTTGAATTTATGGTGGTCTGCGGAACCCGATTCGAATAAAATCGTAGTGGAAATGTGAAGGAATATACCGATGACAATTGCCATAATCTTATCGAAGTACTGGGTTATATTTCCGATTTCGCCCTCACTTATTCCTTTACTCGTTAGGAAGCCCAAAGGCGTCATTATCGCAAATAGGAGGAGAAAAGTCGTTATTTTGGTTTTGGAAAGCCGTGTATTAAGTAACAAACTTCCCAAAGCGAAAGCAGCTGGTACGTGGTGTATCGCGATGCCAAATACCAGCTCTGCCTGGTGACCAGCAGCTAGCGGCATTCCTTCTAGAAAAGCATGTAAGCACAAACTTATCATGATGCCCAAGGGAAACGCGTTGTGGGCACTATGGTGGATGTGCCCATGCTCAATTCCCTGCGAGAACTGTTCCAATACCAATTGGAATAAAAAACCACCTAATATGTACAGACCAATTATTTCCGGACTTGTATTTTGACTGATATAAACATGTGGTATTAAATGTAATACAGTAATACTAAATAGATAAGCACCGCTAAACGAGAGGATAAGTTTAAGCAAACTTGTATTGTCTCGTTTGACGAAGAATACGGATAACCCGCTTATAAAAGCCGAAATAAATAAGATGCTGACGATTAATGACGAACTCATGTTGTTATTGTTTCTGTAGTATGGTTTATTTTGAAGAAGTCAGGAAAAAAACGCTTGAAAAGGTAGCCAATTCCAACCCCTATTAAGATGCCTAGAATAGCCCCGCAAAGGATGTCGAAAGGATAATGGACGCCTACGTATATTTGGGAAAAACTTATTAATGCTGCCCAGGTTATACATAACCATAGCGTATGCTTCCAACGCCTCCGGAATAGAACCACCCAAAAGAAAGCCATGGCAAAATGGTTCGTGGCGTGAGAAGAAGTAAAACTAAACCCAGAACCACAACGTACACGTACATTAGCTTCTTCTTTAAAAACTAAATCATTACAAGGGCGCACACGCTTGATATTTTTTTTGATAACATGAGATGAAAGGGCATCTGAAATACCGAAATTGACCAGCGTAAAAACCACAATTAGTAAGCCCATCTTACCATAATGCTTGATGAAGAAGATAATCAGAAATAAATACAAAGGCGCCCATGTGTATGGGTTCCGCAGAATAGGCAGCAACCAATCAAAAAAAGGATTACTTAATCCTTGATTAATGGCCAAGAACATCTCTTGGTCAAAATGAATGAGTTGATTCAACATAGATTTTTTGTACTTGTTTAATTACCCTCCAAAAGTAAAGAATAATTAGCAACATTGTCATCTTTTAATCAAATGATACAATGTTGCAACAAAAGTAATCTTTCATTTTTAATTTTGAAAGTTTTATATGATATTTTACGATATAAAGCTATTTTTACGATTGTCTAAAGCATGGGCTTGTGATTACAGTTTTTAGGTTTAAAATATGACACTTATAAAATCAATATCGGGTATTAGAGGTACGATTGGAGGTAAGCCTGGAGAGGCGCTTACGCCGATTGACATTGTTAAATTTACAGCAGCATTTGGTAAAATCCTACTGCAGAAGACAGGTAATAAAAAAATAGTTGTGGGACGCGACGCGCGCCTGTCAGGAGAGATGGTGAGTAATTTGGTCGTAGGAACCTTGCAAGGAATAGGTGCTGATGTGGTCAACTTAGGATTATCAACCACACCTACGGTAGAAATTGCAGTGCCGCTGGAACAAGCTGCTGGTGGTATTATCTTAACGGCATCCCACAATCCTGGACAATGGAATGCCTTGAAATTGCTCAACAGCGAAGGAGAGTTCATCAACGATCAAGAAGGAAAAGAGGTCTTGGCATTGGGGGAAAGCCTGGATTTCGATTTTGCCGAAGTAAGTGTTTTGGGGAAGGAAACAAAAGATGAGGGCTATTTACAGAAACATATTGATGCCGTCTTAGCACTTCCTTTAGTGGATAAGGAAGCTATTCGCCAGGCAAATTTTAAGATTGCAGTGGATGCGGTAAACAGTACGGGTGGAATCTTTATCCCTGCGCTTCTACGTGCATTAGGCGTAGAGACAGTTTATAAAATACATTGTGAACCCAATGGGGAATTTCCGCACAATCCGGAGCCTTTGAAAGAACATTTAACCGATCTTTCTCAAGCTGTACTGCGTAATAAAGCAGATCTGGGTATTGCGGTAGATCCTGATGTGGATCGTTTGGTGTTTATGATGGAGGATGGCGAATTATTCGGGGAGGAATATACGTTGGTAGCTGTTGCTGATTACGTTCTCGGACGTACCAAAGGCAATACCGTTTCCAATCTTTCTTCTACGCGTGCCTTACGTGATGTGACAATTAAACATGGGGGAGAATATTTCGCTGCTGCGGTAGGAGAGGTTAATGTCGTTACGAAAATGAAAGAGGTAGATGCAGTCATCGGTGGTGAAGGTAACGGTGGCGTAATTTATCCGGAATCACATTATGGTCGCGATGCGCTGGTTGGCGTAGCCCTGTTTCTAAGCCATTTAGCTAAATTGAAAAAGTCGGCATCAGTTTATCGTGCGGAATTGCCGGTATATTTTATGTCAAAGAATAAGATTACATTAACGCCAGATTTAGATATCGACGCCTTATTGCAAAAAATGGAAGAAAAGTATAAGGAGGAGCATTATACAACGATCGATGGTCTGAAAATAGACTTTGAAAATGAATGGGTACACCTTCGGAAATCAAATACGGAACCTATTATTCGTATATATTCGGAAGGGCCGACACCAGAAGACGCCAATGCTATCGCACAGAAGATTATCCGTGAAATAGAAGAAATTATCAAATAAAAGAAAAAGAGGCCGTCTCAAAAATAACTGAGGCGGCTTTTTCATTTTTGGAGGTTTCCCAATATTTTTATCGAAGGTTTTCTGTTTTTCTGATTCTGTAATGGTTTTGGGAAGACCGGAAGGCATGTTC